>NZ_JAMYPQ010000003.1:0-574844 GCF_040320455.1 Mesorhizobium sp. M0698 | reverse complement strand
TCACCACCGTGCCATGGCCGCTCGCCCCTCAGAGCAAGCGCCGTTCTCTCTCCAAAACTTTTTGCAGAACCTTCAGCACACTATCTTCCTTCGCGCCCCCCCTCTGTCCTGCCGGACATCTCCCCCTCAAGGGCAGGGCTATCGCAGATGGAAAGCCGAGGCTTTCGCTCTACGACGTACCCCCACCCCTAACCCCTCCCCACAAGGGGGAGGAAGACTTCCGTTGGCGCTGATCTCGGCAAATTGCCTGCCTTTCGGCGCCAAAAGGAGAAGTAAGGGCGCGCGGCAGCGTTCCCTCCCCCTTGTGGGGAGGGTTAGGGTGGGGGTCCATCTTCGTAAGAATCCAAATGCGATTGCCCTGCCCTCAAGGGGGGAGATTGGCAGTTTCAGTTGCCTCGCCAGCCTTCCGGCGTTTGTCATTGGCGAAAGCGGTAGAGCGAATGATCTCCCCCCTCGAGGGGGGAGATGTACGGCAGGACAGAGGGGGGCGCGCCAGAGCGCGGCCTGGAATGTTAAACTACGTCCGCACGAACCCCTCGCTGGCCCTCAGCAAATTGCGCGTATAATCTTTGGTGACACGGCGTTCGACAAGATCGTCCGCGGTCAGATTCTCCATCGCCTCGCCGTTCTGCATCACCATCAGCCGTTCGCACATGTGGGTGATGATGGCTAGGTCGTGGCTGACCATCAGGAAGGTCAGCTTGCGGCGGCGCCTGATCTCTTCCAGCAGGTTCAGCACCTCCGCCTGCACCGAAGCGTCGAGCGCCGAGGTCGGCTCGTCGAGCAGCAGGATCGACGGTTCCAGAATCAGGGCGCGGGCGATCGCCACGCGCTGGCGCTGACCGCCGGACAATTGATGCGAATAGCGAAAACGGAACCCGGTGCCGAGGCCGACCTCGTCGAGTGCCCGCTGGATGCGCTTTTCGCCGTCGGCGAAGCCGTGAATGGCGAGCGGCTCCTGCAGCAGGCGGTCGACGGTCTGGCGCGGGTGCAGCGAACCGTACGGGTCCTGGAAGACCATCTGCACCTCGCGGTAGAACGCCTTGTCGCGACGCGCGCCGAGCGTTTTGCCGTTGACCGCGATGGTGCCTGATACGGCCGGCGCCAGGCCGGCGATTGCCCTGAGCAACGTCGACTTGCCGGAGCCGGACTCGCCGACCAGGCCGAAGGATTCACCGGATTCGACCTCGAGGCTGACGCCTTTCAACGCGCGGAAGCGGTCGAAGACCACCTCCAGCCTGTCGACGGAAAGGGCTGCCGTCATGCTGCCCACTCCGGCTTGCGGTCGAGCACCGGCAGCGGGTGACGGTCGGCGCCGATCTTGGGCATGCAGTTGAGCAGGCCGCGCGTATAGGGATGCTGGGCGCGGCCGAGCTCCGAGGCTTTGAGCTGTTCGACCACCTTGCCGGCATACATGACGATGACACGATCACAGAAGGACGAGACCAGGCGCAGATCGTGCGAGATGAAGATCAGCCCCATGCCGCGCTCGCTGACCAGCCGGTCGAGGATGCCGAGCACGTCGAGCTGGACAGTGACGTCGAGTGCCGAGGTCGGCTCGTCGGCGATCATCATTTCCGGCCCGGCGATCAGCATCATGGCGATCATGGCGCGCTGGCCCATGCCGCCGGAAACCTCGTGCGGATGCAGGTCGAAGACACGGGCCGGATCGCGGATCTGCACAGCCTCCAGCATGGCCAGCGCGCGGTCGCGGGCTTCGGCCTTGGAGACTTTCTCATGCGTGCGCAGCGTCTCGACGATCTGGCGGCCGATGCTCATCACCGGGTCGAGCGAATATTTCGGATCCTGCAGGATCATGGCGATACGCTTGCCGCGCAGCGCGCGGCGCTCGCGCGGCGAGGCGGCCAGCAGGTCGATGCCGTCAAAAGCGAGCGTCTTCGCGGTCACCTCGGCCTGCGGCGGGGTGACGCCCATGATGGCGCGGCCGGTCTGCGACTTGCCCGAACCGCTCTCGCCAACAATGCCGAGCCGCTCGCGGCCGAGCGAGAAGGAGACGCCGCGCACCGCCTCGATCAGGCCGGTGCGCGTCGGGAAGGTAACGCGCAGGTCGTTGACTTCGAGAAGCGTGCTCATTGGTCGCCACTCATTGGTCGCCACTTCGGGGATCGAGCGCGTCGCGCAGTCCGTCGCCGAGCAGGTTGAAGCCGAGGCTGACGATGAGGATGGCAAAGCCCGGAGCACCCGCCACCCACCACTGGTCGAGCACGAAGCGGCGGCCCGACGCGATCATCGCGCCCCATTCGGGCAGCGGCGGCTGCGCGCCGAGGCCGAGGAAGCCGAGGCCGGCCGCGGTCAGGATGATGCCGGCCATGTCGAGCGTCACCCTGATGATCAGCGAGGAGATGCAGAGCGGCATGATGTGGCGAAGCACGATGCGAAACGGCGAGGCGCCCATCAATTGCACCGCCTTGATGTAATCGGAATTGCGCACCGTCAGCGTTTCGGCGCGGGCAATGCGGGCATAGGGCGGCCACGAGGTGATGGCGATGGCAAGCACGGCATTTTCGATGCCAGGGCCGAGCGCGGCAACAAAGGCCAGCGCCAGGATCAGCTTCGGAAAGGCGAGAAAGATGTCGGTGATGCGCATCAGGATCGCATCGGTCCAGCCGCCGGCGTAACCGGCGACGGTGCCGACCAGCAAGCCGATGGGCGCGGCGATAATGGCAACCAGAATGACAACGTAGAGTGTCCAGCGCGAGCCGAAGATGATGCGCGAATAGATATCGCGGCCGAGATCGTCGGTGCCGAACCAGTGCGCCGCACTCGGCGCCAGGAGCCGCGAGCCCTTGAGGTCGCCGAATGTCGGCGAATAGGGCGCCAGCACATCGGCGAATGCCGCGACCACCAGCAGGGCAACGATGATGAGCAGGCCGGCAAACGCCAGCCGGTTGGCGGAAAAGCGCCGCCACGCCACATAGGCGCGGCCGAGCCTCGCCTGCACGCGCGACGCTGGCCGCTCGCTGAGCAGCCAGTCGCGGCGGGTTTGAATCGCTTCCGTGCTCATCCTGTCTTGGTCCTCATCCTGCCTTGGTCCTTGGATCGAGCAGCCGGTAGAGCAGGTCGGAGAATAGATTGATGGCGATGAAGACCGAGCCGATGATGATCGTGCCGCCGAGCACGGCATTCATGTCGGCGTTCTGCAGCGAGTTGGTGATGTAGAGGCCGATGCCCGGCCACGAAAACACTGTCTCGGTCAGCACCGAGCCTTCGAGCAGCCCGGCATAGGACAGAGCGATCACCGTGACCATCGGCACCGCGGCGTTGCGCAGCGCGTGACCCCAGATGATGCGCGTTTCCGACAGGCCCTTGGCGCGCGCTGCGACGATGTATTCCTGGGTGAGTTCGTTCAGCATGAACGAGCGCGTCATGCGGCTGATGTAGGCGAGCGAGAAATAGCCGAGTAGCGAGGCCGGCAGGATGATGTGGCGGAAGGCATCGGCAAATACGTCCCACTGCCGCTGCCAGAGTGCATCGAGCAGATAAAAGCCGGTAATCGGCGTGAAGGTGTATTCGTAGACGACGTCGAGCCGGCCGGGGAAGGCGACCCATTGCAGCTTGGCGTAGAACAGCACCAGCGCCAGCAGCCCCAGCCAGAAGATCGGCACGGAATAGCCGACAAGGCCGATGATGCGCACGATCTGGTCGATGACGCTGCCGCGCCGCACGGCGGCCAGCACGCCAAGCGGCACGCCGATCACCGAACCGATCAATGTTCCCAACGTCGCCAGTTCGAGCGTCGCCGGAAAGGCGCGGCGGATATCGGTCATCACCGGATTGGTGGTCAGCACCGAGGTGCCGAAATCACCGTTCAGGGCATGTTTGACATAGATGTAGAACTGCTCGACCAGCGGCAGGTCGAGGCCCATCTCGCGGCGCGTTCGTTCGACGACGTTGGCCGGCGCCCGGTCGCCGAGCACCGCCAACACCGGGTCGATCGGGATCACGCGGCCGATGAAGAAGGTCACCGCGAGCAGACCGAGATAGGTCGTTATCGCGATGACCAGGAACCGGGCGATAGATGAGGCCACGGCAACGGCGCGGGCGCCGCCGCGCCCTGCCGTCACCTCGCTTTCAGCCACACTCATACGGCGCGTCCGCCGGCGTCACTCCCCGGCATCACTCTTTCGAGACGGGGCCGACGAAGTTGGTGTCGAAGCTCGGGCCGAGCGCAAAGCCCTTGAGGTTCTTGCGCAGGCCGGCCACTTCCAGCTGCTGGTGGATGATGACGAAGGGGCTGGTATCGAGGATCTTCTTCTCGAGATCCTGGTACATTGCGGCGCGCTTGGCCGCGTCCTTCTCGAGCAGGGCGGCTTCGGTCTGCTTGGTCAAGTCCGGGATGTCCCAGGCGTTGCGCCAGGCCAGCGTCTTGGTCTTGCCTTCATCCGAATTGTCGGGGTTGCTGGCGAAGGTCTGGGCGTTGGAGTTCGGATCGAAATAATCCTGGCCCCACTGGCCGATATAGATGTCGTGGTTGCGGGCGCGGTATTTGGTCAGCGTCTGCTTGCCGTCGCCGGGGATGATCTCCAGCTTGATGCCGGCCTGTCCCAGCGTCTGCTGGATCGATTCCGCCATGCCCGTCGTCGGCTGCCCGGTACGCACGTCCATGGTGACGCTGAAGCCGTCGGCGAGGCCGGCCTTGGCGAGCAGTTCCTTGGCCTTGGCGACGTCGAACTTGAACGGGTTCTCGTCCAGTTCGCCGAGCACGCCCTTGGGCAGGAAGGTCTGGTGGATCTCGCCGATGCCCTTGAGGATGGTCGTGCTCAAGGCGTCGTAGTCGACGAGATATTTGAAAGCCTGGCGAACCTCGGGCTTGGCGAGGTTCGGGTTCTTCTGGTTGAGGCTGATGTAATAGACCGTGCCCTTCGGCGCGCTGGTGGTGGTGAGGTCGGCATTCTTGGCAATGGCATCAAGGTCGTTCGGCTCGAGATTGCGGGCGACGTCGATATCGCCGGCTTCGAGCGCCAGGCGCTGGCCCGAGCTTTCCTTCATATTGCGATAGATGACGCGGGCAAGCTTGGCTTTTTCGCCGTAGTAATTGTCGTTGCGCTCAAGGACGACGGCCTCGTTGGCCCGCCATTCGCGCATTTTGAAGGCACCGGAGCCGGCATAGCCGGTCTTCAGCCAGGCGTTGCCGAAATCATTGTCCCATTTGTAGTCGGCGCTCGGGGTGACCGCAGCGACATGCTCCTTGACCAGCTTGGCGTCGACGACCGAAGCGACGGTCGCCGAAAGGCAGTTCAAGACGAAGCTCGGCGCATAGGCCTTGTCGACGGTGAACTGGAACGTCGTGTCATCAACGGCCTTGGCCTTCTCGGTGACGTTGCCGCCATCGATACCGAACTGGCCGATAATAAAGGCCGGGCTCTTGTCGAGCTTGATGGCGCGCTCGAACGAATAGGCGACGTCGGCCGCCGTGATCGGATTGCCGGAGGCGAATTTGAGGCCGGGCTTGAGCTTGAATGTGTAGGTCAGGCCGTCGTCGGAGACGCTCCAGCTTTCGGCGAGATCGCCCTTGACCTTGGATGTGTCGCTGAGGTCGAGGCGTACCAGAAGATCATAGGTGTTGCCGGTGACCTCTGCGGTCGACAATTCGAATGCTTCGCCCGGATCCATGGTGATGATGTCGTCGATGGCGAAACCCTCGACCAGCGTGTCGGCGGGCGTGACCGCGAAGGCAGGCGCAACGGCCAGAAGCAGCGCGGACATGGCCGCGCCCGCGAGCAAGAAGCGGGAGCGTAGAGCAAACTTTTCCATCATCATTTTAACTGTTCCCTGTTTTTGTTGACCTGAGTTCCCGGCTCAGGGTTGTGGCATTTCTTGCCGCGTCGAACGGTGATCCCCGGACCGTTGTCTTGGCAATTTTTTGTGCGGTTCCGGTTCACCATATCCGGCGGTTTCGAGCGCGGCAACGAGCATTTGCAGAACGGTCGATTGGGCCAGACCGGCGGTGCGAAAATCCGGCTATTTCAGCGCGGTAACCAGGTCGGCGTCGGGAAAGCAGGTAGCGGAACGGCCGTTGCTGGCCTGCCATTTGCCGATCGAGCGGCGCGTCTTGAAGCCAGGCAGGCCGTCGGCGCTGCCGACATCGTAGCCCTTAGCTTCCAGCGCCCGCTGCAGGGCGGCGATGTCGGAGCGGTAGAGCCCGCCGACCGCGCCCCAATTGCCCGAGAAATTGCTGTCGCCATGGGCGATGCGATCGGCGCCATGGCCGATGAACAGGGCATAGAGATCGCTGGTGTTATACTGCTTCAGCACATAGAAATTGGGGGTGACGATGAAGGCCGGGCCGCTACGCCCGGCCGGCATCAAAAGAAAGCCCTCGGCTTTCAGTTCGCTCGCCGGGAACGGTTTACCCGACACACGCCTGATGCCCATATCAGCCCACTGGGAAATCTTCTTGCCCTGGTCCGGACCTTCGAGCGAGCACGAGACGCTGTCCGGCACAGTCACCTCGAAGCCCCAGCCGCGGCCCCTGACCCAGCCATAATGGACGAGATAATTGGCGATCGATGCCAGTATATCGGGCGTCGAATTCCAGATGTCGGTGCGGCCGTCGCCGTCGAAATCGACGGCATGCTTGAGGAACGATGTCGGCATGAACTGCGGCTGGCCAAGCGCGCCTGCCCAAGACGATTTCATCGCGCCGACCGGGGCAAGCCCGCGCTCGACGATCGCGAGCGCAGCCAAGAGCTCGGTGCGGAAGAATTCCTTCTTGGTCGACATGAACGCCTTGGTGCCCAGCACCTCGAAGGCGTCATAAGGCATCTTCGCCGCGCCGAAGCCGCTCTCGCGGCCCCAGATCGCCAGCAGCACTTCGCCAGGCGCGCCGTAGCGTTTCTCGATCGCGGCAAGAGTCCTAGCGTTGGTCGCCTCGCGGGTGCGGCCGCCGGCGGTCACCGTTCGGATTATCTTTTCAGCGAAATAGGCGCCCGGCGAACCGAACTCGGCCTGATGCTGCTTCTGCGGCGTCGTCGCCTTCTCGCCCGGCTTCACCAGGTCGGGCAGCTTCAGGTTCGGCTTGACGCCTTCGAAGGCGGCATCGAAGGTTTTCCTGGAGATGCCTTTGGCCTTGGCTTCGGGCCAGAGGTCGTTGCCAAGCCAGGCGCGGAACTGGTCGTCGATTTTTGCGGCGGAGACCGGGGTGGCGAGGATCAACCCAAGTAGGGCTGCTAGAAACGAGAGGCAGGCTAGTGTGCGAGGTCGGCGTTCTGTCGCGCCCCCCTCTGTCCTGCCGGACATCTCCCCCACTTGGGGGGAGATTGGCAGCTTCGATTTCTGCTCCAGCCTTGCACCGTTGAAGATTGGCGAAAGCCAGCGCGACAGCCAATCTCCCCCCTTGAGGGGGAGATGTCCGGCAGGACAGAGGGGGGCGCGACAGAATGCAATCATCACAGAAGCACCCTTCCCGCCGCTCGCCTCAAAACACCGTCCGCGAGCGCAGTGCGGCGGCCAGCGTGCCTTCGTCGAGATAATCGAGTTCGCCGCCGACCGGAACACCGTGCGCCAGGCGCGTCACCTTGATGTCGAAGCCGGAAAGCTGGTCGGTGAGGTAGTGCGCGGTGGTCTGGCCCTCGACCGTGGCGTTGACGGCGAGGATCACTTCCTTGACTTCGCCGCCGGCGACGCGATCGACCAGCGAACGGATGTTTAGCTCATCAGGACCAATGCCGTCGAGCGGCGACAGCGTACCGCCGAGCACATGGTAGCGCACGTTCATGGCTGTCGCCCGCTCCAGCGCCCAAAGGTCGGCCACGTCCTCGACGACGATGAGCGTAGTGGGGTCGCGGCGGGGGTCGGTGCAGATCATGCATGGATCTGAGGTATCGACATTGCCGCAGGTCGAGCAGATGCGCACCTTGTCGACCGCCTCGCCCATGGCGGCGGCGAGCGGCGCCAGCAACTGTTCCTTCTTCTTGATGAGGTGGAGCGCGGCGCGGCGTGCCGAACGCGGACCGAGCCCCGGCACCTTGGCCAGCAGCTGGATCAGGCGTTCGATCTCGGGACCGGCGATTCGCTTCGACATCGCACCGGTTTAGGATTTTTCCGCACGCTTTGGAACTCTGCTGAGGCGGGCGACCGGGCAATCGCTTCAGGCTTGAATTCGCCCGTCACCCTTTTCCGGGCGTTGGCGCTGCCCCTCACCCGCCTGCCGGCGACCTCTCCCCGTATAGTGACGGGGAGAGGAACGCTCTTATCGACGGTTTCGCCAATCATCATCGTTGCAGAATGTACGCCAGGATTGCGGCCGTCCCCCTTCTCCCCGTCACTATACGGGGAGAAGTGCCCGGCAGGGCGATGAGGGGCGGCGCCGACTCCACGTATTTGTCTGTCCGAAGCGACTGCAAGCCACTAGGGCCGTCAGTTTTCTTCCAGTGGCCGGGTCTGGCCGGCGATCATCGCGCCGATGGCGTCGGTGTTCTCGGGCGTCGCCTCGAACGACATTGTCGGCTCTGCCGGCGCGGCCTGGAAGGAGGTGACAGGCCGCTCGCTCACGGTTCCGCCAAAACGGGCCGCATCCGGCTCCTGCATTGGTTCCTGCAGCGCCACAAGCATCGGCTTCTCCGGTGTCGCCCTCGCCGCGGTTGCCATCCCGGCAGTCACCCTTGTCTGCTTTGCCGGCAGCGATGCCGCGGCGGTCACATAGGTCGCTTTGGCGAATGTCGGCTTGGCGCTGCGTGCCGGCTCCGCCGAGGCGACAAGTATGGCCTGAGCGGCAGGCGCTTGCGGCTTGGCCTGGGCCATGGCGACCACCGGTTCGTCCGGCAGCGGCTGCCAGTTGCGGCCGCGCTTTTCATAGAAGGCATTGCCGCCGGCGACCATGGTGTAGTGCATGTTCTTGTAGGGGAAGCGCAGGCCGGCGGTGTGGAAGAACATGGTGTTCTTCAGCTTGGCTTTGCGCTCGCCCTTGAGCACCGCCTCGGCGGCTTCCTCGACGTCGGGCATCGCCTTCGAATTCATCGGCCGTGTCATGACGCCCGGCGCGAACTGCCCGCGCTCGCCGACGACCTGGCAGATGGTGTTGCCGTGATTGCCGGACCGCAGCCGGTTCATCACCACCGTGCCGACCGCAATCATGCCGTCACGGCTCGACCGGTTGGACTCGAAGAACATTGCCCGCTCCAGGCACTCCTTTTCCTTCGGCGTGGAATTGTAGGAGCGCGAGCTCAGGAAACTCGGCGTAATAGCATCGGTCAGGCTGGACATGCCGTGCGAGGCGGTCTGACTGCAAGCGGCCAAAAACAGCGGCGAGATAACGACGCCGAGCCGCAACGGCGTCTTCCATCGGGTAGAGATCAACAGGTGTCCCCTCAATTCTGCTGCCAGCCCGCCTCTGGTTGCGGCAAGAATGAGACACTTTCAGGCAAAAAGATGGCTAAAGCGTTATTAAGTGTGGGGAGTTGCCTAATAGACACAGCTGGCGGTAGAGCGAGCACTGGGCCGCTGCACTCTTCGGCCACTGTAACGGCATACCGATTGACTAGCGCGTCGCGTTCGACCGGCCTCATGCGACGCGCTTTAGGTTCTTGTTTTGATGCATGTCGTTATCGCAAAACCGCTGCACACTTTTGCGCGACATGCAGTAGCCTTAGAACGGCAGTTTCATTCCCGGCGGGATCGGTAGGCCCGCGGTCAGCGCCCTGGTCTTCTCCTGCATGATCTGCTCGACCTTGGTCCTGGCGTCGTTGTGGGCAGCGAGAAGCAGGTCCTCGAGAATCTCGACCTCGTCTTCCTTGAACAGCGACGGGTCGATCTTCAGCGACTTCATCTCGAATTTGCCGGTCAGCGTGACGCTGACCAGGCCGCCGCCGGCCTGCCCGGTGGCTTCCAGCGTGGCGATCTCATCCTGCATGGCCTGGAACTTGGCCTGCATTTCCTTTGCCTTGCCCATCATGCCGAGAAGGTCTTTCATCGCACGGTCCTTTGCAGCTGGTGCTGGTTGTTTCAGGTTTCGTCGTCGTCGGCCGGCGGCTCGACCGGCACGTCGGCCTCGTCGGCTTCCGGCGCGTCGGGAATGCGCACGTCGATGATCTTGGCGCCGGGAAAGCGCGCCAGGATGGCGGCGACCGTCGGGTCGCTCTTGGCATCGAGGAAGGCGTTTTCGCGCTTTGTCGATTCCAGCTCGGCCAAGGTCTGGCCGCCCTCTTCCTTCGACAGCGACACCAGCCAGTTGCGGCCGGTCCAGGCGCGCAGCTTGGCGGTCAAATCGTTGAGCAACATCTTCGGCGCATCGTCGGTCAGGCTGACGTCGATACGACCGGGCTCGACGCGCACCAGGCGCACGCAACGCTTCACCAACACCTTGAAGGCCATGTCGCGCTGGGCGTCGGCAAGGGCGACAATGTCGGCCAGCGATTTCACCGGCACCGGCGGCGCCTCGACCGCCGGCTCCGGCGGAGTAACGAAGTTGGTCGGCACCGGCTCGGCCTCGACCAGACGCATTGTCTGGGCGCCGCCATTGGCCATCGGCATCCGCGCCTGCGCCACGGCGCCGGCACCACCGCTTGCAGGCGCATGGTTTGCGGGGCCGGGGCTTGCCGGCGTGCCATTCACGCGCGGCGCAGTGCCCGGCAGGGTACCGCCGTTCTCCAGCGATTTCAGCGCCTCGTCCAGCGTCGGCAGGTCGGCGGCATGGGCCAGCCGGATCAGCACCATCTCGGCGGCGCTGACCGGGCGGTTGGAGGTCTGCACCTCGGGAATACCTTTCAAGAGCATCTGCCACGTCCGCGACAGCACCTTGACCGACAGCATGCTGGCGAAATCGGCGCCGCGCCGGCGCTCGTCCTCGGACAGCGAGGCGTCGTCGATGGCAGCCGGCACGAAACGCAGACGGGTGACCAGATGGTTGAACTCGGCAAGGTCGGTCAGCACCGCGGCAGGATCGGCGCCGGTATCGTACTGGGCACGGAATTCGGCAAGTGCGGCGGCGACGTCGCCCTTCATGACATGTTCGAACAGGTCGACGATGCGGGCACGGTCGGCAAGGCCGAGCATAGCACGCACCGCTTCGGCGCTGACCGCGCCGCCGCCATGGGCGATCGCCTGGTCGAGGATCGACTGCGCATCGCGCATCGAGCCTTCGGCCGCGCGCGCGATCATCGCCAGCGCATCGTCTTCGACTTCGATGCCCTCCAGACCGGCTATCCTGGCAAGGTCGGCCTTGATCATTGCCGCATCGATGCGCCTGAGGTCGAAACGCTGGCAGCGCGACAGGACGGTGATCGGCACCTTGCGGATTTCGGTGGTGGCGAAGATGAACTTGACGTGCGGCGGCGGCTCTTCCAGCGTCTTCAGCAGGCCGTTGAAGGCCTGGTTGGAAAGCATGTGCACTTCGTCGATGATGTAGACCTTGTAGCGCGCCGACACCGGGGCGTAGCGCACACGCTCGATGATGTCCCTGATGTCGTCGATGCCGGTATGCGAGGCGGCGTCCATCTCGATGACGTCGACATGCCGGCCTTCCATGATCGCCTGGCAATGCTCGCCGAGCACGGCAAGGTCGACGGACGGCTGGTCGACGGTCGATGTTTTGTAGTTCAGGGCCCGCGCGAGTATGCGCGCGGTCGTCGTCTTGCCGACGCCACGCACGCCGGTCAGCATCCAGGCCTGGGCGATGCGGCCGGTGGCAAAGGCATTGGTCAACGTGCGGACCATCGGCTCCTGGCCGATCAGTTCGGAGAAATTCGACGGTCGGTATTTGCGCGCCAGCACGCGGTAGGCGGCAGGCTTGTCCAATTTCCCGGCCTCGTTTCCGGCTTCGCTCATTCGCCCGTTAAGCTCCAAGGGCTGCCACTGGAGGCGGCCGATTCCTGCGCATAGTTTCGCCCGCTCGGCTTGGCGCCGTCAATGTCAGGGCAAAAGGCGAAGAGGCGGGAGGCTGGAACAATGACCCGTTCCGGGCTCGTTAGGGCTGCTTCCTTCCGGACCTGACCCGGTTGGCGAGTGGACCGTCCACCACCAACCTCCCAGCCTCCATATCGGCAATCCGGCGATGAAATGCAAGTGCGGATGATAGGGGCCTTGAGCGACGGCGAAAGCTGAAACCAAAAACCCGCCTCGGCGGGCGGGTCGTTGGTGCGAATAATCACCATAGCGAAATTAGTAGCATAGCTGCCGGCACAAAGCAAGAACAAAATGTGGCCGCGATCAAAATCGTCGACCTCGGCGGGGCAGCGCCAACCTGATGCAATTTGCCCGGGCCCTCACTTCTTCGCGCACAATCAGCGCCGCGACGGCCAATGTTGGTTGCTGCCCCTTGCGGCCCTTCGGAAGCCGCTCTAGCGTCGATGGAGTTCAAAAAACGTCAAAAAGTGAGGGAAACGCCGATGCTGCCGGGCCTCAAGGCCGGATTCACGCTTGACGCCCAGCTGGAAGCCGACAGCGAACAGTTGATGTGGCTCGGCCTGTGCGAATTGCGCGTCATGAACGACCGCCGCTGGCCATGGCTGCTGCTGGTGCCGCAGCGGCCGGGCATCGAGGAAATCCACGACATGACGCCGCTGGACCAGGCGATGCTGACCTTCGAGACCAACATGGTGGCGCTGGCGCTGAAGCGGGTGACCGGCTGCACCAAGATCAACACCGGCGCACTCGGCAACATCGTGCGCCAGTTGCATGTACACGTCATTGCGCGCTCGGAAGGCGATCCCGGCTGGCCCGGCCCGGTGTGGGGGCACGGCCTGCGCGAGCCCTATCAGCGCTCCGACCTTCGCAAGTTTGCGGAAAAGATCAAGGCAGCGCTATAAGCCTCTCCCGTGTCCACCTTGAACCTTCCCGAGTCTGCATGAGCTTTCGCCTGTTTGACGCGCCCTTGCGCGAGCCGAGCCAGTTCGTCGGCTTCGCCGGCAACATTATCGACCGGCAGTCCGAAAACCGCGCCGACGATTCCGTCGAAAAGGCACTCGCCGATCCCTCGGCGCGGCTTTTGCTGATGCGTGGCGGCCGGCTCTATTTGAAGCTTGCGCAAGGCGCATTCGACCCCTGGTTCGGCGTGGCCGAATGCCGACCGCTCGAAGCGTCGCTCGAAAACGGCGTCCTGCTCGGTTTTTCCGAAAGCGGCCCGGTGCTGGCGGTGCCGGCCGGGGTCGAGCCCGAGCAGCTTCCCGAGACGATCAAGGCGATCGACTATCGCTCGGTCTATATGCAGGGGCTGATCGACGAAGCGGCGGCCGGCGCGCTGGCGCAAGGGGCGGCGCTGCTCGCCTGGCATGCCAGCCATCGCTTCTGCAGCAAATGCGGCACCGAAGCCGAGATGCGGGCGGGCGGTTACAAGCGGCATTGCCCGGCCTGCGGTACGGAGCACTTTCCGCGCACCGACCCGGTGGCGATCATGCTGACGGCAACACGCGAAAAATGCCTGCTCGGCCGCGGCCGGCATTTCGGGCCCGGCATGTATTCGGCGCTCGCCGGTTTCATCGAGCCGGGCGAGACGATCGAGGCGGCGGTGCGCCGCGAAACGCTGGAGGAAGCCGGCATCCGGCTAGGCCGTGTCGTCTACCACGCCAGCCAGCCCTGGCCGTTTCCCTATTCGCTGATGATCGGCTGCTTCGGCGAACCGCTCAACGACGATATCCAGCCCGACCTCAACGAGCTGGAAGATTGCCGCTGGTTCTTTCGCGACGAGGTGCTCTTGATGCTGGCCCGCGAGCATCCGGGCGGCCTGATGACACCGCCGAAGGGGGCGATCGCCTATAACCTCATCCGCGCCTGGGCTGACAGCGCGTGACACGAAGATATCGCAGGAGCAAAAAATGATCCGTCACACCGTCGTGTTCACGCTGAAACACCCGCCGCATTCGCTCGAGGAAAAACGGTTCCTCGCCGACGCCAAGAGGATTCTCACGGCGATAAAGGGCGTCACGCATTTCGAGCAGTTGCGGCAGGTCAGTCCCAAGAACGACTACCGCTTCGGCTTCTCGATGGAGTTCGCCGATCAGCGGGCCTATTCCGGCTACAACGACCATCCCGACCACGTCGCCTTCGTCCGCGACCGCTGGATCCCGGAAGTCGAGGCGTTTATGGAGATCGACTACGTGCCGCTCGGCTGGGGCTGAGACTGGAAAGCGGCGCTCTAAAAATTAATACCCGGCGTCGCGATCCACCACATTTTCCAGCGGTTCGCCGCGCTCGAAAGCATCCATCTGGCGCAGCATGATCGGCGCCAGGTGGACCGGATCGGAAGTTGCCGCCGCATGCGGCGTCACGAACACTTTGGGGTGGCTCCATAGCGGGCTGGTCTTCGGCAGCGGCTCGACCTCGAAAACGTCGAGGCTGGCTTCCTTCAGCGTGCCGTCGTCCAGCGCGCGCAAAATGTCGGCGTCCTTCTGCAGCCTGCCGCGCCCGGCATTGATCAGCACTGAGCCGCCGAGGCCGTTGCGCTTCCGCAGCTCCTTCAGCACGCCGTGGTTGATGATACCGTGCGTCTGCGGCGTCAGCGGCAGCAGCACCACCAGGATGTCGGTGGCGTTTAGGAACGGGATCAGGCCGGCCTCGCCCGCGTAAGTCGAGACACCTTGCATCGGCCGATCGCTGCGCGACCAGCCATTGACGGGAAAGCCGAGCGACAACAGCACCGATGCCGCCGCGCGGCCAAGCGTGCCGAGCCCCATAATGCCGACCGAGATGTCGCTGGCCGGCCGCTGCTGCGGTTCATGCCAGATCTTCTTCTGCTGCTGGGCGCGGTAGAGCATGCCTTGGCGATGGTGGTCGAGCACCCGCCAGACGACGTATTCGGTCATGTACTGGGTCAGGTTGTCGGCCACCACCTTGACGACCGGTACGTCGGGCAAGGTGGGATCGGCGAAGATGTGGTCGACGCCGGCGCCGATCGAGAAGATGGCGCGCAGATTGGGCAGCGACGACAACAGGTTCGGCCGCTGTTTCCACACCACAGCATAGGTAATCGAGGGATCGCCGGCGCCATTCGGCTCGAGCACCACCTCGCGCTCCGCCGACAGCAGTTCGCGCCAGCGCAGCGGATGAATACCGGTGAGGGCAAGCAGGATGCGGCCTTTTTCCATTGCGGATTGTTTTTCCCTTTTTACCAACAGCGTTCGCGTCCCGATGTGCAAGGGCGCGGCAGCGTTTTGATTTTGTGCATGATCTCTGGCGAAAATCTACTCGCTGACGATGCCGACCGGCGCCGTTTCGATCTTGAAAGCGGCCGAGATCAACGCCTTTGTATAGTCGGTCCGCGGGTGGCCAAAAATCTGTTCGGAAGGGCCGGCCTCGACGATCCTGCCATTGCGCATGACGATGACTTCATTGGCGAGCGCGCGGATGACCCTCAGATCGTGGCTGATGAAGAGGTAGGCGAGGTCGTGCTTGGCCTGCAGGCTGCGTAAGAGGTCGACGACCTGCGCCTGCACGCTCATGTCGAGCGCCGAGGTCGGCTCGTCCAGCATGACGAAACGCGGGTTGAGCACCATGGCGCGCGCGATGGCGACGCGCTGGCGCTGGCCGCCGGAGAATTCGTGCGGATAGCGGTTTCGCGTCGCCGGATCGAGGCCGACTTCCCCGAGCACGTCGACGACTCTGCTGTCGCGCGCATCAGGAGACAGCTTCGGCTCATGGATCTTCAACCCTTCCTCGATGATCTCGGCGACCGACATGCGCGGACTCAGCGAACCGAACGGATCCTGGAAGACGATCTGCAACTCGCGCCGCAGCGGCCGCATTTCGTTGAAGGACAACTGATCGATGCCGCGTCCGTTGAACTGGATGTTCCCGGTCGACGAGATCATCCTGGCCAGCGCCAGGCCGAGCGTCGTCTTGCCTGAGCCGGATTCGCCGACGACGCCAAGCGTCTGACCGGCCCGCACGGTGACGTCGATGCCGTCGACCGCCTTCACATTGTCGACGGTGCGCCGGAAGAAGCCCTTCTTGATCGGAAACCAGACCTTGACGTCCTTGCCGACCATCACCGGCTTGGCGGCCTGGTTGGCCGCCGGCGGCTTGCCTTTCGGCTCGGCGGCAAGCAGATGCCGCGTGTAGGCGTGCTGCGGATTGGCGAATATCTCCTTGGTCGGGCCGGTCTCGACGATCTTGCCCTTGGTCATCACGCAGACCCGGTCGGCGATCTTCCTGACGATGCCGAGATCGTGGGTGATGAACAGCATCGACATGTTCTTGCGGCTTTTCAGGCCGGCCAGCAATTCGAGGATCTGCGCCTGGACGGTGACGTCGAGCGCCGTCGTCGGCTCGTCGGCGATCAAAAGTTCAGGCTCGTTGGCCAGCGACATGGCGATCATGACGCGCTGGCGCTGGCCGCCGGAAAGCTGGTGCGGATAGGCGTCGAGCCGCTTCTCCGGCTCGCGGATGCCGACCTCGTGCAGAAGTTCCAGCGTGCGCGCCTTGGCTTTGCGATCCCCCAGGCCCTGGTGCAGCTTCAATACCTCGACGATCTGCTGCTCTATCGTATGCAGCGGGTTGAGCGAGGTCATCGGCTCCTGGAAGATCATGGTAATCTTGTTGCCGCGCACGCGGCGCAAGTCTCTCTCGTCCGTGGCAAGCAGGTCGGCGCCGAGGAACAGGATCTTTCCCGAAGGGTGGCTGGCGGTCGGATAGGGCAGCAGCTTCAGCACCGATAGCGCGGTGACCGACTTGCCGGAGCCGGATTCGCCGACGAGCGCCACCGTCTCGCCCTTGGCGAGGTCGAAGGAAATATGGTCGACGGCGATCGACTGGTCGCCGCCTTGCGTGAAGGCGACGCTGAGATCCTGGACCGAGAGCAGCGGGGTGTCGCTCATCTGAACGTCTTGCGCGGATCGAAGGCGTCGCGGGTGGCCTCGCCGACGAAGACCAGCAGCGACAGCATCAGCGAGATGACGACGAAGCCGGAAATGCCGAGCCAGGGCGCGTTGAGATTGCGCTGTGCCTGCTTCAGCAACTCACCCAGCGAGGCGGCGCCGGGCGGCAGGCCGAAGCCGAGATAGTCGAGCGAGGTCAGCGTCGAAATCGAGCCGCTGAGCAGGAAGGGCAGGAAGGTCAGCGTCGCCACCATGGCGTTGGGCAGCAGATGCCGGAACATAATGGTGACATTGGATACGCCGAGCGCGCGCGCCGCGTTGACATATTCGAAATTGCGGGCGCGCAGGAACTCGGCCCGCACCACGCCGACCAGTGCCACCCAGGAGAACAGCAGCATCAATCCGAGCAGGATGAAGAAGCCGGGCGGCAGGATGGCGGCGACGATCAAGAGCAGATACAGCACCGGGATCGCCGACCAGATCTCGATGAAACGCTGGAACAGGAGGTCGGTCCAGCCGCCGAAATAGCCCTGCAGAGCGCCGGCCGCCACGCCGATCAGCGCCGAGCCGGCGGTCAGGATCAGGCCGAACAGCACCGATATCCTGAAGCCGTAGATGACGCGCGCCAGCACGTCGCGGGCCTGGTCGTCGGTGCCCAGCCAGTTCCAGTTGCCGACGTTGCAATTGGGGTCTGCCTCGCCTTTCGGATACTGGTTGCAGCGCGTCTTCTTGTCGTAGAGCCAGGACGGCTTGGTCGGTGCTGCTTCGGGAATAGCGTTGTTGACGGTCTGGTAGGAGTAGCGCACCGGCGGCCAGACCATCCAGCCATTGGCGTTGATCTCGTCCTGGATCACCGGGTCGCGGTAGTCGGTGACCGCATAGAAGCCGCCGAACTTCTCCTCGGGATAAGCGACCAGGACCGGAAACAGGATCTCGCCCTTGTAGGAGGCGATGATCGGCTTGTCGTTGGCGACCAATTCCGAAACCAGCGACAGCACGAACAGGAACAGGAATATCCACAACGACCAGTAGCCGCGCCGGTTGGACTTGAAGTTCTGCAGGCGCCGCTGGTTGAGCGGCGACAGAAAGGGCCGCGCGATCCGTGCCGGCGCCGTTTCGGCTGTGGCCTGCGCCATCAGACGTCTCTCCGCTCGAAATCGATGCGTGGATCGACCCAGGTATAGATCAGATCGGACAAAAGCCCGACGAACAGGCCAAGCAGCGAGAAGATGAAGAGATTGGCGAACACCACCGGATAGTCGCGCTGCACCACCGAGTTGAAGCCGAGCAGGCCGAGGCCGTCGAGCGAAAATATGTTCTCGATCAGCAGCGAGCCGGTGAAGAAGGCCGAGATGAAAGCACCGGGAAAACCGGCGATGACGATCAGCATGGCGTTGCGGAAGACGTGGCCATAAAGCACCTGCCGCTCCGACAGGCCCTTGGCGCGGGCTGTGACCACATATTGCTTGCGGATTTCCTCGAGGAAGGAATTCTTGGTCAAAAGCGTCGTCGTGGCGAAGGCCGACAATACCAGCGCGGTCAGCGGCAAGGTCATATGCCAGAAATAGTCGACGATCCGCGCCGGCCACGACAGCTGGTCCCAATTGTCGGAGGTGATGCCGCGCAGCGGAAACCAGTCCCAGAACGAGCCGCCGGCAAACAGCACCATCAGCAATATGCCGAACAGAAACCCGGGAATGGCGTAGCCGACGATGACGACGCCGCTGGTCCAGACGTCGAAGGTGGAGCCGTCCTTGACCGCCTTGCGGATGCCGAGCGGGATCGAGATCAGATAGGACAAAAGCGTGATCCACAGCCCGATCGAGATCGACACCGGCATCTTTTCCAGGATCAGGTCGAGCACCGATATGTCGCGGAAATAGCTGTCGCCGAAATCGAAGCGGAGATAGTTCCACAGCATCATGCCGAAGCGCTCGAGCGGCGGCTTGTCGAAACCGAACTGCTTCTCCAGCTTCTTGATGAATTCCGGGTCGAGCCCTTGCGCGCCGCGGTATTTCGAGCCGACGTCGCCGGCGACGTCGAAATTGGCGCCGCCGGCATCACCGCCGCCGCCGCCGAGGCGATCGCTGCCGCCCTGGTTGGTCAGCCTGGCGATGACCTGCTCGACCGGCCCGCCCGGCGCGAACTGGATGACGGCGAACGACACCGCCATGATGCCGAACAGGGTCGGGATCATCAGCAGGATACGGCGCAGTATATAGGCGCCCATCAGGCTCTCTGCCTCGCTTGTGCGAAAATCTCAGGCTTTGCCAATTTTTGCCGCCTTGTCTTTGTCGAACCACCACAGCGTCTCGACCGGAAAGTCGTAATCCGGCTTTTGAGCGGGAAAGCCGAACATATCCCAGAAGGCAGCCCGGTGATTCGCCAGATGATATGTTGGAATCCAGTCTAGCCGCGCGCGCAAGACCCGATCGAGCGCGTTGAGCGCGGTGACGAGTTCGATCCGGCTCTGCGCCTTGCCGGCTGCCTCGATCAGCGCGTCGATGGCTTTGCTTTCCGTACCCGGATAGTTGCGCATCCCCGGCGTTTTCGCCATCCGGGAATTGTAGAGGATTTCCAGGCCGTCGGCAGTAGGCGTCGCCCCGATCAACCAATGTAGCATGTTGAAATCGAAATCGTAGTTGCTTTGCCGCGCTTCAAATTGCGTCGAATCGACCTGCCGGATCGAAGCGTCGATGCCAATCGCCTTCATATTCTCGGACCACGGCGCGAAAATGCGAACGAGACCCTCGTCCTCGGCCAGCATTTCCACCCGCAGTCGCTCGCCCTTCTCATTGACGACGAAATTGCCCGCTCGCTTCCAGCCGGCTTCGGCAAGCAGTCTCGAAGCTTCGCGCAGCACCTTACGGTCGTGACCGGAACCGTCCGAGACGGGTTGCACCACCGGTTCGCCGAAGGTTTCCGGCGGCAACTCGGCTCGAAACGGCTCCAGCAGTTTCAATTCCTGGGGCGAGGGCGGGCCCTCGGCCTTGTAGTCCGATCGTTCGAAGTTCGATTGCGAGCGCTCGTAGGAGCCGAAAAACAGTACCCGCTTGGTCCATTCGAAATCGAAGCAATAGGCGATCGCCTGTCTCACGCGCACATCGCGGAATTGCGGCCGGCGCTGGTTCAGCGCGACAGCCTGCATGTCGGGCGATTTCTCGCCGGGAAATTCGCGTTTGACGACCCTGCCATCCTTCAGCGCTGGAAAGTCGTAGCCGGTCGCCCATACGCGCGCGGTGAACTCCTCGCGAAAATGCGTATCGCCTTTCTTGAACGCTTCAAACGCTGCCTGGCGATCAAGGTAGAAATCGATACGGATACGGTCGAAATTATTAAGCCCGCGGTTCACGGCGAGATCGCGCCCCCAATAATCGGCGACGCGTTCATATTCGATAGTCTGCCCGGCCACGACCCGTCCCATCTTGTACGGCCCGGAGCTGAGCGGCGGGGTCATCGTCGAGGCGTCGAAATCATTGGCCGTATAGAAGGCTTTGGACACGATCGGCATTACGGCGATCGCGAGGATATTCTGCGCCGACTGTTTGCCGTTGAAGGTAAGGCTGACAGTAAGCGGATCGATTGCGACCGCATCCGTCATATGCCGCAGCGCTTGGGAAAGGTTCGGGTGTCCCCGGTCTTTGTAGAGGTTCAAGGCGAAGGCAACGTCCTCAGCCGTCAGCGGCGAGCCGTCATGGAAGCGCGCTTGTGGCCGCAGGCTGAAGCGGAAGCCGTTGCGGTCCTGCGACAAGGTAACGAATTCGGCAAGCACGCCGTAGACCGCATCCGGCTCATCGAGCGCCCTTGCCATCAGCGAATCGAAACAGAGCTCGGTGCGCGGCGGCGAATCCCCCTTCAACACCAGCGAGTTCAACGTGTTGAAAGTCAGAAAGCTCTGATTGAGGGTGGAGTTCGGCGGGCCGAAATTCATCCGGCCGCCCTTGGGAGCGTCTGGATTGACATAGTCGAAATGCGTGAAATCCGGAGGATATTTGAGATCGCCGAAGGCAGACAGCCCGTGCAGTTTCACGCCGGTCGGGATGGCGGCGAAAGCCCGGCCGGGCAGCAGCGCTGCAGCGGCGGCCGCACCGCCAAGGGCGAGGAAATCGCGACGGGGCAGCGCAGCCATCAATTGCCACTCTTATATTTGGCGGCCAGCGCTTTTTCCTTGTCCGGGTCGATCCACCAGGAATTCTGGTCGACGCCGCTATAGGCGGGCTGTTTCTCCGGCATA
The DNA here is from genome assembly GCF_040320455.1 of Mesorhizobium sp. M0698. Taxonomy (NCBI): domain Bacteria; kingdom Pseudomonadati; phylum Pseudomonadota; class Alphaproteobacteria; order Hyphomicrobiales; family Phyllobacteriaceae; genus Mesorhizobium; species Mesorhizobium sp. M0698. The sequence continues at coordinate 553,844 of NZ_JAMYPQ010000003.1, read as the reverse complement.
CCGAACTTGTTCCAGTAGGCCAGCCAAACCACGGCGCGGTAATATTGCGGCACGACATAGTAGTTCCACAGCAGCACCCGGTCGAGCGCATGGGTGGCGGCAACCAGATCGTCGCGGTCGGTGGCAAAGATGATGCGGTCGACCAGCGCATCGACGACCGGATTCTTGATGCCGGCGTAATTGCGCGATCCCGGCGAATCGGCGGCCTTGGAACTCCAGAAATCGCGCTGTTCATTGCCGGGAGAGTCCGACTGCCCGAGTATCGAAGTGACCACGTCAAAGTCGAAGTGGGTGACTCGGTTGATATACTGGGTTTGGTCGATCAGGCGCAGCGTTGCGTCGACGCCGATTTTGCGCAGATTGGCGATATACGGGCTGGCGATGACCTGGTCGGTGTCGTTCCAACCGAGGATCTCGAATTTGAACGGTTCGCCGGTCTTGGCGTTGACCATCTTGCCGCCCTTGATGATCCAGCCTGCCTTGGCGAACAGATCGACCGCGGTCTTCAGGTATTTGCGCTCAGCCTGCGGGTTGTCGTAGACCGGCAGCTTGAATTCCTGGGTAAAGACTTCAGGCGGCAGCTTGTCACGGTACTGCTCGAGGATTTCGAGTTCCTTGCCCTGCGGCAGGCCACTCGACGCCAGTTCGGTGCCCTGGAAATAGCTGCTGGTGCGGGTGTTGGAACCGAAGAACAGGGTCCGGTTCATCGTCTCGAAATCGAACGGATACATCAACGCGGCGCGTACCAGGCGATCCTGGAACAGCGGGCGCCTGGTGTTGAGCATGAAGGCCTGCATCGGTTCGGGCGACGCGGTCTTGAATTCCTTCTTGATGACGTCGCCGGCCTGAACTGCCGGGAAATTATAGGCCGTGTTCCAGCGCCTCGAACTGTTCTCCGGCTTGATGTCGTCCAGCCCGCCCTTGGTAAAGGCCTGCCAGGCGGCATTGTCGTCGAGAAAATAGGTAAAACGCTGCCTGTCGAAATTCTCGCGGCCGATTTTTACGGGCAGCTTGGCCGCCCAGTAATCGGGCACGCGCTGCCAGATGATTTCGGAGCCAGGCTTGAAGCTGGCGATCTTGTAGGCGGCGGAGCCGAGCGGCGGCTCCTGCGTCGGCTTTGTGACGTCGCGCTTCTTGCCGTTGGCGTCGGTGCCTTCCCACCAGTGCTTGGGCAGCACAACGAGATCGCCGATGATCTTCGGTAGCTCCCGGTTGCCCTTCTGGCTGAAGTGGAATTCGACCTCGCGGTCGGACACCGCGACGGAGTCGGTGACGTTTTCGAAATAGCGGCTGTACATCGGGCTGTTGGCCTTCAGCACCTGGAACGACCAGATCACGTCCTCGGTGGTGATCGGCTGGCCGTCATGCCATTTCGCCCGCGGATCGAGCCGGTAGGTCGCCGAGGAATAGTCGGCCGGATATTTGTAGGCGTCGGCGATCAGCGGATGGCTGGTGCTGCCCTCGTCGGTCGCCTGCTCCATCAACGTGTCGTAGAGCAGGCCGCCGCCGAACTGCGCGAAGCCGGCGGCCGGCGAACCCTGCACGATATAGGGGTTGAAGCTGTCGAACGTGCCGAGCACCACTGAGTTCACTGTGCCGCCCTTCGGCGCATCCGGATTGACGTAGTCGTAGTGCTGGAAGTTGTCGCCGTATTTGGATTCGCCGATCAGCGAGGAGGTCGTACGCCATTCGTCCGCGAAGGCCGCCTGCAATCCGCCGGCAAAAGCGGCCAGCATCAGCACTGATTTCAGAAGCGTCCGCGCTCGGCCAACCGTCATGCGTTCTCCTCTTCGCGATATAGCGCCGTCACCATAGCGTCTGGGCCCAATCTAGATCATTTGGCGGCGCTGAAAACCGCAACCGAGCGGCTTTGTCGTTGCATATGCATTTTTCCTAACGAAAAAGCCGGGCTGAACCCGGCTTTTTCAAGGATTATGCCATTACAGTTTTGTTATTTTGCGGGCGCAGCCGGCGCCGGAGCGGCTGGCGCCGCGCCTTCTGCCGGCTTGGCAGGGGCCGCACCTTCGGGCGGCTTGGCGGCCTCATTTTCGGCCGAGGCGCCGGGCGCCGGCAGCGGCTTCGGATTGTCCGACAGCGTGCGCAGATAGGCGATGACGTTGGCGCGGTCCTCATCCTTCGGCAGACCGGCGAAGCCCATCGCGGTGCCCTTTACGAACTTCTTCGGCGAGGTGATGAAGTGGTTTAGATTGTCGTAGGTCCACTTCTCGCTGCCGCCCTTGGAGAACTCCTTCATGCCGGCCGAATAGGCAAAGCCCTCATGCTCGGCGACCGGACGGTCGATGATGTCCCAGAGATCGGGGCCGACCTTGTTGGGGCCACCCTTTTCGCCGGAGTGGCAAGCCTGGCATTTCTTGAAGATGGCGGCGCCCGCTTCGGCGTTGGCAGTGGTCAGCAGCTCGGCAATCGGCTTCACGGCCGCGGCGGGAGCGGCCGGGCCGCCTTCGGCGGGCTCGGTCGCCTCGATGGCGAAGCCCGGCTTTTCCGGCGCCGGCGAGGCAAACAGCGCGTCGGACACGATGCCAATGGAAAAGACGATGAACACGGTTCCGAGGAGACCGGCGAGCAGCTTGTTGACTTCGTTGGAATCCATACGCCCCAGGCTCCCTTTTCCGGCGGACCGATCCGTCCACTCCGTCCGTCGGTATCGTGAACCACCCTGCGAGGCGGTCAAATCGCGCGGAAACTAGGTCTTTTGCTCCGGCGTTGCAACACCTATAAGGGCGCTGCCAGTGAGACCTTTTGCCACTTTTGTCCTCCTCTTTTTCGAGCCCCTGCCCGCCTCATGTCCACCCTCATCCTGATCCCGGCCCGCATGGCCTCGACGCGCCTGCCGGGCAAGCCGCTGGCCGACATTGCCGGCACTCCGATGATCGTCCACGTCGCCCGCCGTGCTGCCGAGGCGGGGCTCGGCCGGGTCGTCGTCGCCACCGATACGCAAGGCGTTGCGGAGGCGGTGCGCGCGCATGGTTTCGAGGCGGTGATGACGCGGGCGGACCACGAAACCGGTTCCGACCGCATCTTCGAAGCGCTGACCATTCTCGATCCCGGCAACAGCGTCGAGACCATCGTCAATGTGCAGGGCGATCTGCCGACCATCGACCCCCTTGTTATCGGCGCCGCGCTGAAGCCTTTCGAGAACGCAGCGGTGGATATCGCCACGCTCTGCGTCGAGATCGTACGCGACGAGGAAAAGACCAATCCGAACGTCGTCAAGCTGGTCGGCTCGCCACTCTCGACGACGCGGCTCAGGGCGCTCTATTTCACCCGCGCCACCGCCCCTTGGGGCGAAGGCCCGCTCTACCATCATATCGGCCTCTATGCCTATCGCCGCGCCGCGCTCGAACGCTTCGTTGCGCTGAGGCCGTCGCCGCTGGAGCGCCGCGAGCGGCTGGAGCAGTTGCGGGCGCTGGAGGCCGGCATGCGCATCGATGCGGAGATCGTGCAGTCGGTGCCGCTTGGCGTCGATACGCCGGACGATCTCGAGCGCGCCAGGGCGCTCCTTTCCAACTAACAAATTCTTCCCCCAATTCCCGAGACTCTGCGCATGGCTGAAAAGACCAACAAAATATCCTTCCAGGGCGAGCCGGGCGCCAATTCCGACACCGCCTGCCGCAACATGTTCCCGTCGATGGAGCCGTTGCCGTGCCCGACCTTCGAGGACGCCTTCAATGCGGTCGAGACCGGCAAAGCCGATCTGGCGATGATCCCGATCGAGAACACCATTGCCGGCCGCGTCGCCGACATCCATCACCTCTTGCCGGAATCGAAGCTGCACATCATCGGCGAATACTTTCTGCCGATCCACTTCCAGCTGATGGTGCTGCCCGGCGTCAGGCGCGACGAGATCAGGACCGTGCACAGCCACATCCACGCGCTCGGCCAATGCCGCAAATACATCCGCAAGAACGGCTGGAAGGCGACGGTTGCCGGCGACACCGCGGGCGCCGCCAAGATGGTCGCCGCAATGAAGGACCGCACCATGGCCGCGCTGGCGCCGGCGCTGGCCTCGACCCTCTACGGACTCGACATCATCGAAGAGAATGTCGAGGACACCGACAGCAACGTTACCCGCTTCGTCGTGCTGACCAAGAACAAGCAATGGGCCGAGCGCCCCTCGGCCGACGCCAGGATGATGACGACCTTCATCTTCCGCGTGCGCAATGTGCCGGCAGCGCTCTACAAGGCGATGGGCGGCTTCGCCACCAACGGCATCAACATGACCAAGCTGGAAAGCTACCAGCTCGGCGCGTTTACGGCGACGCTGTTCTACGCCGACATAGAGGGCCATCCCGACGATCCGCTGGTGAAGCTGGCACTCGACGAGTTGCGCTTTTTCTCGCGCGAAATGCGCATTCTCGGCGTCTATCCCGCCAGCGCCTCGCGCGAGCAGTGGAAGGTGGCGGATTAGGATCCGGTCAGGTCAGGCCGAGCTTGTTCTGCTTGGCCGGCTTGCCGCATTCGCGCCGGCTGATCGACCGGTTCATGGCGTCGATCTTGCCGCTTGCCTGGTCGGCGTCGCGTCTGGCTTTCGAGCGCATATCCGGCGTGAACGGGCCAAAGCCCGTCGCCGGGTTGGAGAAGGACGGCTTGGCGTCCACCGGCAAATGATATTGCTGCGCCAGGCCGTTTCGTTGCGCCAGCAATTGATCGCAAGGCACATTGTCATATAGCAGCGAGGACTGGACGTTTTCGTCCTGCCGTTCGGACATCGAATTGCCGACGCAGCCGGCCATCGCCAGGCAAGACGCCAAGACCATCATGTTCCAGCGCATGAACGTGCTCCTTGTCGTTCGCAGCTGCGGCTTCTCATGCGCAGCGGCAGGAGTCTTAGCCAGATTTTACGCTGCCGGAAAGCAAGCTTGCCACTACGGCCAGCCCTTCGACCGGTTGGCGGCGATCCTGCCGGATGATTGTTGCCTGCAGCGACAGGACCGAAAAGCCGTTGGCGTCCAGAACCCGCTCTACATAGCTTTGGGAATGCGCGTAGCGGCGGGACGGCAGCAAGGCGAAATCGCCGCTGCCAGACGAGTGGCCGCCAAGGAGCGTCTCGACGGAGAACGCAAACAGACCGCCGCCGGCAAGCATTCCGGCAATCTTGTTCACCACCTTTTCGAGTGCGCCGACATAGATGAACACATCGGCCGCCGTCACCAGATCGGCTTTCGGGCCAGAATAGCAAAAATCCTGCAGGTCCGTCTTGACGAGCAGATCGTAGACGCCTTTGGCGCGCGCCTGCCTCAGCATGCCGGTCGAGATGTCGTAGCCCTCCAGCCGATCGGCGATCGGCCGCAGCCTCTGGCCCATGAGGCCGGTGCCGCAGCCGAGATCGAGCGCCAGCGAAAACCGGCCCGGCCGTGCTGCCTGGATGGCGCGGTCGAGGCATTCGGGCAGACGATACCCGAGCCTGTCGACCAGCTCACCCTCGAAGCTCCCGGCATAGTGGTCGTAAAGCGTCTCGACAAAGGCGCTGGGCGGCGCCGGGGCCGCCGCTGCCCTGCCGATCAATTGCAGCTTGAGCACCGCGCCGAGCCTGTCCGCCGGGTCGAGCCGCAGTGCCGTCGTCCAGGCCTGCGCGGCACGATCGGGCGCGCCTGCCGCTTCCTGCATCTCGCCGAGGCGGAACCAGCCGGCTGGCCATTGCGGCGCCAGTTCGAGCGCGCCGAGCAGCAATTCCGCCGCTGCCGCATGATCGCCGGATGCATAGAGCATTTCGGCATAGTCGGCGCGGCGGTCGGCGGTCAAATCGCCGGACGAGGTCTGGAGCGGTTTCATGCGATCGGGTTCCGCCGGGTGTTTGCAGCCGGCTTGCGCTCTATGCTGGAGTCAGCAGTGACTTACAACAGGCTTCCCGCGCCGGAATTAGCGCCTATCTTGGGGCCATGCGCGCCAGCGACCTGCTTCATCCCCGGCCGGAAGGGCTGTATTGCCCGCCCGGCGATTTCTTCATCGACCCGGTGCGGCCGGTCAACCGGGCGCTGATCACACATGGCCATTCCGACCATGCCCGCTCCGGCCACCGCTCGGTAATGGCGACGCAGCAGACGCTCGATATCATGGGGCTGCGTTACGGCGAAGGTTTTGCCGGAACGACGCAAGCCGCCGTGCTCGGCGAGACGATTGCGCTTGGCGGTGTGGCCGTCAGCTTTCACCCGGCCGGCCATGTGCTGGGCTCGGCGCAGATCAAGGTCGCGCATCAGGGCACATGCATCGTCGCGTCCGGCGACTATAAGCGCCAGAAGGACACGACCTGCGAGCCGTTCGAGCCGCTCAAGTGTGACGTCTTCATCACCGAGGCGACGTTCGGCCTGCCGGTGTTTCGGCATCCGCCCGATTCCGAAGAGATCGCCCGGCTGCTGAAATCGACCGAACAGTTTCCCGAGCGCACGCATCTGGTCGGCGCTTATGCGCTGGGCAAGGCGCAGCGTGTCATGCGCCTGCTGCGCGATGCCGGCTACGAAAAGCCGATCTACATCCACGGCGCGCTGGCCAAGCTCAGCGAGTATTACCAGAGCCAGAATATCGATCTCGGCACATTGGAACCGGCGACCGTCGAGACCGGCCAAAAAAGCGACTTTGCCGGCGCCATCGTCGTCGGCCCGCCATCCGCCTTCGCCGATCGCTGGGCGCGGCGTTTTCCCGATCCGATGTCTTGCTTCGCCTCAGGGTGGATGCGCATCCGCCAGCGCGCCAAGCAGGGCGGCGTCGAGCTGCCGCTGATCATTTCCGACCACTCCGACTGGGACGAGTTGACCGCCACGATCAAGGAGACCGGCGCCGAAGAAATCTGGGTAACGCATGGCCGCGAGGAGGCTCTGGTGCGCTGGTGCGAACTCGAAGGCATTGCGGCTCGGCCGCTGCATCTCGTTGGCTATGAGGACGAGGGCGATTGATGGTGTTTTTGGATCCAGCAATCGCCGGTACGGCGCTCTACGGCGCCCCCCTCTGGCCTGCCGGCCATCTCCCCCTCAAGGGGGGAGATCGGCAGCTTTGGTTTTGCCGCTCATCCTGCAACGTTGGAAATTGGCGAAAGCAGTCGCGACAGCAAATCTCCCCCCTTGAGGGGGAGATGTCCGGCAGGACAGAGGGGGGCGCGACAGAACGCAAGCCTTTCCCATTGGCGTCGCCCCTCCCATGAACCGCTTCGCCGAGCTTCTCGACCGGCTGGTGCTGACGCCGTCGCGCAACGGCAAGCTGACGCTCTTGACCGATTATTTCCGCAGCGTCGAGGATCCGGACCGCGGGCTGGCGCTGGCTGCCATCACCGGCGATCTGTCCATCGCCGCGGTCAAGCCGGCGATGCTGCGCACACTGGTGATCGAGCGCATGGATCCGGTGCTGTTCGGCTATTCCTACGACTATGTCGGCGACCTGGCCGAGACCGTGTCGCTGGTCTGGCCGCAGGCGCCGGTCGACATTGCGAACCACGAGCCGACGCTGGCCGAGGTGGTGGCGAAGCTGCAGGCGGCGAGCCGTTCCGACGGGCCGCAGGTGCTGGCCCGGCTGCTCGACAGCGCCAGCACTTCGGCGCGCTTTGCCATCATAAAGCTGGTCACCGGTGGCCTGCGCATCGGTGTCTCGGCGCGGCTCGCCAAGCAGGCGCTGGCCGATTTCGGCAAGGTCGATGTCGCCGAGATCGAGGAACTCTGGCACGGGCTGACGCCGCCCTATCTCGCGCTGTTCGCCTGGCTCGAAGGCAAGGCCGAAAAACCCAGGAAGACGGCGCTGGCGCTGTTCAGGCCGGTGATGCTGTCGAATGCCGTCGGCGACGGCGACCTCGAAAAGCTCGACCCGGCCGACTACGCGGCCGAATGGAAATGGGACGGCATCCGCGTCCAGGCGGTTTGCCAAGGCGGCATTCGCCGGCTCTATTCGCGCACCGGTGACGATGTCTCCGGCGCCTTTCCGGATCTTGCCGAGGCGATGGATTTTTCCGGCGCCCTCGACGGCGAGCTTCTGGTCGGTGACCCCAGGCAGGCGACGGGCACCTTCTCGGACCTGCAGCAGCGGCTGAACCGCAAGAGCGTGTCACCCAAGATCCAGCAGCAATACCCCGCCTTCATGCGCTGCTACGATGCGCTGCAGATTGGTGACGAGGATGTGCGCGGACTTCCCTTCCGCGAACGGCGCGGCCGGCTCGAGGCCTTCGTCAGGACACTCGATCCGGGCCGCTTCGATCTGTCGCCGCTGGTCGAATTCACCAACTGGCAGACGCTGGAGGAATTGCGCCGCAAGCCGCTGCATCCGGTCATCGAAGGCGTCATGCTGAAGCGCTGGGATTCGCCCTATGTGGCCGGGCGGCCGAAGGGCCCGTGGTTCAAATGGAAGCGCGATCCGCACACGGTCGACGCGGTGCTGATGTATGCCCAGCGCGGCCACGGCAAGCGTTCGAGCTTCTATTCCGACTACACATTCGGCGTCTGGTCCGGGCCGGAAGGATCGGAGGAGCTGGTGCCGGTGGGAAAAGCCTATTTCGGCTTCACCGACGAGGAACTGAGGCAGATCGACAAATATGTCCGCGACAATACGATCGAGCGCTTTGGCCCGGTCCGCTCGGTGCGTGCCGACCGCAGGAACGGGCTGGTGCTTGAGGTAGCCTTCGAAGGGCTCAACCGCTCGACGCGGCACAAATCCGGCGTTGCCATGCGCTTTCCGCGCATTTCGCGGCTGCGCTGGGACAAGCCGGCGGCCGAAGCCGACCGCATCGAGACGCTGCAGGCGCTGCTCGATAGTTAATGCATGTCGCGCAAAAAGTGTGCAGCGGTTTTGCGGTAACGACATGCATCAAAACAAGAATCTAAAGCGCGTCGCATGAGGCCGGTCCGAACGCGACGTGCTTTAGGGAACGACTGAAACGCGGATCTCGTAGATGTCGACCGACTTGCCCTGCTTGTCGAAGTCGGAATTGATGGCGATGGTGCCGGCAGCGCCCGGACGCTTGTCGGGAAAGCGCACGTCGAACAGATATTCATTGCGCTCGCGACCGACGGCATAGCGCTTGCGGCCGCAGTCGCCGAGTTCGCCGAAATTGCAATCGACGGAAATCTGCGTCTCCTGCCGCTCCTCGGAGCGCGCGATGATGTCGAATGTGGCATGCTTGCCGGCTAGTTTTTCCAGCACGCCTTGTCCGACGTCGAAGCTGATGGCCGAGCCGGATGCCCCCGAGCGGATGCGCAGGAAGGAACCGCTTTCGTCCTGGATGACGTCGGCCTTGGCGTCCGACGGTGCATTGACCTGCGTCGGGTCACCCGGCGAAAAAACGTTGATCCAGTCGCGCGCCTGGTCCTCCTCGCCCTGCTTTGGCGGCGAAGCGGTGTCGTCCGGCGTGAAATCTTCGCCATCGACCGTTGGCGGCGCTTCCGGTGGCGCTGTGTCGAGCTCGGTCGCCGATTTGAAGACGCCGGTCTGGTTGGCGAAATAAAGGCCGATGCCGGCGGCTGCGAGCAGCGTCACACCGAAGAAGATCGCGGTCAAGGGCAGGCGCCGCCGTCTCGCCCGCCGGTCGTCGCGGTCGGGCGTCACTTCCGCGTCGTCGGTTTCGACGTCGGCTTCGGTCGGAACCGAGGCCCCCATGTCGATCACCGGCGCCTCGGGAACAGGCGCGTCGGGCATGATGTCGGGGACGACCGGCAAGACGCGCGACCGGGGCGCATCGGCTTCGGGCGGCTTCGCCGGACCCTCAACGACGACATCGGGCGACGGCGCGGGCTCGGCTTCGGCTTCGGCCGGAGGCTCCACCGCCGGTGCTGCCTCCAAACTGTCGGTCGGCGCGGCGACGTCGGCAACCGCCGGCAGGAATTCCGATTCGATTTCGGTGATCTTCGCCTGGACCGCCTTGCGGCGCTTGATGGCGACTTCCACTGTGACGTTTGGATTGGCCTGCAGGGCACGGTCGAGTGCCGCGAAAGCCGATCGATAGACCCGCTCGCGAAACGCCCGGTCGTCGGCATTGCCTTTCTCGAAGGCGTTGCGGATCGCTTTTTCGATCGCGTCCAAGCGAATTCCCTCTGCAATTTCACTCACATTGTCATGATCGTTAGCCGCAGGCGACCAATCAATCAACAAGCGAGCGGCCGCATTCTGCCTTGCCGAGGGGCACAAAGCTCATTTCGGTGATTTTCGGTAAAGGAATCAACATTTTTCGCTGATTTTCCGGTCACCGCGGCGTGCCGCCTGCCGGCGCGGCATCGCACGACCTATGCCGGATCGATGCGGCGGCTGCCCTTGCGCCCGGCCGGAGGCGGCACGAATTGCCTCGTCCTGAAATCGCGACTGCCATCTTGAATTCGCGGCCGGTTGCGTCTATCACGCAGCCCATCCTGGAAGCTCGGCTTCCCGGGCCGCTTTAGCTCAGTTGGTAGAGCACATCATTCGTAATGATGGGGTCAGGTGTTCGAGTCACCTAAGCGGCACCAAAATTCTCGATGAATTAAAACGGGACCATTTCACAGATCAACTTGATGGAACGTCGCCGTCGCCCAGCGACGCCACCGTCTTCAGCGCGCCGTCGAGCATGTCGCCCTTTTCGTCCTTCAGCGCGGCTTCGCGCAGGCGCCGGGTCCAGTCTGCGGCGTCCGGGCGGCCCTTGACCAGGTCGAGCGCCGACAGCACCCGGTCGAATTTCGACTGTGCGCGGGCGTGGGTGTCGCTGTAGCCCTTGATCAGCCGGCGGCAGTTGAGGATCTCCGTGCCAAGCGCGTAGTCCTCGCCGACTTGGCCCAGCGCCAGCGCATACCAGCGCTCGAGATGCGCGGTCTCGATCTTGTGGCGCAGCAGCCGGCGGCGCCAGCGGCGCAGGCCGCCGATGAACCACAATGCGGCAAAGCCGGCAAAACTGTCGGTGCGGATATGGCGGCCGCGGTTGATGCGGCGGTCGAGGAAGGCGGCGAGCTTCGGCCGCGCCTCGATGTAGCTGCCGAGCCCGGCCGGCAGCGTGCCGCAGAATTCCTCGATGCGCGGATGGAAATATTCGGTCACCTGCAGGACCGAGCCGTCCTTGACGCCAACCTCACGGCGTACGCGTCGGTCGCGGCTAGAGCGCGTCTTCAGGTCGGCGACGCGGATCATGTCGTCGTAGCACATCGCGTTGGCCAGATGCTTGGCGGCGGCGATCGACAGCGCGTAGGCGTGTTCGGCATCGTCCAGAGCGACGGCCCGGTCGAGCCTATCGAGATACTCGCCGCCATAAGCAACGTCCTGATAGTCGACCACTTTTTTCAGGCCGCGAAGCGCCATGTCGCGCACGGGTACAGGCAGCGTGGCGACGCGCGCCGCCAATTGTTGCCAGCCCTTCAACAGCCTTTCCGGGCCGCTGACTTCTGTCGCGGCGCCCGAGCCGGTTTCAGTGGCCGCCGGCGGGGCAGTCTTGTCGCCCGAAGGCGCACTCGCGATGCCGCGCGCCCGATCGTAGGCGGCGCCGAAGGCGGCGAGACTGGCTTTGACGCCGCGGCCGCCGGCGCCGATCGCCTGCTCGTAGCTCTCGCGTGTAAACGGCAAGGCGTCGGAGCCGGCCAGCGCGCCGAGCAGGCTGGCCGAGATCATCGAGCCATTGTCGGCGGCGATCTTCTCCATGTCGAAGGCAATGAAGCGCTTGGCCGCGGCTTCCGCCGTGGCATGCACCTTCGAGGACGAAGCGCGGCCATCGCCGGGCTCGATCTTCTCCGAGACCGCGGCGATGCGGTGCGACGAGGCGATCAGCGTGGTGCGCTCGGGCGTGACGAAGCCGCGGATGATGGCGCGGCCGGCCTCCATCAGTTCGGCGGCAATCAGGATGTCGACGTCGCCCTGCGACGGCGACAGCGCGAAGACCGGCAGGCGGCCGGTGTCGCGGCACATTTCGACATAATAGATGGTGGCGCCGGTGCGCTGGGCGACGCCGGCGACCGAGGTCGATTGCGCGACGTAGCCGTTGCGCTCGGCGACGTCGGTGATCCAGTCGGCCAGCACGCCACCGCCCTGGCCACCGACCGCCAGCACGGCAAGCTTGATGACGCGCTCGTCTTCGGGGGCGCCGGCTTTCGAGCGCGATGAGGGCACGGCGTCAAGCATCGGCGAATATCAGGCGCCGGCTTTCACGGCGCCGCTGCAAGACACTGATCGTGGCGCGGCGAGCGGCTTCAAGGAAACGGTCCCAGCGGCTCGGATTGTGCACGACATCGGCGCGGTAGAAGGATGGGCAGAGCACCGCCGCATCGGCGACCTCGCCGCAATTGCCGCAACCGACGCAGCTTTGGTCGATATGCGCCACCGGATCGTCGCGCAACGGATCGTCGAGCGACTTCACCGAAAGCGACGGACAGCCGGACAGCCGCATGCAGGCATGGTCGCCGGTGCAGATATCTTCGTCGACGCCGAATTTCGGCTTGACTATGCGCGTCCCGCCCTTGATCGCCTTGTCGACCAGCGGCTTTTCGCGGCGCTGCCGGTTGAGCATGCATTCGGACGAGGCGACAATGACTTTCGGGCCCTTTTCGTCCGTCGTCAGCGCCTCGCGCAGCGTGTCTTGCATCTTGGTTACGTCGTAGGTGCGGTCGATGTGGCGCAGCCATTTGACGCCCATGCCCTTCACCGCCTCGGTGATCGGGTGCTTGGTCGACTTGGTCTTGTTGCCGGCGCGGGACGACAGGATGTCCTGGCCGCCGGTGGCGGCCGAATAGAAATTGTCGACGATGACGATGACGCCGTCGTTCTTGTTGAACACCGCGTTGCCGATCGACGAGGTCAGACCGTTGTGCCAGAAGCCGCCGTCGCCGACGAAGGAGATCGAGCGGCGCTTGGCATCGGGCGAATTGAACGCCGAAGCCGAGGCCGGCCCCAGCCCGTAGCCCATGGTAGTGGCACCTAGCTCGAAAGGCGGCATGATCGAGAACAGATGGCAGCCAATGTCGGAGGCGATGTGGTGCTTGCCCAGCTCCTGCTCGACCAGCTTGGTGGCGGCGAAGATCGGCCGCTCCGGGCAGCCGACGCAGAAGCCGGGCGGCCGGCCCGGGACGACGTTGATCAGGTCGGCGGTGTCGAGCCCGTCGCCGATCTTGTTCGGCGCGCGGACCTCGCTTGGCAGCAGATGCGGGATGGTGGCGCGCAGGAACGATCCGATGCCGTCGAGCATCACCTGGCCGGTATATTCGCCGGCCATAGGCAGATGTTCCTTGCCGACGAGCCTGGTGCCGCGGCCGGCCTTGTGCAGCATCGCGGCAAAGGCCTGTTCGATGTAGTTGGGCTGGCCTTCCTCGACGACGAGGACGGCGTCCTTGCCTTCGCAGAAAGACAGGAACTCATCGTCGACCAAGGGATAGACGGCGTTGAGCACATAGAGCGGCACGTCGGTATCGCCATAAGTGTCGGCGAGGCCGAGCCGCTGCAGCGCCCGGATGACCGAATTGTACATGCCGCCCTGCATGACGATGCCGACCGAGCCGTGCTCCGGGCCGAAAAACTCGTTGATCTTGTTGGTGCGGATGAAATCCACCGCCGCCGGCCAGCGTTTCTGCACCTTTTCCTTCTCGTGCAGAAAGGACGCGGGCGGCAGCACGATGCGGCCGGTGTCGCGGCGCGGCGCCTCGAGCGCATCGGCCACAGTCATTGCCGGGCGCTTGTTGTCCTTGGCGATGAAATGGCCGTGGACATGGCAGCAGCGAATACGGACCTGCAGCATGACCGGCGTGTTGGAAACCTCGGACAGCTCGAAGCCGTCCTCCACCGCCTTGACGATCGACGGCAGGTTCGGTCGCGGGTCGAGCAGCCAGACCTGGCTCTTCATGGCAAAGGCGTGGCTGCGCTCCTGCATGATCGAGGAGCCTTCGCCGTAATCCTCGCCGACGATGATCAATGCACCGCCGGTGACGCCGCCGGAAGCGAGATTGGCGAGCGCGTCGGAGGCGACATTGGTGCCGACCGTCGACTTGAAGGTCGCCGCGCCGCGGATAGGATAATGCACCGATGCGGCAAGCATGGCGGTGGCCGTGGCTTCCGAGGCGCTCGCCTCGAAATGCACGCCGAGCTCGCCCAGGATATCCTGCGCGTCGGCCAGCACGTCCATCAAATGGCTGATCGGCGCGCCCTGATAGCCGCCGACATAGCCGACGCCGCATTGCAGCAGCGCCTTGGTGATGGCGAGAATGCCTTCGCCGGAAAACTCCTCGCCGGCGCCGAGCCTGAGCTTTTCGACTTCCTTGGCAAAAGACCGTTCGGCCATTTTGGGCTCCTTCCGTTACCGCCCCGATGGCGGCGCGTAAGATCAGATGTCGTGCTTGCGAATGTTCTTCAGCATCTTCTGCAATGTCGCGATCAGCGCCGCGTATTCGGCATCGTCGACATCGTCGAACATTGCCTCGAAAGCGTCGTGCATGGCCGGCCAGGCGCGCGCGAACTCGGCGCGGCCATCGTCGGTCAGGAATACATGGCGGATACGGCTGTCGGTGACCCCCTGCTCGCGCCGCACAAACCCTTGCCCCTCCAGCGTGTCGAGCGTCCGGCTCAAGGTCGACTGCTCGATGACGGTATAGACCGAGAGATCGTTGACGGTGACGCCATCGGTGACCGACAACACCGCCAGCGTGCGCACCTGCGGAATGGTCAGGCCCTGCTTGCGGAAATTGTCGCGCAAGGTGGCGTTGTAGCGGCCCATGATGCGGTTCATCAGATAGGGCGCGAATTGCTGCAGGCCGATCTGGCCCAAAGTCGAGATGCGCTGGCGCTTTTCAACCTTCTGTTCCATCACAGCCTCCCCGCCAGGAGAAAGCCGGAGCCGCCGCCCAAGCCAGCACCCGGATGGGTCGAGGCACCGATGTGGTAGAGACCCCTGACCTCGGTGGCGTGATTGCGGCTCGTCTTGAACGGCCGCCACAGAAACGACTGGTCGATAGCCGAGGAACCGCCATAGGGGTCGCCGCCGACCAGATTGATGTTCATAGCTTCCAGGTCGGTCGGCGAACAGGCGCGGCGTGCGATGACGCTGTCCTTGAACCCATCGATATGGCTGGCGAGGATCGCTTCGGCACGGTCGGCATAGGCTTCGCGCAGCGCCTCGGTCCAGCGACCGTCTGCCGGTGTTTGCAGTTTGCCGGCGGCATCGCCCTTGATATGCCGTGGCGCCTCGGGCAGTTGCAGCCACAGGACCGCCTTGCCGGCCGGGCAGCGCGATGGGTCGAGCGCGTGCGGCTGGCCGACGCACATGGTCGGCACCTCCGGCAGCATGCCGCGCACGGCTTCGTTGCAGGCCTTCGAGACGCCGTCGAGCCCCGGCGTCAGATGCAGCAGCGCGACCTTGTCCAGGCCCTCGCCGCGCCATGCCGGCGGCTTGTCCAAGGCATAGTGGATCTGGAAATTGCCCTTGCCGTAGCGGTATTTTTGCGCTGCCTCGACGTCTGCTTTCGGCGCCGCGTCGCCGAGCAGCCGCTCGTAGAGCTGGGTCGGCGTGACCGAGCAGATGACGCTCTTGTTCACGTTGATCGTTTCGCCCGAAGCCAGCCGCACGCCGGCGGCGCGGCCTCCGCTTTGGACAATAGCCGCGACGTCGGCGCCGGTGCGGATTTCGCCGCCACGTTCCCTGATCAGGGCTTCGAAGGCGGCCAGCAGATTCCTGGCACCGCCCTTGACGATCGGCGCGCCGGCCGCCTCAAGCGCGAAGGCGATGACCTTGGCGATCTGGCCGGAGAACGCGTCCTCAGGCCCGAGGCCGGCATGCAGCACCCAGGGCGCCCACAGCGCGCGCATGGTTTCCGACTGGTAGGTGCTTTCCAGCCAACCGCGCGCCGGCACCAGCGCGCTGCCGAGAAAGGCGGCAAGGCCACGCGGGCCGCGCCGCCAGGCTTCACCCGCCAGCAGCCTGGCCGTCGGGTAGGACCACAGGCTGCCACCGAGCAGTCCGAACAGCAGACCGGCGTTGCGCTCGATCGCACCGACATCGTTTGCGTGCCGGTCGCCGTCGCCCGCGGCAAGCGCATTGATCGCCGCTACATTGGCGATACGATCGGTGCGCAGGACGGCATGGCTGCCGTCCGGGCGCAGCACACCGGTCGGCGTGGAGGTGTTGCAAAACTCCAGGCCGTGCCGCGCCAGATCCTTGCCCAGCGCCGCATAGGCCGGCGAGGTGATGAACAGGACAAAGGTCGTCGCCATCACGTCGTGGATGAAGCCGGGCGCGGTGATTTCTTCGGTGCGCATGCAGCCGCCGATGCGGTCGTTGCGCTCGAGCACCAGCACCTTCGCCCCCTTGCCGCCAAGCATCGCCGAGCAGACCAGCGCGTTGATGCCGCTGCCGACGACGATGTGATCGGGAGCGCTCATCGATGCGTGCTCCTAGCCGGCAGGAGTTCAATTGCAGAGATTGGCGCTCTACGGCGCCGTAGAGCCGCAGCTTTGCAAGGCTGCCGCTCCCACTCCGTCACCACAGTGCCACTTCCGCACATGATCTTCTCCCGAAGACCGCAGCTACCCTATTGCCTTGGCGCCAACGCCAACGCGCGGATCGGGCTGCCGGTGCCGTGCTCGATCTTGAGCGGCGCCGCGATCAGGATCGCGCCTTTCGGCGGCAGCCGGTCGAGGTTGCAAAGGCTGGCGAGGCCGTAGCGGTTGGCCTTGTGCATCAGGCTATGCGCCGGGAACGGCGGCTCCATTCCCCCTGCTTTGCCAGCATCCGTGCCGATCGTCTCGCTGCCCCAGCCCTTGATGTCCTTGCTAATCAGATACTGGATGGCTTCGGCGGTCGGGCCAGGCGTGTGCGGTCCGGTCTCATTGGCGTTGAGGAACTCGGCTTCCGAGCCGTTGCGCTTATACCAGTCGGTGCGCATCACCACCCACTCGCCGGGGTTGATAGCGCCATGTTCGGCTTCCCATGCCTTGATGTGATCGACGGTGAGCAGGAAATCGTGATCAGCTGCCGCTTGCTTCGAACAGTCGATGACGTTGACCGGGCCGACGAAGTTCTGCGCCGGAATGGTGTCGGTGGCGCCGTCCGGATAATCCTTGCCGGTGATCCAGTGGTTGGGTGCGTCGAAATGCGTGCCCGAATGCTCGCCGAGCTTGAGCCAGTTCCACGCCCACCACGGGCCATTCTTGTCATAGGCGGAGATGGCGTGGATCTCGATCTTCGGCGTGTCGACCGCCAGTTCCGGCGGCAGCTTGATCAGTGGCGTGTCGGGCCCGAGCGGCGCCGTCAGGTCGACCACCTGGATGGCGCCTGAAAGCAGCTGGCCGGCGACTTCGCCTAGAAGTTGTTGTGTGTCCATGGTCTCTGTTCCCTCTTTCTCGATGGTGCTGAAGGCTCTCGCGGCCCTTAATATCCTACTAGACGAAAACATATGCATCTGCAATTATCTTTAAGCATAAAGGAAATGGGACGGGGCGTGAGCGAGTTCGACGCCATATTTGTCGGAGCAGGCCACAACAGTCTGGCATGCGCCGCGCATCTGGCGCTCAAAGGCTGGAAAACGGCAGTTTTCGAGCGTAATGCAACGATCGGCGGCGCCGTCCAGACGCGCGAATTGACGCTTCCGGGCTTCCGGCACGATTTCGGCGCGATGAATCTCAGCCTGTTCGCCGGCTCGGCCTTTCACAAGAAATATGCAAATGAATTGAAAACCCACGGGCTGGAATTCGCGCCGGTGGCCGATTGCTTTGCCAGCGCCTTCCCGGACGGAAGCTGGTTCGGCGTCAGCAGCGACCTGGAAAAGACCGCCTCGCGCATGGCCGCTTTTTCCGACGCCGACGCACAGACATGGCGCCGTCTGGTTGCGGCATTCCCGGCGGAGGCCGAGCATCTGTTCCGGCTGCTGGGCTCGCCGATGAGCGGCCGTGCGCTCGCCGGCACCGCCTGGAACCTCTGGCGCAAGAAGGGTTTGGCCGGCGCGCTCGATACCGGTCGATTACTGCTTTCCTCACCCCGCGCGTGGCTCGAGGAGACTTTCCAGTCACCGCATGTCAGGGCGACGCTGGCCACCTGGGGCATGCATCTCGATTTCGCGCCCGATATCGCCGGCGGCGCGGTGTTCCCTTACCTCGAATCCATGGCCAACCAGTGCTTCGGCATGGTGCTCGGCAGAGGCGGCGCCGACACCATCATCCGCGCTTTGTCAGGCATGCTCACGGCCGCCGGCGGCAAGATCGTCACTGGGGCTGATGTCGCCGAGATCACGGTTTCGGCCGGCAAAGCGACCGGCGTGCGGCTCGCTTCCGGCGAGACCCACACAGCCGCCAAGGCCGTCATCGCCGGTGTCGCGCCCAAGGCGCTGACCGGGAAACTGTTGCCTAACGGATCGGGCGACACCGGCTTCGACACGGCCGTGAAAAAATTCCGCCACGCGCCGGGGACGTTGATGATCCATCTGGCGCTCGACGACCTGCCGGACTGGCGCGCCGGCGCCGAGCTTCGGCAGTTCGCCTATGTGCATCTGTCGCCGTCGCTCGATGCCATGTCGCGGACCTATCAGCAGGCGATGTCAGGGGTGCTGCCGGACGAACCGGTGCTGGTCGTCGGCCAGCCGACGGCCGTCGATCCCTCGCGCGCGCCGGACGGCAAGCACGTACTTTGGGTGCAGGTGCGCATGCTGCCAGCCGAGATTGCAGGCGATGCGGCGGGCACGATCGCGGCGGCTCACTGGGACGAGGCTAGGGAGCACTACGCCGAGCGCGTCCTCGACATTATCGAGCGCCATGCGCCCGGCCTTCGTCGGAAGATCCTCGGCCGCGCCGTGTTCTCGCCCATCGACCTCGAACGCGAGAACCCGAACCTTGTCGGCGGCGACCAGATCTGCGGCAGCCATCATCTGGCGCAGAATTTCCTGTTCCGGCCGGCGCGCGGTTACGCTGGCTGGAACACGCCGGTCGGCAATCTGCACCTGACCGGGGCGGCAACATGGCCCGGCGCCGGCACCGGGGCGGCGTCGGGCTTCATGCTCGCGCAACAACTTGGCGGGAGGTAGGCTCCACTTTTCATCTAGGGTGAAGGAGGACAAGGCGCGGTTGCCCAAGGAGCCTGAACCCACCGATTGACAACGACACCGCGCATAAAAGCAACAGGGGAACGACCATGACAATCAACAGACGAGAATTGCTCGGATATGGCGCGGCCGCACTTGGCGCCACGGCGCTCGGCCTGCCGCAAATCGCCAAGGCTGCCGGCGAACTGACCATCGCCTACAATGTCAATTTGCCGTCCTGGGACCCGACCACCGGGCCTTCGGCGGTCAACCCGACCATCCAGGGTCTGTACCAGTCGGTGTTCGACCAGTTCATCCCGCAGAAGCCGGATCTTTCTTTCGCGCCCGGCCTGCTCACCGAATGGGGCTGGAACGAGGGTCGCAGCAAGATCATGATGACGGTGCGCGAGGGCGTCACCTGGCATGACGGCTCGCCATTCACGGCCGAAGACGTGGTCTGGTCGCTGCAGCGGGCGGGCGATGAAAAGACCGGCAACCCGATCCAGTTCGTCTGGAAGAACGTCAACAACTTCAAGATCGACGGCAACAAGATCACCGGCGACGTCGTGCAATTCGACCCGGTGTATTTCAAGTGGATGTCGTTCCTGACCGGCTACATCATGCCGAAGGCCTATTACGAAAAGGTCGGCGCCGAGGGTTTTGAGAAAGCCCCGATCGGCACCGGGCCCTATATGGTCGACAAATTCGAGCGCAACGCCTTCCTGCGGCTCAAGGCCAACCCGAACTACTGGGGCGGCAAGCCGGCCTTCGAGAACGTAACCATCAAGTTCGTCACCGATGCGGCGAGCCGCGTCGCCGAGATCGAGTCCGGTTCCTCGCAGGTGACGCTGGAAATCCCCTATGAGGAATATGACCGCCTGATCGCCAAGGATGGACTTGCCGGCTCGTGCAAGAACGTTTCCGACATCGGCATGATCTTCTTCAACGACATCGACGTGATGCTGGACAAGAACGTGCGCGAGGCGGCAGTGATGGCGGTCGACAAAAAGCTTTTGGTCGACCGACTGCTGCGCGGTTACGGCCAGCCCATCGATACGCTGGAGACGCCGGAATACGAGGCCTACGATGCGTCGATCAAGGTGGAGCACAATCCGGACAAGGCCAAGGAACTGCTGGCCGCCTCCGGCTATTCGCCGGAAAAGCCGGTCAAGTTCACGATACAGACGACCAAGGGCTTCAAGCCCAAGGACTACGAGATGATCCAGGCGATCGTCGGCATGTGGCGCAAGGTCGGCATCGAGGCAACGATCGAGGTCTACGAGATCGCCAAGCACTACGAGCTGCGCGCCGCCGACAAGCTGGCGCCGGCGGCCTTCTACAATTGGGGCAATGCCATCGGTGATCCCACCACCTCGACCGGCTTTGCCATGTATGGCCCGAGCCCGCATTCGGTGTGGGACAGCCAGGACCTGATCGACATGATCAACCCGCTATGGGGCGAGAAGGACGAGGCCAAGCGCATCGCCGGATGGAAGGCCGTCGACAAATACATCGCCGAGCAGGCCTATGTGCTGCCGCTGATCCAGTATGCGCAGCCGATCGTGCATGCCAAGGGCGTCAATGTCGTGCAGCATGTGTCCGGCGCACTTCTGCCGGCGCTGATGAGCCCGGCCTGACATAGTCTTCGGCTTGTCGCGCGCCGTCCGGAATGACGGCGCGCATTTTCCGCCACGGGCGACCATGCTGCTGCAAAGATTCCTGATCCGTCTTCTGACGATGGCGATCACGCTGTTCGGTGTGGCCGTCGTCGTCTTTATCGTCATCCGTGTCGCCCCGGGCGACCCGATCGCGATGATGCTGCCGCCCGGCGCGACCGATGCCGACATCGCGCGGCTGCGCGCGCTTTACGGGCTCGACAAGACCATCGTCCGGCAGTTCTTCATCTGGCTGGCCGGTGTCGTCAGGGGCGATTTCGGCACGTCGATCTCACTGCGGCAGGACGTGCTTGGGCTGGTGTTTAACCGGCTGCCGGCGACGCTGGAACTCGCCATCGTCGCGCTTGTGATGGCCCTGGCGATCGGCGGCACGACGGCGATCCTCGGCGCGCGCGAACGCGGCACCGCGGTCGAAGCCGGCATCGACATTGCCAGCGGTGCGGCACTCTCGATTCCCGATTTCCTGTGGGGCCTGGTGCTGATCCTTCTGTTCGGCGTGCTGGTGCCTATCTTCGACATTTCTGGCCGGGTGTCGCCGCAGCTCGACCTGCCCTTCGCCACGCAATTCTATCTGTTCGAAAGCATCGTACGGCTGCGCTTCGACCTGACCAGGGACCTGCTGGCACACATGCTGATGCCGGCGATTGCGCTGGCGCTGCCACTGGCCGCGATCATCTCGCAGCTGCTGAAACAGTCGCTGAAGGAAGTGCTCGACCTCGACTACGTCGTGCTGGCGCGGGTAAAGGGCTTTTCGGAAACGCAGGTCATCCTGCGCGAGGCGCTGAAGAACGCGGCCCTGCCGACGCTGACGCTGGTCGGCGTGCAGTTCACCTTCCTGATCGGCGGCACGGTCATTGTCGAACGACTGTTTTCCTATGAAGGTCTTGGCAACATGGCGATCGATGCCGTCATCAACCGCGACCTGCCGCTGATCCAGGGCATCGTGCTGGTCTTCGCGCTGCTGTTCGTGCTGATCAACCTTGCCGTCGACATGATGTACGCCCTGCTCAATCCGAGGCTGCGCCATGGATGAGGCCCGCATTTCGAGACATGGCTCGCGGGCACGCCTGTGGCTGGCCGGCGGCTGGCTGCTGATTGCGCTGCTGGCCGCGATTTTTGCGCCGTTGGTCGCGCCGCAGGACCCACTGGCGCAGGATTTGATGCTGGAGCGGCTGCCGCCGTTCTGGCTGAGCGGTGCTGAGCCCGGCTACTGGCTCGGCACCGACAGCCTCGGCCGCGATCTTCTGTCACGGCTGATCTTCGGTGCCCGCATCGCCTTCATCGTCGCCTTCGCGGCAGCCCTTGCCGCCTGCCTGGTCGGCTCGACGCTGGGGCTGATCGCTGGCTATTTCGGCGGCTGGGCCGACCGCATCATCTCGCGTATCGTCGATGTCTGGATGGCGTTTCCGCCGGTGCTGTTTGCCATCCTTCTGGTCGCAGTGCTCGGCACCGGCTTGAGCTCGGTTATCATTGCCATTGCCGTCATCGACTGGACGCGCTTCTGCCGGGTGATCCGCGCCGAGACGATGGGCCAGTCGCGCATGGACTATGTCGAGAACGCCCGCATCGCCGGCTACGGCCGCATCGGCATCATGCTGCGCGAGGTGCTGCCCAATGTGGTGCCGTCGATCGTGGCGCTGCTGTCGCTGGAGATGGGCATTGCCGTCATCGTCGAGGCGATCCTGTCCTTCGTCAATCTGTCGATCTCGACCGACGACCCGACCTGGGGCGGCATCATCGCCGAGGGCCGCCTGTCGATCCATCAGGCCTGGTGGGTGCTGGTGTTCCCGCTGGTCACGCTGATCCTGACGGTGCTGTCATTCAGCCAGTTTGGCGAGGGCCTCAGGGCACGTTTCGATCCGGTGCTGCGATGAACGCGCTGGCGAAACCCTGCCTCGACATACGCAGCCTTAGCGCGGTGCTGCCTAATGGCTTGCGCGTGCTGCGCTCGGTGTCGCTCGCCGTCGAGCCCGGCGAGGTGCGCGCGCTGGTCGGCGAGAGCGGCGCCGGCAAGACGATGATCGGCAAGGCGGTGCTTGGCGTGCTGCCTTCGAGCGTGCGCATCGTCGAAGGCGATATGTTGCTCGAGGGCGAGGACCTCGGCAAGCTTCAGCCAAAGGCAAGGCGCACCCTGATCGGCGCGCGCACCGCGCTGATCCCGCAGGACCCGCTGACCGCGCTCAACCCGTCACGCCGCATCGGCCCGCAGATGACCGACCGGCTGGTGCGCACCCTCGGCTGGAGCGGCGAGAAGGCCGATGCACGCATCCGCCGATTGCTGGACGAGGTGCAGATCCGCGACCCCGAGCGTGTCCTCAAATGCTATCCGCACGAGCTGTCCGGCGGCATGCGCCAGCGCGTGCTGATCGCCGCGGCGTTTGCGGCCGAACCAAGGCTGATCGTCGCCGACGAGCCGACCACGGCGCTCGACGTGACCGTGCAGAAGCAGATCCTGCGGCTGATCGCGCAGCTGCAGCGCGAGCACGGCACGGCGATCCTGTTCGTTACCCATGATCTCGGCGTCGTCGCCAAGATCAGCCAGAAGGTCTCGGTGCTCTATGCCGGCAAGGTGGTGGAGGAGGCCGAGACGGCTGCTCTCTTCGCCGCTCCGCAGCACCCCTACACGCGAGCGCTGATGGCCGCGACGCCGCGCTACACCGATCCCTTCACTTCGCTGAAACCCGTGGACGAGGCGGTACTGGCCGGGCTAGCCGCGGAGATCGCCGCCGCCGATCAGGCCTGGAGGCGCCCGCATGGCTGAGCCGCTGTTTTCCGTGCGTGGGCTGAAGGTCGCGCTGCCCGACATGACGCGCAAGCCGCTGATCGGCCGCGCGCCCTTGGCCGAGATCCTGAAAGGGCTGGATTTCGACCTGCCAAAGGGATCGGTGACCGGCATCGTCGGCGAATCCGGCTCCGGCAAATCGACGCTTGGCCGCGCGTTGGTGCGGCTTCTGGAGCCCAGTGCCGGCAAGGTCATCTTCGACGGCCGCGACATCACGCATCTGGCTGAGGCCGAACTCCGGCCGCTGCGCCGCAATCTGCAGATGATCTTCCAGGATCCGATGTCGTCGCTCAATCCGCGCCGCACCATCTTCAGCATCATCGCAGCACCGCTCAAGCAGAACGGGCTTGGCGACAATCTCAAGGGGCGTGTCGCGGAGGCATTGCAGCGCGTCGGCCTGCCGCAAGGCTTCGCCAGCCGCTATCGTCATGAATTGTCGGGCGGCCAGCGCCAGCGCGTCGGCATTGCCCGCGCGCTGGCGCTGTCGCCGAAATTCGTGCTGGCCGACGAAATCGTCTCAGGCCTCGACGTGTCGACGCAGGCACAGATCCTGACGCTGCTGGAAAAACTCGCCGCCGAAATGGGCCTGACCGTTGCCTTCATCAGCCATGACCTGTCGGTGATCCGGCGGCTCTGCCGGCAAGTGATCGTCATGCGCGAAGGCGCGATCGTCGAAGCCAGTGCGACGGATACTTTGTTCGAGCAGCCGCAGCAGGCTTACACGCGCGACCTGCTCGCCGCCATTCCGCTGCCCGAGATCGATGACGCCTGGCTGCTTCCCGCCGCAAAGGCGCCGGCATGAAACACAATCCTATTCGCACGCCGAAGAGCGGGCCTCGGACGTGCGCCGACAAGTCAGCTCGCGAAACGGAGGAGAACTGGAATGAAATACGCAATCAGAAACACGATGCTTGCGGCCGCTCTGGTCGGCTCGATGGGAGCAGCCTCGGCTGATTCGATACCCGGCATGCGAGGCCACGACCACACCGGCGTCACCGTCCCCGACATGGAGCAGGCGGTCGATTTCTTCACCGAGGTGGTTGGCTGCAAGAAGGCGATGTCGTTCGGCCCGTTCGCCGACGACAAGGGCACATTCATGCAGGATCTGCTGGGCGTCGATCCCAAGGCGGTGATTGAGGAGATCACCCTGGTCCGCTGCGGACACGGGTCGAACATCGAGCTGTTCAAATACACCGCGCCGGACCAGAAGGACCTGACGCCTCGCAACAGCGACATAGGCGGCTTCCATATCGCCTTCTATGTCGACGACATCGCCGCCGCAAAAGCCTATCTTGACGGCAAGGGCGTCAAGACGCGGATGGGACCGCTGCCGGTTACCGAAGGCCCGGCCGCCGGCCAGACCATCCTCTACTTCCAGGCGCCCTGGGGCTTGCAGTTGGAAGCGATCAGCTATCCCAATGGCATGGCCTATGAAAAAGATGCGGAGACGGTGCTGTGGAGCCCGAAGAACCCGGAAAAATAGCCCGGGGCGTCCCTGGCCTGCGCAAGCCGACTGCCGGCAAGCTGGGTTTCTGGGGCGGATTGTTTCAATCCTGAAACTTCAAGCTTGAATTAATCCGTCTCAGGCGTAAACTCGACAAACAGAAGCGAAGAGGAGATCGCACGATGAAAGTTGCGGTTCTCGGCGGCGGACCAGCCGGGCTCTACTTTGCAATCTCGCTGAAGCTCAGGGATGCCGCGCATGAGGTCACGGTGTTCGAGCGCAACCGTGCCGATGATACGTTTGGCTGGGGCGTCGTGCTGTCGGCCGAAACGCTGGAGAATCTGACCAAAAACGACCCGGTCAGCGCCGTCTGGATCCGCAAGCATTTCGCCTATTGGGACGATATCGCCGTCATCCATGACGGCGTGCGCACGGTCTCGACCGGTCACGGCTTTTGCGGCATTGGCCGCAAGCGGCTGCTCACGTTGCTGCAGCGGCGCGCGCGCGAACTCGGCGTCAAGCTGGTCTTCGAAACCGACATCGCCGATCCCAAGCCATATATGGAGACGCACGACCTGGTTGTCGCCGCCGACGGGTTGAACTCGAAAGCGCGGAGCGCCTTCGTCGACGTGTTCAAGCCCGATATCGACATTCGTAGATGCAAGTTCGTCTGGCTCGGCACCCACCAGAAATTCGACGACGCCTTCACCTTCATCTTCGAAAAGACCGAGCATGGCTGGGTGTGGGCGCATGCCTACCAGTTCGACAGCGATACCGCGACCTTCATCGTCGAATGCAGCGAGCAGACCTGGCAGCGCTTCGGCTTCGGCGCGATGTCGCAGCAGGAATCGATTGCCGTCTGCGAGCGCATCTTTGCCCGTCATCTCGGCGGCCACGCGCTGATGACCAACGCCAATCATATCCGCGGCTCGGCGTGGATCAATTTCCCGCGCGTCTTGTGCGAACGCTGGTCCTACAAGAACCTGGCGCTGATGGGCGACGCGGCGGCGAGCGCGCATTTCTCGATCGGTTCCGGCACCAAGCTGGCGCTGGAAAGCGCGGTGGCGCTGGCCGACTATCTCGAGTCCGAGCCAGACCTCGAGGCCGCCTTTAGCAAATATGAGGACGCCCGCCGCACCGAAGTGCTGAAGCTGCAGTCGGCGGCGCGCAATTCGCTCGAATGGTTCGAGGAGGTCGAGCGCTATCTTGGCCTCGATCCGGTGCAGTTCAACTATTCGCTGCTGACGCGTTCGCAACGCATCAGTCACGAGAATTTGCGGCTGCGCGATGCCGAATGGCTGGCCGGCGCCGAGGAGTGGTTCCAGCGCCAGGCCGGCGCCGGGGGCAACAATCTGCGTCGCGCGCCGATGTTCGCGCCGTTCCGGCTGCGCGGCATGGCGCTGCAGAACCGCGTCGTCGTCTCGCCGATGGCGCAGTACAAAGCGGTCGACGGCTGTCCGACCGATTGGCATTTCGCCCATTACGCCGAACGGGCCAAGGGCGGCGCCGGTCTCCTCTACATCGAGATGACCTGCGTCAGCGCGGAGGGCCGCATCACGCCTGGCTGCCCCGGTTTCTATGCGCCCGAGCATGAGGTCGCCTGGAAGCGGCTGGTCGAGTTCGTCCATGCCGAAACCGAGGCCAAGATCTGCGCCCAGATCGGCCATTCCGGTGCCAAGGGGTCGACCAGGCTCGGCTGGCAGGGAACCGACGTGCCGCTGCCCTTAGGCAATTGGCCCGTCATGGCAGCGTCTTCCGTGCCGTGGTCGCGGGAAAACCAGGTGCCTAAGGCGATGGACCGCGCCGACATGGATATGGTGCGCGACCAGTTTGTCGCTTCGGCCGAGATGGCGGCGCGCTGCGACTTCGACATGCTCGAAATCCACGCCGCGCACGGCTATCTCCTGTCCTCCTTCATCACGCCCTTGACCAACCGGCGCACCGACTCCTATGGCGGCTCGCTGGAAAACCGCATGCGCTACCCCTTGGAAATCTTTCATGCGGTGCGCGCCGCGTGGCCGGCCGAGAAGCCGATCTCGATGCGCATCTCCGCCAATGACTGGCTGGGCATCGAAGGCGTGACGCCGGCCGATGCCGTAGAGATCGCGCGGCTGCTGCATGAGGCCGGCGTAGACATCTGCGACGTATCGGCCGGCCAGACTTCGGCCGTGGCAAGACCGGTCTATGGCCGCATGTTCCAGACGCCGTTTTCCGATCGCATCCGCAACGAGGTCGGCATGGCGACGATGGCGGTCGGCAATATCTATGAGCCGGACCACGTCAACTCGATCCTGATGGCGGGCCGCGCCGATCTCGTCGCACTGGCTAGGCCGCATCTTGCCGATCCGTATTGGACGCTGCACGCGGCCGTCATGCTTGGCGATCGCGGCGTCAAATGGCCGGATCCCTATCTGCCCGGCCGCGACCAGCTCTACCGGCTGGCCGAACGCGAAGCGGCAGCGGGGTTGAAAGTATGAGTGCCGCGGCGACGATTTCGGGGCGTCATGCGCTGGTCACCGGCGGCGGCTCCGGCGTCGGCCGCGCGATCGCGCTGGCGCTGGCCGGCGCGGGCGTTGACGTGACCATCTGCGGCCGGCGCGTGGAGCCGCTTGCCGAGGTCGCCGCGGAGAACAAGTCCATCTTCGCCATTGCCGCCGACGTCACCGACGAGACGTCGATGGCGTCGCTCTACGAGGCCGCGGAAGCGGCACGCGGAGCGTTCGACATCGTCGTTGCCAATGCCGGCATGTCCGGCAGTGCCCCGGCGCAGCGGACCTCGCTGGCAGACTGGCAGCGCACGCTCGACGTCAACTTGACCGGTACGTTCCTGACGGTGAAGCCGGCGTTGGCCGGCATGGCAGTGCGCAAGACTGGCCGTATCATCTTCGTCGCTTCCACCGCCGGACTGAAAGGCTATCCCTATGTCGCAGCTTACGTTGCCGCCAAGCATGGCGTCGTCGGCCTGATGCGGGCACTCGCCGTCGAGACCGCCAAGTCCGGCATAACAGTGAATGCCGTGTGCCCAGGGTTTGTCGAAACCGAGATGCTGGAGAGCACCGTCCAGCGCATCGTCCAAACGACCGGCCGCTCGTCCGAGCAGGCACGGACAAGCCTAGCCGCGACCAACCCGCAAGGCCGCTTCATCCAGCCGGAAGAAATTGCGGCCGCGGTACTTTATCTGTGTGGCGACGCCGCCCGGTCGATTACCGGGCAGACGATTTCGATCTCCGGAGGTGAGACATGGTAGCCGGTCCCCTGCCCGCCCCTTCCGGACCCGGCAAGGACCGCCTGCGGCTGTGGATACGCCTGCTGCGCGCCTCGCGCACCATCGAGGCCGAGCTGCGCGAACGACTGCGGCAAGAGTTCAACACAACGCTGCCACGCTTCGACGTGATGGCCGCGCTCTACCGCGCGCCGGAGGGCATGCTGATGAGCGATCTTTCGCGCTTCCTGCTGGTGTCCAACGGCAATGTCACCGGCATCATCGACCGGCTGGTCTCGGAAGGGTTGGTGATGCGGGCCCGACGCAATGGCGACCGCCGCACCTCGATGGTGCGGCTGACGGAAGAGGGATCGAAGATTTTCGCCGTGATCGCCTCCGCGCATGAGAAATGGGTCGGCGAGTTGCTGGGCAATGTGAGCGAGGATGAGGCGCGCCGGCTGACCGGCATGCTGACCTCCTTCCGCAGCAATTGGGAGGGACGGGAATGACGAAGCTGGCCGGCCGCAAGCCGAAGCATTTCCTCTGGCAGGTCGAAGGCAAGATCGCAAAGATCCGGCTCGATCGACCGGAGCGCAAGAACCCGCTGACCTTCGACAGCTATGCCGAATTGCGCGACATATTTCGCGACCTTGTCTACGCCGATGATGTCGATGCTGTGGTGTTCCTGCCCAATGGCGGCAATTTCTGCTCGGGCGGCGATGTCCACGAAATCATCGGCCCACTGGTCAAGATGGACATGAAGGCGCTGCTCGCCTTCACCCGCATGACGGGCGATTTCGTCAAGGCGATGCTGAATTGCGGCAAGCCGATTATTGCGGCGGTCGATGGCGTGGCGGTCGGCGCCGGCGCGATTATCGCCATGGCCTCCGATATCCGCATCGCCACGCCCCTGGCCAAGACAGCATTCCTGTTCACCCGCGTCGGCCTTGCCGGCTGCGACATGGGGGCCTGCGCGATCCTGCCGCGCATCATTGGCCAGGGCCGCGCCGCCGAGCTGCTCTATACCGGCCGCACGATGAGTGCCGAGGAAGGCGAGCGCTGGGGCTTCTACAACCGGCTGGTCGATACCGCAACGCTTGAGGCCGACGCGCTCGACATGGCCGCGCGCATCGTTTCCGGCCCGACCTTCGCCCATGGCATGACCAAGACGCAGCTGAACCAGGAATGGTCGATGGGTCTCGACCAGGCGATCGAAGCGGAAGCGCAGGCGCAGGCGATCTGCATGCAGACCCGCGATTTCGAGCGGGCGTACACGGCTTTCGTGGCTAAGGAGAAGCCGGTGTTCGAGGGAAATTGAGATGATCGCTTCCACGCTGGCGGGACAGCACCCCCCTCTGGCCTGCCGGCCATCTCCCCCTCAAGGGGGGAGATTGGATATCAGGCCCGCTTTCGCCAATCTCCAACATCGCAGGGAGAGCCGTGGCAGCGAAGCCGCCAATCTCCCCCCTAGAGGGGGAGATGTCCAGCAGGACAGAGGGGCGCGTCGTGGAGCGCCGGGGCCGGAGAATTGTGGAGGCAGCAATGCCTGACCGTTCCTTCCTCTCCTGGCCGTTCTTCGAGGATCGCCACCGCGATCTGGCGGAGCGGCTGGAGGCATGGTGCGCCAAGAACCTGCCGGTCGCGCATGACGATGTCGACGCGGCCTGCCGCGAGTTGGTGGCGAGGCTTGGCAAAGACGGCTGGCTGAAGCCAACGGCGTTCGATGTGGACAATCCGGGACCGCTCGACGTGCGCACCCTGTGCCTCACGCGCGAAACGCTGGCCCGGCATGACGGGCTGGCCGATTTCGCCTTCGCCATGCAAGGGCTCGGCACCGGCGCACTCAGCCTGTTCGGCACGCCCGACCAGCAGCACTGGCTGGCGAAGACACGGGCCGGCAAGGCGATTTCGGCTTTCGCGCTGTCGGAGCCGCGCTCGGGCTCGGACGTCGCCAATATGGAAATGACGGCCACGCGTGACCGCGACAGCTATCTCTTGTCCGGCGAAAAGACCTGGATCTCCAACGGCGGTATCGCTGACTTTTATGCTGTCTTTGCCCGCACCGGCGAAGCGCCCGGCGCCAAGGGGCTTTCCGCCTTTGTCGTGCCTTCCGAAACCGAGGGGCTGATCGTTGCCGAGCGGCTGGAGGTGATCGCGCCGCACCCGCTCGCCCGGCTGTCCTTCGACAATGCACGCATTCCAGCCTCGGCGCTGATCGGCAAACCCGGTGACGGTTTTCGCATCGCCATGTCCGTGCTCGACGTGTTCCGTTCGACCGTCGGCGCAGCGGCGCTCGGCTTTGCCCGGCGCGCGCTGGACGAAAGCATCACAAGAGTGGCCGAGCGCAGGCTGTTCGGTGCGCCGATGGCCGAGCTGCAGATGGTGCAGGGCCACATCGCCGACATGGCGCTGGATGTCGATGCCGCCGCGTTGCTGGTCTATCGTGCCGCCTGGACCAAGGACATGGGCGCGGCTCGGGTTACCCGCGAAGCCGCCATGGCCAAGCTGTTCGCTACCGACAAAGCGCAGGAGGTGATCGACAAGGCTGTGCAGCTGCATGGCGGCGACGGCGTCCGCAAGGGCCATATCGTCGAAAGCCTGTATCGCGAGATCCGGGCGCTGCGCATCTACGAGGGAGCGTCCGACGTGCAGAAGGTGGTGATTGCACGGCAAGTGATGGGAGCGGCCTGAGACAGGAGTTTGCGTGAAAATTATTGTCTTCGAGTTTTGAGCGACCGGATTTGAGCATTGGGAGGTTTTGACATGCACACCATCCTGCAGCCGGAAGGCTGGGCGAAACCCGTCGGCTACGCCAATGGCGTCGCCGCGCGTGGGCAGCTTGTCTTCGTCGGCGGGCAGGTCGGCTGGAACGGACAGGGCCGCTTCGAGACCGATGATCTTGTCGGCCAGGTGCGGCAGACGCTGGCCAATATTGTTGCTGTGCTCGCCGAGGCCGACGCCAAGCCGGAACATATCACCTCGATGACCTGGTACTTTACCGATAAGGCGGAATATTTGGCCAATCGCAAGGGGATCGGAGAGGTCTATCGCGAGGTGATCGGGCGGCATTTTCCGGCGATGGCCGCCATGCAGGTGATGGCGCTGGTCGAGGATCGCGCCAAGGTTGAGATCCAGGCCACGGCGGTTATTCCGGAGTGACGGCAACACGTGGCAATTTTTTAAGCTTAAAACTTTCGCCTTGAAAAGCGCGGTACTTTGGATAGCATCCAATGTCTTGCGACTGCCGTGCCGGGAGGGCTTTCCGGCAGTCCCGTTACTTGGCGCATCAAAACCGTGCGGGGCCAAACCCGTCCGATCACAACCAGAGGGAACGAAAATGAACTTCACCCGACGCAACCTGCTGCTTCTTGCTGCTGCCATCGGCATCGCCGGCGGCCCGGCCTACGCCGAAGGCACGCTGAATGTCGGCGCCTATCCGACCAATCCGCCTTTTGAATACAAGAACGAGAGCGGCACGTTCGAGGGTTTCGAAGTCGACATCATCAATGAGGCGGCAAAGCGTATCGGCATGACCACTGATATCGCCGATCTCGGTTTCCAGGCGCTGTTCGCCGCCACCACCTCGAAGCGCATCGACGTCGCCATCTCGTCGATCACCATCACGCCGGAGCGGCTGAAGTCTCAGTCGTTCACGCAGCCCTACTATGATTCCGACATGGGCATCGCCGCGAAGGCCGACAGCCCGATCAAGGTCGAGGCCGACCTCAAGGGCAAGATCGTCGGCGTGCTGTCCGGCTCGACCGGCGAAGCCTGGGTCAAGGCCCACCAGGAAGCGGACGGGTTCAGTGACGTCAAGGGCTACGACACGCAGCAGAATTTGCTGCTCGATCTCAGCTCCGGCCGCGTCGATGCGGCGGTCAGCGATATTCCGGGCCTGGAATATTCTTTCACCAGGATGAAGGATCTCGCCGTAAAAGATCGCATCAAGACCGGCGAGCAGTACGGTCTGATGATGACCAAGGACCACCCGCTGCTCGGCAAGCTGAACGACGCGCTGACCGCGATGAAGAAGGACGGCACGCTGGCCGCGATCCACAAGAAGTGGTTCGGCAGCGACGCACCTGCCGATTCCTCGACCGTCAAGGAAATGCCTATGCCGAAGGCCTGAGCGGCAGTTCGCGCTTAAATGTCGTGCCGGCTTTCGATGCCGGCACGATGTCGGATTTCGGGCTCGGGCTCGAGCGTCGCGGGACGCCAAACGTTTCGGAAATGCTGCGATGTCGCTGCTGGACACCTTCTTCAACGCCGACGTCATGGTCTCCAGCCTGCCGGCGCTGCTGCGCGGTTTCCTGAACACCCTGCTGCTCGGAATCATGAGCATCGGCATCGGTATTCCCGTCGGCCTCGCCATCAGCCTGGTGCGGCTCTATGCGCCAAAGCCGCTTCGGCTGCTGGCTGTCGGCTACATTGACATTTTCCGGGCGATGCCGGTGCTGGTCGTGCTGATCCTGATCTACTATGCGCTGCCGTTCCTCGGTATTCGCCTGTCATCGTGGACGTCCGCGGTGATGGCCTTCGCCATCATCATGGCGGCCTATTCGGCCGAGGTGTTCCGCTCCGGTATAGAGAGCATTCCGCGCGGCCAGTTCGAGGCGGCGCAGGCGCTCGGCCTGCCGTTCTTGCTGACCTTGCGCAAGGTAGTGCTGCCGCAGGCGATCCGCGTCGTCATTCCGCCAATGACCAGCAATTGCGTTTCGATGTTCAAGGATACTTCGCTCGCTTCCACCGTGGCGCTGCCCGAACTGCTGAAGGAAGCGACCAACGCGCAATCGCTCTATGCCAATCCTTCACCGCTGATCGGCGCGGCGCTGGTCTATCTCATCTTTCTCTGGCCGATGGTCCGTCTCGTCAGCCTCCTTGAACGCCGCTTTCAAACCGAAAAGACCCGCTGAATCTGTCAGCGCACCTCGCAGGAGACGACCTTGAACCAGCATCAGATTTCGAAAACCGGCGATGCCGCAGCTTTCCCGGTCGAGACGATCCGCGCCATGTTTCCCGCCTTGCAGCAAGCCGGGGACTTCGTCTTCATGGACAATGCCGCCGGCGCGCAGATCCCGCAAAGCGTGCTCGATGCGGTCACCAACCATTTGGTCGCGCATAATGTGCAGCGCGGCGGCCGCTATGGCCGCAGCGTCACCGTCGACCAAGCCGTCGCCGGCGCTCGCGAAAGCGTGGCCTTGCTGATCAACGCCACCGACCCGGCGGAGATCTGTTTCGGCATGAACGCCACTTCGTTCATCCGCCTGGTCAGCCTCGGCATCGGCCAGATGCTTTCCGAGCGCCCAAACGGGGAGCGTGACGAGATCGTCATCACCGACATGGATCACGATGCCAATATCGCGACGTGGCTGGCGCTGGCGCCCGCCGGCGCCAAGTTCAAATGGTGGCGGATGCGCGAGGACGGCAATCTGCATGTCGACGATTTGCGCCCGCTGGTCTCAGAGCACACCCGGCTCGTCGCCTGCACGGTAACGGCGCATTCGATCGGCTCGATTGTCGACGTTGCCTCCGTGGCTGGGATTGCGCATGCGGCAGGCGCCGAAGTGTTCCTCGACTGCGTGCATTTTGGGCCGCACGGGTTGATCGATGTGCAGGCCTGGGATTGCGACTATCTGGTCTGCTCCGGCTACAAGAATTTCTCGCCGCATATGGGCTTCCTGTGGGGCCGCTTCGAAACTCTGAAGCGCCTGCCGACCTTCCGCGAAGATTTCATCCCCGACGAGCCGCCCTACAAGATCGAGGCCGGTACCTTCATTTACGAGAACGTCTCCGGCATGGATGCCGCGGTGCGCTACCTCGAATCGATCGGCCGCAATTTCTTGTCAGAGAATAACCGGTCGCGCCGCGACAACATCGTCGCCGGCATGAATGCCATCCGCGACTACGAACAGGTGCTGGCGCGCGAAATGCTGGCGGTGCTCAAAGATTGCGGCGCGACGATCTACGGCGTGGCCGAAGAGGCACGCCTCAGCGAGCGCGTGCCGACCTTCTGCTTCAATGTCGGCACGCTGTCGCCGCAGAGGATCGTCGAGGAAATGGCCGAGATGCAGATCGGCATTCGCGACGGCCACATGTATGCGCCGCGTCTGATGAAGCGGCTCAACCTCAGCATGGACAGCGGCGCCGTGCGCGCCTCGCTGGTGCATTACAATACGATCGAGGAAGTCCGGCGCTTCGGCGAGGCGCTGCGCACCATCATCGCCCGGCTGTCCTGATCGGACTGGGCGGCGGCGCCGGCGCGATCCTCGTGAAGCGCAAAGGCGGTCGCACCCGGGTTCTCCAAGCCGGGGCGCAATTGCATGCTTGGGATCAAGTAATCGCCGCCATTCTGCTGCCGATAACGAATGGGCCGGATTGTCTCGAGCGTTCGCATCCTTTCGCGCAGTCGCTCCGCGACAGGCTCGAAATCCGCCTCCCCGAAACGGTCCACCCTGTAAACCACGAACGGCGGAAGCACGTCGTAGCCCGGATAGTATAGAATCCCGTGATTGATCGGGAACAGCAGGTCGTCGATCGGGCCGTTGACGCCGCGGGCGGAATAATGCTCCTCCCAGCCGCCGGTGGTCACGATCAGCATTGCGCGCTTGCCGGCGAGCGTTCCCTCACCAAAGCGATCACCCCACCGCTTGTCGCTGTGCTCGCCAACGCCATAGGCGAAGCCGTAGGCGTACACGCGATCGACCCAGCCCTTGAGGATCGCCGGCATGGCGTACCACCACAGCGGGAACTGGAGGATCAGGGTATCGGCCCATAGCAGCTTGTCGATCTCCACTTTGACGTCTTCGGTCAGAGTGCCGCTCGCAAAAGCTTTTTTGGAGGCGCCGGCCGGCAGGAAGCGTGCTTCAGGCGGCCACGACGGAAAGTCGGCACGGTCTACCTCGGCTTTCCAGCCATCGGCGTAGAGGTCAGACACCCGCACCTCATGGCCTTGGGCCTCAAGTTCCCCGATGGCGACGTCACGCAGTGCGCCGTTGAGCGAACGCGGTTCAGGATGAGCAAAAACAAGCAGGACTTTCATGGGTCTACTCCGAAGAAGGACGATAGACACCAAAGGTAGCCAGCTGTGGGCTGATCCACTATATGTAGGAAATGTATAAGATAATGCCGAATAATGGATAGATCGGACGTCACCCTTGAGCGCATGCGCACCTTCGTTCGCGTCGCCGAGCGCGGCAGCCTCTCGGCGGTGGCGCGCGAGCTCGGAGTTGGGCAGTCGACGGTCACACGGCATTTGCGAGAACTCGAGGAGGCCGTCGGAGTGCCCTTGCTCAGCAGGACCACCCGGCGCGTCACGATGACCGATGAAGGCAGCCGTTACTATGCCGACAGCGTCCAGATCCTGCGCCTCGTCGAGCAGGCCGGCGATGAGGCGCGGGGCACGCGCGGCGCGTCAGCCGGCACGATCCGGATATCCTGCACGGCGGCGCTCGGGGTCTTACATGTCAGCCGGCTGATCTTCGCCTTTCAGGACCGCTATCCCTACATCGGCATCGATCTCAGCCTTACCGACGAGCGCATCAACCTTGTGCGGGAGGGCGTCGACATCGCGCTTCGCCTCGGCCCGCTCACCGACAGCTCAATGAAACTGCGGGCGCTCGGGCAATCCCGGCGTCTGCTGGTGGCGGCGCCGGCCTATCTGGCGGCGCGGGGCAGACCGGCTGTCCCGCAGGATCTGCCTGGCCATGAAGGCATCCGGATGTCGAACATCGCGGGAAGCGACACGCTCACCTTGCAGGGGCCGGGCGACGAGACCTTTGCGGTGCCCTTTGGCGGCAGATTTCTGGTCGACCATGGGCTTGCTGCGCGCGAAGCCCTTGTCGCCGGACGCGGCATCGCACCCGCCCACCACTGGCTTGTCGATGATCTTCTGGCGGCCGACCGGCTGGAAGTGGTCCTGCCGGGCTATTTTCCGCCTCCCGTCCCGCTGAGCATGCTAATCGTTCCGGAGCGTGCGGGCATTGCCCGGGTGCGGCTGCTGGTCGACTTTCTCGCCGAGCAGATCTCCGGCATTCCGGGGATCGAGAAGCGGTAGCCGGCCGGCAAACCTCGCCGGATCAGGCGGCCTTCTTCTTGGCCAACCGTGCCTTGATGCTGGCAACGTCGGCACGCGGCGTCGCCGCGAACAGCGTCCTGGTGTAGCTGTGCTTGGGGTCGGCGAAGACCTCGTCGCGCGAGCCGTATTCGACCGCTTCGCCGAAGTACATTACCATCACGTCGTCGGCGATGTAGCGCACCACCGACAGGTCGTGGCTGATGAAAACATAGGTTAGCTGAAACTCGTCCTGCAGGTCGGCGAGCAGGTTCAGCACCTGCGCCTGCACCGAAAGATCAAGTGCCGAGACCGGCTCGTCCAGCACCAGAAGGCTGGGGTTGAGCATCAGCGCGCGGGCGATGGCGATCCGCTGGCGCTGGCCGCCCGAAAACATATGCGGGTAGCGATTAAAGTGCTCGGGGCCGAGACCGACCTTCTTTAGCATCTTCATGGCAAGATCGCGCCGCTCGTCGGCCGTGCTGTCGGTATTGATGAGCAGCGGCTCGCCAAGCACGTCGCCGATCTTCTGGCGTGGATTGAGCGAACCATAAGGGTTCTGGAAGACGATCTGGACCTTGCGGCGCATTTCCTTCGACAGGCCGTTCCTGCCGATGTCTACCTTCTTGCCGTCGATGAAAAGCTCGCCGGAGGTCGCCGGGTCGATCAGGGTGATGATGCGGGCGAGTGTTGACTTGCCGCAGCCGCTCTCGCCGACGATGGCCAGCGTCTTGCCCTTGTCGACGCTGAACGAAACACCCTTGACCGCATGAACCGTACGGGAGGGGCGGAAAAGCCCGCCACCGACATGATAGTCGCGCACGATGTTCTTGCCTTCGACTACGGTCACGCTCATGAGGCGGTTCCTCCTGCGGACCGGGCTGCGACTACAGATGGGGCCGGCTCAAACAGCATGTCGGAAACAGTAGGCAACCGGTCGCCGACGGCGTTTTCGGGCAGTGCCGACAGGAGCGCGCGCGTGTAGTTGCTCTTGGGGGACTCGAACAGCGACAGCACGTCGGCCTCTTCCATCTTGCGGCCCTTGTACTGGACGATGACACGGTCGGCGGTCTCGGCAACCACCCCCATATTGTGGGTGATCATGATCAGGCCCATGCCATATTTGGCCTGCAGGCCGACCAGCAGATCGAGGATCTGCTTCTGGATGGTGACGTCGAGCGCCGTGGTTGGCTCGTCGGCGATCAAAAGCTTGGGATTGCAGGCGATGGCGATGGCGATCATGACGCGCTGACACTGACCACCCGACATCTGGTGCGGGAAGGAGCCCAGCCGTTCCTCGGGGTCGGCGATGCCGACCAACTTCATCAATTCGATGGCACGCGCCCGGCGCTGGGCGCGGTCCATGCCCATATGGAAGCGCAGCACCTCCTCGATCTGGAAGCCGACGGTGAAGCACGGGTTGAGGCTGGCGACCGGCTCCTGGAAGATCATCGAAATGTCCTTGCCGACGATCTTGCGCCGCTCGGATGGGCCGAGCTTGAGCAGGTCGATGCCGTCGAAGGCCATGCGGTCGGCCCTCACCGTCGCGGTGTTGGGCAAAAGCCCCATCACCGCCAGCATCGCCACCGACTTGCCCGAACCGGATTCGCCGACGATCGCCAGCACCTCGCGCGGTTCGACCGACAGGTCGATGCCTTGTACCGCCATGAATGGTCCAGCGGCGGTGTCGAAGGAAACGGTCAGGTTCTTGATCTCGAGAAGAGGCATTGGATTATGACCTCTTCAGCTTGGGATCGAAAGCATCGCGCAAGCCATCGCCGATCAGATTGATGGCAAGCACAGTGATCAGAATAGCAAGGCCGGGGAAGGTCACCACCCAAGGCGCGCGCAGGATGAACTCGCGCGCCGAGGCGAGCATCGTGCCCCATTCCGGCGTCGGCGGCTGCGCACCGACACCGAGGAAGCCGAGCGCCGCAGCCTCGAGAATAGCGTTGGAGAAGGACAACGTCGCCTGCACGATCAGCGGTGCCAGGCAGTTCGGCAGGATCGTCCTCACCATCAAGCGAAGATGACCGGCACCAGCCACCTTGGCGGAGATGACATATTCGCGGTTCTTTTCGGCCATCACGGCGGCGCGGGTGAGGCGCGCAAAATGCGGCTGCAGCACCAGCGCGATCGCCAGCATGGCATTGAAAAGGCCGGGGCCAAGGATCGCCACCAGCACCAGCGCCAGAAGCAGCGACGGGAAGGCCAGGATGATATCCATGATGCGCATGATCAGCGTGTCGACCCAGCCGCGGAAATAGCCGGCGAGCACGCCAAGCACGATGCCGCTGGTGAGCGAGAAGACAACGACCACCAGGCCGATGAACAGCGAGAAACGCGCCCCGAAGATCAACCGTGAAAGCATGTCGCGGCCGACCGCGTCGGTGCCGAGCAGGAACATCGATTTGCCGCCTTCCTGCCAGGCAGGGGGTGCCAGCAGCGCATCGCGAAACTGCTCGTCGGGCGAATGTGGGGCGACGAACGGCGCAAAGATCGCCACCAGCACCAGCGCCGAAAACACGACAAGGCCGATGACCGCGCCGGTGTTCATCGAGAAGTAGTGCCAGAACTCGGCGAAAGCCCGTTGCCTGCCGCCTGTCGGGATGGAGGCGGCGGTAGCTTCGGCGGCGGATTCGTCGGTCATCTCACTGCACCCGGATGCGCGGATTGATGACGGCGTAGAGCACGTCGACGATCAGGTTCACCGCCATGACGATCAGCGCGATGATCAGCAATCCGCTCTGGACGACGACATAGTCGCGCTTGCCGATGGCATCGATCATCCATTTGCCGATGCCCGGCCAGGAAAAAATGGTCTCGGTCAGAATGGCGCCCGCCATCAAGGTGCCGACCTGCAGTCCAATGGTGGTGACTACCGGGATCAGCGCGTTGCGAAAAGCGTGCAGACCGATGACGCGGCGCGGCGCCAGGCCCTTGGCGCGCGCGGTGCGGACATAGTCCTCGCCCAGCACCTCGAGCATCGCCGAGCGCGTCTGGCGCGCTATGACGGCAAGCGGGATCGTCGCCAGCACGATCGACGGCAGGATCAAATGGCTGACGGCAGATTTGAAAGCGCCGCTCCTGCCGGAGATCAGGCTGTCGATGAGCATGAACCCGGTCGTCGGCCTGAAGAAATACTGCAGGCCGATACGGCCGGAAACCGGCGTCCAGCCGAGATAGCCGGAGAAGAAGATAATGAGCAGCAGCCCCCACCAGAAGATCGGCATCGAATAGCCGGTCAGGGCGACACCCATCGTCGCCTGGTCGAACCAGGAGCCGCGCTTGACCGCGGCGAAAATGCCGGCGGGGATGCCAAGCAGGACGGCGATGATCAACGCCACCGTCGCCAGTTCCAGCGTGGCCGGAAACAGCGCCTGGAATTCGCCGAGCACTGGCCGCTTAGTGGCAATGGATATGCCGAAATCGCCGGTCAGAACCCTGCCGATATATTCCAGGTATTGGATGACATAGGGCCGGTTGTAGCCAAACTGCTCGATGAGCTGGGCGTAGCGCTCGGGGCTGACGCCGCGCTCGCCCGCCAGGGCCAGGATAGGATCGCCGGGCAGAAGCCGGACGAAAGCGAACGCCGCCAGCGATATGCCGAACACGGTCGGGATGATCAAAGCGAGCTTGTGGAGGAGATAACGGAGCATCTTGCTTCATAGAACGGCGGCGCGGGAAGTCCAGCGCCGCCGTTCAATTTCTCAGGACTTATTCGGTGACGTCGACGCCGTCAAACCGATGAATGCCGAGCGGGTCCATAACGAAGCCCGACACCTTCTTGTTCATCGGCATGAAGACCTTGGAGTGGGCGATGGTCAGCCACGGAGCCTCACGCTTGAACACCACCTGAGCTTCCTCGTAGATCTTGGTGCGCTCAGCGACGTCCGTCGTCGCCTTGCCTTTTTTCAGCAGGGCTTCGAATTCCTGGTTGCACCAGATCGCATAATTGGACTGGCCGATGGCATCGCAACCGAGCAGGAAAAAGAAGTTGTCCGGATCGCCATTGTCACCGGTCCACCCCAGTTGGAAGGCGCCATCGCGATCCTTAGCCTTGCCGCGCTGGCGATACTCGGTCCATTCGTAACTGACGATCTCCGCCTTGACCCCGACGGCGGCATAGTCGGCCTGGATCAACTCGGCGACGCGCTGGGCGTTCGGGTTGTAGGGGCGGCTGACCGGCATAGCCCAGATCTTCATCGACAGATCCTTGACGCCTGCATCGGCCAGCATCTTCTTGGCCGCCTCCGGATCATAGGGATCGTCCTTGATGTCCTTGTTATAGGACCACATGGTCGGCGGGATCGGGTTGATGGCCGGCGCACCGGCGCCCTGATAGACCGCGTCGATGATCGCCTTCTTGTTTACCGCCATGTTGAGGGCCTTGCGGACCTCGACCTTGTCGAAGGGCGGCTGCGTCGTGTTGTAAGCCATGTAGCCGATGTTCAGGCCTTCCTGCTCGTCGACCTTGAGGTTCGCGTCGGCCTGCAGTCCGGCAATGTCGGCCGGCGCCGGGTATGACATGATATCGCATTCGCCCGCCTTCAGCTTCTGCGCGCGCACGGCGGGGTCGGGCGTGATGGCGAAGATCAGATCATCGATCTTCTGGCGGCCGCCATAGTAGCCGTCCCATGCTGCATAGCGCACGACCGCATCGACCTGATAGTCGACGAACTGGAACGGACCAGTGCCGACCGGCTTCTGGGTGAACTGCTGCCTGGTGCCGGCCTTGTCGAGCTGGTCGGCATATTCCTTGGAAACGATCGAGGCGAAATCCATGCCGAGGTCCGGCAGGAAGGCGACTTCAGGCTTGTTCAGCACGAATTTCACCGTCAGGTCGTCGACCTTGACGATTTCCTTCAGGAGATCGGGGAAGCCCATGCCGGTGAAATATTCCCAGCCGGTGCCTTCCAGATAGCTGTACCACGGGCTTTCTTTCTTCCACTGGCGTTCGAAGGAAAAGATCACGTCGTCGGCGTTGAGGTCGCGCGTCGGCGTGAAATAATCGGTCGTCTGGAATTTCACACCCGGGCGAAGCTTGAAGGTGTATTCGAGACCGTCGTCGGAAACCGTCCAGCTCTCGGCCAGGCCGGGCGAGATGGTGGTCTTGCCATGCTCGAACTCGACCAGGCGCGAATAGATGGTGCGCGACGAAGCGTCGAAGTCGTTGCCGCCGCTCCATGGCGACGGGTCGAAGCCGGCCGGCGATGCCTCCGAGCAATAGACCAGTTGTTTTGCATTGGCCACGCCGCCGAGGACGCTTGCAGCCAGCAACGCGGCTGCAAAAGTCAGTTTCTTTTTCATTGAGCACTCCCTGATGTTCTTCCAAGCCCCTCTGTCAGGCTCGCGAAGGCCGCATATAAGCACCGTTTTTCTAGCTTTGGAACTGCTTGTTTGCCTAACCCACGGGAAGCAGAAAAAAATTCCGGCATGCGGCGAATTGTGGAAAAAACCAGCCGAATCCGCAGATCACGACATTATTAGCGACTTCAATTTTTTGTTGATCGGCAATGCCGCCAATCGGGGAATCGAGCCGTCCGGTTCAAGCGATGCGCGTCCGAAAACCGGTCCCGGCCAAGAGGTTTGACGGCAAGTCTTACCGCACTCCAGGTAGCGAGGCTTGCACGGCCGCTTGTGGCAATACATAGATAGATGGGCAGCGTGCCGGATTTTCCCAGGTTCCGGACATTGCGGCAAGCGTGGGATATCTTTGTTGATCAGGGTGGTGGTGGCGCGCAAGCATGCCGAAACAATAAGAACGATTGAGGGAGCGACAGGTGGCAAAACCGGCAAAGACAACCAACGCGGCGAAAGCAAAGGCCGAGGCAACATCGAAAGCGGTCAAGTCAAAAGCGGCCGCCGCCAAGCCGACGGCTACCGCGAAGGCAAGCGCGAAGCCGGCGGCGAAGACCACGGCTGGAACGGCTGCTAAACCGGCAACCGGCAAGACTGCGCCTGCTGCAAACTCTGCCGCCAAGCCGGCGGCGAAGGCAGTGCCGACAGCGCCACGACCGCCGGCAGGTCCGGCCAAGAGATTACCGAGGGCGATCACCGCACTGGCCGCTGGCCTGCCTGAAAAACCGTGGCTCCAGAGTTACCCAAAGATCGTGCCGGCCGAGATTGGCGACCTGCCCTCCAGCTCGATCGGCGACTTTCTCGTCGCCGTGTGCAAGCAGTTTGCGAATCGGCCGGCCTTCGTCTGCATGGGCAAATCGATCACCTATGCCGACCTCGAGCGACAGTCGGCCGCCTTCGGCGCCTATCTGCAATCAACGGGGCTGCAGAAGGGCGCGCGCGTCGCCCTGATGATGCCGAATGTGCTGCAATATCCGGTGGCGATTATGGCAGTGCTTCGCGCCGGCTATGTCGTGGTCAACATCAATCCGCTCTACACGCCGCGCGAGCTGGAGCACCAGCTCAAGGATTCCGGCGCTCAAGCCATTGTCATCCTCGAAAATTTTGCCTGCACCCTGCAGGCGGTGATCGCCAGGACCGCGGTCAAGCATGTCGTGGTCGCCTCGATGGGCGACATGCTCGGCGGGCTCAAGGGAACGATCGTCAACTTCGTTGTACGCCGCGTCAAGAAGATGGTGCCGGCATGGTCGCTGCCCGGCCATGTCAAGTTCAACGCCGCGCTGAAGGCCGGCACCGGCATGGCCTTCAGGCCCGCAAAGGTCGCGGCCGACGACATCGCCTTCCTGCAATACACGGGCGGCACGACCGGCATCTCCAAGGGCGCGATGCTTTTGCACAGCAACATTTTGGCGAACGTCGCGCAGAACGCGCTGTGGGCCGAAGACGCTTTTGCCGCCAAGCCGAAGCCGGCGCATCTGAACTTCCTCTGCGCGCTGCCGCTCTATCACATTTTTGCGCTGACGGCGAATGTGCTGGTAGGCATGCAGCAAGGCGCGCAGAATGTCCTCATCCCCAATCCGCGCGACATTCCCGGCTTCGTCAAGGAGCTGCAGAAATACCCGATCCACATCTTTCCGGGCCTCAACACGCTGTTCAATGCGCTGCTCAATAATGAGGATTTTCGCAAGCTCGATTTCAAGCCGCTGATCCTGACGCTGGGTGGCGGCATGCCGGTGCAGAGGGCCATCGCCGAACGCTGGAAGGCGCTGACCGGCTGCCCGATCAGCGAGGCCTACGGGCTCACCGAGACCTCGCCGGGGGCAACCATCAACAAATTCAGCGACGGCGTTTACACCGGCACGATCGGCCTGCCGCTGCCCTCGACCGAGATCGCCATCCGCGACGACGACGGCAACAATTTGCCGCTCGGCGAAGTCGGCGAAATCTGCATCCGCGGACCGCAGGTGATGGCCGGCTACTGGAACCGGCCGGACGAGACCGCCAAGGTGATGACCGAGGACGGCTTCTTCAAATCGGGCGACATGGGCTTCATGGACGAGCTTGGCTACACCAAGATCGTCGACCGCAAGAAGGACATGATCCTGGTTTCCGGCTTCAACGTCTATCCGA
Organism: Mesorhizobium sp. M0698; assembly: GCF_040320455.1. Lineage (NCBI taxonomy): Bacteria > Pseudomonadati > Pseudomonadota > Alphaproteobacteria > Hyphomicrobiales > Phyllobacteriaceae > Mesorhizobium > Mesorhizobium sp. M0698. Next base: position 510,264 of record NZ_JAMYPQ010000003.1, on the reverse strand, counting down.
ACGAACTCGAGGAAGTGGTGGCGCAGCATCCAGGCGTACTCGAAGTGGCGGCGATCGGCGTGCCGGACGAGCATTCGGGTGAAGTGCCGAAGCTGTTCGTCGTTAAGAAGGACCCGGCACTGACCGCCGACATGCTGACGGCTTATTGCCGCGAGAACCTGACCGGCTACAAGCGTCCCAGGTATATTGAGTTCCGCACCGAGCTGCCGAAGACACCGGTCGGCAAGATCCTGCGACGGGCGTTGCGGGGCTAGGCGCAGCTTGAGCGATTGCATCGCCGGCGCCAACGCCGTGAGTATAGGTTCGCGCCCAGACCCGGCAGAGTTCATCCGGGCGAACATGCGGATCGCCCCCGTGCCCGCGCTTCCCGAAATTCGGCTTTACACCGCCCATCCGGGAAGCGGGCTCAGGCGGCTTCTCGAATGGAACCAACATGCGACCGAAGAAGACGGACCTGAACCGGAGCCACCGTACTGGGCCTATGTCTGGGCCGGCGGCGCGGTGCTCGCCCGCTACATATTCGACCGGCCGGAGACCGTGGCCGGCCATCGCGTGCTCGACCTCGGCGCCGGTTCGGGTCTCGTCGGCATTGCAGCGGCAAAAGCCGGGGCAAGCGCGGTCGTCGCGGCCGAGATCGATCGCAATGGTGTGGTTGCGCTCGGCCTCAACGCGACTGCGAACGGCGTCGCTATCATGATCATTGGCGAAGACATCACCAGCGGTCCGCCGCCACCGGTGGATGTCGTGGTGGTCGGCGACCTGTTTTACGCCCATGATCTTGCCGGCCGGGCCCTTTCTTTCCTCGACCGCTGCCTTGCAGCCGGTATCGCCGTGCTGATCGGCGATCCGGGCCGCGCCTATCTGCCCCGCTCGCGGCTTCGCCTGCTGGCCGAATACGAGGTGCCGGATGTCGGCGAAGGCAGGAATGCGGCGATGAAACCGAGCGGCGTGTTCTCGTTCGGACCAGCTAGCTGCGAGTCTAGACTGTCTCGCTGACCCGCGCCGCAAGAAAATCGGGCAGATCGGCAACCGAATCCAGGATGACGTCGGCGATCTGCGACAGCGATTCCCGTGTGCCGGTGCCGGACAGCACGCCGATCGCCAGGCCGCAGCCGCCGGCGCGCGCCATCTCCAGATCGTGACGATTGTCGCCGACCATTGCGATCGCCGCCGGCCTGAGCCCTGTCAGGTCCGAGAAGGCAAGGATCGTATCCGGCGCCGGTTTTGGATTGGCCACCGCGTCGTAACCATAGGCGGCTTCGAAAAGCTGCGCGACGCCCAGAGTGACCAAGGTCTTTTCCGCGCCGCTGGTCGAGTCGTTGGTGGCGACGCCAAGCCGGTAGGATTTTCTGTGAAGCAGGCCAAGCGTCTCGACCACACCCGGCAGCGCCACCGCCATTGCCGATCCCTGCGCCGAAGTGATGGCGTTGAAGCGGGCGACGGCAAGCATCTGGTCCTCGTCGGACAGCCGTGGAAACCACAGCTCGACGACGTCCATGTTGGTGCCGGAGGCAAAAATTGAATCCGGCTTGAAGCGCTTGTTGGCGAAGTCGAAGCCCGCCGCCGCAAGCAGCCTGTCTGCCCTCCAGCGATCGCCTTCGGCCGCATCCATCGCCATGAAGTCGGCGATGCCCAGCCATGTCGCGTTGAAATCTACGAGCGTGCCGTCCTTGTCGAACAATATTCCCTTGATGTCCGCCAAGCTTTTCACTCCAGGCCGCGCAAGCGGTGAATGTATTCCACCAGTCCGGCAGTCGAGGCATCCCGATTTGCGGCGTTCTCCTTGCCTTCAACGACGGGCAGCAGCCCGGTCGCCAGTTCCTTGCCGAGTTCGACGCCCCATTGGTCGAAGGAGTTGATGTTGAACAGCGTGCCTTCGACGAAGACGCGGTGTTCGTAAAGCGCAATCAGCCGTCCGAACGTGTGGGGGTCGAGTTTCCTGTAGAGGATCGTCACTGAGGGGCGATCGCCGGAGAAGACACGGTGCGGAGCAATCCTGTCGACATCGGCCGGCTTCATGCCTTTCGCCAGCATCTGCGCTCGGGCTTCCTCAAGCGTGCGGCCCTTCATGAAGGCTTCCGACTGCGCCAGGCAATTGGCAAGCAGACGGTCGTGGTGATGCTTCAGTTCCGGCTCGTGGCCGACGGCAGCGGCAAGGAATTCGACCGGAATGAAATCGGTGCCCTGATGCAGAAGTTGGAAGAAGGCATGCTGGCCATTGGTGCCGGGCTCGCCCCAGACCAGCGGGCCGGTCGGCGTCGTTACAGCGCCGCCGTCCAGGGTGACGCTCTTGCCGTTCGATTCCATGTCGAGCTGCTGCAGATAGGCCGGTAGCCTGGACAGACGCTGATCGTAGGGGATGACGGCGCGAGCGGGGTATTTGCAGATCACGCGGTGCCACCAGCCAATCAGCCCCATCAGCGCCGGCAGGTTCTTCGCCAGCGGCGCGGTGCGGAAATGCTCGTCCATCTCATGGGCGCCGTCGAGAAAGGCGCGAAAATCCTTCGGGCCGATGGCGATCATCACCGGCAGACCAATCGCACCCCAGACGGAATAGCGGCCGCCGACCCAGTCCCAGAAGCCGAAGACGCGATCGGGCGCGATGCCGAATTTGGCGACCAGGTCGAGCGCCGTCGAGACGGCGGCGAAATGCTTGCCGACCGCTTCCTTGCCGAGCGCCTTCTCGACCCATCTGCGCGCGGTTTCGGCATTGGTCATCGTCTCGACCGTGGTGAAGGTCTTGGAGGCGATGATGAACAGGGTGGTTTCGGCGGAAAGACCCTTCAGCGTGTCGTGGATATGGGCACCGTCGATATTGGATACGTAATGCGCGCGCGGCCCGTCATGATAGGGCGCCAGCGCCAGCGTCGCCATGGCCGGGCCGAGATCGGAGCCGCCGATGCCGATGTTGACGATATCGGTGATCTTCTTGCCGGTCGCGCCGGCCGCCTTGCCGGAACGCACCGCGTCGGCGAAGGCACCCATCGCGTCGAGTACGGCAAGGACTTCCGCCTTCACGTCCTGGCCGTCGAGCACGATGCCCTTGCCGGTCAGGTTGCGCAGCGCCGTGTGCAGCACGGCACGGCCTTCAGTGACGTTGATCTTCTTGCCGGCAAACATCGCGTCGCGCCGGCCTTCGAGGTCAGCGGCCTCAGCCAGCTTCTCCAGCAACTCCATAGTCCGCGCATCGACCGCGCATTTCGACCAGTCGAGCAGCAGGTCGCCGTCACTGGCGGAGAATTTCTCGAAGCGCTGCGGATCGGCAGCGAAAGCCTCGCGCATCGAGCCCGATTTGGCCGCACGATGATCGCGCAATGCGTCGAGCTGCTTTTGAAAGGACGATTGATCCACTGCTTCGCTCCGGTCTCTTGAGATGCATCTTATCAGGCCGGATGTTTCCGGCGCGTGTCGTCGCGGCAAACTATCGGGTCGAATTCCATCTGTTTCAATGCGCAGCGATGCCGCAGCGCAGCGTGGGCCGGCTCAAAGGATCACTGGCATAAATCCCAGCGATCAGAAAAATTGATTGGCGCAACACCTTGTGCCACCGGTACATTCGACTGGTCCAGCCAAGTGAAAAAAGCTGGCCATCGAGGAACATCTCCCATGCCACAGCGAAACGACACGGCCATATGGTCCGGCCTGTTCCGGATTTCGGCGGAATCCGGTCAGACCCTGCAGGCGCAGATCCGCCAGGCGATCGTCGCCGCCATCCTCGACCGGCAGATCGCGGCTTCCATGCCGCTTCCGTCCTGCCGGATTCTTGCCGAAAAACTCGGCGTGGCGCGCGGCACCGTGGTGCTGGCTTTCCAGCAGCTGGTCGACCAAGGCTTCCTGGTGGCGCGCGAGCGCCGCGGCCATTTCGTCAATCCCGAAGTGCTGGCGACGCCGGCCAAGCCGCATCAGAAGGCGCCCGACCAGGCCAACGAGATCGACTGGAAGGCGCGTCGGCAGATCGCGGCGAGCGACATGCCGCCGCCGGCCAAGCACGACAACTGGATCAAGTCGTCATACCCCTTCGTCTATGGCCAATTCGACCCGGCGCTGTTCCCGACCGCCGAATGGCGCGAGTGCAACCGCATGGCGTTGGCGGTGCTCGAAATCCGCAACTGGGCATCCGACATGGTCGACCGCGACGATCCGCTCCTGATCGAGCAGATCCAGGCACGGCTGCTGCCGCGACGCGGCATCTTCGCCAATCCCGACGAGATCATCGTGACGTTGGGCGCGCAGAACGCGCTTTACATGCTGGCGACGCTGTTGATGACCAAGGGCTCCAAGGTGGCGATGGAGGACCCGGGCTATCCCGATGCACGTTCGATCTTCCGGCTGGCCGGCGCCGAGATCCAGCCGGTTCCGGTTGACCACTCCGGCATCGTAACCTCGGCCATTCCCAATGATTCCGGCTTCGTCTTCGTCACGCCCAGCCACCATTGCCCGACCATGGTGCCGCTGTCGGCAGAGCGGCGGCAGGAGCTTTTGGCGCGCGCCAACCGGCACAACCAGATCATCATCGAGGACGGATATGACAGCCAGCTCCTGGACGAGGCGCCGCAGCAGGCGCTGAAGAGCCTCGATCGCTCCGGCCGCGTCGTCTATGTCGGCTCGATGTCGAAGACGCTGGCTCCCGGCCTCAGGCTCGGCTACATCGTCGCCTCGGCCGGGCTGATCTCCGAGCTTCGGGCGCTACGCCGCTTCATGCTGCGCCATCCGCCGGCGAACAACCAGCGCGCCGTCGCATTGTTCCTGTCGCTCGGCCATCACGAGGCGCTGGTGCGGCGGCTGTCGAGCGCCTTCGACGAGAGGCGCAAGCGTCTGGTCCATGCGATTTCCGCCTTCCTGCCGGAGTGGCGCTCGACCGATTCGGCCGGCGGCACGTCGCTCTGGCTCGAGGGGCCGCGCGGCACCGATTCGCGCGGGCTGGCGGAGGCCGCGGCCTCGCGCAGCGTCATCATCGAGCCTGGCGACCGCTTCTTCGACCGCACCGAAAAGCCATCGCGTTTCATGCGCTTGGGCATTTCCTCGATCGCGTTGCAGCACATCGAACCCGGCATCCGCGAACTGGCGACGGCAGCTGGACGCAGGCCGGCAGCGGCCTGATCTCCCTTCCCCGACCGGAGCCTGGCGCATGTAGTGCGGCGCCGGTTCTTTAGCTCCTTGGCATATGCGACGGGACCGGCTGGCACATAGGCTGTGCCAATGCCGGCGGCATAGTCGCTGTATAGAGGGGACGAAGCAGGCCGATGGTGGACCAACCGCCGCGCCCGCTCCGCAGCTAAAGTTGGAGTGCCTTCATGCCAATGGCCCATGAGAAGCAGGACGTGTCCGCAGACCAGCGTTCGCGGCGGTCCGGCGGGCGCGAGGCGCGCCGCGCCATGCGGGCGGCACCGCTTGCCGACGACGTCAAGCCGGTGCGTGCCGGCCTCGAAGGCGGAAGCTACAGCCCGCTCAGCGGCAGCGATTGCGAACGTATCCACGAGGCCGTGCTTACCCTTCTTGAGACGGTCGGCTTCGCCAACGCCATCCCCTCCTGCATCGAGGCGCTGACCAAAGCCGGCGCGACCTTCAGTGAGGACGGCCGCCTGCGCTTTCCTCGCGGCCTTGTGCTCGACACCATCAAGAACGCGGCGCGGCATTTCACCCTCCACGGCCAGGATCCGAAGCACGACATGGTGATCCAGGGCAAGCGTGTGCACTACGGCACTGCCGGTGCTGCGGTGCATCTTGTCGATGTCGAAAAGCGTGAGTATCGCGAGTCGCTGCTGCAGGACATTTATGATGCCGCGCGCCTAGTCGAAGGGCTCGACAACATCCATTTCTTCCAGCGGCCGATGGTGCCGCGCGACATTCCCGACCCGCTCGATATGGATTTCAACACGCTCTACGCCTGCGTCATGGGCACGTCGAAGCATGTCGGCACCTCGTTTACCGTGCGTGAGAACGTCAAGCCGGCGCTCGACATGCTCTATGCGATCGCGGGCGGCGAAGAGAATTTTCGCGCGCGGCCTTTCGTCTCCAATTCGAACTGCTTCGTCGTGCCGCCGATGAAGTTTGCCGAGGACGCCTGTGGCGTTCTCGAAGCCTGCGTCGAGGGCGGCATTCCGATCCTGCTGCTGTCGGCAGGACAGGCGGGTGCGACGGCACCGGCGGCGATTGCTGGCGCCGTGGTGCAGGCGGTCGCCGAAGTGCTCGTCGGCCTCATCTACGTCAACGCCATCAAGCCAGGCCATCCGGCGATTTTCGGTACTTGGCCGTTTGTCTCGGATCTCCGGACCGGCGCCATGTCGGGCGGTTCGGCCGAGCAGGCGGTGCTGACCGCGGCCTGCGCGCAGATGGCGCAATTTTACGACCTGCCGGGCGGTTCGGCCGCCGGCATGACAGATTCGAAACTGCCTGATATTCAGTCCGGCTACGAAAAGGGCATAACCGACGTGATGGCCGGTCTTGCCGGCCTCAACCTGGTTTACGAATCGGCCGGCATGCACGCCTCGCTGCTCGGCTTTTGCCTTGAGAGCCTGATCATCGACAACGACATGCTCGGCCACTGCCTGCGCTGCGTGCGCGGCATCGAAGTGACGGACGAGTCGCTGTCGATCGACACGATTGCCGATGTCTGCCTGAAGGGCCCGGGCCATTATCTCGGCAACGAGCAGACGCTGCGGCTGATGCAGACCGAATATTTCTATCCGGCCGTCGGCGACCGCTTTTCGCCGAAGGAATGGAATGAGAAAGGCAGGCCCGATATCCTGCAGCGGGCGATCATCGAGAAGAAACGCGTGCTTGCCGAACGCTTCCCGCGCCATGTGCCAAAGCCGGTCGACGACAAATTGCGCGCCCGCTTCGGCGATATGATCAAGCTGCCGCGCGGCAGAATGGGCGGCTGAGCGTTACCCGCTTGCCGCCAGCAACAAGACACCGGCCAGCGCCGATCCGGCAAGCGTCGGCAGCATACCGATCTTCAGCTTCAGAATGGCGATCATCGAGGCACAGGAAAGCAGCGCAGCGCGCCAGTCTATCGATGAAAGCACCGGCACGTCCATTCCAAGCCCGACATTGCGCACTTCGCCGAAGATGACGTGCAAGCCGAACCATAGAGCGAGATTCATGATGACGCCGACGACGGCGGCGGTGATCGCACCGAGCGCCGCCGACAGCGCCTTGTTGCCGCGCAGCGCTTCGATGTAAGGCGCCCCAAGGAATATCCATAGGAAACATGGGGTAAACGTCGCCCACAGCGTGAACAGCCCGCCAAACAGTCCGGCAAGTAGCGGCGCCAGCAAGCCCGGCTGGCGGAACGCGGCAACGAAGCCGACGAACTGCAAGACCAGGATGAGCGGACCCGGCGTGGTTTCGGCAAGTCCGAGGCCGTCGACCATTTCACCGGGTGCCAGCCAGCCGAAGTACTCGACCGCTGCCTGCGCGACATAGGCAAGGGCTGCGTAGGCGCCGCCGAAGGTGACGACCGCCATGACACTGAAGAAGCCACCGATTTGAGTCCAAACGCTGGCAGGGCCGGTGAAAGCCCAGACCAGCAGAACAGGCCCCAGCCAGATCGGCAGCCAGATCGCCAAAGTGCGCGGCGCGTGCCATCGTGTCGGCCTGACGTGGGTCAGTTCACCGCGCTCGAACATCAGATCGACCACGCCCTTTATGTCGGGAACATCGCCCTTGCCATGCGAGGCGCCGGAAAAAACTGCCGGCGCACTACGGTTGCCGATCCAGCCTGCCAGCCCAGCAAGCAGCACGATCAGCGGAAACGGCACGTTCAACGCGTAGATGGCGATGAAGGCGGCGAGTGCGATCGACACCATGACCGGGTTTTTCAGCGCGCGTCTGCCGATCCGGATCACCGCCTCGATGACAATGGCGAGCACGGTCGCCTTGACCCCGAAAAACAGCGCCGCGACGAGTGGTACATCGCCATAGAGCGCATAGAGGCTGCTCAGGACGAGCATGACAAGCGCGCCCGGCACGACGAAGAGGAGGCCGGCAACAAGGCCGCCGACCGTTTTGTGCAGCAACCAGCCGATATAGATGGCGAGTTGCTGGGCCTCGGGGCCAGGGAGCAGCATGCAGTAATTCAACGCATGCAGAAAGCGCTGTTCGCCGATCCAGCGCCGTTCCTCGACCAGTTCCTTGTGCATGAGCGCGATCTGCCCGGCCGGGCCGCCAAAGCTGAGCACGCCGATTTTCGCCCAGACCTTCACGGCCTGCCGGAAGCTCGGCACAGCGGGCTCCTGGATCTCCGCCGGCTTTTTCGAAAGGACGGCGCTCACGATGGTTTGCCTGCGCCGAGACTGACTGCGCCGGCGACCGGCCAGTTATGCGTCTCCTCGGTTGCATCGCGGCACCAGCGGAAGAACGCATCGTAAAGCAGCATGCCGGCCTCGAGCTGCTCTAGATCGTCGCGAAACATCCGTGACAGGCCAAGCGAGGCGGCCAGGAACCCGGCCGCCTGTGGAACAAGATCGAGGCTCGCAGTATCGGCAGCGCGTATGATCGTGGCCAGGCGATCGAGCGCTTCGGATTTGAGCCCGAACTCCTCGATCATGGTGTCGAAGGTGCAGCGTTCGCCGCGGTGGCTCCAGAACACGTTCTCGATGTCGAAAGGGATGGCCTGAAAGCGATCGGCGACGGCCGCCACTTCGGCCGGCTCGACGAAGAGAAAGACCGCGTGAGGATCGATGAAGCGCCGGATCAGCCAGGGGCAGGCGATGCGATCGACCTTCGGGCGCGTACGCGTTACCCAAACGGTGCGGCCCTTGGCATCGGCGGGCGGTATCTTGTCGGCGTGAACAAGAAGGCCTTTGGCATCGCGCCATGCTTCAAACCCGCCATCGAGCGATTCGGCGGCAACGCCCTCCTGCCGTAGCCATGCGGCCACGCCTTGCGAGAGCTTTTTTCCCTGTTGACAGACAACTATCACTTGCCTGCCGGCGAAGTCGGCAGCCCAGTTCGAGACACTCCTGAAATCACGACGATCCGACCCCGGCAGCAGTCGCGGGTCGGCGTTGTAGTCATCGTCGATGCGGACATCGATGATCGCGGGTGCACCCGGCAGCCCAATCAGACGGGACAGTTGCGGTACGGTGATGGTTGTTGTCGACGGCATGGCGTCCACCTCCTTGAAAGAGAAGCTTGGACGCGAACATTGGGCTGACGCCTCACGGGGTCGTCGCGATTAACCCCTTGCGATGATCGTGGATTTGTCGCGCTCGCTTGTCAAGCATTGCCGTTCTCGCGGGAGCAATCGCTGTTGACAAATGACCGCGTCCAACCCTGTGCCGGGCATTTCTGCCCATTAACGGCAGGCTATCGCAGGTGGAAAGCCGAGGCTTTCGCTCTACGATGTACCCCCACCCCTACCCCTCCTGGCGCTGACCTCGGCAAATTGCCTGCACCGGCGGCTGGCTCGTGCGACGGAACCCTGGTGTCAGTGATTGTCCCTCGGTACGCCGCTTGTATGCGCCACATCCTGGTATTTCACCGCCGGCTTCAGCACCATGCCTTCGGAAAACTGGTCGACCATGCCACGCTGGATCTCCTGCCACGGCGTCTGGTGCATGGGATAGTGATAGCCGCCATTGTTCTGCAGCTCGGCGCGCCGCCGCGTGATCTCGTCGTCGCTGACGAGGATGTCGGCGGTGCCCTTGCGCAGATCGACGCGGACGCGGTCACCGGTCTTCAGCAGCGCCAGCCCGCCGCCGATGGCGGCTTCCGGCGAGGCGTTGAGGATCGAGGGCGAACCCGACGTGCCCGACTGGCGGCCGTCGCCGATACAGGCCAGCGCGTGGATGCCCTTTTTGATCAGATAGGCCGGCGGCTGCATGTTGACGACTTCGGCGCCGCCGGGATAGCCGATCGGGCCGGCGCCGCGCATGAACAGGATGGTGTGCTCGTCGATGCCCTGTGCCGGATCGTCGATGCGGGCGTGGTAGTCCTCGGGCCCGTCGAACACCATGGCGTTGCCCTCGAAGGCTTCGGGGTCCTTCGGGTTCGACAGATAGCGCTCGCGGAATTCGGGCGAGATGCCGCTGGTCTTCATGATCGCCGAATCGAACAGATTGCCCTTGAGATTGATGAAGCCGGCATTGGCTTTCAGCGGCTCGGCAACCGTGCGGATGACGTCGAAGTTCTCGTTGACGGCGCCGCTGCAATTGTCGCCGATGGTCTTGCCGTTAGCTGTCATGGCTTCCGGATAGGGCAGCAGGCCGCCCTTCATCAGTTCGGCGACCACGGCCGGCACGCCGCCGGCATGGTGATAGTCCTCGCCGAGATATTCGCCCGTCGGCTGCAGATTGACGATGAGCGGTATGTTGAGGCCGACCTTCTGCCAATCGTCATTGTCGAGCGAAACGCCGAGATGGCGGGCGATGGCGTTGAGGTGGATCGGCGCATTGGTCGAGCCGCCGATCGCCGAGTTGACGACGATGGCGTTCTCGAAGGCCTTACGGGTCATGATGTCGGAGGGCTTCAGATCCTCATGCACCATGTCGACGATGCGCTTTCCGGTCTCGTAGGCGATCTGGCCGCGCTCGCGATAGGGGGCGGGGATAGCGGCCGAGCCCGGCAATTGCATGCCGAGCGCCTCGGCCAGCGAATTCATCGTGGTGGCGGTACCCATCGTGTTGCAATAGCCGGTCGACGGCGCCGAGGAGGCAACGATATCCATGAACTCGTCATAGCCAATCTCGCCGGCCGACAGGCGCTGGCGCGATTCCCAGACGATGGTGCCGGAGCCGGTGCGCTTGCCCTTGTGCCAGCCGTTGAGCATCGGGCCGACCGAAAGCGCGATAGCCGGAATGTTGACGGTGGCCGCGGCCATCAGCATGGCCGGCGTCGTCTTGTCGCAGCCGATGGTGAGCACCACGCCGTCGAGCGGATAGCCGTAAAGCACCTCTACCAGGCTGAGATAGGCAAGGTTGCGGTCAAGTGCAGCAGTCGGCCGCTTGCCGGTCTCCTGGATCGGGTGGCAAGGGAACTCGAAAGGGATGCCACCCATCGAGACGATGCCTTCGCGCACGCGCTTGGCCAGTTCGATGTGATGGCGGTTGCAGGGCGACAGGTCGGAGCCGGTCTGGGCGATGCCGATCAGCGGCTTGCCGGACATCAGTTCGGCCCGCGTCAGCCCGTAATTCAGGTAGCGCTCCAGATAGAGTGCCGTCATGCCCGGATTGTCGGGATTGTCGAACCACTCCTGCGAGCGAAATTTTTTCTTGTGGGTGGGGGCGCCTGCCATCGTGGTCTCCGTATTTGTATGACAAATCGATATGACAACGCGCGGGAGCAGGCAAGGGGCACGCGCCATCCGAATCCGCTCTTTGGTACGAAAGACATACATCTGCCTCCGCGCTAGACGGGATCGTGGTTTGTCAGCCCGCTATCCCGGAGAGTTGGAGCGCGTCGCCGCGAACCCACCCGGCCCTTCCGGCCACCCTCCCCTCAAGGGTACCACTTGGGGGAGGGACATCCGTATCACTCGAATACGATGCTCGGCACTGCAGCCTCGGCCGCGCCGCGCTCTTCATTGACGCGGTCCCAGACCTTGGCGGCGATGTCGCGATAGATTTTCGCCTCAGCGCCATCCGGCTTGGAGACCACCACCGGCGTGCCGGCATCGGAGCTTTCGCGGATGCCCATCTCGAGCGGCACTTCGCCAAGGAAGGTGACGCCGAGACGCTCGGCCTCGCGGCGGGCGCCGCCATGGCCGAAGATGTCGTAGCGTTTTCCCGTATCGGGGGCGAGAAAATAGCTCATGTTTTCGACGATACCCAATAGCGGCACGTCGACCTTCCTGAACATGTTTAGGCCTTTGCGCGCATCGATCAGGGCCAGGTCCTGTGGCGTCGAGACGATGACGGCGCCGGCCAGCGGCACCTGTTGGGCCATGGTCAGCTGGGCGTCGCCGGTGCCGGGCGGCATGTCGACGACGAGCACATCAAGCGGTCCCCATTCGACCTCGCGCAGCATCTGCGTCAATGCCGACATCACCATCGGCCCGCGCCAGATCATCGGCGTCTCCTCATCGACGAGGAAGCCCATCGACATGACCTTGAGGCCATAATTCTGCATCGGCTTCAGGATCTTGCCGTCGACGGTCTGCGGCCTGCCACGAATGTTGAGCAGACGCGGCATGGAAGGGCCATAAATGTCGGCATCGAGCACCCCGACCCGCAGCCCGTTGGCGGCAAGCCCAAGGGCGATATTGACGGCGGTGGTCGACTTGCCGACGCCGCCCTTGCCGGAAGCGACGGCGATGATCGCTTCGATGCCGGGTACGCCGCGCTTGCCCTGGCTGTGCGAGGCGGGCGCCTGCGGCGCGGGACGCGCAGGTGCGGTCGGCGGAGCGGGCCTCTGAGCCGGTCTTTGCGGAACCGGCGCCTCCATGCCGCCGCCCTTCTTTTCCGCCGTCAACGCGACCACGGCGCCGGCAACACCGGGGATCGCCTTGACGACACGTTCGGCCGCCGCACGCAGCGGTTCCATCTCCTGGGCACGGGCAGCGGGAACGGTGATCGAAAAGAACACCTTGGCATCGGCAATGAAAATCTCGGAAACCAGGCCGAGGTCGACGATATTGCCGGTGAAATCCGGCCCATTGACCGTCTTCAGGCGCTCGATAACGATTTCCTTGGTCACGTTTTCATTGGCGGCGGGCATGAGTTTTTCCTCTACTTTTCCGCTCCAGATAATGCAGTTCCGGAACAGAACCAAGCGATGGACCACCAATTGCAGCGGCGTATCGGGGAGGCAGCGAGCATATGACGGCATTTCCAGTGGGAGCAGCCGTCGCCAAATCGTCAACGCAGCCTATTTCATGAGCATGGAATGACAGCCAGGGAAGGAGACGAATCATGCTCGCAAACAGCAACGCGACGGCCAATCTCGCCGTGAAGGACCTGGCCAAGGCCAAGGCATTCTACGAAGGGGTCCTTGGCCTGAAAGAGGTGCACAATGAAGGTGGCGAACTGATCGTCTATAAAAGCGGCGACACCAGCATCAACGTCTACCGTTCGAACTTCGCTGGGACCAACAAGGCGACGGCTGTGACATGGACGGTCGGCGACGAACTCGGCAAGATCGTTGAGGCATTGAAATCGAAGGGCGTGACCTTCGAGCATTACGACATGCCAGGCCTGACGCTGGAGGGCGATGTTCATGTCGGTCAGGGCATGAAGGTCGCATGGTTCAAGGATCCGGACGGCAACATCCTGAACCTTGTGGATAGGTAGATACGGCGCATCGCCTGCCGCGCAGTGCTACGGTGCTGTCACCATGCCAGGCCGACCGCGAGGTAGGTGAGAGCCGCGATCGCCGCGGTTGCCGGCAGGGTGACGATCCATGCCACCACGATGTTACCGGCAATGCCCCAGCGAACGGCGGAGACGCGGCGGGCGGCGCCGACGCCGATGATGGCGCCGGTGATCGTGTGCGTGGTCGATACAGGAATACCGAGCCAGGTGGCGGCGAACAGGGTGATCGCTCCGCCGGTCTCGGCGCAGAAACCCTGCATCGGGTTCAGCCGGGTGATCTTCGAGCCCATCGTGTGGACGATGCGCCAGCCGCCGAGCAACGTGCCCAGCGCCAGCGCCGACTGACAGGTGATGACGACCCACAGCGGCACGTAAAAATTCGCGCCGAGCATGCCTTGCGAATAGAGCAGCACGGCGATGATGCCCATAGTCTTCTGCGCGTCGTTGCCGCCATGGCCGAGCGAATAGAGCGAGGCGGAAAAGAACTGCATGACGCGGAAGGTGCTGTCGACGGCGAACGGCGTCCGCCGCACGAACAGCCAGGAGACCGCGAGGATCAGGACGAGCGCCAGCAGAAAACCTGCCGCCGGCGATAGCACGATGGCCGCCGTCGTTTTGCCCAACCCGGTCCAGACGATGGCGCCGGTGCCTGCCTTGGCAACGCCGGCGCCAACCAAACCGCCGATCAGAGCGTGCGAGCTGCTGGACGGGATGCCGACGAGCCAGGTGACGATATTCCAGACGATGGCGCCGACAAGTGCTGCAAAGATCACTGCCGGCGTGACGATGCTGGCGTCGATGATGCCGGTTCCCAGCGTCTCCGCCACGTGGAGACCGAAGAACATGAAGGCGATGAAATTGAAGAAGGCCGCCCAGAACACCGCATAATGCGGCCGCAGCACCCGGGTGGAGACGATGGTGGCGATAGAGTTGGCGGCATCGTGCAGGCCGTTGAGGAAATCGAAGAACAGCGCGACGACGACAAGGCCGACCAGCACCGGAAAGGCTATCGCGGCTTCCACTATACGTTCTCGATGACGATGCCGCTGATTTCGTTGGCGACGTCCTCGAAGCGGTCGACCACCTTTTCCAGCTGGCCGTAGATCTCGCTGCCGATCAGATAGGCCATAGGATCGCTGCGGCCGTGCCGCTTGAACAGGTCCTTCAGGCCCTGTTCGTGCAGGTCGTCGGCCCGGCCTTCGGCGCGCATGACTTCCTCGGCGATGGCGTTGAGGCGCACCGTGTGCGCCCCGACCTTGCCGAGAAGCGGGATCGCCTCGGCCACCAACTTGGCGGCCTCGACGATGACGCCCCCCATTTCCTGCATCAGCGGGTCGAATTCCTTCTTTTCGAACAGCTTTACCGTCTTGACGGTCTTGTGCATCATGTCGATGGCATCATCCATCGACTGGATCAGGTCCTTGATGTCGCCGCGGTCGAAGGGCGTGATGAAGGAGCGGCGCACGGCCAGCAGCACTTCCGCGGTGATCTGATCGGCTTCGTCCTCGAGATCGATGATCGTCTGACACCAGCGGTCGATGTCGTTGCCCTGCAAAAGCTGCTGCAGTGCCTCGGCGCCACCGACCACGGTGCGGGAATGCCGCTCGAACAGGTCGAAGAAGCGATCTTCGCGCGGCAAAAGCTTGCGGAACCAGCCCAGCATGTTCGGTCTCCCGTCGTGTCCAGTCCACGACCCCGTCTCATTCACATAGCGCCGCATTCCATCGCGGGAAACAGTAAGCCGGCTGAAAGATGTGGATGCGGACGATTTAGACAGGCGGCTTGCGGCCGAAGGCGATTTCCACGACGTTGCGCGCTACAATCGGACACAGCGTCCGTGACAGGCTCCCGACGGCATGATCGATAAGCTGGAATTCTTCATAGCACTTGCCAGGGAAGAACATTTCGGCCGGGCGGCGGAGGTGTGCGGCGTCACCCAACCGACGCTTTCGGCCGGCATCAAGCAGCTGGAAGGCCAGCTCGGCGTGATGCTGGTGCTGCGCGGCTCGCGCTTCCAGGGATTGACGCCGGAAGGCAAGCAGGTGTTGGTGTGGGCGCGCCGCATCGTCGGCGACAGCAGGACCATGCGCGAGGAGATGCGGGCGGCACGCCACGGCCTGTCAGGGCGCATCCGCATCGCCGCGATCCCGACGGCGCTGGCCATGGTGGCGCGACTGACGACGCCGTTTCGGGCAAAGCACCCCGGCGTCACCTTCTCGGTGCTGTCGCGGACCTCGATCGAGGTGCTGTCGCTGCTCGGCAATTTCGACATCGACGCCGGTATCACCTATCTCGACAACGAGCCGCTCGGACGCGTCACCAGCGTGCCGCTCTACGACGAGCGCTACCAGCTGATCACCGCCGTCGGGAACCCCTATTTCGACCGCGACAAAGTGACATGGGCGGAACTCAGTCAGCTGCCGCTCTGCCTGCTGACGCCCGACATGCAGAACCGCCGCATCATCGACCAGCATCTGGCCGAAGCCGGCGTGCAGGTGCGGCCGACATTGGAATCCAACTCGATGATCGTGCTGTTTTCGCATATCCGCACCGGCAAATGGTCGTCCATCATGCCGCTTAACCTTGCGGAAACGTTCGGCTTTTCCGAGCCGATCCGGGCTATCCCGATCGTCGAGCCGGATGCCAGCCACACCGTCGGGCTGGTGGCGGCACGGCGCGAACCGCACACGCCACTGGTCTCGGCGCTGTTGGACGAGGCAATGGCGCTGGCGGACGATTTCCGCGCCCGCCGCTAGGCTAGACAAGGCTGGTGACCGCGAACGATAGAAAATTTCTATCGAGCAACGGATCGGCTTTATTGATTTAGCGGGTTTCCTCTGATTTCCTAAGCACTTAGCGGAAGACCGCCACGACCAGGGAGGGCGCTGCATGACGATGCAGCCTGCAAGTACCGAGATCGCATCGCGCACCGCGGCGATCATCCACGAGCTGAAAGGCCTCGAAGGCCCGCTGCTGCCGATCCTGCACGGCATCCAGGAAGAGTTCGGTTATGTGCCGCAGGACGCGCTGCCGGTCATCGCCGAGGCGCTGAACATTTCCAGGGCCGAGGTGCACGGCGTCGTGACCTTCTATCACGATTATCGCAGCCAGCCGGCTGGCCGCCATGTGCTGAAGCTCTGCCAGGCGGAAGCCTGCCAGTCGATGGGCTCGGATGCGATTGCCGCCAAGCTCAAATCATTGCTGGGCATCGGTTTCCACGAGACAACCCGCGACGGTTCGGTGACACTGGAGCCGGTCTATTGCCTCGGCCTTTGCGCCTGCTCGCCGTCGGCAATGCTGGATGACGAGGTGATCGGGCGGCTCGACGACGAAAAGCTCAACGAGATCGTTGCCGAGGTGCGCTCATGATCCCGCGTATCTATATTCCCGGCGATTCCGGCGCGCTGGCGCTCGGTGCGGAAAAGGTCGCCAAGGCGGTTCGTGCGGAATTGGCCGAGCGCGGCATCGAGGCCAAGATCGTGCGCAACGGCTCGCGCGGCGCCTATTTCCTCGAGCCGATGGTCGAAGTGGCAACAGCTAATGGCCGCGTCGCCTATGGGCCGGTGAAGCCCTCCGACGTCAAAAGCCTGTTCGACTGCGGCTTCCTCACCGGCGGCCACCACAAGCGCTGGCTGGGCGCACCGGACAAGATCCCGTTCCTTGCCAGGCAGACGCGGCTGACCTTTGCGCGCTGCGGCGTCACCGATCCGCTGTCGCTCGATCACTACAAGGCGCATGGCGGGCTGAAGGGCCTGCAGAATGCAGTGGCGATGACGCCGGCCGAGGTCGTCAAGCAGGTGACCGAGTCCGGGCTGCGCGGTCGCGGCGGCGCCGGCTTCCCGACCGGCATCAAATGGAAAACTGTGCTCGATACGTCGGCCGACCGCAAATACATCGTCTGCAATGCCGATGAAGGCGATTCCGGCACGTTCGCCGACCGCATGATCATGGAAGGCGACCCCTTCGTGCTGATCGAAGGCATGGCGATCGCCGGCATCGCCACCGGCGCGACCAAGGGCTTTATCTATATCCGCTCCGAATATCCGCACGCGGTGGCGGTGATGCAGAAGGCCGTCGAGATCGCCCGCAAGGCCGGCGTGCTCGGCGTCAATGTGCTCGGCTCGGCCAATTCATTCGACATGGAAGTGCGCGTCGGCGCCGGCGCCTATGTTTGCGGCGAGGAAACCGCCCTGCTCGACAGCCTCGAAGGCAAGCGCGGACAGGTGCGGGCCAAGCCGCCGCTGCCGGCGCACAAGGGCCTGTTCGGCAAGCCGACAGTGATCAACAACGTCATCTCGCTGGCCTCGGTGCCGGTGATCATGGACAAGGGCGCTGCCTTCTACAAGGATTTCGGCATGGGCCGTTCGCGCGGCACCATCCC
Organism: Mesorhizobium sp. M0698; assembly: GCF_040320455.1. NCBI lineage: Bacteria > Pseudomonadati > Pseudomonadota > Alphaproteobacteria > Hyphomicrobiales > Phyllobacteriaceae > Mesorhizobium > Mesorhizobium sp. M0698. The sequence continues at coordinate 492,630 of NZ_JAMYPQ010000003.1, read as the reverse complement.
GATCCAGATTGCCGGCAACGTCAAGTATCCCGGTCTCTACGAGGCCGCGTTCGGCATGACGCTGGGTGAGATCGTCGACGATATCGGCGGCGGCACGGCGACCGGGCGTCCGGTCAAGGCGGTACAGGTCGGCGGTCCGCTCGGCGCCTATTTCCCGCGCGCCCTGTTCGACACGCCGTTCGACTACGAAGCGTTTGCGGCCAAGGACGGGCTGATCGGCCATGCCGGCATCGTCGTTTTCGACGACAGCGCCGACATGCTGAAGCAGGCACGCTTCGCCATGGAATTCTGCGCCATCGAGAGCTGCGGCAAGTGCACGCCGTGCCGCATCGGCTCGACGCGCGGTGTCGAGGTGCTGGACCGGCTCTCCCAGAACGTCGAACCGGAAAAGCAGATCGCGCTGGTCACCGACCTTTGCAACACGATGAAGTTCGGCTCGCTTTGCGCTCTCGGCGGCTTCACCCCATATCCAGTGATGAGTGCACTCAACCATTTCCCGGACGACTTTCGGCCGACGCCGGTCGCCGAAGCAGCGGAATAGGAGCGGACAGGTATGAACGCGGCATTCGACATCAAATCGCTGGTCCAGGAAATCGACTACGGCACACCCGCCTCTGAAGCAGAACAAAAGGTAACGCTGACGGTCGACGGCAAGTCGGTGACGGTGCCGGCGGGGACCTCGATCATGCGCGCTTCGATGGAAGCGGGCGTCGAAATCCCGAAACTCTGCGCCACCGACATGCTGGACTCGTTCGGCTCCTGCCGGGTCTGCCTCGTCGAGATCGACGGGCGCGGCGGCACGCCGGCCTCGTGTACGACGCCGGTCGGCGAAGGCATGGTCGTGCATACGCAGAGCGACCGGCTAGACGCCATTCGCCGCGGCGTGATGGAACTCTACGTCTCCGACCATCCTGCGGCGTGGGGCGAGAAGGCCGGCACTGGCGCCAGCGAGTTCGACAAGGTCGTCAGGACGGTCGGCCTGACCGAGAACCGCTATGGCGTGGACGGCCGCAACCACGTCAAGCAGGAAAACGGCGTGGCGCCCGGCCATGGCTCGCTGACCATCGATTACATCGCCCGCGATGAATCGAACCCGTATTTCACCTACGATCCGACGCAGTGCATCGTCTGCTCGCGCTGCGTGCGCGCCTGTGAGGAGGTGCAGGGCACGTTCGCGCTGACCATCGAGGGCCGCGGCTTCGAATCCAGGGTCTCGGCCGGCATGCACGAGGCGTTCGTCGATTCCGAATGCGTGTCGTGCGGGGCCTGCGTGCAGGCCTGCCCGACCGATGCGCTGAGGGAAAAGACCGTGCTGGCGAAGGGCCTGCCCGAGCGCTCGACCGTCACCACCTGCGCCTATTGCGGCGTCGGCTGTTCGTTCAAGGCCGAGGTCAAGGGCGACGAGGTCATCCGCATGATGCCCTACAAGGCAGGCAAGGCCAACCACGGCCACTCCTGCGTCAAGGGCCGCTTCGCCTATGGCTACGCGACGCACAAGGACCGTATCCTGAAACCAATGATCCGCGAGAAGGTCAGCGATCCGTGGCGCGAAGTGTCGTGGGAAGAGGCGCTCACCCATACGGCGAATGAATTCCGCCGCATCCAGTACCAGTACGGCCGCACCTCGATCGGCGGCATCACCTCCTCGCGCTGCACCAACGAGGAGACCTACCTCGTCCAGAAGCTTGTCCGGCAGGGCTTCCGCAACAACAATGTCGATACCTGCGCCCGTGTCTGCCATTCGCCGACCGGCTATGGTCTCGGCCAGACCTTCGGCACCTCCGCCGGCACGCAGGACTTCGATTCGATCGAGCAGACGGACGTGATCCTGCTGATCGGCGCCAATCCGACCGATGCGCATCCGGTGTTCGCCTCGCGCATGAAGAAGCGCATGCGCGAGGGCGCCAAGCTGATCGTGCTCGATCCGCGCCGCACCGACATCGTGCGCTCGGCCCACGTCGAGGCGCAGTTCCATCTGCCGCTGAAGCCGGGCACCAACGTCGCCATGCTGACCGCACTTGCCCATGTCATCGTCACCGAGGGCCTGTTCGACGAGGCCTTCATCCGCGAGCGCTGCGACTGGGACGAGTTCCAGGACTGGGCATCGTTCGTGGCGCTGCCGGAAAATAGCCCGGAAGTGGTCGGCCAGCTTGCAAATGTCGATCCCGACGACATACGCGGCGCGGCGCGGCTCTACGCCCGCGGCGGTAACGGCGCGATCTATTACGGCCTCGGCGTGACCGAGCACAGCCAGGGCTCGACCACCGTCATCGCCATTGCCAACCTCGCCATGGCGACCGGCAATATCGGCCGGCCGGGCGTCGGCGTGAACCCGCTGCGCGGCCAGAACAATGTGCAGGGCTCCTGCGACATGGGCTCGTTCCCGCACGAGCTTCCCGGCTATCGCCACATTTCAGGCGACGCGGTGCGCGCCATCTATGAGAGCCTGTGGGGCGTCAAGCTCGACGACGAGCCCGGCCTGCGCATCCCCAATATGCTGGATGCGGCCGTCGACGGCTCGTTCAAGGGGCTCTATGTGCAGGGCGAGGACATCCTGCAGTCGGACCCCGACACCAAGCATGTCGCCGCCGGTCTCGCCGCGATGGAATGCGTCGTCGTGCACGACCTCTTCCTCAACGAGACGGCCAACTACGCGCATGTGTTCCTGCCCGGCTCGACGTTCCTCGAGAAGGACGGCACCTTCACCAATGCCGAGCGCCGCATCAACATGGTGCGCAAGGTGATGGAGCCGAAATGCGGCTATGCCGACTGGGAAACGACGCAGGAGCTCGCCAAGGCGCTCGGCCTCGGCTGGAACTACACGCATCCGTCCCAGATCATGGACGAGATCGCCAAGACAACACCAAGTTTCGCCGGCGTTTCCTTCGACCTTCTCGACCGGGTGGGCTCGGTGCAGTGGCCCTGCAACGAGAAGTCGCCGGAAGGCACGCCGATCATGCATATCGGCGGCTTCGTGCGCGGCAAGGGCAAGTTCATCCGCACCGAATACGTCGCGACCGACGAAAGGACCGGACCGCGCTTCCCGCTGCTGCTGACCACCGGCCGCATCCTGTCGCAATACAATGTCGGCGCGCAGACCCGGCGCACCGACAATGTGGTCTGGCATAGCGAGGACCGGCTGGAGATCCATCCGCACGATGCCGAAAATCGCGGCCTGCGCGACGGCGACTGGGTGCGGCTGACCAGCCGCTCCGGCGAGACGACGCTGCGCGCGCTGATCACCGAGCGGGTGTCGCCGGGCGTCGTCTATACGACCTTCCACCATCCCGACACCCAGGCTAACGTCATCACCACCGACTTCTCCGACTGGGCGACCAACTGCCCGGAATACAAGGTGACCGCGGTGCAGGTGGGTGCATCCAACGGCCCGTCGGAATGGCAGCGCGACTATGACGAGCAGGCAAAGCAAAGCCGCCGCATCGCCCCGCTGCAAGCAGCGGAGTAGCGGTTTTGGTTTCGTGCCGGAGTACCCCCCTCTGGCCTGCCGGCCATCTCCCCCTCAGGGGGGGAGATTGGATGTCATCTCGACTTTCGCCAATCACCAAAGTCGAAAGGTGCGCCGCGACGCCTGAACTGCCGATCTCCCCCCTTGAGGGGGAGATGCCAAATGATGACAAAGAGGGCAGGCCAGAGGGGGGTGCCGCGTGATGCCCAAACGTCGTGCTGTCACACAGATCAGCCGCCTCGCGCGCCGCGCCGGCGGCACTGCGGCCGCCAACCGCATGGTGCCGGAAGAGACGCCGGTGGCGTTCTCCTTTGCCGGCACCACGCATGCGGTGATGATGGCAAGCCCGGCTGATTTCGAGGATTTCGCGCTCGGCTTCTCGCTGACCGAAGGCATCATTGCCTCGCCGGACGAAATCGAAGCGATCGAGGTCGAGGATCACGGCGCCGGCATCGATATCCAGATCCGGCTGAAGGACCAGGCCAACACCCGCTTCGAAGCGCGGCGGCGCAGGCTGGCTGGGCCGGTCGGCTGCGGGCTGTGCGGCATCGAATCGATCGAGGAGGCGATGCGCTCGGTAAACCCGGTCGGTGCGTCGCAACTTACACTTCAGGCCAATGACATCGTCCGCTCGGTCAAGCTTTTGTCGAAGCTGCAGCCGCTGCACGCCGAGACCGGTGCCGTCCACGCCGCCGGTTTTTACCTCCCCGGCAAGGGCATCGTCATGGCGCGTGAGGATGTCGGCCGCCACAACGCGCTGGACAAGCTGGCTGGCGCGCTGGCCAAAGCCGGTATCGACGGCAGGTCGGGGGCCGTCGTCGTCACGTCGCGCGTTTCGGTCGAGATGGTGCAGAAGACCGCGGCGATCGGCTCGGCCGTCATCATTGCCGTCTCGGCGCCGACCGCACTTGCCATCCGCACCGCGGACGATGCCGGCATGACGCTGGTGGCGCTGGTGCGCGGCGACGATTTCGATATTTTTACCCATCCTGACCGAGTGGTTTCCGGAGTTGCCAAGCATGTCGCATGACGAGGGCCACCTCATGAGCACCAGCGAAAAGCTGGTTCGCATGGCCAACCAGATCGCCGCCTTTTTCCACTCAAAGCCGCGCGAGCAAGGCATTGCCGGCGTCGCCGAGCACATCAACAAGTTCTGGGAGCCGAGGATGCGCCGGCAATTGTTCGAGATGCTGGACAGCGGCGGCGAAGGGTTCAACGAGCTTGTCGTCGCGGCCGCGCCACACATCAAGCGGCCTGGCGCGCCGGAGGGCGCAGGTTTCAGCGCTGGCGGAGCGAACACCGAGACGACCGCCGCGTCACAGAAGTAGGCGCCGCGGGCCCACATTCACGCTCTCTAAAGTTTCATCTGCCGCAAGCTGCGCGCCTCTGCTATGATCGGCGACAAGAATTCGTCGGGTCGGGCGGACAAACCTCGTGAGGCCGATCGAAACTCGATACGCGCTCAGTGGCGACGTGCGGATCGCCTATCAGGTGGTCGGCCAGGGATCGCTCGATCTCGTCTTCGTGCCGGGTTTCATTTCCAATCTCGACCTGCACTGGGGAGACGAGGGCTACACCCGGCTGTTGAAGCGGCTTTCCGCGTTCTCACGGCTGATCCTGTTCGACAAGCGCGGCACCGGTCTGTCCGATCGCGTCGATGCCCACCATCTGCCCAGCCTCGAAACCCGCATGGACGATGTGCGCGCGGTGATGGATGCGACCGGCAGCGGCCGCGCCGCCTTGCTCGGCGCTTCGGAAGGCGCGCCGATGGCAATGCTGTTCGCCGCCACCTACCCGGAGCGGACGCGGGCGCTGGCGCTTTATGGCGGCTATTCGCATTTCCACAAATGGGTGATGCCGCCGGAACGCCTGGAGGCGTTCATCGCGACGGCGGAGACCGCATGGGGCACCGGCGCCACCCTGCCGCATTTCGCACCCGGCCGCGTCGACGATCCGCGTTTCGCCACATGGTGGGCGCGCTTCGAGCGGCTGTCGGCGAGCCCGACCGCGGCAATCGCCCTGGCCCGCATGAATGCAGCTATCGACGTGCGCGGCGTGCTGGCGGCGATCAGCGCACCGACGCTGCTGGTCCATCGCCGCAACGATGCGCGCGTCGACCCGGAGGCCAGCCGCTTCCTGGCAAGGAAGATCCCGAATTCGCGGCTGGTCGAGGTGCCCGGGCGCGATCACCCGATCTGGACCGGCGATGTCGACCGGGTGGCCGATCTGATCGAGGAGTTCCTGACCGGAGCGCGCGCCGTTGCCGAGGCCGAGCGCGTGCTGGCTGCACTGCTGGTCACCCGGATCTACGACACGGCGCGGCTTGGCGACCGCATGTGGAGCGAGCGCAGCCAGCGTTTTCAGGAAACATGGCGGCTGCTGGTCGGGCGCCATGGCGGCCGCCCGGCCGGCACGAATGGCGAGCTGATGATGGCGCGCTTCGACGGCCCGGCGCGGGCCGTACGCTGTGCGGCGGCGCTGCGCGATGCGGCGCAGGAGATCGGCGTCGCCAGCGCGCAGGGCGTGCATGTCGGCGAGGTCGAGTTGCGTGGGCCGCCGACGGGGTTGACGGCGCGCGTGACGATGCAGCTTGCCGCGCATGCCGGGCGCGGCGACATCCTCGCTTCGCGGCTGGTCGCCGACCTCGCCGCCGGTTCAGGCCTTCATTTCAATGACGCCGGGCGCATCGCGCTTGACGAGCTGGATGAGCCGCTGGCGCTGGTGCAGGCGACCTCGGAACAGCATCTGGAGCCGGCCTGCCGGCCGAAGGCCAAGGCTACCGAGCCGGCCGCACTGACGGCACGCGAAAGCGAGGTGGTGAACCTCATCGCCGATGGCAAGAGCAATGCCGCGATCGCCGCCGAACTCGGGCTGAGCGAACACACCGTCAAGCGCCACGTAGCCAATATTCTGCTCAAGCTGGACCTGCCGTCGCGGGCGGCGGCGGCGGCGTTCTCGGCCCGGCACGCTGGCCCGCACGGGCCATAGGAGCCATGGCGCTTTCGGGCGAAGCGGCCGGGCATGCGTAAGCGCTATCACTTCGTCCCATGCAGGCCAGGCGGATGTCGCCGGGAAAGGCGCTGCGAAGGGAGGAATAAAATGCTGAAGTCGACACTCAAATCACTGGTGCTGGCGGCAGGCGTTGGCGCGCTGTTGGCGATCGTTCCTGCCAAGGCCGAAGACGCCTCGGCGACGGCTGCCTACAAGGACATCCAGGCAACGCTCGGCTCGGTACCGGACATGTTCAAGACGCTGCCGGACGTCGCCGTTGCCGGCGCCTGGGCCGAGATCAAGGGCGTGCAGCTCAACCCAAACACCGCGCTCGACGGCAAGACCAAGGAATTGATGGGCCTCGCCGTCGCCTCGCAGATCCCCTGCCAGTACTGCATCTATTTCCACACGCAGGCGGCCAAGCTCAATGGCGCCAGCGACGAGGAGATCAAGGAGGCGGTGGCGATGGCGGCGATCGTGCGCCACTGGTCGACGATGCTCAACGGCAGCCAGGTCGATCTCGCCACTTTCAAGAAGCAGTCCGACGAGGTGTTCGCGGCCGTCAAGGCGAAGTCGCAGTGAAGAAGCCACTGCCCGGCGGCGAGCGCCGGGCAGTGCCTGATCAAGCAACCACCCGATCCGAGAAGACGGGCCTATGGAGGAAAAATTGCCGACCAAGACACAGACGATAGACGGCGCTGCGATCAAGAAGGCGATTGAGGGCCGTGATGGAAAATTGCTGGCGAGCTTCTATGCCGACGACGCATTGGTGCGGGTGATCGACCGCAACAACCCGCCGAGCAAGCCGCGCGAAATCCGCGGGCGCGCTGCGATCACCACGTTCTGGGACGACATCTGCAGCCGGGCGATGACCCACAAGGTCGACACCACCATCGCCGACGGCAACAATCTCGCCTTCACCCAGGCCTGCGCCTATCCGGACGGGACCAAGGTGTTCTGCGCGGCGATGCTGGAGCTGAAGAACGGCCTGATCGTGCGGCAGACCGTCGTGCAGGCATGGGACGAGTGAGGCGGCGGCGATGTTCAGTGCCAGGTGGCAGATCGACGCCAAGTTCGGCCACAAGCAGACCGTGCTCGAACTATTAAAGAATGAGAACGCGAGATCGGCTCGCAGGTCGGCCTCGACGACCTCAAGTTCCAGATCATGACCGAATCGAACGGCGCGCGGGAAGCGACGGTCGGGTCACATCACCAGGTCGAAAGCCTCGCCCAATTGGAGGCGTTCTTCGCCAGGATCGCCAAGATCGACGCGCACGCCAAATGGGGCAAGGAGATGGAGCCCTATGTCGTGTCGGGCACCAGCCTGTGGAACATCTACCGCATCGTGGAATAGCAGTCCGGCTTACTCCCTTCTCCCCGTCACTTACGGGGAGAAGGTGGCGGCAGCCGGATGAGGGGCAGCGCGACGTCTATAATTACGGAGAGCGCAAACCTCTATTCGCTCTCGCCGTCCAGCGCGGGCACCGACACGCCGGCAAGCTCCGCCGCCAGCAGCCGCGACGCACCGGCGCGTGCGATCCTCAGCATCAGCGCCTTGCGCGTTGCCGCCGCCATGCGGTGCTCGGGCGCATCGCGCAAAATCTCGGCGCCGTAACCGTCGGAGAGAATGAAGCCGCACTCCTGCGGAAAAATTTCCTGGGGTACGCCGGGATGGGTGGCGAAGAAGAACCGGTCGGAATGCAGCCGGTAGTCCGGCCATTTGCGGTCGACCCTGAAATCCTCGATCGAGGATTTGATCTCGATGATCCAGATGTCGCCCTGGCGGGTCAGCGCAACCAGGTCGGCCCGCCGGCCGGTGGCCAGCGACAGTTCGGGCAAGACATGCGCGCCCATCTGCCTGAGCAGCCGCTGCACGCCGCGCCTGACCAGCATGGCGCGCTCCGACTGGCGGCCGTCGATGAGCGGATTGAGGGGTAGAGGTGAGATGATCGGCATTACCGCACCATGCCAGATTTTGTTCACGGTTTGAACCCGGTCGCGGCGATTATCTGGCTGACAAACCTAATCTGCAAAATACTGTGGAGCGGGCGCTACAAGGCCCGCCCTTCCACAAGGCGGGCCGCTCGCGTTATGAATGCGTTTCCTACTGGTGAGGGGAGCTATGTTTTCGCGAGGCGTCGCGGTTGATCTAATATTCACCGCTGCAGGCCCGATAGTGGTCGCAGCATAATCAAAAAGGTGGCGAAGCATGGTTACTGAGAATGCAAGTTTGACGGTCGAGCAGACTAGGCTCAATAGGATGCTCACGCGGGGCGTCGTATTTTCCGTCATTTGGCTCGCCGGTTTCGGGTCTTCTTATGCACTCTACCAGGGGCTTCTGGCGCGACGGATGATAAAAATGAATCCCGTGCTTCGGGGAAATGGCCGCGCCTGGTGGTGCATCATTGTGGGAGGGCTTGGGGCCGCAGCCTTATGTGCGATAGTTGGCGCCGGCATTTTCAATGCCATGACACAACCCTAGGTCACGCTGCAACACCGCCTGCCGATCTGGTGTTGGGTCATATTGATTTGTAGGTCCCGTCAATGAGTGCTTCCGGCGTCATCCTCCCATCATTGGCCGTCATTTCCCGCCCGCAAGTTTAAAGCTTGCTGATTCATATCAGAATGCTCCTGTCCCGTCGCCGGGCCGCACCAGATATGGCAACTCAGATTTGCCATTGTCATCGACCCGGCCCTCAGCTAATCGGCATCATCCCTTCCAGGGCAATAATTCTCGTCTTTGCGCAGCGTTCGCGGATGGCTTTGAGGCGGCTGTATTCTGGAGAGTCGTACCATGCCAGGAGGGACGCCATGTCCGGGAATTCGACAATGACGAGGCGATGAGGTTCCCAATCGCCCTCCAGAACTTTGGTGGCTCCGCCGCGAGCGATGTACCTCCCCCCATAGCGGGCTTCGGTTGCCGGCACATCCCGGCGGTATTCCTCGAAAACGGCGGCGTCGGTTATGTCTACATCAGCAATGAGATATGCGGCCATTGACCTTACTCCCTGAAAAAAACATTGAAACAGGTCTATTAGCGGCCCCGCAACTAAGCCAGCGGTACTACGCCTCGGAAACGACTCGCGTTCTCCCGGATTGGGGCGCTTAACTGTCTTGGTGGGGGCAGCTCTGGGAGAGACGAACCATGCCGATGTATCTCACGCGATTCAGCTACAGGCCCGAAACCTGGGCGCGCTTGATGGATAATCCCGAGGATAGACGCGAGGCTGCCCGTTCCTACATCGAGTCGGTCGGCGGAAAGCTGCACGGGTTCTGGTATGCCTTCGGAGAGTACGATGGCTGGAACCTATGGGAGGCGCCGGACAACGTGTCGATGGCATCCGTCATGCTCGCCATCGGTGCGGGAGGCGCGCTCAGCTCTTACGAGACCACCGTGCTGCTAAGTGTCGAAGAGACGATGGAAGCCCTTGGGAAAGCCAAGTCGATCCGGTATCGCCCACCGGGATCGTGACCGCCGCCCGCGCTTTGCGGAGTGTCGAAGGCTGGTAACGCTTGCTCGCGAACTGCGCACGTTCCTAAACTTTTGCGCAAAAGAGTCCACTGCGGCTCTTGGCAGCGCCGGCAGCTTGCGCTTTCAATGTCGGCTACGGTGTTTTACGAGGAGCATTAGATGACGGAAGATGACGACCGGAAATCAGCGACGCCGGAGGAAATCCGCCCGGCCATCAGAGGATGGGCGGTGCTTGGGGCAATTATCGTTGCCGTGTTTGGTGCGGCCTACGTCATGATCGATAGTTGAATGGCCGACGGTCCTGGTCGCCCCGATGGACTGCCTGAAACGATCGGCACGGTCCTGGGTGCATTGGTGGTGATCGGCACGTTCGGGCTTCTGGCTTGGACCGTGCTTCGCGGCGTCCTTTATTAAACCCGGCCCGTCTGGACTTTCTCCTGCAGCGGCCGCGTCTCAGTCCGATCTCCTCGCAGCAACGGATGGTCTTGGCCGCAGGCCAGAGCGCCGGGCAGCGTCACCGACATTCATGGGTGATTTCTTCGTCTCCTGGTTCTTGTTCTTGGCCCATTGATTTTGCAACATAATCCTGCGGGGGCTGTTGCCGAAATGCCATAGTCGCAGGTTTACCAGCACACAAGTCCAAGGATATAGGCATCGCCCGCTTGGCAAGCAAAGCAAATGCCAGCATGAATGAAGATGAAAAAAGCGGCCGACTCGAGCCGCTGTTGTTTGGGCAGGCATCGGACCTTTTCATGCGCATGAAGTCACTTGCAATCGTCGCGGCCCTGGCGCTGTCGACGGCTGTCGCCGGTTGCAGCACCATCGGCTCGCAGATCTTCACCAACAACTACGGCGCGGTGACCGACGCCGGCTATCACCTGCCGCGCGTTCCGATCGAAAAGGTGCCGTTCAAATACCGCCGGCAGATCGTCGACTACGACACCAAGGAAAAGCCGGGCACCATTATCGTCGATACGCAGAACAAGTTCCTCTATTTCGTCATGGGCGACGGCGAAGCGATGCGCTACGGCATCGGCGTCGGCCGTGAGGGTTTCGAATGGCACGGCACCGCCCATATCGCGCTGAAGCGCGAATGGCCGACCTGGACACCGCCTTCGCAGATGATCAAGCGCCAGCCGGAGTTGGCCAAGTTTGCCGGTGGCATGGACCCGGGGTTGAAGAACCCGCTCGGCGCGCGCGCCATGTACCTGTTCAACAAGGGCGGCGACATGGGTTATCGCCTGCATGGCAGCCCGGAATGGAATTCGATCGGCAAGGCGATGTCGTCGGGCTGCATCCGGCTGATGAACCAGGACATTATCGACCTCTACGACCGCACCTCGGTCGGCGCCAAGGTCATCGTGATATAAGACCCTTATACGCGGACCGTCTAGGCAACAACACAGACGTCGCAAACAGAAAACCGGGCACTTTGGCCCGGTTTTTTGTTGTCTATCGATGTTGACGATGGAACGGTGCGTCAGGAGACCTGTTCGACGTGCTGCACTTCCGGCACAAAGTGCCGGAGCAGGTTCTGGATGCCGTGCTTCAGCGTCGCGGTCGACGACGGGCAGCCGGCGCAGGCGCCCTTCATGTGCAGGAACACGGTGCCGTTCTCGAAGCCGCGGAAGGTGATGTCGCCGCCGTCCTGGGCCACCGCCGGGCGCACCCGCGTGTCGAGCAGCTCCTTGATGGTGACGACCAACTCCTCGTCGGCCTTGTCGTAGAATTCGCCGGTCTGGCTGGTCTCGGCGGCGGGGCCGGCCTTGGCCATCACCGGGGCGCCGGACATGAAATGCTCCATGATGGCGCCGAGGATAGCCGGCTTCAGATGCTGCCAGTCGGGGCCGTCCTTGGTCACGGTGATGAAATCATAGCCGAAGAAGACGCCGGTGACGCCGGGGATTTCGAACAGCCGGCCGGCGAGCGGCGAAGCCGTCGCGGCGCTATCGGCATCGCGGAAATCGGCGGTGCCTTCTTGCAGCACTTCCTTGCCGGGCAGGAATTTCAGCGTCGCCGGGTTTGGCGTCGACTCGGTCTGGATGAACATGGCCGTCTCCGTGCCCGTTTCGGGCAGCTAGTTTGGAATAATTCTAATTAGGCTTTATCCGCCCGACATTCAAGCGAAAGGCATCGTCGGCGGAAGCGGCAGGCGGAATGTTTTACCCCTGCCTTGAGCGAGGCGCGCTCAGGCGAGGCTGTCGATCTCTTCGTCCGACAGGTTCTGCGGCACCACCGTGACCGGAATCGGAAAGGCGGCGCCCTTGCCGGCGACCGCGCCGACCAGCGGCCCAGGCCCTTCCTTGCCGGCGCCTGCCGCCAGCACCAGGATGGCGATGTCCTGGTCTTCCTCGATCAGCTTGTGGATCTCTTCGGTCGGCTTGCCTTCGCGCACCACCAGTTCCGGCTCGATGCCGAGCTTCTGGCGCACCTTGTTGGCGTAGCTGTCGAGTGCCGCACGCGCCGTGGCGGTCGCCTCCTCGCGCATGATCTTCTCGACGCCCAGCCAGTGCTGGAAATCATCCGGCTCGATGACATAGAGCAGCACCAGTACGCCGCCCGTGCTTTGCGCCCGCTTCGAGGCGTAGGCGACGGCGCGCTCGCATTCTGGCGTATCGTCGATGATCGCCAGGAACTTGCGACGATGACCGGCTTCGCGGCTGAGGCGTTTGGAGACCATATTCACCCTGTTCGATGGTTTCGGTTCGCAATCTGCCACCGCCACAGCCCGCCCGCAAGCGACCGGCGGCTGTGGCGACAGGGCGCCGCTCTAAGGTCAGCCTTGCAGCAGGCCGATAATGTCGCGCACGGTCTTCATCGTCGCTTCGGCCAATGTGCCGGCACGCTCGCCGCCATCCCGCAGCACCGCGTCGACATAGGCGCGGTCAGCGGAGATGCGGCGCATCTCGCCGGCGATCGGCGCCAGCTTTTCCACGGCAAGATCGGCCAGCGCCGGCTTGAACACCGAAAACTGGTGGCCGCCGAACTCTTTCAGCACGGCCTCTTTCGAGATTTCGGCGAGGCCGGCATAGATGCCGACGAGGTTTTCCGCTTCCGGCCGACCGGCAAGCCCGTCCAGTTCGCCGGGCAAAGCCTCCGGGTCGGTCTTGGCCTTGCGGATCTTCTTCGAGATGGCATCGGCATCATCGGTCAGATTGATGCGCGACAGGTCCGACGGGTCGGACTTCGACATCTTCTTCGAACCATCGCGCAGCGACATGATGCGCGCCGCCGGGCCGCCGATGACCGGCTCGGTCAGTGGGAAATAGCCGTTCACCGTCTCTTCGCCGACCTGCATCTCGACGCCGACACCAAGCGCCGCGATGCGGTCTGAAAAGTCGTTGTTGAATTTCTGCGCAATGTCGCGGGTCAGCTCCAGATGCTGCTTCTGGTCGTCGCCGACCGGCACGTGGGTGGCGCGGTAGACAAGGATGTCGGCGGCCATCAGGGAGGGATAGGCAAGCAGGCCGAGCGAGGCGTTCTCGCGGTCCTTGCCGGCCTTGTCCTTGAACTGCGTCATGCGGTTCATCCAACCGATGCGCGCCACGCAGTTGAAGATCCAGGCAAGCTCGGCGTGCTGCATCACCCGCGACTGGTTGAAGACGATGTGCTTGGTCGGGTCGATGCCGGAGGCGAGAAACGCCGCGGTGATCGAACGCGTCTGGTCCTGAAGGTCCTCATAGACGAGCTGCGCGGTCAGCGAATGCAGGTCGACGACGCAATAGATGCAGTCGGAAGTGTCCTGCAGGGCGACGAATTTCTTGATGGCGCCGAGATAATTGCCGAGATGCAGATTGCCGGTTGGCTGGACGCCGGAAAACACGAGCGGCTTGAAGGCGGGCTGGTTGAGGTCGGTCATAGTGTTTCCCTGGCTTGTGGAGGGCCGTTTCGCGCGCGGCGAAAGTCTTGCGACGGCGCGCTTATGGACGAGAGCGAGGAGGCGATCAAGAGGGGTATTGACTGGGCGCGCAGGCTTTGGCGTCGGCCGAGCAAGACGCCGCAGGAGGCTGTTTGAAGGGGATGACGCCGACCAGAAACAAAAACCCGCCTTGCGGCGGGTCTTCGGCGCCAATGAGCACCCATACCGAAGTTACTAGCATAGCTGCCGGCACAAAGCAAGAACAAAATAGCTCGCCTCGGCAATCGCTTCGATTTGGCTTAGGGCCACATTGACGGACTGATGTAGATAGCTACGTAATATTTGCTACACAGCGGAAGCAAAACAATGACGATCAACATCAACAACAAGGAAGCGGACAGCCTGACGCGGGCTTTTGCCAGGCTTGAAGGTGTCGGGATCACCGAGGCAATCGTGATCGCCATGCGCGAAGCTCTGGAGCGCCGACGCAATCGCGAGACGCCGCTGGAGACGGCGGCACGGCTCCGGGCCGAGTTCGGTATTGAGCTGAGCGAGCAGGCGCGCAAGCCGCTGCCGCGCTCGGTCTACGACGAATTGTCCGGCGAAGACTGATGTTCATCGATGCTGCCGCTATCGTTGCCATACTGAGCAACGAGACCGAAGCCCCGCGCTGCGCGCAGGCGGTCATGAAAGCGTCGGCTCCGTTCACGTCGGCGATCGCGGTTTGGGAAGCCGCGATGGCGCTTTCGCGATCGGAAAAGCTGGCCGTACCGGTCGCCACAAGCTTCAAGATAGTCAGCCGTTTTCTCGAAGAGCGTGGAATCACCTTGCGGGAGCTTCCGCCTTCCTCTGACGCAGCATCTCTGTCAGTCGAGGCTGCGTCGCGGTTTCGCAACAACGCTGGCCGCCTCAACATGGCCGACTGTTTCCACTACGCCTGTGCGCGCTACTACGCCGTTCCGATGCTTTCGACGGCGGACGAATTCCGCTTCACGGATCTGGAGACTGTTGCTTGACCGGCTGGGAGCCCTTGCGCCCGATATTGCGGCGGATCATGCCGAAATCGGCGCCGCCGGTGGCGAAGGCGGTGACGAAGTAAAGCAGCGCCCCGCCGGCGACGAGCGCAAGCAGGGTTACCGCCTTGATCACCAGCGGCGAGCCGGAGCCGAGACTTGCGGCGAACCAGTGCTCGGCAAAATAGAGCGCCGCGGCCATCACCGCCGCCGACAGCACCAGCCGCGGGATGCGTTTCATGAGCGGCACGTCGCGGCCCCAATGGCCGCGCCGGATCAGCACGGCGAGCAGCATCGCCGCATTGACCCAGCCTGCGACAGCGGAGGCAACGGCAATGCCGGGCGCGCCCATGGTCGGAAACAGCGTCAGCGCCGTCGTAATGTTAACCGCCACCGAGATGGCGGCGAAAATCATTGGCGTGCGCGTGTCCTCGCGGGCGAAATAGCCTGGGGTGAACGCCTTGATCAGCACGAAGGCCGGCAGGCCGAGGCCGAAGATCGCCAGGATTGCCGCGACCGTCGGCGTCGAATTGTTGGCGGCAAAGGCGCCGCGCTCATAGACCAGCCGCACGATCGGCTCGGACATAACCAGCAGCGCGGCCGCCGCCGGCAAGGTCATGAAAAGGGTAAACTCGACCGAGCGGTTCTGCAGATTGGCGGCCTCGACCAGATTGCCTGATTTCAGTGCCCGCGACAGTTCCGGCAAAAGCACGATGGCGACGGCGACGCCGACGACGCCCAGCGGCAGCTGGTAGACGCGGTCGGCATAGGCCAGCGACGACACCGCGCTGTCCTGCGCCGATGCGATCGCCGTGCCGATCAGCTGGTTGATCTGGGTGATGCCGCCGGTGATCGCCGCCGGCAGCGCCAGGATCAGCAGCCGCTTGACGTTCGGCGTCATCTTCGGCCGCCGGAAGCCGATCGAAATGCCGGCATGGCGCACCGCCGCCCAGACGATCGCCAGCTGCACCAGGCCGGCCGCCAGCACGCCCCAGGCCAGGCCGAAACCAACGGTGCCGGCGTCCGAACCCTTGTACCAGGCATAGGCAAGCACGGCGATAAGGATGACGTTGAGGAACACCGGCGCCACCGCAGCGGCGAAATAGCGGCGCAGCGAATTCAGCATCCCGGCCATCATGGCGCCGAGCGACATGCAGATCAGGTAGGGGAACATGACGGTCGCCAGCGCCACCGTCGTCTCGAATTTTCCCGGCGTGTCGGCAAAGCCCGGCGCCACCAGGTAGCGCACGATCAGCGGCATCGCCAGTTCCATGGCGATGGTCAGCGCCAGAAGCGCCGTGAACAAGACGCCGAACACCTCTTCGGAAAAGCGCTTGGCGCCGTCGGTGCCGTGTGTCTCGATCTCCTTGGCGAACAGCGGCACGAAGGCGGCATTGAAGGCGCCTTCGGCGAACAGCCGGCGAAAGGTGTTGGGAAACTGGAAGGCGGCGTTGAAGGCGTCGGCGATCGGCCCGGTGCCGAGTGCGGCAGCCATCAGCATCTCGCGGCCGAAACCGAGGGCGCGGCTCATCAGCGTGCCGGAAGCGACCGTGGCGAATTTCTTGACAAGGCTCATGCGCTTGAAGACTGCCTGTGCGATTGGGGCAAATGGAAGGTAACAGTCACTCGGCGGCCGTTTTGGTCTTGCCGCGCTCGGACGCCGTGCCCTCGAGCACCGCGATCAGCCTGTTGCGGATGGTCGCCGTACGCGACGGGCTGTCGATCTTCTGGCCGGTGAGATCGGTGACGTAGAACGTGTCGATGACTTTTTCGCCGAAGGTGGTGATGTGGGCCGAGGCGATGTCGAGCGACAGGTCCGACAACATGCCGGTGATCTCCGACAGAAGGCCCGGCCTGTCCAGCCCCTCGACCTCGATCACCGAGAAACGGTTCGACAGCGTGTTGCGGATCTCGGCGCGTGGCGGAATACGGAAAACCTTGGCGCCGCGCCGCGGCTTGGTCCGCTTCTCGATCATTTCGGGCAGCCAGCTCTTGCCCGACAGCACGTCCTCGATCAGCCGGCCGACGCGCTCGGCACGGCGGCGCTCGTCCTCGTCGAGGTCGAACTCCCTCGAGATCAGGATGGTGTCGAGCGCCCGACCATCCGAGGTGGTGAAGATCTGCGCGTCTACGATGTTGCCGCCGGCCGCGGCACAGGCGCCGGCAATCACCGAGAGCAGGCGCGGATGGTCCTGCGCCAGCACCGTGATCTCGGTCACCGCCTCGAACTGGTGGGTTTTCACCATGGTGGCGAGCTTCTTGCCGGCGTGATCGGCCTCGCGGATGAATTCGGCATGGCGGAGCTGGTCGGGAAGATCGACCGCCAGCAGATAGTTCTCGTAGTGCTGGCCGACATAACGCTTGCGGGCCTTTTCCGGCCAGTCGGCAAGCGCCTCGGCCAGTTGTTCGCGCGCCGCCGCCGTCCGTTTGGCGCGCGACACCTCCGAAAACCCGCCGGTCAACAAAAGCTCGGTCTCGTAATAGAGCGTACGCAGCAGCTGGCCCTTCCAGCCGTTCCAGACCCCAGGCCCGACGCCGCGGATATCGCAGACGGTAAGCACAAGCAGCATCTTCAGCCGTTCGACCGACTGCACGATGGCGGCAAAATCCTCGATCGTCTTGCGGTCGTTGAGATCGCGGGTCTGCGCCGTCATCGACATGACGAGGTGGTTCTCGACCAGCCAGGCGACCGTTTCGGTGTCGGCCGGCGAGAGCCCCATATGCGGGCAGATGCGCCGGGCGATCCTGGCGCCGGCTTGCGAATGGTCCTCCGGCCTGCCCTTGGCGATGTCGTGCAGCAGCACGGCGACATAGAGCGCCTCGCGGCTCTTCTTCAGCCCCGGCATCAGCGAGTGGGCGAGTGGATGGATCTTTTCCCCGTCGCCGCGCTCGATCTCGGCCAGCACCCCGATGCAGCGGATGAGGTGCTCGTCCACCGTGTAGTGGTGGTACATCGAGAACTGCATCATGGCGACGATCTTGCCGAAATCCGGGATCAGCTTTGCCAGCAGTCCGGCCTCGTTCATGCGCCGCAGATTGAGCTCGGCATTGCGGTCCGAGGTCAAGATATCGAGGAACAGCCGGTTGGCCTCCTCGTCGCGCCTGAGCGCCTTGCCGACGAGGCCGAGCGAACGGGTCAAAAGCTTCAGCGCATCGGGGTGGAATTCCAGGCCATGCTTGTCGGCAAACCAGAACAGCCTGAGCAGGTTAACCGGATCGCGCTCGAACACCTCGTCGTCGGCAATGTTGATGCGGTGGTTGTCGACGATGAAATCGGCCGTGCCGGCGAGCTTGCGCTTGCGCCGCGAGAAGGTGAGGAAGATGCGGTTGAAGCCCGGCACATGCTTGGCTTGCTCCTCCTCGAGCGCGGCGCAGAAAATGCGGGTTAGGTCGCCGACATCCTTGGCGACGAGGAAGTAGTGCTTCATGAAGCGTTCGACCGCCGACAGGCCGGGATGGGTGGTGTAGCCCAGCCGCTCGGCAATGTCGCGCTGGATGTCGAAATGCAGCCGCTCCTCGGCCTTGCCGGTGAGGAAATGCATGTGGCAGCGCACCGCCCATAGGAAATCCTCGGCCTTCTGGAATTCCCTGTATTCGGCGTCGGTGAAGACGCCCTTGTCGACCAGTTCCTCGCCGGTGCGCACGCGGTAGAAATATTTGGCGATCCAGAACAGCGTCTGCAGGTCGCGCAGGCCGCCCTTGCCGTCCTTGACGTTGGGTTCGACCAGGTAACGGCTCTCGCCGGCCTTGGCGTGGCGCTCGTCGCGTTCGGCGAGCTTGGCCTGGACATATTCGGGGCCGGTGGTGCGCACCACCTCGTGGTCGAAGCGCTGCAAAAGCTCGTCGTAGAGTTTTTGCTCGCCCCACAGGAAGCGCGCCTCCAGGATCGAGGTGCGGATGGTGATGTCGGTGCGCGACAGCCTGAGGCACTCGTCGATGTTGCGGGTGGCGTGGCCGACCTTCAGCCCCAGGTCCCACAGCATGTAGAGCATGTATTCGACGATCTGCTCGCCCCATGGCGTCTGCTTGTAGGGCAGCAGGAACAGCAGGTCGATGTCAGACCCGGGCGCCAGCGTGCCACGGCCATAGCCGCCGACGGCCACGACCGCCATGCGCTCGGCCGATGACGGGTTTTTGACGCGATAGACATGGGTGGCGGCGAAGTCGTAGAGCGCGCGGATGATCTCATCCATCAGATGCGACAGCCGGGCGGCGCAGGCGGTACCGCTGCCATCGTCCATCAGCATGCGTTCGGCGACCGTGCGGCCGTCGGCGAGCCGGCTTTTGAGAAGCTTGAGAACGCCGCTGCGCGCGGCCTTGCCGGAGCCGTCGCCTGCCGTCGCCTCGGTCAGTTCGGTCATCTCGCGGCGCAAGGCTTCGCCGTCGATCAGTTCCTCGAGCTTCAGGGATATTCTTGCCATAAATGCCGTTCGGCCTCGCCGTTTCGGCGGCGTCTATAGCGCGTTTTCGCGGCGCTGGGTATGGGGCGGACGGACGCGTTCTCCGCAGCCGTGGAACGGGACGATCGTCTCATGCCCGCGGCCGGTGCAGTTTGGGCCTGGCCACGAAAAATCGAAATCAGCCCTTGACCTTCCAGTTACTGGAAGCACTACCTCCGCCGCAACACCGAACTACAGGGGCTTTCGGCATGACGCATTCCGATCACCATCATCACGCCCATGGCAGCTGCTGCTCGGCAAAAGGCGTCTCCTCTGCTGCGGACGCCGTCGTCCGCGATCCGGTCTGCGGCATGACCGTCGATCCGGCTGCCGGCAAGCCAACGGCCGAGCATGACGGCCATCGCTATCATTTCTGCAGCGAGAGCTGCCGCGCGAAATTCGTCGCCGAGCCGGAAAAATACCTGACCGCAACCGATCCCGTCTGCGGCATGAGCGTCGATCGCGCCACGGCCAAGCACTTTTTGCGGCACGAGGGCCGGGGCTTCTATTTCTGCTCGGCCGGCTGCAAGGCGAAGTTCGAAGCCGGGCCGGCAAAATATCTCGGCGACAGGCCGGCGCCGCAGCCGATGCCCAAGGGCACGCAATACACCTGCCCGATGCATCCGGAAATCATCCGCGACAAGCCCGGCTCCTGCCCGATCTGCGGCATGGCGCTCGAACCGATGGGCGTGCCGACCGGCGACGAGGGACCTAACCCCGAACTGGTCGACTTCACCAGGCGCTTTTGGGTGAGCGCGGTGCTGTCCGTGCCGTTGCTGCTCATCGCCATGGCGCCGATGCTCGGCCTGACGTTTCAGGCCTTCATCGACGACCGCGCGAAGGTCTGGCTGGAGCTGGCGCTGGCCAGCCCGGTGGTGCTGTGGGCGGCATTCCCGTTCTTCCATCGCGGCTGGAACTCGGTCCTCAACCGCAGCCCCAATATGTGGACGCTGATTTCGCTCGGCGTCGGTGCCGCCTATCTCTACAGCGTCGTCGCCACGCTGTTTCCAGGCCTCTTTCCGCACCAGTTCCGCGGCCATGACGGCACCGTGCCGGTCTATTTCGAGGCGGCGGCGGTGATCGTCGCGCTGGTGTTCCTTGGCCAGGTGCTGGAATTGCGCGCCCGCGAGAAAACCGGCTCGGCGATCCGCGCGCTGCTCGACCTGGCGCCGAAGACGGCGCGGCAGATCGGCGCGGACGGTTCCGAAAACGACGTGCCGCTCGAAACCGTCAAGGCCGGCGACCGCCTGCGCATCCGCCCCGGTGACGCCGTGCCGGTCGACGGCATTGTGCTCGAAGGGCGCTCGTCCATCGACGAATCGATGATCACAGGCGAGCCGCTGCCGGTCGAAAAGACCGAAGGCGACAACCTCACCGGCGGCACGCTCAACAAGAACGGTTCGCTGATCATGCGCGCCGAAAAGATCGGCGCCGAGACGACGCTGGCGCGCATCGTCGAGCTGGTCGCCAAGGCGCAGCGTTCACGCGCGCCGATCCAGGGGTTGGCCGACCGCGTCTCGTTCTACTTCGTCCCGGCCGTCGTTCTGATTGCCATCATTGCGTTTGTCGCCTGGGCGATCGTCGGACCGGAACCCAGCCTGGTGTTTGCCATCGTCTCGGCGGTCTCGGTGCTGATCATCGCCTGCCCCTGTGCGCTCGGCCTTGCCACGCCAATGTCGATCATGACCGCCACCGGGCGCGGCGCGCATGCCGGCGTGCTGATCAAGGAAGCGGCGGCGCTCGAGCGCTTTGCCTCGGTCGATACGCTGATCGTCGACAAGACGGGAACGCTGACCGAAGGCCGGCCCAAACTGACCGACGTCATCGCGGTCGAAGGCATGGCACAGGACGAGCTGCTGGCGCTCGCCGCCGGTCTCGAAAAAGGCTCGGAGCATCCGCTGGCCGAGGCGATCGTCGAAGGCGCCCGCGAACGCGGCGTGAAGGTCCCCGACGCCGGCGGTTTCGAGGCCGTCACCGGCAAGGGCGTTTCCGGCACGGTCTCGGGGCAGAAGGTAGCGCTCGGCAATGCCGCGATGATGGTCGATCTCGGCATCGAGACGGCTTCGGTCCTGGCCAGCGCCGAGGCGCTGCAGGCCGATGGCAAGACCGTGATGTTCGTCGCTGTCGCAGGCAAGCTCGCCGGTCTCGTCGCCGTTGCCGACCCGATCAAGGCGACCACCGCCGAGGCGATCAAGGCGCTGCATGACAGCGGGCTGAAGATCGTCATGGCGACGGGCGACAATGAGCGCACCGCCAAGGCCATCGCAGCCAAGCTCGGCATCGACGAGGTGCGTGCCGGGCTTTTGCCCGAGCAGAAGGGTGCGCTGGTCGAGGAATTGCGTGCAAACGGCGCCGGCGTCGCCATGGCCGGCGACGGCGTCAACGATGCGCCAGCGCTGGCCGCCGCCGATGTCGGCATCGCCATGGGCACAGGCGCCGATGTTGCGGTCGAAAGTGCGGGAATTACGCTGGTCAAGGGCGATCTCAACGGCATCGTCAGGGCGAGGACGCTGGCCCGCGCGACGATCCGCAACATCCGCCAGAACCTGTTTTTCGCTTTCCTCTACAATGTGCTTGGTGTGCCGGTTGCTGCCGGCGTGCTTTATCCGCTCACCGGCACGCTGCTGTCGCCGATGATTGCGGCGGCGGCGATGAGCCTGTCTTCGGTTTCGGTGATCGCCAACGCATTGCGGCTCAGGACGTTGAAACTCTGAGTAAAACTTCCAGATAGACCCTGTTCAAAAAAGGAGACGACGAATGACGTTGGCCAAGAAGATCGTGCTGCTGATGATGGCGGCGGGAATGCTGCTTGCTGTTTTCCTCGAAAGCGTTCCGGCACAAGCCGAGGAGATGAAGCACGACATGGGCGCAATGGGCGCGCAGAGCCCCTCGACCGAGGGCTACAAGGCGGTGATGGACAAGATGCATACCGACATGATGGCAATCGAATATTCCGGCAATGCCGATGTCGATTTCGCCCGCGGCATGATCCCGCATCACCAGGCGGCCATCGACATGGCCAAGATCGAGCTCGCCAATGGCAAGGACCCGGAAATCCGCAAGCTGGCGGAAGCAGTGATCGCCGCGCAGCAAGCCGAGATCAAGCAGATGCAGGACTGGCTCACCGCCCATCCGGTGAAGTAGGCGTCACGCTGTCGGGGAATCGGGGCGAGAGGCTTCACCTGGATTTCTGCTTCACCTGGATTTGCCTTGGCGGCTATGGTGCTATCCGGGCCTCGGACTGGAGCATGCCATGCCATCGACGATAAGAACGACCACCCTGCCCTGCGGCGAAGCTGTGCCGGTGCTCGGCCAGGGCACCTGGAAGATGGGCGAAGACGGCCGCCGCCGTGGCGACGAGGCCAATGCCCTGAAGCTCGGGCTGGATCTCGGCATGACGCTGATCGACACCGCCGAAATGTATGCCAGCGGTGGTGCCGAGGAGGTGGTGGCGGAGGCCATCGCCGGGCGCCGCGACGAGGTCTTCCTGGTCTCCAAGGTGCTGCCGTCCAATGCCTCACGCGCCGGCGTGAAACGGGCTTGCGAGAACAGCCTGAGGCATCTCGCCACCGACCGCATTGATCTCTATCTCTTGCATTGGCCGGGCAGCGTGCCTTTGATGGAAACGGTAGAGGCGTTCGAAGCGTTGAAGGCGGCCGGCAAGATCCGCCATTGGGGCGTCAGCAATTTCGATACCGGCGAGATGGAGGAGCTGGTCCGGTTGCCGGCCGGCGGCAACGTCCAGACCAACCAGGTGCTCTACAATCTGTCGCAGCGCGGCGTCGAGTTCGACCTCGCCCCGTGGAGCCGGCAACGCGGCATGCCGCTGATGGCCTATTCGCCGGTCGATCAGGGGGTATTGGCGCGCAACGCCAGGTTAGATGCTATCGCCGCCCGCCACGGTGCGACGCCGGCGCAGATCGCACTTGCATGGGTGATGGCGCAGGAGGGGGTGATCGCCATTCCGAAGGCCAGCCGCCCGGAGCATGTCCGGCAGAATGTCGCGGCGTTGGAGATCGAGCTCACGAGCGAAGATTTCGCCGAAATTGACCGCGCCTTCCCACCGCCGAGGCGGAAGTCGGGCCTGGCGATGATTTGAGGGGTGGGGCGGAAGGCAAGCCAAAGCAGCGTTCCGTCACACCCCCTCTGTCCGGCAGGACAGAGGGGGTGCCGTAGAGCGCTATCCGACGAGCACTACTTCCCAGCCATCCCCTTCAGCCGGTACAACGCCTCCAGTGCTTCCCTTGGTGTCATCTCGTCGGGATTGATCTCCGCTAGCGCCAAACCCAGCCCATAACTCTTCATCGGCTTCGACGCCTCCCGCTTCGCTGCCACGGAAAACAGCGGCAGGTCGTCGACCAGACGGTTGGCCTTGCCCGAGACCTCGCCTGCTTCAAGCTGGTGCAGCACTTCCTTGGCCCGGCCGACGACCGCTTCCGGCAGGCCGGCCAGCCGCGCCACCTGGACGCCGTAGGAACGGTCGGCCGCACCCTTGCCGACCTCGTGCAGGAAGACCACGTCGCCCTCCCATTCCTTGACCCGCATGGTGACGTTGGAGAGCCGCGGCAGTTTTCCGGCCAGCGCCGTCATCTCGTGGAAATGCGTGGCGAAGATCGCCCGGCAGCGGTTTTTCTCGTGCAAATATTCGACCGCCGCCCAGGCGATCGACAGCCCGTCGAAAGTGGCGGTGCCGCGGCCGATCTCGTCGAGGATGACCAGTGCGCGCTCGCCTGCCTGGTTGAGGATCGCCGCCGTCTCTACCATCTCGACCATGAAGGTCGAGCGGCCGCGCGCCAGATCGTCGGAGGCGCCGACCCGCGAAAACAGCCGGTCGACGACGCCGATATGGGCTGATGCCGCCGGCACGAAGGAGCCGGTCTGGGCAAGGATGGCGATCAGCGCGTTTTGCCTGAGGAAGGTCGATTTGCCGCCCATATTGGGGCCGGTCAGCAGCCAGATCGCGCCGGCCTTGGCATCGCCTTGCGGCGACAGATCGCAATCATTGGCGACGAACGGGCCTTCGCCGGAACGCCGCAGCGCCTGTTCGACCACCGGATGACGTCCACCCGAAATCTCGAAGGCAAGGCTCGCATCGACCAGCGGCCGGCACCAGGCCTCGCTCTCGGAAAGCAAGGCAAGTGCGGCCGAAACGTCGAGCACGGCGAGCGCTTCGGCGCCGGCACGGATCGTGTCGGCCTGGCCGACCACTTCCGCCGTCAGCGCCTCGAAAGCGGCAAGCTCGATCGCCAGCGCCCGGTCGGCGGCGTTGGCGATCTTGGTTTCCAGTTCGGCGAGTTCGGTGGTGGTGAAGCGCATGGCGTTGGCCATGGTCTGGCGATGGATGAAGCGCGCCTTGGCGCCGTCGCTGCCGGTCATCAGCGCATGGTGGTTAGCGGTGACTTCGATATAATAGCCGAGCACATTGTTGTGCCTGATCTTCAGTGAGCGGATGCCGGTCTCGTCGATCAGCGAACGCTCCAGCCCGGCGATCACCTTTCGCGACTCGTCGCGCAGTGCCCGCATCTCGTCGAGTTCGGCGTGGTAGCCGCCGCGGACAAAGCCGCCGTCGCGCTTCAGCAAAGGCAGCTCGTCGCTGAGCGCCTGTGCCAGATGCGTCGCCAGATCACTGGGCAGTGCCTTGATAGCTCCCAACGCCGCGGTCAGTTCGGCCGGCAATGCGGTTTGGCCGAACAGTTCGGCGATGGCGCCGGCCGCTTCGAAACCGGCGCGCAGCGCGCCGAGGTCGCGCGGGCCGCCGCGGTTGAGCGCCAGCCTGGACAGCGCCCGCGGCATGTCGGCGACGCTCTTCAGGCTTGCCCGCACCGCCTGGCAAAGGCGCGTCTCGGAGCGGAAGAACGACACCGAGTCCAGCCTTGCAGCGATTGCCGCCGGGTCGGTCAGCGGCGCCATCAAGCGGTCGGCGAGCAGCCTTGCGCCGCCACCGGTCACCGTGCGGTCGATCGCCTTGAACAGCGACCCGTCGCGGCTCCCGGACAGCGTGCGCAGCAGCTCCAGATTGGCGCGCGTCGCCGGGTCGATGAACAGCGTCGAACCCTGCTCCTCGCGTTCCGGCCGCGACAGCGGTGGCCGTTCGGCCTTCTGCGTCTTCTCGACATAGGCGATGACGCCTGAGATCGCCGACAGTTCGGCGCGCGAAAACGCGCCGAAACTATCCGGCGTTGCCACGTCGAAGAAGCGGGCGATGCGGCCGGCGGCCGAAGCCGAATCGAACAGCGACGGCGGCTGCGGGCTGGCGACGCGGCCGAGCACGTCGAAGACCGGTTTCAGCTCCCGGTCGTAAAACACCGGTTCGGCGACGATCAGCTCGCGCGGATCGACGCGGAAGACATCGGCGAGCAGCCGGTCGGCGGTTGTCTCGGCGACGCGGAAGACACCGGTCGAGATCTCGATCCAGGCTAGGGCGAAACTTCCTTGGTTCCCTGTCGCGCTGCCGCGCTCCCCGCCTCTTGTATCGCTGCTGCCGCCCTTGACCCGTCCCAGCGCCATCAGAAAACTCGATTCCGACGGCGCCAGCAATTTGTCTTCGGTGATGGTGCCGGGCGTTACAAGCCGCACCACGTCGCGGCGCACCACCGATTTGCCGCCGCGCTTCCTGGCCTCCGCCGGATCCTCGATCTGCTCGCAGACAGCGACGCGGAACCCCTGGCCGATCAGCTTCTGCAGATAATCGTCGGCGGCATGCACCGGTACGCCGCACATCGGGATGTCGAGCCCCTGGTGCTTGCCGCGCTTGGTCAGCACGATGCCGAGTGCCCGGCTCGCCTTCTCGGCATCGTCGAAGAACAGCTCGTAGAAATCGCCCATGCGGTAGAACAGCAGCGAATCCGGGTTCGCCGCCTTGATCTCGATATACTGCTCCATCATCGGCGTCGCCGGCGCGAAGGCTGGCGTGGCGTTGTCGCTTCGAATGGGCGTCTCGTCGTTCAAGAAGCTGCTTCCAAAATTTTCCAAGCCATGCTTGGCGGTTTACAGCGGCGAAGTGTAGCCTTAATCCCGAACCTTCCACAAAAGAAAGCATGCGCACCCATCTCAAGCGGTGCCGTACGGGCGAGGAAACCAAAAGTACCATGGCCAAGAAAACCGAAAGCAACGGGCCCTCCGTCAGCGCCCAGGAGGCATTGGAATTCCACGCCATGGGCCGTCCGGGCAAGCTGGAGATCGTCGCCACAAAACCGATGGCGACGCAGCGCGATCTCAGCCTCGCCTATTCGCCGGGCGTCGCCGTGCCGGTTCTCGCCATCGCCGAGGACCCGAGCCGCGCCTTCGACTACACGGTTCGCGGCAACATGGTCGCCGTCATCTCCAACGGCACCGCTATCCTCGGCCTCGGCAATCTCGGCGCGCTGGCCTCCAAGCCGGTGATGGAAGGCAAGGCGGTGCTGTTCAAGCGCTTCGCCGATGTCGATTCCATCGACCTCGAGGTCGATACCGAGGATGCCGACGAATTCATCAACTGCGTGCGCTTTCTCGGCCCCTCCTTCGGCGGCATCAACCTCGAGGACATCAAGGCGCCGGAGTGCTTCATCATCGAGCAGCGGCTGCGCGAGCTGATGGACATCCCGGTCTTCCATGACGACCAGCACGGCACCGCCATCATCTCGGCCGCCGGCCTGATCAACGCGCTGGAAATCACCGGCCGCGACATGAAGACCACGAAAATGGTCTGCAACGGCGCCGGTGCTGCCGGCATCGCCTGCATCGAATTGATGAAGGCGATGGGCTTTGCGCCTGAGAATATCATCCTTTGCGACACCAAGGGCGTCGTCTTCCAGGGTCGCACCGAAGGCATGAACCAGTGGAAATCGGCGCACGCCGTGAAAACCGGCGCGCGCTCGCTGGCCGAGGCGCTGGACGGCGCCGACGTGTTCCTCGGCCTCTCGGCCAAAGGCACGCTGACCACCAAAATGGTGCAGTCGATGGCCAAGAACCCGATCATCTTCGCCATGGCCAATCCCGACCCCGAGATCACGCCGGAGGAAGTCGCCGAGATCCGCACCGACGCCATCATGGCGACGGGACGGTCCGACTATCCCAACCAGGTCAACAACGTGCTTGGCTTCCCCTACATCTTCCGCGGCGCGCTGGATGTGCGGGCGACCACCATCAACGACGACATGAAGATCGCCGCGGCCAAAGCGCTCGCCGAACTGGCGCGCCAGGACGTGCCCGACGACGTCGCCGCCGCCTATCAGGGCATGCGGCCGAAATTCGGCCCCAACTACATCATCCCGGTGCCGTTCGACCCGCGCCTGATCTCGGCCATTCCGATTGCGGTGGCCAAAGCGGCGATGGACTCCGGCGTCGCGCGCAAGCCGATCCTCGATCTCGACCGCTACGCGCAGGAGCTTTCCGCCCGCCGCGACCCGATCGCCTCGACGCTGCAGCGCATCTACGACCGGGTGCGCCGCCAGCCCAAGCGCATCGTCTTTGCCGAGGGCGAGGAGGAGCAGGTGATGCGCGCCGCCGTCTCCTATGTGAACCAGCGGCTCGGCACCGCCATCCTGCTCGGCCGCGACGACATCATCAAGGAAAACGCCAGGAATGCCGGCATCGATCTCGGCAAGCAAGGCATCGAGATCATCAATGCGCGGCTGTCGCGGCGCAACTCGGTCTACACCGATTATCTCTACGAGCGCATGCAGCGCAAAGGCTTTCTGTTCCGCGACTGCCAGCGGCTGATCAACAACGACCGCAACCATTTCGCCGCCTGCATGGTGGCGCTGGGCGATGCCGACGGCATCGTCACCGGCGTTACCCGTAACTATTCGACGGCGCTCGACGATATCCGCCGCGTCATCGACGCAAGGCCCGGCCATTGCGTCATCGGCGTGTCGATCGTGCTGGCGCGCGGTCGCACCGTCCTCGTTGCCGACACCGCGGTGCACGACATGCCGGATGCCGTCGAGATCGCCGACATCGCCGAGGAGGCCGCCGGCTTCGCCCGCCGCATGGGCTACGAGCCGAGGCTTGCCATGCTCGCCTATTCAACCTTCGGCCATCCGCAGGGCGAGCGCTCCGAGCGCGTCCAGGAAGCGGTGCGCATCCTCGACAAGCGCCGCGTCGATTTCGAGTATGACGGCGAGATGGCCGCCGACGTGGCGCTCAACGCCCGCGCCATGGCGCAGTACCCGTTCATCAGGCTGACCGGCCCGGCCAATGTGCTGGTCATGCCGGCCTTCCACTCGGCCTCGATCTCGACCAAGATGCTGCAGGAGCTCGGCGGCTCGACCGTCATCGGCCCGCTGCTGGTCGGCCTCAACAAGCCGGTTCAGATCGTCTCGCTGAATGCGAAGGACTCGGACATCGTCAATATGGCGGCGATTGCGGCTTATAGCGCTGGGGCTTGAGGAGCGGGGGCAGCAGCAGCGCCTCTCCCCTTCTCCCCCTGTGGGAGAAGGTGGCCGAGCGAAGCTCGGTCGGATGAGGGGTGTTCCAGCTTGGCACCGGCAGCACTCCGTCCAGCACCCCTCAACCGTCTCGGCGCTGCGCGCCGATCCACCTTCTCCCACAGGGGGAGAAGGAAAGAGGCGCCGCTCTACAGCAGCCCGGCCTGCTCGGCCTCTCTGCGCAAATTCTGGCGTGGCCTTGGGCCGATTTGCTGGATGACCAGCCCGGCTGCCAGCGAGCCGAGATCGCCGCACTGCTTCAGGCTGCGGCCTTGCGTGTAGCCGTAGAGGAAGCCGGCGGCGTAGAGGTCGCCGGCGCCGGTGGTGTCGACCAGCTCGCGGATCCTGGTCGCCTCGATGATGACGGTCTCGTCGCCGCGCACGATGACCGAGCCCTTTTCCGAGCGGGTGACGGCGGCGATCTTGCAATCCTTGCGGATCTGGGCCAGCGCCTCGTCGAAGGACGCGGTCTGGTAGAGCGATTTGATCTCGTGGCTGTTGGCAAAGACGATGTCGACGGTGCCGGAGCGCATCAGGTCGAGGAACTCGTCGCGGTAGCGGTCGACGCAGAACGAGTCCGACAATGTCATCGACACTTCGCGCCCGGCGGCATGGGCGAGCTTCGCCGTCTGCCGGATCGCCTCCTTGGCGCGCGGCGGGTCCCACAGATAGCCCTCGAAATAGGTGACCGCCGCGCCCGAGGCCTTGTCGGCCTCGACGTCCTCCGGGCCGAGCTCGACGCAGGCGCCGAGATAGGTGTTCATCGAGCGCTCGCCGTCCGGTGTGACGAAGATCATCGAGCGCGCCGTCGGTGGTTCGCCGTTGAGCGGCTTTGTGTCGAAGGCGACGCCCTGGGCATGGATGTCATGCGCATAGATTTCGCCGAGTGCGTCGTTGGAGACCTTGCCGAAGAAGGCGGCGCGGCCGCCGAAGGAGGCGACGCCCGCCGCCGTGTTGCCGGCACTGCCGCCGGAGGCTTCGATGGCCGGGCCCATGCGGCTGTAGAGCAGTTCGGCGCGCCTCGTGTCGATCAAATTCATCGCGCCCTTGATGATGCCGTTGGTCTCCAGGAACGCCTCGTCGCACTGGGCGATGATGTCGACGATGGCATTTCCGATACAAAGCACGTCATAGTCCGGCATCAATTCATGTCTCCGCCAAAAACCCACCGGCTTTCTGCCACGCCGGGCGCGGGCGGGTCTAGCGGTTTGATGCGGCTTTGCCTAGGCCGCGAGTTATAAATCCGGGCAGAACGCAGATGCTTCGTATCGCGCGGTTTGCGCTTGTCTCGCGACCTGTCTCCGCCTATCCCGAAATATCGCCCATGGGCCTCGTTTGACATGGAATTGGAAACGCCGTGATCCTCGACGCCGCCCGTGCCGCCTTGAGCCGGCTGTTCTCGCCCGAATTCCGTTCCGTGTTCCTGAAGACGTTTGCGCTGACCTTGCTGGCGCTGGCGGCGCTTTGGTTCGGGATCAAGAGCCTGTTCGAATGGCTGGCCTGGCCGTGGATCGATGCATGGCTGCCCGCCCTACCCTCCTGGGCCGGATGGCTGGGCGCCGTCGTCGCCGGCATCGGCCTTGCGCTGGGCTTGGCGCTGCTCATCGCGCCGGTGACGGCGATCATCGCCGGCCTGTTCCTCGACGACGTCGCCGAAGTGGTCGAGCGCACGGATTATCCAAACGACCCGCCCGGCCGCGCCGTGCCGGCGTTGCGCTCCCTGGTGCTGGCGATCCGGTTTTTCGGCGTCGTCATCCTCGGCAACATCGTCGCCCTGCTGCTGCTCTTGGTGCCGGGCATCAACATTGCCGCTTTCTTCGTCGTCAACGGCTATCTGCTCGGGCGCGAGTTCTTCGAGTTCGCCGCCATGCGCTTTCGCCCGGAGGCCGAGGCCAAGGCGCTGCGCAGAAAGCACTCCATCACCGTGTTCCTGGCCGGGCTGGTGGTCGCCGCTTTCCTCGCCGTGCCGCTGCTCAACCTTCTGACGCCGCTGTTCGCCGCCGCCATGATGGTGCATCTGCACAAGGCGATCTCGGCACGGGAAGGGAGCTAGCGCAGCAGAAAGCCGCGCCCCAGTTCATCATCGTCCTCGACGATGAATTCGGCCCGCCCTGAGTAATAGGCGCGGCCGCCGACGCGGGCGATGATGGCGTCATGCGGCCCGGCTGTGGCCGTGCGTACGACGGCGCCGGAAAAGCGCGAGCCGGCGATGCTCTCGAACAGCCGCGTCCGGCCAATCTCGATTTGCCCCTTGGCGTGCATGGCCGCCAGCCGCGCGGTGACGCCGGAGCCGGTCGGCGAACGGTCGACCTCGGCCTCGGCGAAAACGCAGATGTTTTTGGTCGGCGTATCGGAGAACGCATCCTGTCCGTCGGTCAGGATGGTGCCGTAGAGAAAGGCGAGATCGGCATGGTCGGGATGCAACAGCGGCAATTCGGCCTTCAGCTTATCAGTCAGCGCGGTCGCCGCATCGACGAAATCGCGCACGCGGTTCCTGCCAAATTCCAGCCCGAACTGGCGGCAGTCGGCCAGTGCATAGAAGGACCCGCCATAGGCGATGTCGAAGCCGACGGGACCATAGCCCGGCAGCTCGATCCACTGGTCGCCGGCGAACAGAAACGCCGGCACGCTTTCGAAGGACACCGCGCCGGCCTTGCCATCCCTTACCTCGACCGCAGCCGAAATCAGCCCGCATGGCGCCTCGATATTGACGATCGTCATCGGCTCGCGTGGCGCCACCAGCCGTTCGTCGACGGCGTAGCGGCCGAGCGCGACGATGGCGTGGCCGCACATCGTCGAATAGCCCTCATTGTGCATGAACAGCACCGCGAGGTCGGCGCCCGGCAGGTCGGGCTCCACCAGCAGCGCGCCATACATGTCGTAATGGCCGCGCGGCTCGAACATCAGGATCTTTCTGAGATGATCGAGATGGTCGCGCACATAGGCACGCTTTTCGAGGATCGTGCCCTTGGGAATGTCGGGGTAGCCGCCGGTGACGATCCGCAGCGGCTCGCCGCCGGTGTGCATGTCGACGACGGTGAGCGTCATTCGCCGGGCCCGACCTAGGCTGAAGATTTGGCAAACAGCGCCTGCAGCTTGCCGAACGGCATGGCGGCGCGGGTGAAGCCGAAGGTGCCGTCCTGCTGGATCTCGCGCGCCGCGGTCTCCAGCATGCCAAAGGCGAAATTGGTGAGCCATGGGCCGAGCGAGACGCGCTTTACCCCCGCCATGGCCAGATCGGCGATGGTGAAGCCGGGCCTGGCCATGACGTTGACCGGCTTGGTCAGCGCCGAGCAGACGGTTCGCACCATCTCGATGTCGCCCAGGCCCGGTGCATAGAGCACGTCGGCACCGGCTTTCTCGAAGGCCTGCAGCCGCTTGATCGTGTCGTCGAGATCGGGCTTGCCCCACAGGAAATTCTCGGCCCGCGCGGTGAAGACGAAATCGCGTTTCAGTGCCCGTGCCGCTTCCGCCGCCGCCGCGACGCGATCGACGGCATGCGAAAAATCATAGATCGGCTTGGCGGGCTCGCCGGTATGGTCCTCGATCGAGCAGCCGGCGAGGCCAGCCGCCTCGGCGGCGAAGATGGTCTCGCCGGCACTTGTCGCGCTGTCGCCCTTGCCCTTTTCGAGGTCCGCCGAAACCGGCAGCCCGGTCGCCGCTGACACTTCACGGCAATGATGGATCATCGCCTCGAATGTCACCGCGCCGTCCGGCAGGCCGCGCGAAAAGGCAAAGCCGGCGCTGGTCGTGGCCAGCGCCTTGAAGCCGAATGAGGCCAAGAGCTTGGTCGTGCCGACGTCCCATGAATTGGCCATGACGAAGATCGATGTATGCAGGTCGCGAAAAATCTTGCCCTTATCCATGGATGCTCCCCTCCGGTGCGGATTATGAAGGAAATTCTAGCCCGGCGGAACGCGCCGGGCAAACAAATGCGGTTGGCTCAGAAGCGTTTGGCGTTCTCTCCTGCCAATCGGTCCAGCGCATCGGAATCCTTGACGTAACGCGAAGCGTTTTTGTCCCAATGATAGGTGACGCAAATGTCGCGCGAAGACGCCTCTGGCGGCGGCTGGCCGTCGCAGCTTTCATCGCCCGGCACTGTCGCGTCGGTCACCGTAACCTTGATAGCTGCATAGGGCTGGCCGTCGGCAATCGCCTGGAAGGCCGCATTCTGCGTCCTTCGGCTGGTGCAGAGGTTTTCGTCGAACGTATAGATCATGTCGATCAGCTCGAACCTGTCGTTGCGGACCATGACCAGCGGCGCGATCACATAGCCCTGGCTCGAATTGAAATGCGTGCTCGTGGTGATGATGACGTCATCGCCGGGCCCGATCGACAGCTTGCCCGGATCGCGAAAGTAGGTGCTGCGGTCGACGGCAACATTGACCGCGTCGAGCAAGGCCGGCTTGCCGGTGATGTCGTAGAGTGCCAGCACGGCATAACCCTCGGCGCTGTCAGGCGAGTCGCCGAGGTCGAGCAGCATCGCCAGCCGGTCCTTGCCGCCGGCCTTGATGTCGAGCACGTCGCCGCTGGAAAGACCCGACGTCGCCGGCGGCGAGCCGTCGTAGTCCGGTCCAGCGATGTGGCGCATCTCGATCGGCATCGAACCCCGGAAAAAGCCGGCCTTGTCCGCGGCCAGATCGGGAATGACCATCCTGGCGAGATCGAGATAGGTGACATCGCCGTGGCCGGGGACAGCGCTGCCGAGCTCCGGGAAGCTGACGGCCTCCGCGCTGGCCGTCGTCCAAAGACAGGGCAGCAGCAGGCAAGCAACGATGAAACGAAGCAGGGAGAAGGTCATGCGCGCGCGCTCGTTATGTCGGGCGCGCGCAAGCTATAGCATTTTGCGGCCAAGAGGAAACACCTGGCGTTGCCTCACTATGTTGGTTTGGCTTGGCTCGCCAGGGTCTGCTGGAAAACCGCCACCAGCTGATCCATGGCGGCTGCGAGCCACGTGCCGAGTTCGTCGGGCAGAGTATCGTGAATCCAGACCAGGCGGCTCCGGCCCTCGCCCTCGGCAAAGACCTGCATGGAGGTGTTATCGTGAGTGACCTCGTCGCCGAGCCATCCCCACACGATCCGCCGGCCCTGCTCGTCGCGGGCGATGAGCCGCTCTCGCACGATCTTGCCGTCGGCGAAAGTAAGGACCCGTACGTCGCCCTCATCCACCCGGCAGTCGACGAAAACGCCTGGGGCTATCCGTTGGGCGCCGCCGGCGAAGTCGCCCACCGTCGCCTATACGCTTTCCGGTGAAGCATCTACGATGATTTCCCTGACTATCGAAGCCATGTTTCGCCTTCCCTTCGTTAACAGGTAGACCTGTCTGTCTACATGTGGATGTATACAGACCTGTCTGCTATACGGTCAAGGCATGTCCGCAGCCCGAATCAACGATCGTCCCGAAAGTCTTGCGCGCCGCCGCATCCTCGATACGGCGACCGCGCTGTTTTCTCTGGAGGGGGTGCGCACAGTCGGCATCGACCGCATCATCGCCGAGGCCGGCGTTGCCAAGGCGACGTTCTATCATCACTTCGCGGCCAAGGACGATCTCGTCCGCGCCTACATCGAGGAGCTCAGCAAGGAAGGACGGGCGGCAATAGCGAGCCTTGGCCGGCGGCCACCTCGCCAGATGATCCTTGCCATATTCGATCTCATCGCCGACGCGGCGGATCAGCCGGGCTACCGCGGCTGCCCGTTCCAGAATGCCGCGGCCGAATACCCCGACGCGAGGAGCCCGGTTCGCCAGGCAATCGATAAGCATCGTCACTGGAAATGGGGCATCCTAAGGGATCTGCTGACCGCGGACGCAAATCGCGATCCGGACCGCACAGCGGACGCGCTAACAGTGGCGGCCGACGGCCTGCTTGTCGTCAGTCATCTCGACAGGCCGGCCAATCTGCGCACTCTCATACGCGACACGGTCGACCGACTACTTGGAGCCCCACGCCCGGTCTGAGATCGGGCGCGCGTGCAGCCTGCGCATAGGCGATCAGTGGATCGGCACCAGCCCGGCCAGTTTACGCATGTCGTCGAATAGGATGCCGCCGGCTTCGATCAGTCCATCGCGGTCGGAAAGCGGGTCGCCGTGGTAGGAATAGACGCGCATGCCGGCGGCGATGCCGGCTGCCGTGCCGGCGACGCTGTCCTCGATGACGATGCAGTCGGCGGGCGCGAAGCCCATCGTCGCTGCCGCATGCAGGAAGAGGTCGGGGAACGGCTTGCCACGCGAGACCATGGTCGAGCTGAACAGCGCATGCTCGAAAAGCGGCAGCAGCCCGGTCTGGCCGAGCGTGATGTGCATTTTGGACACCCGTGCCGACGAGGCGACACAGGTGGCGATGCCGGCGGCGTGCACGGTTTCGATGAACTCGCGAACGTTGGGGATGGCCTCGACGCCATGCGCGAACAGGTCCGGCAGGCCGGCGTTCCAGCGCTCGACGAAATCGGCGCCGAGGCTGACGCCGGTCGCCTCGACTTCCTTCTGCACCGAGACCATGCTGCGGCCGGAGAAATTCTTGCGGCAATATTCGAAGCTGGCCGGAAAGCCGGCCGCGGTCAGCCATTCGGCGAGGCGCCGATTGGCCAGGTTCTCGGTGTCGACCAGAACCCCGTCGCAATCGAAGATGACGAGCTTGGGTATTTTCATCAGGCCGTGCCGGTCGATCCGAAGCCGCCCGAGCCGCGCGTTGTGCCGCCAGCCAATGTGCGCTCCTCGACGGTCGCCTGCGTCACCGGGGCGAAGACGATCTGGGCGATCCGCATGCCGCGCGTCACCGCGAAATCCTCGTCGCCGAGATTGATCAGCAGCACCTTGACCTCGCCGCGATAGTCGCTGTCGATGGTGCCCGGCGTGTTGAGGCAGGTGAGCCCGTGCTTGAAGGCGAGGCCCGAACGCGGCCGGACCTGGCCTTCGACGCCCTCCGGAATTTCCAGGACCAGCCCGGTCGGCACCAGCGCGCGCTTTCCCGGCAGGATCAAAAGCGGCCTGTCGTCCGGGACGGCGGCGCGCAGGTCCATGCCGGCGGCGCCCGAGCTTTCATAGGCCGGAAGCGGCAAGCCCTCGCCATGCGGCAGCCTGACGAAGCCGACAGCCGGACCGATGACGGAGGTAGGATAAAGTGCTGCGCGCATGAGGCTGATCCTATCGTCGCGAACGCCGGTTCAGTCAACTCGGCGGCAATGCTATCAACGGCTTTCTTTCAGCACAGTTCCGCTTCAGCGCAGTTCCATCGGAACGACCGTGGTCTCCTTGATCTCCTCCATGACGAAGGAGGCCGAAACGTCCGATAGTGCCACCTTGGCGATCAGCCGTTGATAGAGCCGGTCATAGGCCTTCACATCGGCGACGCGGGCGCGTAGGACATAGTCGAGATCGCCGGACATGCGGTAAGCGCCGGTGATCTCGGCAAAGCCGGTCACCGCCGCTCGGAATCTTTGCAGCCAGTCCGGATCGTGGTTGGAGGTGCGGATCAGGATGAACACCGAAAGGCCGAGCCCAAGCTTGTCGGCGTCGACCAGCGCCACCCGGCCGGTGATGACGCCGTCTTCCTCCAGCCGCTTGACCCGGCGCCAGCAAGCATTGCGCGACAGCGATATTCTTGCCGAGAGCTGGTCGACGGACAGCGTGCCGTCGCGTTGCAGCTCGGCCAGCAATCTCCGGTCTATTTCGTCGATTTCCGGCGCCATGTGGGATGTTTGTCCCAAAATTCAGCCTTTCACAAGGACAATTTGAGACCGATGAACCGAACACCCATGCCAGTATACTCATCGCCGGCTCTTCATGCCGGCAGGAGGGATCGACATGACGGCACGGCTCGCAAGACTTTTCACCTCTCATCCGGCCACGGTCGGCGAGAGCTATTTCGGCCATATGGCTTTCGCCGCATGGTTCTCGTCGAGATTGTTCATGGCGGCCTTTGCCGCGCTCATTCATGCTTTCTTGCCGTTTCTGTTCGAGACCACGGCAAGCGGCATCATCCGTGAGCTCTATGAGCGGACGCATAACAGAGGACGGTAGGCCGTAGAGGTACCGAGCGCGGCGAGGCCGCTGGACGGCGCCAACGCTCAACGGATCCCGGCAGCGCAATCCCGATCAAGCGCCGCCATCGTCGAAATGTCGAGCCAGGCTTGAAGCCGCGCCGCAATCCGCCATTTTGAGGAGCGCGGCGCGATAGCCCGGAGCATCCACGATGGATATCGTCTTTTCCCCGACGACAGAATTGGCTGCCGCCATTCGCGACCGCAAGATTTCCGCTGTGGAAGCGCTGGACGCGCATCTGACGCAGATTGACAGGCACAATGAGGCGGTCAACGCAGTCGTAACCCTCGATCGGGACGGTGCGCGGCAACGCGCTGGCAAGGCCGACGAAGCCCAGGCGCGCGGCGAGGCCCTTGGGCCGCTGCATGGCGTGCCGTTCACACTGAAGGACACGCACGAAACAGCGGGCATGAGAACCACCGTCGGCTTCCCGGCTTTCGCCGACTATGCCCCGAGGGCAGACAGTCCGGTCGTTGCCCGGCTGAAGGCGGCAGGGGGCATACTGGTGGGCAAGACGAACGTGGCGACAATGCTCGGTGACTGGCAGTCGAGCAATCCGCTGTTTGGCCGCACCGGCAATCCCTGGAATCTCCAGCGCACCGCCGGCGGCTCCAGTGGCGGTGCGGCGGCGGCGCTCGGCACCGGAATGACGCCGTTCGAGGTCGGCACCGACATGCAGGATTCGATCCGGCTGCCCGCCGCCTTTTGCGGCGTCTACGGCCTCAAGCCGACCGAGCACCGCGTCTCGCTCGCCGGCGCCTTCCCCGATCCAGGCGGGGCGCCGCGCAGCGTGAGGCTGATCTCCTGCCTCGGACCGATGGCGCGCAGCGTCGAGGACCTGGCACTGATCTACGGCCTCATTGCCGGGCCGGATGGAAGCGATACCGACCTTGCGCCGGTACCGGTCGAAACCATGCCGGAGCTGGATCTCAGAAATTTGCGGATTGCCGTCGCGCCGTCCTTTCCGGGCTTTCCGGTGGCCGGCGAGATCAGCGCGGCGGTCGAAAGCCTGGCAAAAGAGCTTCAGGCTGCGGGCGCCATCGTCGAGGCCGAATTGCCGAAGCTCGACCTGCACGACGACCTGGAGCAAGGCGGTGCGCTGATCGGCATGATGCTGGAGGCGGCGCAGCCCGAACCACCGGAGAAGCCGACGCCGGTCTCGCGCTGGTTCGAGGCGCTCGCCCGCCGCGACCGCTCCATCCTGGCGTGGGAACGGTTCTTCGACGGCTGCGACGCCTTGCTGTGCCCGGTCGCCATGGTCACCGCCTTCCCGCATTGCGAGCCGGGAACGTCGATCGAGGTCGACGGCGAGAAGCAAAGCTACTGGATGCTGCCGGCCTATGGCGCGGTGTTCAATTACAGCGGCCACCCCGCACTGTCGCTGCCCTGCGGACAGGACAGCAATGGCCTGCCCATCGGACTACAGATTGTTGGCAAACGCTGGTCGGAGTCGCGCCTGCTCGGGATCGCCAGGGCAATCGACCCGCTGGCCGGCGGCTTTCGCCGCCCGCCCGGTTATTGAGTAAACCGCGCCAGCCCGTAGGGATCAAGCAGCGGATCGCGCTCGCCGTCGAGGATTTCGCGGGCGGCGAACAGGCCGACGGCCGGTGCCAGCGTGATGCCGGAATGCATGACCGCGACGTAGACGCCGCTCGTGCCTTCGGCACGGCCAATGATCGGAAAGCCATCGACCGGCGTCGGCCGGTAGCCAATGGTGTGGAAATCGAGTTCCAGCTCATCCGCGCCGCGCAGCATGGCCTTCATCGCCGCAAACAGGTTGCGGGCGGTGGCTGCGGCATCCATGCCCGGATCGGCGCCGCCGAAATCCGAGCCGGCGATGATGCGTCCCTCCGCCGTCTGGCGCATGTGCAGGCGGTCGCCGATCACCAGGCCGTTGAGCAGCTTTTGGTACGGCCGCGAATGCACGATCAGGCCGGGTGGTGTCTCGATCGGCAGTTCTATCCCGGCTGTTGCCGCTAGTGCCGGAGAGCCGGCTCCGGCCGCGATCACCACCTCGTCGGCAGCAATCCGCCCGCCGGATGTATCGACGCCGGCAATCCTGCCGTTGGCTTGCACCAGAGCGGCGACGGTCGTCCCGGCTACAATTCGCGCGGCGCGCCGTTCGGCGTCGGCCAGCAGTGCTTGCGTGGCGGCGACCGGCTCGGCAACGCCTTCCTCGGCGACATAAAGGGCGAAATCGGGAAGTTCGGCCAGATTGGGCTCGACACGCGCCGCTCCGGCACCGTCGACACGCTCGATGCCATAGCCCCATGCGGAGTGCTCGGCCGCATAGGCCTCAAGTTCGGGACGTGGCAGGTCCCAGCATAGGCCACCGCACCACTGCAACGGGATGCCGGGCACCTCGTTCGCCAGCCGCGTCCATTCGGCCATCGACCGAATGCGCAGGCGGAAATAGACCTCCGGATTGCCCCAGCTGGCATTGATCCAGGCAAAGGAATTCGGTGTCGCGACGCCGCCGGCGCCGCTGCCGGCAATGACCGTCACCTTTGCTCCGGCCCTGGTCAGGTGCCAGGCGATGGAGGCGCCGATGATGCCGGCGCCGATGACAATCACTTCTTTCGCCGCTGTCATGCTTCCCTCCTCGTTCCAACGCCACCACTGCGATGCCATTGCCCGTGGGTTCTGCCAAGAGCGCGCCGTATCAAATGTGCCTCTTGACTTTAATACGTACGTACGTATTGTACCGGCATGGCTAGACATTCACTTCGCGAAAAACTTCTCGACGCCGGTTTCAAAACCATCTGGAATTCCGGCTATTCGTCCGCCGGCGTACGCGACATCGTCGCCGCGGCCGATGCCCGCCCGGGGTCCTTCACCAATCATTTTGCATCCAAGGAGGCGTTCACCGGCGAGGTGCTGGACCGCTATTTCGCCTATGTGAGCGGTTTGGTGGAGCAGGCCCTTGCTCGGGACGGCACGCCCCCGGTCGGGCGCTTGCGCCGCTATCTCGAAATCATCACGTCGAAGCTGGAGGCGCATGATTGGGCACGGGGCTGCATGATCGGCAATCTCAGCCTCGAGACGGCGGCTCACAGCGAGGCGCTGAGGCTGCAACTCGTCGCCATTTTCGAACGCTGGCGTAAGCCCTTTGCCGAATGCATCGCCGAGGGCCAGGCGGCCGGCGACATCACCGACGCGTTCGATGCCGAGGACCTCGCCGATTTCCTGTTGAGTTCCTGGCAAGGCGCGATGCTGCGCATGAAGGTGGAGCGCAGTCCCGAACCGCTCGAGCGTTTCAAGAATATCGTCTTCAAAACAGTCTTCGCAAAAAGGAGCTGATCCGATGAACCCGAAACTCGAAAAGCAGCAATCCCGCACAACGGTGCCACGCTCGCAAGTCGCGGTGCTCGATTCCACCATCTCCTATGTCGAGGCAGGCACGGCTGGCCCGACGGTACTCTTCCTGCACGGCAACCCGACGTCGTCCTACATCTGGCGCGACATCATCCCGCATGTGGCGCCGTTCGGCCGCGGCATTGCGCCCGACCTGATCGGCTATGGCCAATCCGGCAAGCCGGACATCGACTATCGCTTCTTCGACCACGTCCGCTATCTCGACGCCTTCATCGAGACGCTTGGCATCACCGACGTGGTGGTCGTCGCGCAGGACTGGGGCACCGCGCTCGCCTTCCATCTCGCAGCCCGGCGGCCGCAGCGGATCCTCGGCCTCGCCTTCATGGAATTCATCCGCCCCTTCGAGAGTTGGGACGATTTTCACCAGCGTCCGCAGGCGCGCGAATTGTTCAAGGCAATGCGCACGCCTGGCGTCGGTGAGAAGCTTGTCCTGGAAGACAACGTCTTCGTCGAAAAGGTGCTGCCGGCTGCGGTGCTGCGCACGATGAGCGATGAGGAAATGGCCTCCTACCGGGCACCGTTCCCGACGCCGCAATCGCGCAAGCCGATCCTGCGGCTGCCGCGCGACCTGCCGATTGAAGGCCAGCCCGCCGATGTCGCTGCCATCAGCGAGCACGACCATCGGGCGCTCCGGCTCTCCTCCTACCCGAAGCTGCTTTTCTCAGGCGATCCGGGGGCCCTCGTCTCGCCGCAGGCGGCACGGGAATTCGCGGCCGGCCTGAAGAACAGCCGGTTGATCGATCTCGGACCCGGCGCGCATTATCTGCAGGAGGACCATGCCGACAGGATCGGCATCGCAATTGCCGAGTGGATTCCGGAGGTGGCCTTCGAGAGCCGAGCGACCGAATCGGCCTGACGTCGGGACGTGAACCGGCGGCTGCGGCAGCCGGAGAGGTCGACAGCACTGCACTCGGGTTCCAGGCGATGGAGGCGCCAATGATGCCGTATCCAATGACGATGATGTTCTTGCTCGCGGCCGTGTACCTTCAAACGCCCAGGACTTCTTGCCCTCATTGCCACCATGCTACAGACTTGCCAAGAGCGTTGCCGGGACCGCTCTCGAAGCGGGTCGATGACGATCGCCTCACTGGAAACGTTCAGCTCAATCACATGAGGGTCATTTGCGCCGCTGGATAAAAGGGCTGGTTTTTGCTGCAGCCGGAGCCGCCATTGTCTATGCCGTCTTCTTCGGCCCGCTGCCGATCGTTCGATCTTGGTGGCAGGACGACAACTGGCTGGATCCTTTGCATAAGCGCCATCGCATTGCTGACGGTTTGGTGCTGACCGGGGCGTTGGTTGGGAAATCGCGGGCAGAAGTTGTTGCCATGCTCGGCGAGCCGCCGAAGACGGACTATTTCGAGGACTGGAGTCTGGTTTATATTCTTGGTTCGGAAAGAGGATTTTTTTCGATCGACTCTGAATGGCTGGTTATGCGCCTGGATGACGCTGGCTCGGTCACGCAGGCGGCTATCGTCAGAGACTGAACCTGCTGCCGGGGTATCAGCGGTGTTTCCGTTCGACAGGCCGGAAAAGCGCTGCTAGAAGCCCGCGCCACAGACAGGATTCCATGAAATTGGCTGAAGACATCGAACAAGCGGTATCGCGCCGCCGCACTTTCGCGATCATTGCCCACCCCGACGCCGGCAAGACGACGCTCACCGAAAAACTGCTTTTGTTCGGCGGCGCCATCCAGCTTGCCGGCGAGGTCAAGGCCAAGAAGGACCGCATCCAGACCCGCTCGGACTGGATGAAGATCGAACGCGAGCGCGGCATTTCGGTGGTCACCTCGGTGATGACCTTTGAATACGAGGACACCGTCTTCAACCTGCTCGACACGCCCGGCCACGAGGATTTCGCCGACGACACCTATCGCACGCTGTCGGCGGTCGACAGCGCGGTCATGGTGATCGACGCCGCCAAGGGCATCGAGCCGCGCACGCTGAAACTGTTCGAGGTCTGCCGGCTGCGCGATATCCCGATCATCACCTTCGTCAACAAAATGGACCGCGAAAGCCGAGACCCATTCGACATCCTCGATGAGATCGAGCAGAAGCTGGCACTGGATACAGCGCCGATCACCTGGCCGATCGGCCGCGGCAAGACCTTTTCCGGGACCTACCATCTGGCGCTGAACGCGGTGCGCAAGGGCGACGCCGAAAAGGAGCGCACGCCGGTCAACGGTCCCGATTCCAACCGCGTTGCCGGCCTGTTGCCGGAGAACGAGCGGGAGGCCTTCATCGAGGAGCTGGAGCTGGCGCGCGCGGCCTGTCGCCCGCTCGACCTCGATGCCTTCCGCGAGGGCCATTTGACGCCGGTCTATTTCGGTTCGGCGCTGCGCAATTACGGCGTGCGCGACCTGATCGAGGCGCTCGGCGCCTACGGGCCGCCGCCGCGCGCGCAGGAGGCCGACAGCCGCAAGGTCGAGGCGACCGAGGACAAGATGACCTCCTTCGTCTTCAAGATCCAGGCCAATATGGACCCCAACCATCGCGACCGCATCGCTTTCGTCCGCGTCTGCTCCGGCAAGCTCGAGCGCGGCATGAAGGCCAAGCTGGTGCGCACGGGAAAACCGATGAGCCTGTCGGCACCGCAATTCTTCTTCGCCCGCACCCGCGTCACGGCCGACGAGGCGTTCGCCGGCGATGTCGTCGGCATCCCCAACCACGGCACGCTGCGCATCGGCGACACGCTGACCGAAGGCGAGGAGATCCTGTTTCGCGGCGTGCCGAATTTCGCGCCTGAAATCCTGCGCCGCGTTCGCCTCGGCGATGCCATGAAAGCCAAGAAGCTCAAGGAAGCGCTGCACCAGATGGCCGAGGAAGGCGTCGTGCAATTGTTCTCGCCGGAGGACGGCTCGCCAGCCATCGTCGGCGTCGTCGGCGCCCTGCAGCTCGACGTCTTGAAGGAGCGGCTAAACTTCGAATACACACTGCCGGTCGATTTCGAGATGTCGCGCTTTTCCGTCTGCCGCTGGATATCGGCCGACGACAGGGCCGAACTCCAGCGCTTCATCGAGGCGCATCGCGGCGACATCGCGCGCGATCTCGACAACGATCCGGTGTTCCTCGCCCAGCACGCCTTCTCGCTCAACTACGAGGCCGAGCGCTGGAAGGCGATCCGCTTCACCGCGGTCAAGGATTATCAGGTCCGCGACAGAGCGGCTTGATGCGCCCCTTCCCTTCTCCCTTTGTGGGAGAAGGTGTCGCCGAAGGCGACGGATGAGGGGTGTTCCAGGAAACACCAACGTCTCATTCCGTCCAGCACCCCTCAACCGTCTCGGCGCTTCGCGCCGATCCACCTTCTCCCACAGGGGGAGAAGGAAAGATCGCGTTCGTTCACCCTTTCGCTGCCTCTTCGATCTTGGCGATGTCGATCTTGCTCATCTGCATCATCGCCTGCATCACGCGGCCGGCCTTTTCCGTGTCGGGGTCCAGCAGCAGCCTGGGCAGCTGTTCGGGAACGACCTGCCAGGAGAGGCCGAATTTGTCCTTCAGCCAGCTGCACTGGCTGGGCTGGCCACCGCCCGCGATGAGCCTGTCCCAGAAATAGTCGACCTCTTCCTGCGTCTTGCAGTCGATGGAGAGCGAGACTGCCTGGGTGAACTTGAATTGCGGGCCGCCGTTGAGCGCCTGGAACTGAACGCCGTCGAGCTCGAATGAGACCATCAGCACCTTGCCCTCATTATCGCCGCTGCCCTTGGGCCAGCGCATCACGCTCAGCACCTTCGAATTCTTGAAGATGGAGATGTAATGGTTCATGGCCTCCTCGGCCTGGTCGTCGAACCACAGGCAGGGGGTGATCTTTTGCATTCTCTTGCTCCTCGGGCTGGTTTTGGCTTGTTTCACTCGCAAAACGGCCGGCTGGCAATTGATGCCCGGTCCCGCCGTCTGCTCAAGGACGCTCGAGCAAAACACGATCCGACAGCACTTCTGACTTTTTTACGGCCTGGACCGGCTGCGTCTTTGGCTGGCCGCTCGTTCCGCACCCTGGCGCAGCGCAAAATTGTGGCCAGACCAGAGTGTGGCGTCTATAAGGCCTGCGGCTCAATTCCGGTTTTCCGCACCTTTGGGCGCGACGCAGACAGCAAGGACAGTTCAATGCCCGCCTACCGTTCCCGCACCACCACCCATGGCCGCAACATGGCCGGCGCCCGCGGCCTGTGGCGCGCTACCGGCATGAAGGATTCGGATTTCGGCAAGCCGATCATTGCCGTGGTCAATTCCTTCACCCAATTCGTGCCGGGCCATGTCCATTTGAAGGATCTCGGCCAGCTGGTTGCCCGCGAGATCGAAAAAGCCGGCGGCGTCGCCAAGGA
The DNA here is from genome assembly GCF_040320455.1 of Mesorhizobium sp. M0698. Taxonomy (NCBI): domain Bacteria; kingdom Pseudomonadati; phylum Pseudomonadota; class Alphaproteobacteria; order Hyphomicrobiales; family Phyllobacteriaceae; genus Mesorhizobium; species Mesorhizobium sp. M0698. The sequence continues at coordinate 448,255 of NZ_JAMYPQ010000003.1, read as the reverse complement.
GTTCAACACCATTGCCGTCGATGACGGCATCGCCATGGGCCATGACGGCATGCTCTATTCGCTGCCGTCACGCGAATTGATCGCCGACTCGGTCGAATACATGGTCAACGCGCACTGCGCCGACGCGATGGTCTGCATCTCGAATTGCGACAAGATCACGCCCGGCATGCTGATGGCGTCGCTGCGCCTCAACATCCCGACCGTCTTCGTCTCCGGCGGGCCGATGGAGGCCGGCAAGGTGGTGCTCGCCGGCAAGAGCCAGGCGCTTGATCTGGTCGACGCCATGGTCGCGGCCGCCGACGACAAGGTGTCCGACGAGGACGTCAGGACCATCGAACGCTCGGCCTGTCCGACCTGCGGTTCCTGCTCCGGCATGTTCACCGCCAATTCGATGAACTGCCTGACCGAGGCGCTCGGCCTGTCCTTGCCCGGCAATGGTTCGACGCTAGCGACGCATGCCGACCGCAAGCGCCTGTTCGTCGAGGCCGGCCACCTGATCGTCGATCTTGCCCAGCGCTATTACGAGCAGGACGACGACACCGCGCTGCCGCGCAGCATCGCCTCGAAGGGCGCCTTCGAGAACTCCATGACACTCGACATTGCCATGGGCGGTTCGACCAACACCGTGCTGCACATCCTTGCTGCGGCACATGAGGGCGAGGTCGACTTCACCATGGAGGACATCGACCGGCTGTCGCGGCGGGTGCCAGTGCTGTGCAAGGTGGCCCCGGCCAAGGCAGACGTCCATATGGAGGATGTCCACCGCGCCGGCGGCATCATGGCCATCCTCGGCCAGTTGGATAGCGCCGGGCTGATCAACCGCGACCTGCCGACGGTGCACACCGCAAGCCTTGGCGAAGCGCTCGATCATTGGGATATTTCGCGCACCACCAGCCAGAATGTCCGCGATTTCTTCCTGGCGGCACCCGGCGGCGTGCCGACGCAAGTCGCGTTCAGCCAGGACCGCCGCTGGGACGATCTCGATCTCGACCGCGAGAATGGCGTCATCCGCTCGGCCGAACATCCTTTCTCCAGGGATGGCGGCCTTGCCGTGCTGAAAGGCAATCTGGCACTCGATGGCTGCATCGTGAAGACGGCGGGCGTCGATGAATCGATCCTGAAATTCACCGGTCCGGCAAGAGTGTTCGAAAGCCAGGACGCCAGCGTCAAGGCGATCCTGTCGAACGAGATCAAGGCCGGCGATGTCGTCGTCATCCGCTATGAAGGGCCACGCGGCGGACCCGGCATGCAGGAAATGCTCTACCCGACCAGCTATTTGAAATCGAAAGGCCTCGGCAAAGCCTGCGCACTGATCACCGACGGTCGTTTTTCCGGCGGCACCTCCGGCCTGTCGATCGGCCATGTCTCGCCGGAAGCCGCGGAAGGCGGTCTGATCGGGCTGGTCAGGGAAGGCGACACGATCGAGATCGATATCCCCAACCGCACCATCAGGCTTGCTGTCGACGACGCCGAACTCATCGCCCGTCGCGCCGCGATGGAGGCCAGGGGAACGGCTGCCTGGAAGCCCGAAGAAAAGCGCAAGCGCAAGGTGACGACGGCCTTGCGCGCCTATGCGGCGATGGCGACAAGTGCCGCCAAGGGGGCGGTGCGGTACGTGCCGGAATAGAGGCTTTTCCTTCTCCCCTTGTGGGAGAAGGTGGATTGGCGCGCAGCGCCAAGACGGTTGAGGGGTGCTGGACGGAGTGTCGTCGGCGCCAAGCTGGAACACCCCTCATCCGGCCGCTTCGCGGCTACCTTCTCCCACAAGGGAGAAGGGAAGGGGCGCGCCTGAAGGTTCCGCCTTGCGGCAGCACGCTGCATGGAAAGAAACGGCTTTTTTGAACGAGGTGGCGCTAGATGGATTTTGACCTTGTGGTGCGCGGCGGGACGCTGCCCGACGGCAGGATCGCGGATATCGGCATCGTCGGCGAAACGATCGCAGCGATAGAGCCCGAGCTGAACGTCAGCGCCGGCACGGCGATCGATGCCCATGGCAATCTGGTCTCGCCGCCCTTCGTCGATCCGCATTTCCATATGGACGCCACGCTTTCGCTCGGCATTCCGCGCATCAATGTCTCGGGCACGCTGCTCGAAGGCATCTCGCTTTGGGGCGAGTTGAAGCCGCTTCTGACCCACGAAGCGGTGCGCGACCGTGCGCTCGCCTATTGCGACTGGGCGGTGTCGATGGGCCTGCTCGCCATCCGCACCCATGTCGATGTTTGCGACGACCGCCTGCTGGCGGTCGAGGCGCTGCTCGACGTGAAGAAGACGGTTGGCCCCTATATCGACCTGCAGCTGGTCGCCTTCCCGCAGGACGGGTTTTACCGCTCGCCGACGGCGCGCGACAACACCATCCGGGCGCTCGACATAGGCGTCGATGTCGTCGGCGGCATTCCGCATTTCGAGCGCACAATGGCCGACGGCACGCGCTCCGTCACCGAGCTCTGCGAAATCGCGGCGAAGCGCGGCCTGATGGTCGACTTGCATTGCGACGAGACGGACGATCCGCTGTCGCGCCACATCGAGCAGCTTGCCTATGAGACGCAGCGGCTCGGGTTGCAGGGCAGAGTGGCCGGCTCGCACCTGACATCGATGCATTCGATGGATAATTACTACGTTTCGAAGCTATTGCCGCTGATTGCCGAGGCCGGCGTTTCGGCGATCCCCAATCCGCTGATCAACATCATGCTGCAGGGCCGCCACGACAGCTTTCCCAAGCGCCGCGGACTGACGCGAGTCAAGGAGATGCTGGCGCAAGGCATCCGCGTCGGCTGGGGCCAGGATTGCGTGCTCGACCCCTGGTATTCGCTGGGCACCGCAGACATGCTCGACGTCGCCTTCATGGGCCTGCATGTCGCGCAGATGTCGAGCCCGGCCGAGATGGCGCGCTGCTTCGACATGGTCACCAACGTCAATGCCGCCATCATGGGCCTCGACCACCTTGGCGTGGCGGTCGGCAAGCGCGCCAGCCTGGTCGTTCTCGATGCCGGCAACCCAGTCGAGGCGCTGCGGCTGCGCCCAGAGCGTCTCTGCGTCATCGCCAGGGGCAAGGTGGTGGCCGAGCGCAGCCGGCAGGACACGCGGCTTTCGATCGCCGGAAGGCCGGGCACGGTGAACCGGCGCCACGCTTAGTCCAGCCGATTTCCCGCGCTGGTCTTACCGAATTCTCGATTTTCGCCTCGTCATGGCCGCAGCTTGCGACTACGACGCGGGTCACCGTACCCCACGGCGAGGAACCGGTAACGGAATGGCGCAGCCCGCAGCCCAGTACTCAACGATCATGAACGTGCTGCTGGCCGGCATCCTGCTGATGCTCGCCGGCGACTTCCTGTTTGCGCTGAACGACGCGATGGGCAAGTGGCTGGTCGCCAGTTTTTCCGTCGGCCAGGTCGTGCTGATCCGCTCGATCGGCGCGTTTTTCATACTCGGGCCGATGATTGCACATCAGGGTGCGGCCAAGCTGTTTCGCATGGAGCGGCCGGAGCTGCAGCTGCTGCGCGTGGTGATGACGACGCTCGACACGGCGCTGTTCTACGCGGCGGTCGTCTATCTGCCGCTCGCCGATGTGATGAGCTTTTACATGGCCGGGCCGATCTATGTGGCGGCGCTGTCGCATTTCCTGCTCGGCGAAAGGGTCGGCTGGCGCCGCTGGGCGGCGATCCTGGTCGGCTTCTGCGGCGTGCTGATCATGCTGAAGCCATCCTCGGCCGCGTTCTCGCTGTCCTCGATGTTCGCGCTCGCCGGCAGCATTTCATTTGCCTTCGCTATCATCCTCAACCGGCGGCTGCGCGGCACCAGCGACACTTCGCTGGTCACCTGGCAGAGCATCGGCACGCTGCTGGTCGGCGCTGCGTTGACCATAGGCAGTTGGAAGACGCCGTCATCGCTCGATTTCGGCGCCATGCTGCTTCTCGGCGTCGTCTCCTGCGGCGCGCACCTGATGATCACCCGGGCGTTGAAGCTTGCCCCTGCCTCGACCTTGGCGCCGCTGCATTACAGCCTGCTGTTGTGGGCAGTGGTCTTCGGCCTGGCCTTCTTCGGCGATGTGCCTGGGCCGCGCATCCTGGTCGGCTCGGCCATCGTCGTGCTGGCCGGCCTGTTCATCTTCCACCGCCAGAAGGTGGTCGACACGGTACCGCCCGAAAACGTGCCAAAGGGCGTGAACTAACCCCGGCGCATCGCCGCAAGATGCCGCGAAAATTCCGGCGTCTCCATCAGCGCCTTGCAGCGCGCAAACCGGCCGTCGGCATAGGCGCGAAAGTCGTCGGCCGGATTTTTGTTGGCAAGCTGGATCAGTCCCCACAGCGTCCACAGCAGGTCGCACATCGCCTTATAAATGACGATGCGGGCGCGCTCCGCCGGTCTCGGCTCGCCGCCGAAATAGGCCAGCGTCATCTCCTCGTCCTGCGCGGCGTCGAATTGCCCTTCGACGCTGAGGTCGCCGATATCCCAGAGCGGATCGTTCATGCCGGAATATTCCCAGTCGACGATCCACATCCTGTCCCCAGTATCGAGAAAGTTTTCGCATAGCGGGTCGCAGTGGCAGGCGACGATCGGCAGAGGTTGAGCCGCAAGTGCTGAGCGCACTGCCTCCGCCTCGCGGACCACATCGTGGTAGCCGGCAGGCAGGGCGACGTCCTTGGTCGACAGCACTTTCAGATAATCGTCGATCATCGCAAACAGCTCGAAGCGGAAGGGGAACACCGCGCCGGATGTGTGCAGTTTGCGAAAGGCCTTGCCGGCGCGTGCCGGACTGCCCGGCCGAGTCTTGAACTTTTCCGGTGACATCGTCTCGGCACCGGCAACGAAGCGGGTCACCAACACGCCGGTCTCGGCATCGACATGCAGCACATCGGGACTGACGCCGGCCTTCGCCGCTTCCCGCGCCGCCACTGCCTCGTTGGCGCGGTTGATGTATTCCTCGGTACCCTTGCCGGGGATACGCAGGCAGAAATCTCCCGCTCTGAAGACGAGATTGGTGAGGCCGCCAAGCCGTTCCAGCGGCCCCTCGTAGCCGGCCAGCACCGGAATAGCCGCAAGTGCGGCGCGCGCCCGGTCGTCCGCCATGGATTTCGCTCCTTTCCCCGTGTTATTGGGACGACGACGGTTCCACAGTTTTCGCCGTTTGGCTATGATCGCGTTGCGGATCGATACCAGGCGACGGAAAGCGATGACGGACAGCAATCAGCAGAGCGCACTCGCCGCAGCCTATGCGGCGAAGCGGCCGGAAGACGTCGCGGCGCTCTACGACAGTTGGGCAGGCACCTATGACGCCGACATGTCGGCGGCTGGCTATCGCCATCCCACCATCTGCCTTGCCTTGCTGGCCCGCCATCTGCCGCGCGGCGCCGCACCTCTCCTCGATGCCGGGGCAGGCACCGGGCTTATCGGCGAATGGCTTGCCATCATCGGTTATCCGCAGGTCGAGGCGCTCGACATCTCGGAAGGCATGCTGGCCCAGGCGGCGCGCAAGGGCGTCTATTCGGCGCTTCACTGCCTGGCGCTTGGCGGACCGCTGCCGTTCGTGGACGATGCCTATGCCGGGATCATCTCCGCCGGCGTCTTCACTTCGGGCCATGTCGGAGCCGAGGGGCTGGACGAGCTGATCCGCATCTGCCGGCCGGGTGGGGTGATCGTGCTGACGGTGAAGAACACGCTGTGGGATGCCGGGTTTGCCGCGCGGATCGCCGAGCTCGAGGCGCAAGCCACCGTCACGCGCGCCGAAGAGACGCTGCCCTATGTTTCGATGCCAGGCGAGGCCGATACCGTGCCGAGCCGGGGGCTGGTGCTCATCGTGAACTGAGGCTGAAACCGGAAGGCTCTACGCCTTCACCTTTGCTCCTGCCGGATCGTAAAGCGGCTCGAGGTGTATCTTAGCCGGCGTCCGTTCCATTGCCACCACCAGCTCGTAGTTGCCGGAAGTGAGGAAATCATCGTTGACGCCATCGGCATTGCGCACATAGCCGTAGCCGATGTTCTTGCCGATGGTGTAGCCATAGCCGCCGCTGGTGAGATAACCGACCGCCTCGCCGTTGCGCAGGATGGTCTCGCGCCCGAGCAGGACGATGTCCGGATCGTCGACCGTGAAGCCGGCAAAACGTTTCCTGGGCGGCGAACCGTCGACCTTCTCCAAGGCCCGCCGGCCGAGGAAATCGGTGTTTTTTCTGAGCTTCACCGCCCAGCCGAGGCCGGCCTCCTGCGGCGTGTCGTTGGGCGTGATGTCGGAGCCCCAGGCGCGGTAGCCTTTTTCCAGCCGCAGTGATTCCAGCGCCCGGTAGCCGACCGGGCGGATGTCGTAGGTCTCGCCCGCCGCCATCAGCGCATCGAAAACCTCGCCCGTCGCCGCGATCGGCGCATGCAATTCCCAGCCGAGCTCACCGACATAGGTGACGCGCAGTGCCCGCACGATGTGGCCGGCAATGGCGATCTCGCGAACATGGCCGAACGGGAAAGCTGTATTCGACACATCCGCGTCGGTCACATCGGACAGCACGTCGCGGGCGCGCGGCCCCATCAGCGACAGCGTGCCAAAATCCTCCGTGACGTCGGTCAGCGTCACGTCGAACTCCCTGCCGATATGATCGGCAATCCAGGAGAAATCATGCGTGCGGAACCCGGTGCCGGTGACGATGTAGAATTTCTCCTCACCGAGCCGCGCCACGGTCAAATCGGCCGCGATGCCGCCGCGCGTGTTGAGGAGCTGCGTGTAGGTCAGCCGGCCGACCGGTTTGGCGACGTCATTGGCGCAGATCCAGTCCAGCGCCTTCAGCGCGTCGGCTCCGGTCATTTCGTATTTGGCGAAAGACGACTGGTCGAAAATACCGATCTTTTCGCGCACGTGGCGGTGCTCGTCGCCAACCGCCGGGAACCAGTTCTGCCGGCCCATCGAATAGACGTCCTTCGGCTCGATGCCTTCCGGCGCGAACCAGTTCGGCCGCTCCCAGCCAAGTTTCGAGCCGAACACGGCGCGATGTTTTTGCAGCCGCTCGTACAAAGGCGAGACGATGCGCGGCCGGCCGCTGACATATTCCTCATGCGGGAAGCCGATCGTGTAGTGCTTGCCATAGGCTTCCAGCGTGCGGTCGCGGACCCATTGCCGGTCGCGGTGGAGATCGGAGAAGCGGCGGATGTCGACCACCCACAGATCGAGCGGCGCCTCGCCGTCGACGACCCATTGCGCCAGCACCCAGCCGGCGCCGCCGCCGGACGCGATGCCGAAGGCATTGAAGCCGGCGCCGACGAACATATTGGCGCATTCCGGCGCCACACCGAGGATGAAATTGCCATCCGGCGTAAAGCTCTCCGGCCCGTTGATCATCTGCTTGACGCCGGCATTGGCGAGCGCCGGGACACGCTCGATCGCCTGGCTCATATGCTGCTCGAAATGACCGTAATCATCGTCGAACAGCCGAAACTCCCAATCGTCCGGCACATCGCCGCCCGGCAGACCGGTCGTCCACGCCTGCGGGTTCGGCTCGTAGCCGCCCATCACCAACCCGCCGACCTCCTCCTTGAAATAGGTGCGGCGATCGGGGTCGCGAATTGTCGGCGCGTCGGTCGCCAAGCCGACGATCCTCTCGGTGATGATGTACTGGTGCTTCACCGGCTGCAGCGGCACGTTTATGCCGGCGAGCGCACCCACCTGCCGCGCCCATTGCCCGGCGCAGTTCACCACCTTGTCGCAGGCGATATCGCCCCTGTTCGTCCTAACCTTGACGATCCGGCCGTTGGTCATTTCAAAGCCGGTGACCCGCACCTCCTCGAACAATTTTGCGCCATGCATGCGCGCACCCTTGGCCAGCGACTGGGTGATGTCGGAAGGGCTTGCCTGACCGTCGGTCGGCAGCCAGGACGCGCCGACGAGGTCGCCGGCTTCCAGCAGCGGCCACATTTCCTTGACCTCGGCCGGCGACAGCAGATGCATGTCCATGCCGAAGCTCTTAGCCGTCGTTGCCAGCCGCTTATACTCGGTCCAGCGGTCGGCATTGGTGGCGAGGCGCAGGCAGCCAGTCATCTTCCAGCCGGTGGCGAGGCCGGTTTCGGCTTCCAGCCCCTTGTAGAGATCGACCGAATATTTGAGCACGCGCGTGATCGACGCCGACGAGCGTAGCTGGCCGACCAGCCCGGCAGCATGCCAGGTCGAACCCGAGGTCAGTTTGCCCTGTTCGAGCAGCACGATTTCGGCCTTGTGGTCGCGCGCCAGATGATAGGCCGTCGAACAGCCGATGATGCCACCGCCGATGACGACGATCCCGGCCTGGGCGGGCAAGGTCATGTCCGCGTCCCGTATTTTGTCCTGTAGTTTTCCAGGGCGGCTTCGAGCCGCGCCAGGTTTTCGTCGGCGTAGGCGGCGTAGTCGACACCGGGCGCGTCGAGGTAAAGCTCGGAAACCATGCCCCACATCGCCTCACGCAGCAGCGACGCGCATTGCATGGCGGCGTGCGAGCGCCGTATCGCCGGGTCCGGCTCCTTCATGAAATAGGCGGTGAGGAAGGCGAAGGACTCCTCGTCGCTCATGCCTGCATTCGACGCCGCGCCGGCAAGGTCGAACATCGCGGTGTTGAAGCCTGCATATTCGAAATCGATGAGCCACAGCCTGTGACCGTCGTCGATTATGTTAGCCGGCAAGAGGTCATTATGGCCGAAGACGATCGGCAGCAGCTTTTGCGCGCGCTCGAGCTCGTCCGCCAGCGTCAGCAGGCGCGGCAGTTCGCCCAGCTTGCGGCTGCGGCCTTCCTCCAGCGTGCGCGCATAGTCGCGAATGACATGGAATACCCAGAACATGAAGCCGGCGCCGGAGACATGACCGGGCATCTCCCGGTGGAAACCGCGCAGCAACGCGGCAACGCGGCCGAGATCGGCGCGCACGTCCTGCGCGACATAGGCCTTGGCGCCGAGATACTCCGTCACCATGACGCCGGGTCCAGTGTAGTGGACGGCCGGAGCGAAGCCTGCCGCGTGCGCTGCCCGCGCCGTCATCATCTCGCGCTCGCGAAAGACATGGTGGAACGGATAGTCCTGGCCGAGCCGCACGACGTGCCGCCCGGCCGCGTCCTTGACCAGATAATTGGCATTGCTCAGCCCGCCCGGCAGCGGCGCGATGTCGATGCTGCCCGTCCAGCAAGGCAGCGCACGGATGCGGTCTTCGACAGTCACGATCTCGTCCAACATTGGGTCAATCTTCCACGCATGTCACGGCTGGCCAGCGATGACAATCGGACGGAGGAATGGAGGCAACGCGAAGATCTCGTCGGTGCAGATCTCGGGATCGGTATCCCGCACCGCACCGACGAGCCCCTTTGTGCCGGGTTCTTCGACGCCGGCATCCGCCCCCGCGGATCCTGAATTTCGGTACCCTTGCACCCGACGATCTCCCGGGCGTTCGGGCAAGCGATTTTTCGTGCGGCTCAGCCGTCGTCCTCCGTTCCGAGCCTGTCACAGCGATAATGTCGCGCCACGCTGGAGGCGTTGTCAACGCGAAATTGTGGTATTTTCTGGTTTTTTGCCCGAATTTTGCTAAATTCCTTGGAGTTAGTGGCATTTATGCCGTAGAAGCGGTCAGCGGTGCAACAATCCGACCGGATGGAACCGATGGTCCACTCGAAGCGGCATGGCGAAATCCTGCGCCTCCTCAGGGAGGAAGGCACCGTGACCATTGCGAGCCTGGCCGACCGGCTGGGCGTCTCGCTGGAGACAGTACGCCGCGACGTCAAGCCACTGACCAGCGACGGTTCCATCCTCAAGATGCACGGCGCCGTCGGCCTGCCGTCGATTGCCGGCGAAGCGCCGTTCGAGCGGCGCATGCGCGAGAACGCCGATGCCAAGCGGGCAATAGCGCGCATGGTCGCCGCCACCATCCGCGACGGCGAATCGATCATGCTCGACACCGGCACCACCACGTCTTTCCTGGCCCGGGAACTGCTCGGCCACCGGCGGCTGACGGTCGTCACCAACTCCTCCGACATCGCCCGCACATTGGCCACCGTCAACGGCAATAAGGTCTACATGGCCGGCGGCGAGCTGCGCAGCGATTCCGGTGCTGCCTTTGGCGTCTCTGCCATCGAATTCGTCAGCCGCTTTTCCGTCAGCCATGCAGTGATATCGACCGGTGCGGTCGATGCCGTCACCGGCGTCATGGACTATGATCTGGAAGAGGCCGAATTCGCCCGCATGGTGCTGTCGCGCGGCCAGCGTTCGCTTGTCGTCACCGACCATAGCAAATTCGGCCGCCAGGGCCTTGTTCAGGTCTGCGGCTTCGGCGGCTTTTCCGAACTCGCGACCGACCGTCCGCCGCCGCACGACATCGCCGCCGCCCTTGCCCAGGCCGGCGCACGGCTCAGCATTGCCGATGGCGGAAGCGAGGGCTGAGCTCTATCGTGAGCTCTATCGGGAGATCTGCGCCAGCACCCACTTCCCAGCGCCGCCTCTGCCGTGTTTAGTCCGGCCATGGCTTTCACCATCCGCCAATTGCAGTTCTTCATCGCCGTCGCCGAGCAGGGCACAGTGTCGGGCGCCGCCCAGAACCTGTCGATCTCGCAATCCTCGGTCACCGAGGCGATCAAGGAGCTGGAGCACGATCTCGGCGTCGAGCTGTTCGAGCGCCACCCGCGCGGCTTGAACATCACCCACAAAGGCCACCAGTTCCTGCGCCATGCGAGAAAGATCCTGGCCGACGTTTCCGATGCGCGCCGCGCCTTCTTCGGCGAACAGGCCGCGGCAAGCGGGCGGCTGCAACTTGGCGTCACCTCGCTGGTCGCCGGCTATGTGCTTTCCGATCTTCTTGCCCGCTACCGCCGCGCCTATCCGGGTGTCGAGGTCTCGGCGATCGAGGACAATGGCGACTATCTCGAGCACCTGTTAATTGGCGGCAAGCTCGACATTGCCGTCATGGTCACCTCGAACCTGCGCGACCGCACGGCACTGCAGTCCGAAATCCTCGAAGTCTCGGCCTACCGGCTATGGCTGCCGCTCGGCCATCCCTTGGCCGGTGCCGACATCATCGGCATCGGCGACATCGCCTCGGAACCGCTGATCATGCTGACCGTCGACGAGATCGAGGAGAATACCGGAAAGCTGCTGACGGCAATCGGCGCCAAGCCGCATGTCGCCTTCCGCACCCGCTCGGTCGAAGCGGTGCGCAGCCTCGTCGCTACCGGCGCCGGCGTGGCGCTGCTGCCCGACCTCGTCTACCGGCCATGGTCGCTGGAAGGCGACCGCATCGAATCTCGCGATATTTCGGGGTCGTTACCAGTCGTCCAGGTCGGCATGGTCTGGCGGCGCGGCTCCGGCCTGCCGCAGGCGGCTCGTGACTTCATCGGACTTGCCCAGTCGCAGCGCATGGTGCGCCAACGGCCTGAGAAGATCGGCCGCTGATATATCGGAAAAACCGATATCGGCTTTCTGATAAATGAATTTGCGAAACCGGAAATTTCGCAGCACTTTTCGGTCAGGGAACAAAGCTGCCGTTAGAGCGACGTGCGTCCAATTGGACGCACATAGTACGCTCTAAGACTTTTAGTTTTCGCATCGGACTTTCCGAAAATCGATTCCGATTTTCGGGCCGATGCGAGGAGCACGGCCCTTCAGAGCCGCGCATCCAACGTTTTGGAACGGGCGCATGATCTTCTTCCGAAACCCGAAACCGGTTTCGAGGTCATGCAAAAATGGGAGATCGACGATGAATTCATTGCTGAAATCATGCACTGCCTTGACGGTCGCGCTGAGCTTCTCCGGCCAGGCCATCGCCCAGGTCAAGGAGCTCGGCAAAGGCGAAGGCGAGGTCACTATCGTCGCCTGGCCGGGCTATATCGAGCGCGGCGAAACCGACAAGGGCTATGATTGGGTCACGTCCTTCGAGAAGGAAACCGGCTGCAAGGTCAACGTCAAGACCGCCAACACCTCCGACGAGATGGTCTCGCTGATGAACGAGGGCGGTTTCGACCTGGTCACCGCCTCGGGCGATGCCTCGCTGCGTCTGGTCGCCGGCAAGCGCGTCCAGCCGATCAACACCGACCTCATCCCGAGCTGGAAGACGGTCGACGACCGGCTGAAGGATGCGCCCTGGTTCACCGTCGGCGGAGTCCATTACGGCGTCCCCTATCAGTGGGGGCCGAACGTGCTGATGTACAACACCGAAGTGTTCAAGGAGGCGCCGAAGAGCTGGAACGTGGTCTTCGAGGAATTGAAGCTTCCCGACGGCAAGTCGAACAAGGGCCGCGTCCAGGCCTATGACGGGCCGATCCACATCGCCGACGCCGCCAATTACCTGATGGCTCACAAGCCGGAGCTCGGCATCAAGGATCCGTACGAACTGACCGAGGATCAGTACAAGGCGGCGCTCGACCTGTTGCGGGTCCAGCGTACGCTGGTCGGACGCTATTGGCACGACGCCGCCATCCAGGTCGACGATTTCCAGAACGAAGGCGTCGTCGCCTCCGGTTCTTGGCCCTACCAGGTCAACACGCTGATCGCGGCCAAGAAGCCGGTCGCCTCGACTATCCCCGAGGAGGGCGTCACCGGCTGGGCCGATACCACGATGATGGAGGCCGATGCTGCCCACCCGAACTGCGCCTACATGTGGATGGAGCATTCGCTGTCGCCAAAAGTGCAGGGCGACGTCTCCGCCTGGTTCGGCTCGCTGCCGGTGGTGCCCGCCGCCTGCAAGGGCAACGAACTGCTCGGCGAAGAAGGCTGCAAGACCAACGGGTACGACAATTTCGACAAGATCAAGTTCTGGAAGACGCCGGTCTCGAAATGCGCCACCCAGAACGACCAGTGCGTGCCCTATTACCGCTGGGTGTCGGACTATATCGGCGTCATCGGCGGGCGGTGAGTTCGCCTCACCTACGAAGCTCGGCGCTGCCCCTCACCCTTACCCTCTCCCCGTGAAGAACGGGGGTCGCCAGCGTTGGAGCGCCTCCCTTCTCCCCGTCCACTATACGAGGAGAAGGTGCCGGCAGGCGGATGAGAGGCAGCGCTACCGCCTGAAATTTGATGAGCCTGACAGATCAGGACAGCCCCATGACCTCCGCCGTTTCCTTCCAAAACGTCTCTCGCCATTTCGGCAGCGTGCGTGCCGTCGACGCGGTCGATCTCGACATCGTGCCGGGCGAGTTCTTCGCTATGCTCGGGCCTTCCGGCTCGGGCAAGACGACGTGCCTGCGCCTCATCGCCGGTTTCGAGCAGCCGACGGCGGGCTCGATCGCGATCTTCGGCGAACGCGCCGAGGGCGTGCCGCCCTATCGCCGCAACGTCAACACCGTGTTCCAGGATTATGCGCTGTTCCCGCATCTCAACGTGCTCGACAACGTCGCCTATGGGCTGATGGTCAAGGGCGTCGGCAGACCGGAGCGGCAAAAGGCGGCGGAAGAAGCGCTGGCGCTGGTGCGGCTTCCCGGCTACGGCGCCCGTCGCCCTGGCCAGCTTTCCGGCGGCCAGCGCCAGCGCGTCGCGCTCGCCCGTGCGCTGGTCAACCAGCCCAAGGTGCTGTTGCTCGACGAGCCGCTCGGCGCCCTCGACCTCAAGCTTCGCGAAAACATGCAGGAGGAGTTGAAATCGCTGCAGAAGGCGCTCGGCATCACCTTCGTGTTCGTCACCCACGACCAGGGCGAAGCGCTGTCGATGGCCGACCGCGTCGCCGTCTTCAATGACGGCAAGATTATGCAGATCGGCACGCCGGAAGACATCTACCAGCGTCCCAAGACCCGCTTCGTCGCCGATTTCGTCGGCTCGTCCAACGTGCTGCCGCCGGATTTCGTCCAGCGCTATGCCGGCCAGCATCGCTGGGGCAGCCTGCGGCCCGAATCCATCCGTATTGGCCGGGCCAACGGCGAAGGGGTTGCCGCCCGCCTGGTCTCGACCAACTATCTCGGCGCCACGACAAGACTGGCGCTCGATGCAGAGGGCTTGCGGCTGCATGCCATCGTGCCGGCGGGTGCTGCCTTGCCCCGGGAAGGCGAGGCGGTGGTGCTCACCTTCAACCGCGAGCATTTGCATCTGATGGACGAGCTAGGATGAGCCTGGACGCTGCCATGCCGCGGGCCACGGCCCCCGCCATCCTGCCGGGTCGTGGCGGCGTACGCGGCGGGCTCTCCGATCTCTTCTGGCGCCGGCCGCAATTCTTGCTGCTCCTGATGCTGCTACCCCCGGTTCTTTGGCTCGGCATCGTCTATATCGGCTCGCTGTTTGCGCTGCTTTTGCAGAGCTTCTTTTCGATCGATGAGTTCTCCGGCCTCATTAACCGCGAGTTCACGCTGAAGACTTATGGCGACCTGCTGCAGGCCGCCAATCTCGACATCATCCTGCGCACGGTGACGATGGCGGCGCTGGTGACGCTGGCTGCGGCGATCATCGCCTTTCCCATCGCCTATTACGCGGCGCGCTATGCGCGCGGCCGTTGGAAGGCGCTGTTTTATCTCGGCGTCATGCTGCCGCTGTGGTCGAGCTACCTGGTCAAGATCTATGCCTGGAAGCTGATCCTGGCCAAGGAAGGCATCCTGACATGGCTGCTGGCCAAATTGCATCTTCTCTGGCTGCTTGATGCCTGGCTATCGCTGCCGATCGTCGGCGGCAACTCATTGTCGGTCTCCTCAACCGGCACCTTCATCGTCTTCGTCTATGTCTGGCTGCCATTCATGATCCTGCCGGTGCAGGCCGCACTCGAGCGCGTGCCGGGCAATTTGGTCGAGGCTTCGTCCGATCTCGGCGCCTCGCCCGGCCAGACCTTCGGCAACGTGCTGTTCCCACTGGCGCTGCCCGGCATCGTTGCCGGCTCGATCTTCACCTTCTCGCTGACGCTCGGCGACTACATCATTCCTCAGATCATCGGCACCTCGCGGCTGTTCATCGGCCAGGCCGTCTATTCGCAGCAAGGCACCGCCGGCAACATCCCGCTCGCCGCCGCCTTTACCGTGGTGCCCATCGTTATCATGGGCTTCTATCTCTGGGGCGCCAAGCGCATGGGGGCTTTCGATGCGCTCTGACCGTGGCCCATCCGCGCCGATCGGCCTGAAGCTCGCTGCCACCGGCGGCCTGCTCTTTCTGCACCTGCCGATCCTGCTGATCTTCGTCTATGCCTTCACCACCGAGGAGAAGAGCTTCGTCTGGCCGCCGCCGGGCTTGACCACGCAATGGTTCGCCGTCACCTGGAACCGCCCCGACGTCTGGCAGGCGCTGTCATTGTCTGTGCGGGTCGCGGCGATCTCGACTGCCATCGCTCTGATCCTCGGCACGCTATGCGCAGCCGCCGTGTCCCGCACAAAATTCTTCGGCCGCGAAACCATCTCGCTGCTGGTCATCCTGCCGATCGCGCTGCCCGGCATCATCACCGGCATCGCGCTGCGCTCGGCCTTCGCGCTGGCCGAAATCCCGTTCTCGTTCTGGACGATCGTGCTCGGCCACGCCACTTTCTGCGTGGTCGTCGTCTACAACAATGCGGTCGCCCGTTTCCGCCGCACGTCCGGCTCGATGATCGAGGCGTCGATGGATCTCGGCGCCGATGGTTTCCAGACCTTTCGGCATGTCGTGCTGCCCAACATCGCAACCGCGCTGCTGGCCGGCGGCATGCTTGCCTTTGCGCTGTCCTTCGACGAGGTCATCGTCACCACCTTCACCGCCGGCCAGCAGCAGACGGTGCCGATCTGGATGCTCGAAGAATTGATCCGTCCGCGCCAGCGTCCGGTCACCAATGTCGTGGCGATGGTGGTAGTGCTGGTGACGCTGCTCCCCATCCTCGCTGCCTATTACCTGACCCGCGACGGCGACCAGATCGCCGGTTCGGGCAAATGATCTCGTTCATAAGGGAGAGACTTCCATGGACACGCAGATGCTGATCGGCTCGAAATTCGAAAAAGGCACCGAGACCGAGGAGCCGATCCTCAACCCGAAGACCGGGGCGACCATCCTCAATCTGCCTGAGGCCAGCCCAGCGCAGATCGAGGCGGCCGTGCTTGCTGCCGAAAAAGCCTTCGTCACCTGGTCCCGCACAACACCGGCGCAGCGCGCCGGCTATCTCCTGAAGATCGCCGATCGCATCGAGGCTGCTGCACAGGATTTCGCGGCGCTCGAGGCGCTGAACTGTGGCAAGCCGATCAATGCCGTGCTCAATGACGAGATCCCGGCGATCGTCGACTGCTACCGCTTCTTTGCCGGCGCGGTCCGCTCGATGCCCGGCCAGGTCGCAGGCGAATACATTCCCGGCCACACCTCGATGGTCCGCCGCGACGCCATCGGCGTTGTCGCGTCGATCGCGCCGTGGAACTATCCGCTGATGATGATGGCCTGGAAGCTGGCGCCGGCGATTGCCGGCGGCAACACCGTCGTCTTCAAGCCGTCGGAACAGACGCCGCTGACCGCGCTGAAGCTGGCGAAAATCCTTGCCGAGATCCTGCCGGAAGGCGTCGTCAACGTCGTGCTCGGTCGCGGCGACAGCGTCGGCAACACGCTGATCAACCACCCGAAGGTCAACATGATCTCGATCACCGGCGACGTCGCCACCGGCAAGAAGGTGCTGCAGGCTGCCGCCAAATCGGTCAAGCGCACGCATCTCGAGCTCGGCGGCAAGGCGCCGGTCATCGTCTTCGACGACGCCGATCTCGGCGCGGTGGTCAACGGCCTGCGCGCCTTCGGCTATTACAATGCCGGCCAGGACTGCACCGCCGCCTGCCGCATCTACGCTGGCAAGAAGATCTACGACAAGCTCGTCGCCGACCTCTCCGCTGCCGTCTCGACCATCAAGTATGATCGTCCTGACGATACCGAAAACGAGATCGGCCCGCTGATCTCGCGTCGCCAGCGCGACCGCGTCTCGAGCTTCGTCGAGCGCGCCTCTGAGCTCAAGCACATCGAGATCACCACGGGCGGCAAGCCGGGCGAGGGCTCCGGCTTCTTCTACCAGCCGACCGTCGTCGCCGGCGCGCTGCAGGAGGACGAGATCGTGCGCCGCGAAGTGTTCGGTCCGGTGGTCTCGGTCACCCGCTTTTCCGAAGTCGACGAAGCGGTGGACTGGGCCAATGACTCTGACTATGGCCTGGCGTCGTCGGTGTGGACCAAGGATGTTTCGCGCGCCATGGCGACGGCGGCCCGGCTGCAATATGGCTGCACCTGGATCAATACCCATTTCATGCTGACCAACGAGATGCCGCATGGCGGGTTGAAACAATCCGGCTACGGCAAGGACATGTCGCTCTACGCGCTGGAGGACTATACGGCCGTCCGCCACGTCATGGTCGCTCACGGGTAGCGCCCGCGAGGAGACGCCTATTCTTCCGCCTCCTCCGCCTCGCCTCCGGCCGGCGCCACCAGCAGCACAGCGGCGCCTAGGAGCGCGGTGATAAAGGAGCCAGCGAGGATGCCGACCTTGACCGCGTCCTGCAGGGCGGCGTCGCTGGCGAAGGCGAGCAGGCCGATGAACAGGCTCATGGTAAAACCGATGCCACAGAGCAGCGAAATGCCGACCATGTGCAGCCAGCCGGCATTGGCCGGCAGATCGGCGAAGCCAAGCCGGATGGCAAGCGCGGAAGACCCGAACACGCCGACCAGCTTGCCCAAGACGAGGCCGGCGGCGACGCCGAGCGTCAGCGGCTCGGCCAGGGCGGCAGCGCTGAGACCGGCGAGCGAGACGCCGGCGTTGGCAAAGCCGAAAATCGGGATGACGAAAAAGGCGACGACTTTGTGCAGGCCGTGTTCGAGCCGGTGCAGCGGCGAATGGTCGAGATCATGGCCGCTGCCCGGCGATATCTTCAGCGGTATGGTGAGGGCCAGCGCGACGCCGGCGAGCGTCGCATGGACGCCCGATTTGAGCACCAAAACCCACAGAACGATGCCGAGCAAGATGTACGGCAGCAGCGTCAGCACCCGCATGCGGTTGAGCACCACCAGCAGCGCGATCACGGCGAAGGCGGCGCCGAGATAGGCGAGCGAGAGGCCGCTGGTATAGAACACCGCGATGATGAGCACCGCGCCGAGATCGTCGATGATGGCGAGCGCGGTGAGGAATATCTTCAGCGAGCCCGGGACGCGCCTGCCGAGCAGCGACAGCACGCCGAGCGCAAAGGCGATATCGGTGGCGGTTGGGATCGCCCAGCCAGACAGAGCGGCTGGATTGTTGTGGTTGATGGCGACGTAGACCAGTGCCGGCGCTGCCATGCCGCCGGCGGCGGCGATGCCGGGCAGCACGCGGCGCGGCCAGGTCGACAGCTGGCCGTCAAGCATTTCGCGCTTGATCTCGAGGCCGACCAGCAGGAAGAACACCGCCATCAGGCCGTCATTGATCCAGTGCGAGACGCTGAGCGGTCCGAGATAGGCATGGAGGGCGGAGAAATAAGCCTCGCCCAGCGGCGAATTGGCGACGATCAGGGCCAAGGCCGCCGCAGCCATCAGGACGAGGCCGCCGGCCGCCTCGCTGTCGAGGAATTCGCGCAGCATGGAGACCAGCCGCTTTTCGTCCTGCATGTCGCCTCCGTCGTATCAGTAGCAAGGTCCGACACCGCCAAGCGATGATGCGCAAACAGCGCTGGCCGGGCAAGCCTGTAATGAGAGCCCTTTAGCGCGGCGCGCGCTTGGCGAGGATGCGTTGCAGCGTGCGGCGATGCATGTTCAGGCGGCGTGCGGTTTCCGAGACGTTGCGGTCGCACATTTCGTAGACGCGCTGGATGTGTTCCCAGCGCACGCGATCGGCCGACATCGGATTTTCTGGCGGCGCTGCGCGTTCGCCCGCGGTGCGGGTCAGGGCGGCAAAAATATCGTCGGCATCGGCCGGCTTCGACAGATAGTCGATGGCGCCGAGCTTTACCGCCGTCACCGCAGTGGCGATGTTGCCGTAGCCGGTGAGGATGATGGCGCGGGCATCGTCGCGCTTCTCGCGAATCGCGGCGACGACGTCGAGGCCGTTGCCGTCGGCCAGCCGCATGTCGACCACCGCATAGGCCGGCGGATTGGCGCGCGCTTTGGCAACCGCCTCCTCGACGCTCTCCGCCGTCTCGACCACGAAACCCCTGGTTTCCATGGCGCGGGCAAGCCGCGTCAGGAACGGCTTGTCGTCGTCTACGATCAGCAGCGAGGTATCCTCGCCTTCGACCATTGCGCCAATCGTTTCGTCAGTACTCATCGTGCTGAAAATCCTGCTGCCTGATTTTTACGCAAATATAGTTTCGCAACGCTATTGTCCAATTTAGGCCGTGTCGAACATGGTGGCCGAAGCCTGCTCGGGATTGAGGAAGACGCTGCGCGGCCACGATATCTGCACGATAGCGCCCTCGCCGGGCTCGCTTGAATTGCGGAAATCGAGCGTCGCGCCGGAGCGTTCGAGCAAGGTCTTGGCGATGAATAGGCCGAGGCCGAGGCCGCCGCCGGCTTCGGTGCCTTGTCGTGTCGACATATAGGGTTCGCCGATACGGTCGATGATCTCCGGTGGAAAGCCCGGCCCGTCGTCGATGATCGAGAAGCTGACGGCGGCTTCATTCCAGTTCCAGCGCACTGTCACGCTGTTGCGGGCGAAGTCGACCGCGTTCTCGACCAGATTGCCGAGGCCGTAAATGACGCCGGGATTGCGCCGGCCCACCGGTTCCGGGCCGATGCGCTCGCCCGGCCGAAGCTTGATCGAAATGCCGAAATCGCGGTGCGGCGCCGTCACCTCCTCGACCAGCGAGGTCAGCGGCAGGCGCGAGAGGTGCACCTCGCTCTCGGAGGACAGGCTGGTCAGGCGCTTCAGGATTTCGCGGCAGCGCTCGCTCTGCGAACGCAGCAGCTTCACGTCCTCGCCGTATTTCGGATCTTCGCCAAGCGCCTTCTCCATTTCCTTGGCGACCAGTGTGATGGTGGCGAGCGGTGTGCCGAGCTCGTGCGCGGCGGCCGCGGCGAGGCCGTCGAGGGCAGAGAGATGCTGCTCTCGCTGCAACACCAATTCCGTGGCGGCAAGCGCGTTGGCAAGCAGCCGCGCCTCCTCGGCCACCCGGAAGGCATAGATCGCGGTAAAGGCGATGGAGCAGAACACCGCCATCCACATGCCTGCGACATAGATGAACGGCATCGCCAATGGCGCGCCCTCATGCCATGGCAGCGGCAGGTGGTAAAAGACCAGCAGCGTCGCCGCCACGATCACCAGCGCGCCGAGCATGGCGGTCAGCCGCAGCGGCAGCGACGTCGCCGAGACGACGACGGGCACGGTCATCAGCAGCGAAAACGGATTGGTGAGTCCGCCGGTCATGTAGAGCAGGCCGGCAAGCTGCAGGCTGTCGAAGGTCAGGATGGCGAAGGCCGAGAACGGGGTAAGCCGATGCGCCGCCGGATAGCGGAAGGTCAGCAAAAGGTTCATCCAGGCCGAACAGGCGATCAGCGCAAAACACATGCTGACCGGCAGCGGAAATTTCAGCCCGTAAGCGACGACAAGCACGGTCAGGCTCTGGCCGACGATGGCAAGCCAGCGCAACCTGATCAGCGTGTTGAGGCGCAGCCGCTGGCTTTGCTGGAAGTCGGGTGCGTGCAGGATGTTTATCATGGCAAGTGATTATAGAGGGGAAACAGCCGGAGGTCTTTTCCGAAAACCGCCGAAGCCGGCCCTCGGTTCGGAATGACAGTCTGGAAGCATCAGGTACCGCGCGGCTTGGCGCGGCTGGTGGCGGCGGCGAGAAGCGGGTTCTCCGGCCAGACATGCCTGGGATAGCGGCCGCGCATCTCTGCCCGCACATCGGCCCAGGAGCCGCGCCAGAAGCCGGGCAGGTCGCGCGTCGTCTGGATCGGCCGGTGAGCCGGCGACAGCAATTCGAGCGTCAGCGGCACAGTGCCGTTGGCGATCGCCGGATGCCGGTCGAAGCCGAACAGTTCCTGCACGCGGATCGCCAGCACCGGCCATTCGCCGTCATAGCGGATCGGCAGCCGGCTGCCCGACGGCGCGTCGAAATGGGTCGGCGCCAATGTGTCGATCTTGCGCTGCAATTCGTGCGGCACCAGCGTCATCAGGCCTTGCGAAAGCACGCTGGGATCGATTGCCGCAAAGGATGCCGCGCCGGAAAGGAACGGCAGCAGCCAGTCGTCGAGGCGCTCGACGAGCGCGGCGTCGGAGACATCGGGCCATGGCGCGCCGAGGCCGCGATGCAGCCAGCCGAGCCGCTGCCGCAACGTCTCCGCCTCCCTGTTCCACGGCAACAGGGCTAGGCCGTGTTCGCGCAAGGCGTCGAGGATGGCGCGATCCGCGTCGGCACCGGTCGGCGCCGGCAGCATGCGTTCGGACAGCGTGATGGCGCCGAGGCGAACCGTTTCGCGCACCCGCACCGCGCGCCTGTCGCGGTCGAAGCTCACCTCGCGGCGGGTCTCGATCTTTTCCGCCAGGGCAGTGCGGATGTCGGCCTCATCGATGGCTGCCGCTGCGGTGATGCGGGCGTTCTGCGCCTTGCCCTGCAGGTCGGCGACGACGAGCCAGGTCTCGCCGGCCAGCGGATCGGAGGGGTCGAGCATGGCGCCCGAGCCGTTGGCAAGCACGAAGCGGCCACGCTCGCCGCGCGCTTTGGCGACCCGATCCGGCCAGGCATGGATGAGGAGAGCGCCGGCTGTGCTGCCCTCCCCCTTGAGGGGGTCGGAAGGACGGGCGAGACCCGTGGCTCGCCCCGGCGCGTCGATCCGCGTGGCGGATCGGGGTGGGGTCGGTTCGGGCACGCCATCGACGACCCCGCCCCGTCTCCCTCGTCTCGCTGCGCTCGGCTCGCTCGCCGACCCTCCCCTCAAGGGGGAGGGTGAAGCCTGCTTTGCCAGCCTCTCAGCCAGCTGCCGGGCGGCGGTGGCGCGCGGCGATCTTTCGGCGCGAAAGCGCAGCAGCCGCCGTTCGAGATCGGCACCATCGCCGCCAAGGCCACGCTCGGTCAATAATACGGCGAGCATCGCCGCCTCGAGCGCCTCTCCGGTCCTTGCCGCCTCGGCGACCATGTGGGCGAGCCGCACCGGTAGCGCCAGCCTGCGCATCGCGGCACCGGCATCCGTCAGGCGTCCTGCCGCATCGACAGCATCGAGCGCACGTAGCAGTACCCTCGCCTCGGTGAGCGCCGAAGCCGGCGGGGGGTCGAGGAAGGACAGGCTGGTCGGATCGGCGACGCCGAACGCCGCGCTATCGAGCAACAGGCCGGAAAGATCGGCCTCGAGGATTTCCGGCGGCGTGAAGGCCGGCAGGGCCGCCGTCTGCTCGGCCCGCCACAACCGGATGGCGACGCCCGGCTGCGTGCGCCCGGCACGGCCGGCGCGCTGGTCGGCGGAAGCGCGGGAAGCACGTACCGTCTCCAGCCGCGTCAGGCCGCTCGCTGGCTCATAGCGCGGCAGCCGCGACAGGCCGGAATCGATGACGACGCGCACGCCGTCGATGGTGATGGAGGTTTCGGCGATCGACGTCGCCAGCACGACCTTGCGGCGGCCGAGCGGCGCCGGCTTGATCGCCGCGTCCTGCGCCTTGTTGTCGAGCATACCATAGAGCGGCACGATGTCGGTATCGGCGCCGACCTTGCCCGCCAGCCGCTCGGCGGTGCGCTCGATCTCGCGCTGGCCGGGCAGGAAAGCGAGCACGCTGCCCTCCTCCCCGGCAAGCGCCGAGCGGATCGCCTTGGCCATGGCGTCCTCGATGGTGACGCCGGCCGGCCGCTCGTCATAGCGGATGTCGACCGGGAAGGCGCGGCCTGCGCTCTCGATCACCGGCGCGCCGGACAGCAATTTTGCGACACGCGCGCCGTCGAGCGTTGCCGACATCACCAGCAATCTGAGTTCGAGCCTCAGCGCACCCTGCACGTCGAGCGCCAGCGCCAACCCGAAATCGCCGTCGAGCGAGCGTTCGTGGAACTCGTCGAATAGCACCGCCGCGACACCAGGCAGTTCCGGGTCGTCGAGGATCATGCGGGACAGCACGCCTTCGGTGACGACGAGAATCCTGGTCTTTGCGGAACTGCGGTTTTCCATGCGCATGGCATAGCCGACGGTTTCGCCGGGCTCTTGGCCGAGCAATTCGGCCATGCGGCGGGCGGCAGCGCGGGCGGCGAGGCGGCGAGGCTCGAGCAGGATGATCTTTCCGCCGCCGAGCCATTCAGCGTCGAGCAGCGCCAGTGGAACCAGCGTCGTCTTGCCGGCACCGGGCGGCGCCACCAGCACGGCGCTGTTACCATGGCTCAGCGTTTCATTGAGCGCCGGCAAGACAACGGAGACCGGCAGGTCCGGCAAGGGTTTTGTCGTCATTGTGCTATGCTGTGCAGCCAGTTGGCAGCGACCGCATATCAGCGGTGGCGGTCGCGGCGCAACCTCGGCGCCGACTCAAAGCCTGGTCCGCAAAAACGGGTTCCAGCGCACCGTGCCGAGCCGCACCTCCTCGCGCACCATCGTTAGCAGGCCGGAACCGCCGACCACGGCCAAGCCGACCAGCGACAGAAAATCCGGATATTCCCTGAAGAACAGCGCACCTAGAACCACCGCCCAGACGATCTGCGAGTAATGCGTCGGCGCGATGCGGTTGGCCGGCGCGTATTTGACCGCCAGCAGATGCAGCAGCTGGCCGCCGGCGGTAAAGGCGCCGGCCAGCACCAGCCAGGCCCATTGCCTGCCATCCGGCAGCGAGAACGAGGTAGCCGCCGCACCGACGCCGTTGAAGAGCAGGCCGTAGCCGATCAGCACGCCGAGCATCGTTGTGCGCTTTTCCTGCGCGGCGAGCGAACGCATCAGGATGACATTGGTGGCGGCCAGGAAGGCGATGATGAACGCCGCCAGATGGCCAAGCTGCAACTCGCGAAAACCAGGCCTGACGACCAGCATGACCCCGGCAAAGCCGGCGACGACCGCCAGCCATCGCCATGGGCCGACCTTTTCCTTGAGGACCAGCGTGGCCAGGATAGTGACGAACAGCGGCGCCAGAAAGATGAGCGCATAGACTTCCGCCAGCGGGATGGTGGTGAAGGCATAGACGCTGAGCACGCCCGAGGCGATGCCGGCCCAGGCCCGGGCCTGTACCGCCCAGGGCCGGTTGGTGCGCCAGAAATCGAGCCAGCGCTCGCCTGCCGGCCTGGCAAAGAGCAGAAAGCAGCCGGCAAACAATGTCGAGAAGAAGCCGATCTCGAAGACGTTGAACTGCCCGCCCAGGCTTTTGACAACCGCGTCGCTGCACGAATAGCTTGCATAGGCGATGAGCGCGAGCAGAATTCCGTTGGGCACGTTTTTCCATTTCCGGGAGAGATGAGAGTGAAGATATTGGCGCTTGGCGCGCATTCGGACGACATCGAGATCTTCATGTTCGGTACGATGGCGGCCTATGCCGCGCAAGGCGCAGAACTCTTTTTTGCCATAGCCACGGATGGCACCAGGGGCGGCTACGGCGATCCGTCAGCGCTGGCCCGCACGCGCCGCAAGGAGGCGACGGCGGCGGCCGGCCTGCTTGGCGTGACGCCGCGCTTCCTCGACTTTCCCGATGGCGGGCTGGTCGCGGATGCCGCGCTGATCGGGGCGCTCAAAGCACTGATCGGCGAGATAGGGCCGGATCTGGTGATAACGCATGCGCCGAACGACTATCATGGCGACCACCGCGCGCTGTCGGATGGCGTGCGCATCGCAGCGTCATTCTCGGTGCCGGTGCTACATGCCGACACGTTCGGCGGCACCGGGTTTTCGCCAACGCACTACGTCGATACCTCCAGGCATTTCGATCTCAAGGCGGAGGCGATCCGGGCGCACCAGTCGCAGGATCCCGAGCGTTTCGTCGACGCGGCGCGCACGCAGAACGCCTTTCGCGCCGGCCAGTGCAACGGCCCAGCCGGATCGTTCGCCGAGGCCTTCCGCTTCGAGCCAGTCTTCCCCTTCGCCGATATCCGCGCGCTGCTGCCGCCGGCCCCAGTGATCCGTCCGGTGGCCGTCAGCAACAAGACGGTGACCTAGGCAGGTCGCCGCAACTTCTCACGTTGCTTTCCTATCCAGCATGCTGCGATGCAGCAACGAATTCGCTTGCCTTGTTTAGTAAAAATTGCATCACTAAACAAATTACTAAACATCCGGTGCGCCGCCGCGTCGTTGTGTTTGGGCCCCCGAGGAGGGGTTTAGCGGGCTCTTGAAACCGTCATCCGGACGCGTTTCGCAAATGGGAGGAAGGCATGAAATCGACCTTGAAATTGGCGTTGGGACTGGCATCGACACTCTTTGCGTCGACAGCCGTTTCGAATGTCGCGCAGGCAGAAGATCTGACGCTTTGCTGGGCAGCCTGGGACCCGGCCAACGCGCTTGTGGAATTGTCCAAGGACTTCACCAAGGAAACCGGCATCGGCATGAAATTCGAATTCGTGCCGTGGACCAACTATGCCGATCGCTTTCTCAACGAGCTGAATTCGCACGGCAAGCTGTGCGACCTCATCATCGGCGACAGCCAGTGGATCGGCGGTGCCGCCGAGAACGGCCATTACGTCAAGCTGAACGACTTCTTCGACAAGGAGAAGATCAGCATGGACGATTTCGTGCCGGCGACCGTCGTCGGCTATTCGGAATGGCCGAAGAACTCGCCGAATTACTGGGCGCTGCCGGCCATGGGTGACGTCGTCGGTTGGACTTACCGCAAGGACTGGTTCTCCAAGCCGGAGCTGCAGAAGGAATTCAAGGAAAAGTACGGCTGGGATCTCGGCCCGCCGACGACCTTCGACCAATTGAAGCAGATCGCCGAATTCTTCCAGAAGCGCGACATCGACGGCAAGACCGTCTATGGCGCGTCGATCTACACCGAGCGCGGCTCGGAAGGCATCACCATGGGCGCCATGGACGTCCTCTACAGCTTCGGCTTCCAGTACGAAAACCCGAAAAAGCCCTACGAGATGGAAGGCTTCGTCAACTCCGATAAATCGGTGAAGGGCCTGGAGTTCTACAAAGCCCTTTACGATTGCTGCACCCCTCCCGGCGCCTCGAACAGCTACATGGGCGAAGGCGTCGATGCCTTCAAATCCGGCCAGGTGGCGATGCACATGAACTTCGCCTTCACCTGGCCAGGCCTGCAGAAGGACGAGAATGTCGGCGGCGACAAGATCGGCTATTTCGTCAATCCCAAAGGTTCGGACGGGGACCAGTTCGCCCAGCTCGGCGGCCAGGGCATCTCGGTGGTCTCCTATTCCGACAAGCAGGAAGCCGCGCTCAAATACATCAAATGGTTCGCCAACAAGGACGTTCAGTCCAAATGGTGGTCGCTCGGCGGCTATTCCTGCCTCAACGCGGTCGTCAAGGACCCGGCCTTCCCGGCCAGCCAGCCCTACGCGCAGACCTTCCTCGACTCGATGGCCATCGTGAAGGACTTCTGGGCCGAGCCGAGCTATGCCCCGCTGTTGCAGGCATCGCAGAAGCGCTTCCACGACTACGTCGTTGCCGGGCAAGGCTCGGCCAAGGATGCGCTCGACGGCCTCGTCAAGGACTGGACCGAGGTCTTCCAGGACGATGGAAAGATGTAGCCGGGGCAAGATGTAACCGGCTCCTCCCGAGCCCGTGACCGAACCGTCCCGTGCCACTTGGCACGGGACACAGTTCAGATAAATTCCATTGTCGAGACGAGCCAAGTGACCGAAGCAGGACTGACCATGCTCAATCGGACGGCGGACAGCGTTGCCCGGGCTACGCCCGAGCCGTTGGCCCGCAAGGTCCGGGGCATCAGCGACAAGGGCCTCGCCTGGCTGTTCATCTCGCCGACGATCCTGTTGCTTTTAGCTATCAACATCTTTCCGCTGTTCTGGGCAATCTATCTGTCCTTCACCAATTTTCGCGCCAATCGGCCCAACGAGGTTGTGAAGAACCTTGGGCTGGCAAACTACAAGCGCATCCTCGCCGACCAGGACATCTGGATCGCCATGCAGACGACGGCGCATTTCGTGTTCTGGACCATCCTGCTGCAGACGCTGATCGGCTTCACGCTGGCTTGGCTGATCGACCGCAAGTTTCGCGGCCACGCCTTCTGGACGACAATCATCCTGGTGCCGATGATGCTGTCGCCGGCGGTCGTCGGTAATTTCTGGCGCTTCCTCTACGAGCCGCAGATCGGGCTGTTCGCCTACGCCGTTTCGTTCGTCACCGGCATTCCGGCAACCGAAATCAGCATGCTCTCCAACGTGTCACTGGCGCCATGGTCGATCATCATCGTCGACACCTGGATGTGGACGCCTTACGTGATGCTGATCTGCCTCGCCGGCCTGCGCTCGATCCCCGAATACATCTACGAAGCGGCCGAGGTCGACCGCGCCTCCAACTGGCGGCAGTTCTGGTCGATCACGCTGCCGATGGCGCTGCCCTTCATCATGCTGGCGGTGCTGTTTCGCGGCATCGAGAACTTCAAGATGTTCGACATGGTCAATTTGCTCACCGGCGGCGGGCCGGGATCGACCACCGAAGTGGCCTCGATCACACTGAAGCGGCAGGCCTTCGAAAGCTGGCGGACGGGCTATTCCTCGGCCTTCGCCATCATCCTGTTCGTCGCAGTGTTTGGCCTCGCAAACATCTACGTCAAGGCGCTCAACAAGGTGAAGCAGAGATGAGCCTGACGTCAGCCCATTCCGTTGTCGCGCCGTCGGCCACGTCGAAGCGCGTCGCCGGCACCATCATCGTCGCCTACGCGCTGATCTCGATCGTGCCGCTGCTGTGGATCTTCGCCACCAGCTTCAAGACGCCGCCGGATTCGATCGCCTATCCGCCGAAGATCCTGTTCCAGCCCAGCCTCGAGGGCTACTGCAACCTGTTCTCGACCCGGACTCGGCAAACACCGGAATACATCAACTCGCTGGGACCGGCGACGGGCCTGTGCGACGAGACGGTGCGCAAGCGCAACATGGTGATCGCCGGCCCGTCCAACTTCATGCCGCGCTTCGTCAATTCGCTGATCATCGCGTTCGGCTCGACGTTTTGCGCGGTGTTCCTCGGCACGCTGTCGGCCTATGGTTTTTCGCGCTTCAAGGTGCCGCTCGCCGACGACCTTCTGTTCTTCATCCTGTCGACGCGGATGATGCCACCGATCGCCGTCGCCATCCCGATCTACCTGATGTACCGGGAGCTTGGCCTGTCGGACACGGCTCTCGGCATGATCCTGCTTTATACGGCGGTCAACGTGTCCTTGGCGGTGTGGCTGCTGAAAGGCTTCATCGACGAGATCCCGCGCGAATATGAAGAAGCGGCGATGATCGACGGCTACACCAGGCTGCAGGCGTTCTGGCGCACGGTACTGCCGCAGGCGACCACCGGTATTGCCGCAACCGCCATCTTCTGCCTGATCTTTGCCTGGAACGAATATGCCTTCGCTGCGCTACTGACCTCGGGCACGGCGCAGACCGCGCCGCCCTTCATCCCGACCATCATCGGCGAAGGCGGTCAGGACTGGCCGGCGGTCGCGGCCGGCACGACGATCTTCCTGGTGCCGATCCTGGTCTTCACCATCCTGCTTCGCAAGCAATTGCTGCGCGGCATCACCTTTGGCGCGGTGCGTAAATGAGCATGACCGCAAAACGCAAATCGCGCTGGCCCGTCTGGGCCAGGCGCGGGCTGATGGAAAACGTCGCCACCGCGATCATCGCTATCGGCTTCCTGATGCTGTTCCAGCCCTTCGCACTGGTGCTCTACACCTATTCCTTCATCACCATGCTTGCGGGCACGGCGATGTTCATCATCGTCTCGAAATTTCCGGAGTAGACGATGGCCGAGATCAGGGTCGAACATCTGAGAAAGGCATTCGGCGATTTCGTCGCCGTGCAGGATTCCAACTTCGTCGTCGAGGACGGCGAATTCTTCGTCATGCTGGGGCCGTCCGGCTGCGGCAAGACGACGACGTTGCGCATGATCGCCGGGCTCGAACTGCCGACCGGCGGCAAGATCCTGCTTGGCGGCGAGGACGTCACCATGCGGCGTGCCCGCGAGCGCGACATCGCCTTCGTCTTCCAGCTGTTCGCGCTCTATCCGCACATGAATGTGCGGAAGAACATCGGCTTTCCACTGCTGGCGCAAGGCATGCCAGGCGCTGAAATCCGGAGCCGAGTGGAGGAGACGGCGAAGCTTTTGCGGATCGACCATCTGCTCAACAAATCGGTCTCCGGGCTTGCCGGCGGCGATCGCCAGCGCGTGGCGCTCGGCCGCGCCATCGTACGGCGGCCAAAATGTTTCCTGATGGATGAGCCGCTCGGCACGCTCGACACCGAATTCCGCGACCTGATGGTCCATGAATTGCGAGAACTGCACAACCGCATCCACGCCACCACCGTCTATGTCACGCATGACCAGATGGAAGCGATGTCGATGGCCGACAAGATCGCGGTGATGAACCACGGCGTCATCGAGCAGTTCGGCACGCCGCGCGAGATCTACGACCGGCCGGCGACGATGTTCGTCGCCGACTTCATCGGCTCGCCGCCGATGAATTTCCTCGGCTTCGGCGGCGGGCTTTCAAAGGGCGCCAGGGAAATTGTTGTGCAAGGCGCGAAGGTGGCCGTGCCGGAGATCCGCGAGGACGTCGCGCCGGCCGAGATGGCGCTTGGCATCCGACCGGAGCACATCCGCTTCGACGACGCTTCGAAGCTGCGCGGTGCTATTTACGGCACGGAATATCTCGGCACCACTCAGATCGTGGCGGTGGAGACAGCAGACGGCATCATCAAGGCCAGGGTGCCGGCCGAAATCCGGCTCAATCCGGGCGATCATGTGGGCCTGGCGCTGAGCAGCGCGCGGCTGTCGCTGTTCGCAAAAGGATCCGGCCGTGCGGTGCGCACCGAAATCCATGACTCGGCCTCCCAGGGGAGAGCACATCATGGCTGACGTTCACATCAAAAGCGTGACCAAGGCTTTTGGCGAGCATGTCGCCGTCGACAATCTCGACCTGCATATCGCCGACGGGGAATTCGTCGTGCTGCTCGGGCCGACCGGCGCCGGCAAGACGACGACGCTCAGGCTGATCGCCGGGCTGGAGCGTCCGGAAGCGGGCTCGATCCATATTGCCGGCCACGACACGACGACGCTGTCGCCGGCCGAGCGCGACACCGCTTTCGTGTTCCAGCAATATTCGCTCTATCCGCATCTGTCGGTTTACGACAACCTCGCCTTTCCGCTGCGCTCGCCAGCACGGAAAATGCCGGAGGATCAGATCCGCCGCCGCGTCGAGGACGTGGCCAAGATGGTGCGCATCCACCACAAGCTGAATAATCGCTCGACCAAACTCTCTGGCGGCGAGATGCAGCGCGTCGCCATCGGCCGCGCTTTGGTGCGCAAGCCGTCGATCTACCTGATGGACGAGCCGCTGTCGTCGCTCGACGCCAAGCTGCGCGCCGATCTCAGGCTCGAGCTGAAGCGCATCCAGGCGGAACTCGGCGCCACAATGCTCTACGTCACGCACGACCAGATCGAAGCGATGACCATGGCCGACCGCATCGGCATTCTCGCCGACGGCGTGCTGGTGCAGATCGGTTCCCCGCGCACGATCTATTCTGAGCCGGCAAACCTTCACGTCGCCGCAAGGCTCGGCCAACCGGCAATCAATTTGTTGCCGGTCGGACTGCTGCCGGATGGCGGCGCGCCGGCGGGAACAAAGACGATCGGTGCTCGTACCGAACATCTTTCGATCGAGAAGGCGGCGAACGGCCATGCCGACGGCGTCGTCGATTGGGTCGAGCATCTCGGCGACCAGAACCATCTGCATGTGACGGTGGGGACCAGGAAGCTGGTGACGCTAACCGACCCCGACACCGACCTGGCGCAGGGCGACAAGATCATGATCCGCTATCGCTCGCCGCTGTATTTCGGCCCCGATGGGCGACGGCTGATGTGAGCGCTGCGCGAGTGTTTTCCTGGCACCTTTCAACCGGCAATTTCGGGCACCGGACTGGACCAATTCGATGAAGCATTTTTTCAATCGCAGGGATACGATCGTAACTGAGGCCCTGGACGGCTTCCTCGGTACGACCGGCGCCGGCGATCTCGCTCGCCTCGACGGCTATCCCGAGATCAAGGTCATTCTCCGCGCGAACTGGGATAAGACCAAGGTCGCGGTCATTTCCGGCGGCGGGGCCGGGCACGAACCTGCCCATGCCGGCTTTGTCGGCATTGGCATGCTGACGGCGGCGGTTTCGGGCGAGATCTTTGCTTCGCCGAGCGTGGAAGCGGTATTGGCCGCCATCCGTGCGGTGACCGGTCCCGCCGGGTGCCTGCTGATCGTCAAGAACTATACCGGCGATCGCCTCAACTTCGGCTTGGCCGTCGAGAAGGCGCGCGCCGAAGGCTTCCGCGTCGAGATGGTGATCGTCGCGGACGACATTGCCCTGCCTGATATTGCCCAGCCGCGTGGCGTGGCCGGCACCTTGTTCGTGCACAAGATCGCCGGCCACCTGTCGGAAGCCGGCATTGACCTGGCGGCGGTTGCCGCGGCGGCGCGGGCAGCGGCGGCGGATATCGTTTCGCTCGGCATATCGCTGTCATCCTGCTCGATCCCCGGTCAGAGCCATGAAGAAAGATTCGGGGCGGACGATGCCGAACTCGGCCTCGGCATCCATGGCGAACCGGGCGTTGAGCGGATTGCGGTGCAAAGTGCCGAAAGGCTGGTTGCGATCATGTCGGAGCGCCTTGCCGCGCGGCTCGATCCGGTCAGCGACTACGCCTTGCTGATCAATAATCTCGGTTCGGTGCCACCGCTGGAAATGTTGCTTGTCGCCAATGCGGTACTGGCTTCACCGCTGGCACAAAAGGTGACGCTGACAATCGGGCCCGGGCAGCTTATGACCGCGCTCAACATGAACGGCTTTTCCCTGTCGCTGATCCGGCTCGATGCATCGCGCGAAGCGGCGTTGCGGGCGCCGGTAGGCCCTCACGCCTGGCTGCCGGCAAGAGCCGTTCGCCAAGCCAGCGTCGTGCCGATGGCCAAAGCCGCCGGCCCGAACAACGCGTCGAAAGCCAGCCAGGACGCACGCACCGACCGGTTGGTTGTCGCGGTCTGCGACCGGCTGATCTCGCTTGAAGGCGCGTTGAACGGACTGGATGCCAAGGCGGGAGACGGTGACACCGGATCGACTGTGGCGGCCGGTGCGCGCAGCGTGCTTGGCCGCATTGCGACACTGCCGCTCGCTGACCCTGCCGCAACGCTCGCCGCCGTCGGCGATATCCTGAGCGCCAGCATGGGCGGCTCTAGCGGCGTGCTGTTGTCGATCTTCTTCACCGCCGCCGCGCTGGCGCTGGAGTCTGGCGAAACGCTTCCCAAGGCGCTTCTCGCCGGCCTCGATCGGATGTCCTTCTATGGTGGAGCGAGGGTCGGCGATCGCACGATGATCGATGCCCTGGAACCCGCCTTGAGGGCGCTGGATAGGGGGAGTCTGGAAGATGCGGCGGTCGCGGCGCAACGCGGAGCCGAGGCCACCGCTGCCATGCGCAGGGCCAAGGCCGGGCGGTCCGCCTATATTGGCAGCCAGCTCGACGGCGTGGTCGACCCCGGCGCCTTTGCCGTCGCCGAGGTCTTCACTGCCCTCGCTGCGTTGCTCGAACCCGCTTGACTGGGGAAAAGAATGCTTCAATTGCCGGATATGCAATTTTCTCGTACTGCCGGCAGCGCAGGGGCCAGGAGCATGGGTGATATGGCGGCAGCGGATATTTCCAGGCTGATCGAGGCGGCGGCAAACACGATCGCCGCACATGCCGAAGAGCTGACCAGTCTCGACCAGGCCATCGGCGACGGCGACCATGGGCTCAACATGAAACGCGGCTTCGAGGCAGTGCGGGCCGAGGCCGGCGCGTTTGCGGCAAAGCCGTTGCCCGAGGCGCTGAAGGCGATCGGCACCAAACTGGTGATGACCGTCGGCGGAGCTTCCGGTCCCTTGTTCGGCACGCTGTTCATGGCGCTCGGCAAGGAGATTTCCGCCGCGCCGGGTCGCGCCGACCTGGCGGCGGCCTTCGGCAAGGCGATCGAAGCGGTTGCCGCCAGAGGCAAGTCGCAGGCCGGGCAAAAAACCATGCTCGACGTGCTGCAGCCGGTGCATGAGGCCCTGCTGCAGGGAAAGACGGCAGCGGACATCGTCAAGATCGCCGACAACGCGGCCGACGCGACCGTGCCGATGAAGGCGCTGCGTGGGCGCGCCTCATTCCTTGGCGACCGTTCGATCGGTCATATGGATGCCGGCGCACGCTCGACTGCGCTTCTGGTGCGAGCCGTAGCCGAGGCAATCGAGAGGCGCGCATGAGCAATGTCGGCATCGTCATCGTATCGCATTCGCCGCTGGTCGCCGAAGGCACCGCCGACATGGTGCGGCAGATGGTCGGCAACGAAGTGCCGCTTGCATGGTGCGGCGGAAACGGCCATGGCGGGCTGGGAACCAATGTCGAGGCGATCATGGGCGCCATCGACAAGGCCTGGTCGGAGGCGGGGGTCGCGATCCTCGTCGATCTCGGCGGTGCCGAGACCAATAGCGAGATGGCGGTCGAGATGATCGGCGAACCACGCGCCCAGAAGATCATCGTCTGCAATGCGCCGATCGTCGAAGGCGCGGTGATGGCGGCGACCGAGGCTTCCGGCGGCGCCTCGCTCAGGGAAGTGGTGGCGACGGCGCACGAATTGTCGCCGTCGTGAACGAACGGGAATTTTGACAAGCATGTCCGCAGCAGCCGAAGCCAGCGTCCTGATCACCCATGAGGTGGGACTGCATGCGCGTCCTTCGGTGAAGTTCACCAAGCTTGCCAAGACGTTTTCGGCCGACGTCGAGATTGCGCTCGCCGCCAACGGGCCATGGTTCGACGCCAAGAGCATCGTCAAGGTGATGGCGGCGAAAGCGCCGAAAGGCACTGTCCTGCATATCAGAGCCAAAGGGGACGGCGCCGGCGAGGCGGTCGGCGCACTGGTCGAGCTGGTGCGGCGCGATTTCGACGAAGGCAAGGACCATGCCCGAACCGCTTAGGCTGCAGGGCATTTCGGCATCGGCCGGCTATGCCGAGGGGCCGCTGTTCGATCTGGGCCAGGCTGCTGTGCGTTATGTCCGCAAGGCGACTGCCGCGGACGAGAAGGCGGCGCTTGAGGCCGCCATCTCCATTGCCGCAGGCCGGCTCGCGACATTGATCGAAACCAGCGACAGCGAGGCGGCCGGGATCCTCGAATTCCAGCTCGCCATGCTGGAGGACGACGCGCTGACCGGCCCGGCCTTTGCGCGAATTGCCGAGGGCATGGCTGCTGATGTGGCTTGGCGAAAAGCGCTCGACGCCGAGATAGCCGGCTATGAAACATCCGAGCAGGACTATTTCCGGGCGCGCGCGGCCGACATGCGCGACATACGCGACCAGGTGCTACGCGCGCTTGCCGGGGGCGGCGACATTGCCGCGCCGGCAGGTGCGATCTTCTACGGCGAGGATATCGCACCGACGCGCTTCCTCGAAACCGACTGGAGTGCCGGCGGCGGCATAGCACTTACGGCCGGAAGTGCCGCAAGTCATGTCGCAAT
Source organism: Mesorhizobium sp. M0698 (assembly GCF_040320455.1). Lineage (NCBI taxonomy): Bacteria > Pseudomonadati > Pseudomonadota > Alphaproteobacteria > Hyphomicrobiales > Phyllobacteriaceae > Mesorhizobium > Mesorhizobium sp. M0698. Next base: position 413,843 of record NZ_JAMYPQ010000003.1, on the reverse strand, counting down.
GCTGGCACGCTCACGCGGCGTGCCAATGGTGGTGGGGTTGGGGCTCGTAGCGCGTGGGGTAGCCGGGCCCGGTGCTTCGCCGGCTCAGCTTGTCGGAATCGCACTGCTCGATGCCGAACATGGCGGCATCGTGTTGGCGCCTTCGAAAGCGGAGATCGAGGCATTCCGGCGATCGTCGTCGTCTTTCGCGGCGCATCGCGACAATGCGGTAGCCTATTTGACAAGGCCGGCAGCAACGAAGACCGGCATAGCGGTCCACGTGCAGGTGAATATTGCCGATCCGTCCGATGTCGACCGCATCGATGCTGCGGCGTGCGACGGTGTCGGGCTGATGCGGACCGAATTCCTGTTCGGCAAGACGCTGCCGGACGAGGAGACGCAATATCGCGCCTACCGTAGAGTGCTGGAATGGGCAGGCGACAGGCCGGTGACGATCCGTACTGTCGATGCGGGCGGCGATAAACCTGTGCCGGGCCTGACCGTCGAGGAAGGTAATCCATTCCTTGGCCTGCGCGGGATCAGGCTGTCACTGATGCGTCCGGCGGTCTTTCGTGTGCAGATCCGCGCTTTGCTACGTGCTGCCATGCACGGCAATCTGAAGGTGATGTTCCCGATGATCGCCGTTCCGGAAGAGTATGAACACGCCACCGCGCTGTTCGCTGAGGAGCAGGCTGACCTTTTGGCGCGCGGCATCGCGCACAAAATGCCGCCGCTTGGCATCATGGTCGAGGTGCCGTCGGTGGCCATCGCACCGGAGGCATTCGCCAAGGCCGCCTTCTTCTCGATCGGCTCGAATGATTTGACCCAATACGTGATGGCCGCCGCGCGCGACAATGCGTCGGTCGCACATCTGAATTCCGTCAGGCACCCAGCCGTGCTCCGGCTGATCGCCTCGGTTGCCGCCTTCGGCCGCGAGCATAATATCCCGGTCAGCCTGTGTGGCGATGCCGGCGGCGACCCCGCCTCGATCCCGGCGCTGCTCGAAACCGGCCTGCGTGACCTCTCCGTCGCTCCCGCCCAACTCGCGATGGCCAAGGCGGCCATCGCGGACGTTTCGATCTAGGCCCCGGTATGGCAGACAAGGCGTCGCAATCCGGCCCCGAAGAGGCGATCCGCGCCTACAAGACGATCCTGTCGCAGGTGATCGACCAGCGCCCGTCCGGCATGCGCCAGCGCCTCGCTGATGCGCTGGGCAAGCATCGCAGCTTCGTCACGCAGATTTCCAGCCCGGCCTATTCGACGCCGATCCCGTCGAAGCATTTGCCGGCTATCTTCTCCGTCTGCCATTTCAGCCCGGCCGAACGCGATCATTTCCTTGAGGCCTACCATCGGGCGCATCCGGGAAAGATGTCGCTGGCCGCAGGCTTGCGCAAGACACGCCATGTCTCGCTGATCGTTCCCGATTTCGGCGACGACAAGCAGAACGCGGCGCTCGACCGGGCGGTCAACGATTTCATCCAGAAGATCACCAGCATCGCCGGCAAGGGCAGCTGACGCTGGGCTATTTCGGGAGGACGGCCATGAAGAAATTTTTGAATTCGGTCGATACGGTGCTGACCGAGAGCCTCGACGGCTTCGTTGCCGCGCATGCCGATATCCTGGCGCTTGGCGAGGAACACAAATTTGTCCGCCGCAAGCTGCTCACACCGGGCAAGGTGGCGCTGATCTCCGGCGGCGGCTCGGGTCACGAGCCGCTACATGGCGGGTTCGTCGGGCACGGCATGCTGGATGCGGCCTGCCCCGGCCAGGTATTCACCTCGCCAACGCCTGACCAGATGATGGCGGCGGCCGAAGTCGTCAATACGGGCGCCGGCTGCCTGTTCATCGTCAAGAACTACGAGGGCGACGTGATGAATTTCGACATGGCCGCTGAAATGTCGGAAGGCGTGATGCAAATCGTGACCAATGACGACGTTGCGGTCGAAAACTCGTCCTACACCACCGGCCGGCGCGGCGTCGCCGGCACGCTGGTGGTCGAGAAAATCGTCGGCGCGGCGGCCGAACAAGGCATGGCACTGGAGCCGTTGAAGGCGCTCGGCGAGCGCGTCAACGGCGCGACGCGCTCGATGGGCGTGGCGCTGACCAGTTGCACCGTGCCGGCGGCGGGCAAGCCGACCTTCAATATCGGCGATGGCGAGATGGAGTTCGGGGTCGGCATCCACGGCGAGCCTGGGAGGCGGCGCGACACATTGAAAAGCGCCGATGCTATCGCCGAGGAGATCTGTACCGCAATCCTGGGTGACCTGGGCGACGGTGCCAGAGGCCAGGCGCTACTCTTCGTCAACGGCTTTGGCGGCACACCGTTGATGGAGCTTTATCTGATGTACAACAGCGCCCGCAAAATCTTCGAGAAGCACGGCGTGACGGTGACCCGGTCGCTGGTCGGGTCCTATGTGACCTCGCTCGACATGGCCGGCTGTTCGATCACGCTGAGCATGCTCGACGACGAGGCGGCTGTTTGGTGGGATGCACCGGTACATACGGCCGCGCTGCGCTGGGGCATGTAGCGGCGGAGAATGCCCCAGAAATAGTCGGTGACAAGACCGGTATCGGCAACGCCGCGCATCGCCAGACAGTTGCCCTCCTCACCCTGCGTAAGATAAAGAATCTGCGGGTTTGGGGAGTTCGAGCATGCGTTACAATTGGGATCGGGCGCCGACGGGTTTCGAGCGCCATGGAAAGGTGCTGGCAGCCGCCTTGCTGATCGTCGGCGGGGTCGGACTTATGCTCGCTGCCCTCCCGCTTTAGGGACAACAAACTCGGGTAGCGGACTACGTCTCAGCGCGTTGCCTCAGTGCGCCTGGCCAGTCACGGCGATGAAACGGCGGTCGCGCCCTTCAAATCCCTGGCTGAAGCGCTGCACGAGCACCGCAAGCACGCCCGGTTTTCCATCCGGGGTGAATGCGTAAGATTCCGACAGGCTGTAGGAAGTCGGGCAATTCCTCGAACCGGGCACCGCCTTGTCCTCATGCAGCAGCTTGATCGGCTTGCCGTCCTGACCCTGCAGCGTCAGGCGAAAGCCGAGCGCCTTGCCGGTCGTTTCGCCTTGCTGCGTCGCGTCGAAACTCGCTGAACAATCCGCCGTGCTGTCGGCACGGATCTGCTCGAGCTGGATGGTGCCAAGCTCGTCATAGGCCGGCGAAAGCCATTTTTGCGAAACCTGCTCGAGGCGCGCAATGTCATTGTAGGCGACCATGTCGTCGGGAAAGGTGAACCTGTCCAAGGCAGTCCGCTCGCCGCGCGGCGCGATGGCATATTTGGCCAGCAAGGGCGCCGCCAGTTCGGCGGCCTGTGCCCTCGCCTGCGCAAGCGTCAATGTCGAATCCTCCGTCTCGTCGGCGATGACGATCGGCTTGCCGCCGACGAACTCATCGGTCCGCGTGTCGATGATCTCGATCTCCGACCAGCCCGAATCCGAAGCACCGGCATCGAGCGTGCCGTACTGTTCGAAGGCGAAGTAGTTGCCGTCTGGCGAAAAGCCGATGACGCGCCGGGCCGCCGCGTCGCCTGCCTGAGCAGCTGAAGCGAGCACCACCGCCAGCGTCGCAACCGCGGCAAACCCAAGCTCATATCGCAATTTCATCGCGCCCTGCCCCTAATGCCGAAAATTCGAACGATACCGGCCCCCAGACCACCATGACCCGCACTTGCGGCCAAGTTAGAACGACAGCAAACGAAACGCACAAATACATGGTTACACAAACCAGCATACGCTATTTCAAGGACAGCAAACATTCCTGGGGAGGAAGCTGGATGGCGTCACGCTACCACGAGGTCTATGACGGCTGGAAACGCGACCCGGAAAAATTCTGGGCCGATGCCGCCGGCGCAATCGACTGGTTCTCGCCCTTCGAGACGGTGTTCGACGCCAATGCCGGCGTCTATGGCAGGTGGTTCGTTGGCGCCTCGTGCAACACCTGCTTCAATGCCGTCGATCGTCATGTGGCGGGCGGCCGTGCCGACCAGATCGCGTTGATCCATGACAGCGCGATTTCGGGCACAATCAGGAAATTCACGTATGCCGAGTTGAAGCGCGAGGTGGTCGCGCTGACCTCGGTGCTCAAGAATCGTGGCATCCAAAAAGGCGATCGCGTCATCATCTACATGCCGATGGTACCGGAAGCAGCCTTCGCAATGCTTGCCTGTGCGCGGATCGGCGCCGTGCATTCGGTGGTCTTCGGCGGCTTTGCCTCGCATGAGCTCGCCACCCGCATCGACGACGCCAAGCCGAAGCTGATCATCTCCGCTTCCTGCGGCCTGGAGCCAGGGCGCGTCGTTGCCTATAAGCCGCTGCTCGACAAGGCGATCGAGATGTCGCGGCACAAGCCGGAAAGCTGCCTTATCCTGCAGCGCGACCAACTGCGCTGCGAACTCAGGGAAAACCACGATATCGACTATGCCGACGCCGTGGCGCGGGAGCGGGCCGCGGGTGCCAATGTCGACTGTGTTCCGGTGCTTGCCACCGATCCGCTCTACATCATCTACACGTCGGGCACGACCGGCCAGCCGAAGGGAATCGTGCGCGACAATGGCGGCCATATGGTCGCGCTGAAATGGTCGATGGAAAACGAGTTCGGCGTCAAGCCGGGCGAAGTGTTCTGGGCGGCTTCCGATGTCGGCTGGGTGGTCGGCCATTCCTATATCGTCTACGGCCCGCTGCTGCATGGCTGCACAACGATCCTGTTCGAGGGCAAGCCGGTCGGCACGCCCGATGCCGGCACCTATTGGCGTGTGATCGCCGAGCATGGCGTCGTCGCGCTGTTCACCGCGCCAACCGCCTTTCGCGCCATCAAGGGACAGGACCCGAGGGGCGAATTCGTCCCGAAATACGACCTGTCCAAATTCCGGACGCTGTTCCTCGCCGGCGAGCGCGCCGATCCGGAAACCATCAAATGGGCGGAGCAGAAATTGACCGTGCCGGTGATCGACCATTGGTGGCAGACCGAGACCGGCTCGCCGATGACCATCAACCCCGCCGGACTGGGCCTGCTGCCGGTCAAATACGGCTCGCCCGGCGTGCCGATGCCCGGTTATGACATCCGCGTGCTCGACGATGCCGGGCATGAGGTCAAGCGTGGCACGCTTGGCAACGTCGTGGTCAAATTGCCGTTGCCCCCCGGCTGCCTGCCGACGCTGTGGAATGCCGACGAGCGGTTTCGCCAAGCCTATCTCGACGAGTTCCCCGGCTTCTACAAAACCGCGGATGCCGGCATGATGGACGAGGACGGCTATCTCTATGTCATGGCTCGCACCGACGACATCATCAATGTCGCCGGCCACCGGCTATCGACCGGCGCCATGGAGGAGGTTCTGGCCGCGCATCCCGACGTCGCCGAATGCGCCGTCGTCGGTATTGCCGATGCTATGAAAGGCCAGGTTCCACTCGGCTTCGTCGTGCTGAATGCCGGCGTCGACCGCGACGCCGGCATCATCGAAAACGAGGTTGTCACCCTGGTGCGCGAACGGATCGGCCCGGTCGCTGCCTTCAAGACGGTGGTGACGATCAAGCGCCTGCCGAAGACGCGCTCCGGCAAGATCCTGCGCGGCACCATGCAGAAGATCGCCGACAAGGAGGAATGGGCCATGCCGGCAACGATCGACGACCCGGCCATCCTCGACGAGATCACCGCCGCGCTGAACCGCCGCGGCATCGGCCTGTAAGGGGCGCCGAAGCCGAGTTGCGTCCGAAGCTCCGGTATGGAACGACCGGCGCCGGACGTGGTATCCACGCGCGGTGTCGTCATGTTGTTTCGGAATCGAGACGCACCCACAGCCATGCGAGATGCCATACGTGACCCTGTTCCAGCGATCGAGAAAGCCCCAGGCCGCGGCACGCCAGCGGCTGGAGATCGATATGCGGGGCGCAGTCGTCTATGCGATCGGCGACGTGCATGGCTGCTACAAGGAACTCCGCGCCCTGGAGCAGAAGATCCTGCTCGATTCGGCGCCCTTCGAAGGGCGCAAGCTCATCATCATGCTTGGCGACTACGTCGATCGTGGACCCCAGTCGGCGCGTGTGCTCGATCATCTGCTGGCGCCGCCGCTCCATGATTTCCAGCGCATCTGCCTTGCCGGCAACCACGAAGTCGTGATGCTGAACTATCTCGACGGGATCATTTCGAGAGAGTCGTGGCTGGCAATAGGCGGCCTGCAAACGCTGTTTTCCTACGGCGTCGACCCGGAGCGCATGGCCGATCTCTACGGTTCAAGCGAGGAGGTCGACAGGCGCATTCGGGAGATCATCCCCGCCGACCACGTCAGTTTCATGCGTGCGCTGCCGGTCATGGTCTGTTCGGCGAAATTCGTGTTCGTCCATGCCGGCATCAGGCCCGGCATCGACCTCGCCGCGCAGGACGAGGACGACCTGCTGAATATCCGTTCGGACTTCTTCGACGCTACGCATCTTCTCGACCGCTATGTCGTGCACGGACATACGCCGGTCGACACTCCGAAGCTCGAGGGACGCCGGCTTGGCATAGACACCGGCGCCTTCCAAACCGGCCAGCTGACCGCCCTCAGGATCATCGACAACCGCGCCAGGTTGATATTTTCCTGAGCGCGATGTCGTCGCTCAGGCGGCTGCCTTGGTGCGCGCTTCCGATTTTTCCAGATAGTAGCTCGAATATTTGTCGAAGAATTTTTCCGAGCCGCCGATCGCGCCATATTTGGCCAGCTTCTTCAGTTCGACCTTGTTCAGCACCGCGCCAATGATCTTCTTGGCGATGTAGGGCTCCGAGCTGAGCATGGATTGCACCATCGCACGCGGCGTGCGTCCCCACTCGGTGACCAGCACGAAGCCGTCGACAAGCGGAGCGAAGGCCTTGGCGTCGACGACAGGCCCGAGCGGCGGCAGATCGACGATGATGTATTCGAAGGTTTCCTTGGCGTTATCGATGAAACGCCGCATGCCGGCTGAAGACAGAAGCTCGCTGGTATGCGAAAACTGGCCACGCAGGACGGCCGGGATGATAGCCAGCTTGGTCTGCCGGTCGATCTTGCCGACCGACTGCCATGTCTGCCCGCTCACCACAGCTTCCATCAGGCCCTGCTCGGCCTCCATACCGAGGCTGCGGCTGAGGCCGGGATTGCGCAGGTCGCCGTCGATCAGCAGCGTTTTCGATCCGTTGACGGCAAGCAACCCGGCAAGATTGGCCGCCACCGTCGACTTGCCTTCGCCGGGAAGCACCGAGACCACGCCGATGACCCGGCTGCCCTGGCCCTCCATGACGACGTCGAAGGCGATCTTGGCGTTGCGCAGCGTCTCTGAGAACATCGATGCCGGTGCATCGACGGTTACCCGCATCCGCGCACGTTTTTCGGCTGCCGACAATGTTTTGGAGGGCTGGGATTTGGAGGACTTGGCGGTCTTGGATTCAACGACTTTGACGTCAGGCTGACCGCCATTGCGCTGGTCATCCTTGCCAGCCTTGCCGATGACCGGCAGGTAGCCGAGGAATTTGAGGCCGACACGGTCGCGCACATCCTCGCCGGTCCTGAAGAAGCGTTCCCTGAATTCATTCAGGCCACCAACCCCTGCGCCCATCATTATGCCAAGCGCCAGCGAAAGCCCCAGCACGATGGCCGTGCGCGGGGTTGCGGCCGACTGCGGCATCGTCGCGTCCGAGATGACCCGGATCTTGCCGACCGGGAAGGATTGCTGCTGGGCGGCCTCCTCATAGCGGTTCAGGAACGTCTGGTAGAGCGTCGACAGCGCCGTCGCCTTTTGGTCCAGCTCACGCAGCTTGACCTGCGACTGGTTGTCGATGGAGCTCTTGCCAGCCGCCAAGGCGACATTTGCGCGGAGCGCGGTTTCGCGCGCCAGAGCGACCTCGTATTCGTTACGGTAGCTTTCGGTCAGTTGCTTCAGCTCGCCGAAAATCTGCGCCGATATGTCGGCCTTCTCCTTGGCGAGCGCGACGGCCTGCGGATGTTGCGGGCCGAAATTGGCTTCGACGTCCTGCTGCCGCTTGGCGACGGTGAGATAGCGGTTCTTCAGCGTCGTGATGACGGAGCTGCTCGGCTGGTCGTTCGATATCGCGGCGTCCTTGAATGCATTGTCCGAGCCGCTTTCGACGATCGACTTGTACTGCTGATAGCGGGCGCCGGCACGTGCGGTATCGGCCTGCGCGACGATCAGCTGGGTGTTGAGATCGGACAATTGCTTGTCGCTGATCAGCTGGCCGTCATTGACGGCCAATCCGTGTTCGGCCCTGAACTTTTCGACCGCTAATGCGGCCGCCTGGGAGCTCTCACGAAGCTCGGTCAGCCGGCCTTGCAGCCAGACCGCCGCCCGCTCGGTCGCGTCGAAGCTGGCATCGAGCTGATCGGCGAGATAGGCGTCGGCATAGGCCTTGGTGATGGCGGTCGCAAGCGCCGGATCCGTCGCCTGGAAGGAGATGCTGATGACAAAGCTTCGGCCGATCCGCTCGGCGTCGAGTTGGTTCTGCAGTTTGAAGATTGCATAGTCGCGGGGCGACGACGATGCGGTGATCGCGTCACGCGTCGCAGCATCAAGCTGAGTGACATCGGTTGTGCTAGCGGCGCGCTTGGGGCGGACAGACTGGATGATACCGCGCACAAAGCCAGCAACCTTCGACAGGGCCGATGTCGGAGGGTTCATGAAAGCGTCGTTCTGATCGAGCTTCAGCTTGTCGACGACCACCCCAGCCAGCCTGGCCGACTGTAGTATTTCGATCTGGCTCAGAACGGCGGAGTCGGTCTGCATGCTGACCGACGCCGCCGAAATGTCGTCGACGACCTTGTTCAATCCTTCGTCGATCAGCACGCTGCTCGTCGCCACATAGGTAGGAGGCGTCGTCTGCAAATAGAGCACGCCGAGAAAGAGACCGATGACGGCGCAGGCGGCAACCACTTTCGCCTGCCGCGCGGCCATGCCAAGCAGGCGCTCGATGTCGATGAAGTCTTCGGCGTTTGCCGCATTAGAAGCCGGCAATGGCGTCCTCTTGTCGACAGGAAAATTGGCATAGTTCATCTTCGGTCCAATTCTAGTTTGCAGGCGCTACCGCCTCGAAGGTCGGGACATAGGGTGCAAACCTTGCGCCGGACAGTGCGCGTCGCGCGCGGCGCAACGGCCTGTCCTGCGTCATCAGCCGCACCCACAATGCCTCGAAAAAATGGACATTATGCGGCTTCTTCCCGACGCTGATGCGACCGTACGAATTCCTGCAGCATCTCGAAGATCGGGCCCTTCATGTCCTCCCGCGCCAGCGCGAAAGCGACATTGGCCTGGATGAAGCCCTCCTTCGAACCGCAGTCGAACATGCGGCCGTCGAAAGGCTGGGCGAAGAAGGCCTGGGTCTGTGCGAGACGCACCATTGCGTCGGTCAGTTGTATTTCGTTGCCGGCGCCGCGCTGCTGGCTGGCCAGCAACGAGAATATCTCGGGCTGCAGGATGTAGCGGCCGTTGATGTAGAAGTTCGACGGCGCGTTGGCAGGAGCCGGCTTTTCGACCATGGCCGTCACCTCGAAGCCCGTGCCGACATCAGCGCCGCGCCCGACAATGCCGTATTTGCTGGTCTCGGTCGGATCGCAACGCTCGACGGCGATAACGTTTGCGCCAGTCTGCGCATAAAGATCGGCGACCTCGGCGAGACACCCGCGCCCGCCGAAGGACACCATGTCCGGCAAAAGCAATGCGAAGGGCTCGTCACCGATGACTTCGCGCGCGCACCAGACGGCATGGCCGAGGCCTTGCGGCGACTGCTGGCGGATGAAGCTCGTCGCGCCGGCGACGGGAAGCAGGCTTTCAAGCGATTCGAGTTGCGCCTTCTTGCCGCTCTGCTCCAGGGTTCCGGTCAGTTCAGGATGTAGGTCGAAATAGTCCTCGATCACCGCCTTGTTGCGGCCGGTGACGAAGACGATGTGCTCGATGCCGGCCTCGAACGCCTCGTCAACCGCATATTGCACGACAGGCCTGTCGACCACCGGCAGCATTTCCTTCGGCATGGACTTGGTCGCCGGCAGGAACCGCGTTCCGAGCCCCGCCACCGGTATGACTGCCTTCCTGACTTTTTTCATTGCATGTTCCTTCTGAGGAGATCGATTTCAACCCTGTCGCAGGCGGCGAAACTGTCTTCATTCACCTGCAGCCCTTCACCTCCCCGCCACCACGGCAAACTGTGCCGCTACCCTTCGCAGCCGGACGGCGATCGGCATGCTCATATGCCGAACCGCCGCCGGATCGCTGAGCGCCGTCCATATCGCCTTGAGCGGGGACCGCGCCTTGATGTGCTGGACCAGCGACAGGAATGATGCCGCCCGGCGCAGGCTGCGAGCGCGCCTGGCGAACGCCGCCTCGGCCGCAGCATCCATGGAATGGGTCGCGGCGAAGGTGGCATCGGCCCTGCGCATCGCCTCGACGTGATGAAGTTCGAGCACCCGGGAGATGGAACCGGTGCGAATGTGGTAGATATAGCCCGTCGTCGGCTCGACCACGCAATTGCCGCCTTTAGCCAGAGCACTGGCCAGGAGGATATAGTCTTCGCCAATGATCAGGCTTTCATCGTAACGAAGCCCGTTCTCGTTCAGGAACCGGCGCTGGAAGATCGGCTTGAGGTAGCCGAGATTGAACCTCGATTCGAAGAGGACATTGCCGCCGATGAAATCCGCCAGCGAGATTGAACCGAGGCCTTCCAGATAGTCGGCCGGGAACATCGTCTCTTCGGCAACGCCATCCTCGCGAACGACCTGCAGATTATCGACCGCGATCTCGGCGCCCGCTTTCTCCGCGCGTTCGATCATGGTGCAGAGTCGCCCGGGATAGACCGCGTCGTCGGAATCGAGGACCGCGACCCACCTGCCGCGTGCAAGCTCAAGGCCGGCATTCCTGGCGCCGCCGGGGCCACGGTTTTGCTCAAGCGCGACAACGCGTACGATGTCTTCGGGGTACGATCTCGCCAGGTCGAGCGTCCGGTCGCGCGACTTGTCGTCGACGACGATGACCTCGACGCTGATATTGCGCTGGGCGACGGCGCTGGCAATCGCCCGATCGATGGTCGCCTCGGCATTGTAGGCGGCAATCACGAAGCTCACGTCAGGCTGCACGCTTGCCCCCTTGCTGCGGCGAAGACAGGCCGTATTGGCGGATTTCACGAACCCCGACGAGGCCGCTGACGACGCCGACATGCATAATGCCGCGAAGCAGGCTGCGGTTCCGACGTACGGGGTCGATGGCGACCGGAATTGCCGACAGGAAACTGTAGGCGGCCTTTGCCGCGGCAATGCCGACCTGCTTGAGCCGGGCAAGGCCGTGTGCGTTGCGCCCCAGAAGATGACCGTGCGTCTGCCCAACGCGGAACCGGCGGCGGCCGAGCCAGTCGAATGCCGCCCTGGCAGGTGGCACCGCTTCGTAGACCCAAGCCTCCGGCGAAAAGGCGATGCGGCCGCCGGACTTGACCATCTGGTCGAAAAATTCCGTATCTTCGCCGCCGGTCTGGCCACGTGCCAGGCTGAAGCGCCGGCCGCGCAGGCTCTCAGCGCCAATCCTGAGCAGGACGTTGCAGGTGTAGCCGGTGCGGATTTCGCCGCTCACCCAGACCGGCAAGGTCGAGTGGAAATCGCCTTTGCGCATCCAGGCGGGCGCATCCGGCAGGTAACGGGCTTGCACCGGCCCAAGCACCGTCGCAGCACCTGTTGCTTCCGCCGTCGCCACCAGTTCGGCAAGCCAGCCAGCGGTGGCCGTCTCGTCGTCGTCGATAAAGGCGACGAAATCCGCCGCACTGGTATCGAGGCAAGCGTTGCGCGCGATCGAGATGTTGCGGGCCGGGGCGTGCCGGTAGGTCACCGGCAGCTTCAACTCCCCCGCCAGCTTGGCGACCAGCGTTCCGGCCGTCGGCGTATCGTCGTTGTCGGCGATGACGATACCGACGTCGAACCCCGCGGGCATGTCCATGACCGCTATGGAGCGAAGCGTGTCGGCAAGCTCCGGCCGGCGGAATGTGCAGACGCAGATATCGATGCTTCGATTTTTCCTGAGGGGGTCCATCACGCCACCCCGCGCTGCGGTCGCGGTGCGAGCAGTTGCAGCCAGAAACCGACCGACCAGCCGAAATGCATGACCATTGCCGAGACCCCGGCAAGCGCAATGTCGGCTTTGCGCTGGCTGACGGCGGTCCAAAAGCCGTAGCCGAGGCAGACCGACGCCCATAGCAAAAGCGGCACGGCCGCCAGCCAGTGGACGAAGGAAAAGGCGGCGAGAAGAACCACGGGGAACACCAGAAGCGGCACCATCTGCCGGATCTTCGGGATCATGCGGTGCTTGAGAACGTTCTTCGCCCGGCCACGGCCATAGCCGAGATATTGAAAATAGAGGCCCTTCAGCGAGGAGCGCGGGTAGTAGACCATTTGCGTCTTGCCGGTCATCCAGATGCGGTAGCCGGCCTGGCGGAGCCGATAGTCGAGTTCGGCATCCTCATTGTGGCTGAAGGTTTCGTCATAGCCGCCGACCGCGGTGAAGGCCGATATCCGTATCAGTGCGTGGTGGCCATGATCGACCCATTCCCCCGCCGAAAGATGCCGGTGCTTGGAGCCGCCGGTGCCGAGCCTGGAGTTCTGCGCCGCTGCCGCTGCTTTCTGAACCATGCCGCTGCCACTGGTCAGCATCGAGACGACGACCGAATCCGCACCGGTGGCCTGCGCTTCTTCGACCAGCCGGTCGCAATAATCCGTAGGATAGCCGCCATGCGCGTCGATGCGAATGAGATAGTCGACGCCTTCCCCGAACCTGGCGACGGCGAGATTGATTGCCGCGCTCTGCAAGCGCTTTTCATTGTGCAGCAGGATCACCCGCTGATCTTTTGCGGCGATGTCCGCGACGATCGTCCTGGTGCCGTCCGTGCTGCCGCCATCGGCAACGATGATCACGGCGCCCAGCCTCTCGGCCGCAGGGCGGAGCTCTCGAAGCAACGCGCCGATATGGGCTGCTTCGTTCAGGCACGGAACCACGATCATGCAGGATGGAATTTCGGTTTGCGTCATCGGCAGTCCTTCTATGCCAATGCTTCGGCAGCATATGGACCGGGAGCCGCAGTCAGCCCGCGGAGCTTTTCGACGAGCGCCCGGCAATCGGCGCGGTCGTAGCTCCATATGCGCGGATTGCGGGCGAGAACACGCGCCCTCAATGTCTCGAACCGATGCTGCTCCATCGTGCCGACGGCGGCTTCGAGCGCCTCGGGCGTGGCTTCTGGCAAAAGAACCCCTATGCCTTGCCGGTCAAGGAACCGGCCGGTTTCGGTGGCTCCCATCGAAATCGGCACGGCTCCGAAGCGGCAGCCCTCATAGAGCCGATTGGGCAGCAGCCATTCGGAGTTCAGGCCCTGCTCAAAAAAGTCGATGGCCCAGGAAAAGTGGACCTCGCGATAGATCGCCGCCATATCCTCGGGATTGCGGTAGGGCCCGCCAAACGAGAGCCAGGGTTCCGATTCGACGAAACCGTGGAAATCGGGAAATTCGGACAGCGCCGGCCGGCCCCTGAGGACGATTTCAAAGCGGCCGTCGAGGCGGCGCGAAAATTCGGCCAGAAGCTCCAGGGAGCGACGGCAGCGAAGCGCCCCGAACCAGCCGATCCGCCAAGGCGGCGCTACGGGGTTCTCCGGCGCCGCGCGGTCATCCAGCGAGGCCGCGGCTGGCTCGAAATACTTGTTTTCGAGCAGTTCGACCGGGGCGGCAATCTGTCCGAACGGCTTGAAATAGTTGGCGATGAAGGCCGGAGAGCTGGTCACCAGAAGCTTCACATCCCTGGCCAGGAAGCGTTCTGCGCCGCGCATCGCCCAGCCCAGCGGATCGTCGCGAAGCAGCAGGCGATGGATATCCAGGCACTCGTAGACGATCGGCACCGTTGCCTGGAAAGCCGACCTGGCGCGGCGGGCAAGCGCCAGCATTTCCAGATTGCGCGCGATAATGAGGTCGGGCCGTGGCATTGAGCCCAGCTTCGAGCCGGTCGAGACGACTGCCTTCATGATCGCGGCCAGACGTTGGGCGAATCGGCCATCACGAGTCGGGCCGAGATCGATCGGCTGCAAGCCCTCGACATCAGCAACTGCGCTTGCCGTACGACGAAAGCCCGCCAGCGTAACCTGGGCGCCGCCTGCCTTGAGCATTATGATCCGCCGGCGCACTGCCGGGTCGGAGACGTCGTGTACCAAGTACAAGACATGCAGCATGAAAACTCGACCGCTGTTGGCCCGCCCGCGACAATGCTAGTACAGCTCTTGCTGCATCGCAACATTTTTGGTTGCAGCGTAGCAAAGATCCCCGTTTTTTGTTGCACTGCAAAATCGATGGGTTAATCTCGCTCTGCTTGGGCCACATGGACCGCGCGTTGGCCTGCCATCGGGCTGCGCGCCAATAATCACGACGCGAGGACCATCCTTGGCGTGCAGCATTTTCGGCCAACCCGCCTGCAATCCGCCCCTTCGCACCCGTCGATGGAAGCACGGGACTACTCACGAAATGAGGTCATTCCATGAAGATCGCGGTTGAAAACACCGTCTGCCTGAATACCGGGGATGCAGCGATTCTCCTGGCGATCCGCCATGTTTTCAAGACGATCGTGCAAGACGATATCCAGTTCTACGTCTTCGACAGCCAGCCGGAGGTGGCGGCGAGGCTCTACACGAAGAAAGAGTATCCTGATCTCGAATTCCACAAGCTGCTGTCGGAATCGCTGTTCCGCTACAAATACGGCAGCGGGCTGAAGAACCTGTTCAAGCCGATCTACAATCGGCTCGTCCTCAATGCCCTGCGGCGGTTCGGCATCCGCGGCGTTCTCGGGCGTTTGTTCAGCTCAAGCAATCGCCGTGGTCTCGAGATCTACAAAGACGCCGACCTCGTGGTCACGACAGGCGGAACCTATCTTGTCGAGACTTACAATCTGGAACGGCGACTCAATCAATTCCGGATCGACGCGATTCTGGGCAAGGACCCCGTCTTCTTCACGCAATCGCTCGGCCCGTTCAACAAAAGTTACAATCGCCAGGAGTTGAGCCCAATCTTCGATCGGAGCCCGCTCATCCTGCTGCGCGACGAACGTTCGCGAGGCCACATTGTGGACATGGTGAAAGACCCCGGCAAATGCCACGTCGTGGCCGACGCCGTCTTTGCCCTGGCCGACACCGACAGGATCGGAAAAATTCTGGCCTCCGGCCAGTCGGCGACCGTCACCGGCCGCGTCGCCATTTCCGTCCGTCACTGGAACTATGTCAGCGACGGCGAGGGCGGCATGCGCCGCTACATCGACTCGATCCGCGCGATCGCGACCATCCTGGTCAGGGACCACGCCAAGGAGGTCACCTTCGTCTCCACCTGCCAGGGCGTGCCGGAATACGCCCATGATGATTCCAAGACGGCGCGGGCTATCGTTGCCGAACTCGATCCGGAGATCGCCAAGCATGTCAGCGTGGACGCTTCGTTCCACACGCCGGAGCAACTGATGGCACTGGTGAAAGGCTTCGACTTCGTTGTCGCAACGCGCATGCACATGATGATCATGTCGCTCTGCGTCGGCACGCCGGTGCTGCCGATCGCCTATGAATTCAAGACCAAGGAACTCGCCAAGCGGATCGGCGTCGCCGACCTGCTGCTCGACATCGACACGGTGACGCCCGAGGAAGCGAGCGAGAAGCTCGGCAGACTTACCGCCAATCTCGACCTCTATCGCAGGACGAGCCTTCAGGCAGTGCTTGAGGAGCATGCGTCGGCGATGTCGGCAGGTGAGCTTTTGAGGCCGGTGATTGCCGGCCTAGCGGGCGTTGCGCATGGCGCTGGAAAGCGTGGTGAACAGGGCGCTGCGCGACTGGCGAAGGGCAAGCATGAGGACCAGGCCGATCGAATAATTGAGGGCAACCGCCAGGACCACCGCGAGCAGGTCTGACTGGCCGGTCAGCGATGCCGGCAACTCGCGGTACACGGACCAGGCAAGCAGCGACGACGCGATGAAAAGTCCCTGCATGACCAGGAAGTCGGCTGCGGTCACCGGGCCGACCCGGTGGACAAGAACGGCAAGCACCGGGACGCGCAGCACATAGCCGCTGATCGCATAGGCCGCCGCGACACCGACGGCGCCCCAGTGCAGGCCGATGATGAAGGCGGCGACCGTCGTCAGCGACGAGTAGATGCCCCAGTGGAACATGGTCTTGGTCTTGCCCTGGCAGATGAAGATCCAGCCGGTGGTGCTCGAGACGGACTGGATCAGGCTGGCGATGCCCAGCCAGGCGAAGATCGGCGCCACCGCTGTCCAGCGCTCGCCGAAGAGAAGCCCGACGACCTGGTCCGACGTCAGCGTCAGCGCCGCGATGCCGGGCATAGTGATGGCCGCCAGCATCCAATTGGTTCGCACATAGATGTCGCGAAACCGCGCCTTGTCCTCATGGATGCGGCTCAGCAGCGGCACCATCACGCGTGTCAGCGGCTGGTTGATGTTCTGCAGCGGAAACAGCAGGAGCTTGTAGGCGCGGTCATAATAGCCGAGCTCGATCGCGCCCGAATATTTTCCGATCAGGATGTTGTCGAGATTGCGCGAGAAGAAGTTGGCCAGATTGAAGCCGGTCAGATTGGCGCCGAAGGACAATATGTCGGTATCGACCTTCAGGTCCGGCCGCGACGGCGTCCAGCGCGCCACCTGCCATGCCGCGGCCAGCGCGACAACAGCCGATACCGCAGGGCCGATGACCAGCGACCAGTAGCCCAGCCCCGCATAGGCGGCGATTGCGGTAGTCGCAAGTCCGGCAGCAGCGGTTATCACGTCGTTCAGCGCGAGCTGGCCAAAGCGCAAGTGACGGTTCATCAGCGCCAGCGGCACCGCGGCGAGGCTGCCAAGCAGCAGCGGCAAGGCAGAGCCGATGGTGATCCCGACCATGCGTTGATCGCCATAGAAGGCAGCGATGGCGGGCGCCAGGCATGCAACCACCACGGCACTGCCCAGCCCCACCAGCGCACTGATCCAGAATACCTGGTTGAGCTGCTCGGTGCTGATATCCTTGCGCTGGACCACGGCCTGCTGCAGGCCAAGGTTTTGAAGCAGCCCGACAAAGGCCACGATCGGCCCGACGGAAGCCACCAGGCCGAAATCCTCGGGCACGAGCAGACGCGCAAGCACGATGACGGAGAGAAACTGGATCGCCATCTTGAAGCCTTGCGCGCCGATCGTCACCACGCCGCCGCGCAGGGCGACGCGACCGAACTGGGGGGGCGGGTTGGCGTTCATGCCGGCTGCCTGGCTTCGGCCAGCTGGGCAACGATCTGCGCAAAACGTTCGTTGAGTACGTCCGCGTTGAAATCCTGCTCGATCTTGCGGCGCGCCGCACGTGCGATGCGCTCGCATTTGTCCGGGTTCTCGGCCACCCAGACAAGCTTGCGGGCCAACGCCGCAACGTCTCGCTCCGGTGCGAGGAAGCCTGTCTCCTGATCCTCGATCAGTTCGGGAATGCCCGAGTGATAGGTGCTGACGACGATCAGCCCGGCGGCCATAGCCTCCATCAGCGCCACCGGAATACCCTCGAGATCGCCGTCTCGCGCGGCAACGCTGGGCAGCAGGAATACGTGGGCATCGCGCAGGCACTGCTTGACCTCGGCGTGCGGACGCGGCCCGAGGAAAGTCACCCGGTCGGCAATGCCGAGATTTGCGGCGAGCTTCTTCAACTCTTCCAGCAATTCGCCGCCGCCAATCACCGAATAGACCCAGTCGCGCCGCGGCAGGCTGGCGAGGGCGCGAAGGGCGAATTCGATGCCCTTCTTTTCGGTCAGCCGGCAGACCGAGATGAAGGACAGCGTGTCCCGGTCCCAGGAACGCCAATGGTAGCCGATCTCACCGAGCCGCACGCCCATATGGTGAACCATGACTTGCGCCGGGGGTGCTCCGACGCCGATCAGGGCGTCGCGGAAAAACGCGTTCACCGGGAGCTGGAGAACGCCCTTGTCGAAGACAACCTTGTAGCGCGTGAGCGTGTTGTCATGCAGCGGTTCGCCGACATCGCGGCCGTGGAATATGGTCACCAGCGGAGCGGAAATCCGGCCTCGTTTCATGGCGCGGGCGACGCGCATGCCGTTATTGCCGAAATGCGCGACGATCACATCGGCGTTCTGCAATTTGCGCGCAAAAGCGATGTCGATAGCGGTCGAGAGCTTATCCCAGAACCTGCCCGACCATCTCCTGAGCGTCGGGCGAAAGCGCCCCAGCCCGCCCCACCAGCAGACGACCTTGCCAGGGAGAGCCTGCCAGCGGCGATCGTCGATGTTGCTGTCCTTGCCGAAGGACGTCTCGTTGCAGACGACGCCGACTTGCATGCCGCGCTCGAGGCACCCTTCTATCTGGTCGAGGACGAAGGTCTCCGACAAAGAGGGGAACTTATCAACTACGAAGCAAATCTTCATCGGATGGACGATCTTTCGAGGCCGGTCGGCGATCTGCTCGCGCGGATGAGGGCTGACGCCCGTCGCCACCGTGCGAGGCGCCTCAAGCGTCTGGTGTTGTGCGTGTCTTTGTCCCAAGGCAGCTCCCACCCCGGTCAGGCGCGAGAGCCGGCTTTTGGGCAACGTGCATGGCTTTGGACGAAATGCATCAGGCGGCACGCTCCAGCGCGCCTTGCCTGGCGCGGTCGAGAACGCCGAGAAAAGTCGCGAACTGGCTGTCGGGGTTCATTTGGGGCCGCTCCGAAAACAGCTGCGCCGCCGCCGACAGCCGATCGTACTCGGCCTTGTCGCTCCATAGTCGCCTGACCGCGGCGACCCAGTCGTCGAGCGGTGCATCATAGTCGAGCACCACGCCGCCGGCGCCAATCGCTTCCGGCAGGCCGCCGCGACGGGACCCGACGACTGGAATGCCGCTGCAATGGGCCTCGGATGCCACCCGCCCCCAGGCTTCTTCCCATTTGCTGGGCGCCAGCAGAATCTTGGTGCGGCCATAGACGGTCTTCATGTCGCTGGTGCGGCTTTCCAGCCTGACGTTGCGCAGCGGGGCGATGATCTGTTCGATCTGCGCCCGATGGTCGTCGTCGAGCTTCCAGCTTTCGACGAACAGGAACGGAATTTCTGGGCATTGGCCGGCGATGCGCACGGCGAGTTCGAACCCTTTTTCATTGTAAGGATTGATCAGCGTGACGAATTCACCGGTGGTCGGCGTGCTGTAGAGCCCGGGATTGATGGTCGGCGGGATCACGGTCGAATCGATGCCGAACCTTTCCTTATAGGTGCGCGCAGTGAATTCGGAGTTGGCGATATAAAGCGCCGAATGCAATTCGCGCAGGTCGCCGGCCAGTTCGTGGAATTCGACGTTCCGCAGATAGACCACCAGCGGCACGCCGAGCGCCTGCAGCGCCTTTCCGATCGGCACCGATTTGTGGCACTGCACGACGGCGACATCGGGATCGAGCCGTTCGACCGCGAAGCGCGCCGCCTCCCAGGGAAACCATGCCCGCACGACCGGATAGCCGGGATAGCTGTCGATGACCGCTCGCTGGCGAAGCAGCTTCATCTTGGCGCGCGCCTTGAAGCCGAACATGCCGTCACCGAACAGCGCCGCCAGAACCGAGGCGTCATGACCGTGCTCGCGCAGCTGCTCGACCAGATGATGCGTGCTCGACTGAACGCCACCGCTGAACTGCGGCGTGTAGCCGTTGCCGCCCGCAAACAGAACTTTCATGGACCTGGCTCCTTGCTGGACCGCCCTAGCGTCACGCCGCCATTCTGCCGATGCTGTGGTATTCGATGCCGTGGCGGGCGATGACCTTGGGGTCGTAGAGATTGCGTCCGTCGAAGATGACGGGCGTGGTCAGCGCGTTCTTCAGCGCATCGAAAGACGGCGCGCTGAAGCTTTTCCACTCGGTCACGATCAAGAGCGCATCGGCGCCTCGCAGCGCGGCCTCCTTGGTGCCGCACAGTTGCAGGTCGTCGCGCAGCCCGTAGATCGCCTGGCATTCCTGCATCGCCTCCGGATCATAGGCCTGCACATTGGCACCAGCGGCCCAGAGCGCTTCCATCAGCGTGCGGGCCGGGGCCTCGCGCATGTCGTCGGTATTGGGTTTGAAGGCCAAGCCCCACAGCGCAAATGTCTTGCCTTTGAGATTGCCCTTGAAATAGCGGTCCACCTTCTCGAACAGGACCGACTTCTGCTGGTTGTTGCGCTCCTCGACGGCACGCAGCAGCTTGGCGTCGAACTTGACGGCCTCGGCGGTCTTGATCAGGGCACGCACATCCTTCGGGAAGCATGAGCCGCCATAGCCGAGGCCCGGATAGATGAAGTGGTAGCCGATCCGCGGGTCGCTGCCGATGCCCTTGCGGACCTCCTCGATGTCGGCACCCAGTTGCTCGGCTAGGTTGGCCATTTCGTTCATGAAGCTGATCTTGGTCGCCAGCATGCAATTGGCCGCGTATTTGGTGAACTCGGCACTGCGCACATCCATCACGATCATCTTTTCGTGGTTGCGGTTGAACGGCGCGTAGAGCTCGCGCATCACCGCCTCGGTGTCCTCGTTGCTGGTGCCGACGATGATCCGGTCGGGCTTCATGCAGTCGCTCACAGCGGACCCTTCCTTGAGGAATTCCGGATTGGAGGCGACGTCGAAAGCCAGATCCTCGCGCCCGCGCGCCTTCAGCGTTGCGGCGATCCTGGCCTTTATCCTTTCGCAGGTGCCGACGGGCACGGTCGACTTGCCGACGACGATCTTGGGCTCGTCCATCTCACGACCGATGGCCTCGGCGACGGCCAGCACATATTTGAGGTCGGCCGAACCATCCTCGCCCGGCGGCGTGCCGACGGCGATCATCTGGATCTGGCCATGCTTGATCGCCGCGGCGGCGTCGGTGGTGAACTTGATGCGGCCGGCGGCATGGTTCTCCTTGACCATGCTTTCGAGCCCAGGCTCGAAGATCGGGACATGACCCTGGTTGAGCCGCTCGACCTTTTTTGCATCGATGTCGACGCAGACCACCTGATGGCCGACTTCGGCAAGCACCGCCGCCTGTACAAGACCGACATAGCCGATTCCAAAGACAGTCAAATTCATTCGGTTTCATTCCTGTTCAAGGTTTCGGGCCTGTTCGAGCTTCGGTTTTCCGACCACCTTCGGCCCGGCCGGTTCAGATGCGCTTCTAGTTTGTGTTGCATGCCAGCGATTCGGGGAATTGGCAGGGCTGGCCAAGTGCGGTGAATGCAACGCGATCCACCTGCATGGTGAGCTTGCGGCCGGGATCGGAGAACGGCCCCATCCAGCCCTTCATTGTATCGCTGCCCCAAAGGCTGAAATAGATCCTTTGCGAATGGGTGGGCAGCTTCGCCGGATCGGTGATCTCGTGGACAAGCTTGCCGTTGACGTACCAGCGCAGCCGGTCCTTTTCCCAGACGAAGGCGTAGTCGTTGAAGGCCTTGTCGGTGCCGCCAGCGACGTCGACCAGTTTCTCGTTCTTGCCTTTGCCGGCTATGTAGGCGTTGACCTGAACCTTGGACGTGTCCTTGGTCAGCACCTCGAAGTCGATTTCATCATGCGGCTGCTTGTCGGCATCGCCGACGAAGCTGAAGAATGCCGCGTTGACGCCGGAGCCCGTGTCGGTCTTCATCCGCGCCTCGTAAGTGCCGTAGCCGAAGCGCTGCTTGGTCTGGATCTCGGCGCAGGCGAATTCGCGATCCTTCAGCTTGCGCTTCTCGAAACCGAGCGTCAGCATGCCGTCGGAAAGCCCGATCAGGCTTTTGGACCAGGTGCAGTTCTGATGCTTGCCGTTCGTCCAGCCGTCGGAAATGTACCAGCGCGCGCGACTGAGGCTGGTGAAATCATCGACAAAGGACGGCGCGGTTGGGAGATCCTGGGCGCGCACGGGGACCAGGCCCGCAACCATGCTGCCGAGAACGACCAGCAGAAACGCGCCGTCTGAACGGAGCCGCCGCAGCTTGCCTGGGATCGGGCGCGTGAACGGGGTGCCTCGGGTTGCCGGGGCGGGCGTGCTTTTAGGATCTGCGTTCATATCAAACTCACCTTGTGCTGTGCGCCCCCAAAGCGATCGTTCGAACCGTGACGAAACAACCTGATCTTGACCTCTGTCGCTCCCAAGCTCCGTGTTGTGCCTAAAACCATTGCGCCGACTCGGGGTGTTCGCTCAGCCTGTGCCGGAATCGGCGGGCTTCACAAAATCGGTCCTTATGTCGGGGCCGTTCTGCCGATTCTCATCGAAGATTTCATCCAGCGAATGACGGAGATCCTTCATCATCTGCTTCTGGCGCGAGAGCGCCGCGATGCGTCGCTCGCAATTCAGGATCGACCTGGTCAGTTCGCCGACTTCGGAGGACTTGCGGGAGGAGACCGCTCCGTTCTCCATGGCCTCGACCAGGAAGGCGGCATTGGTAGCCGTTGTCCTGTAGCGGTTCTCAAGCCCGTTCTTCTCTGCCTCGACCTCGGCCGAGATCTGGTCCAGCAGCTTTGCCAAGCGATCGAGGCGCGAGGTGTCGGTCTGCGTGTCGCGCGCCGGATCTCTCGATCGGAAGCGAAAGATCGAGGCCATGCAGTCAGCGCCCCATCATCGTCGAGCTGGTGACCGGCCTTGGCGCCCGTCCGCGTTCAAAAGACATTTCTTGCATCGTCCAGCTCCTCTGACAGGGGGATATCTTGGGCCAGTTCGGTTGGCCGTCCAAAATTGCTGCACCGCAACATAGATTGCCATTCCCTGCGCGGATAGGCAACCACCTAGATCGTAAACTCATGAATCTCGTTGAAACCGTCCGAGCCGACCGAAGGGTAAGGGAGTAGCTACCGCCGTCGCACGTTGACGGGCCTAGCTTTCGCTGGCCGTGCTGGTTCCGGCCATGAGGAAGCGCAGCGGCGGCACATGCTGACGCTTCGCGGCGAGGCCGGCGCGGCGAAACAGCGCATCCAGCTTATCGGAGGCGACGCCGCGGACGACGGCTGTGAGGTTGGACGAGCCGGCCAAGGCGTAGGCCGCGGCCGGCGCCAGCCCGCGCTCAGCCTTCACGTCTAAAAACTTCCGCAACCGGTATTTGTCGCGGATGTGCCGCTCGTGCCTTCTCAGCGCAGCCTTCGATGCCTCCGGCAAACTGTCGATCGCAAGCAGTGCCAGGTCGGCATCGGCCAGATGCTTCAGGTCCTGGGTCTTGTGCCGTCCGCTCAGCGAATCGGCGCGCACGATCGCGCCGTAGCCACAGGATTTGATGACCTTGAAGCGCGCGCCATGGGCAACCGCGCGCGCATAGAGTTCATAGTCTTCACCCAGGCGCAGCTTCTCGTCGTAGCGCAGCCCATGCCGATCGAGAAAGGCGCGGCTGATCACTGGCTTGAGGAAGCCCAGTTCCCCGCGTTGCACACGGCGCCTGGAGATGTTGGCGTCGATGAAACCCTCGAAATCGAGGAATTCCGGCTCGGGCGAGAACGGTGGAGCAACGATTTTCGAAACGTCGGTTGCCGCGTCATCCCTGACAAGCATGATATTGTCTGCGGCGAAATCCCAATCGGTGCTGGCGAACAGTCTGTGAAACCTGCCTTCGAAAAAGAAATCATCAGCGTCCAGAATGCTGATGAACGGCGACCTGGAACCGGCTATCGCGGCGTTGCGTGCAAAGGATGGGCCGCGATTGACGTCGAAGCGGATGACGGAAAGGCGGCCCGTGCCGTCGCCGGCCGCGTGGGCGACTTTCGCGGTATCGTCGGTGGACGCGTCGTCGACGACGACAACTTCCGCAACCTCAGGCTCGCGTAATGCCGATGCAATGGCAGCCGGGATTGTCCGCGCCGCATTGCGGGCGGCGATGATCACGCAGACCTGGAATGATGTCATGGACATGCCTCTCGATTGCAGAAGTCGTTGCGGATTTCCTCGCCCCGTCCGCTCAATGCCCCACCGCCCATTCTGAAATGCATCGGCCCAAACGCCTATGCTGCAAGTGCGAAGCAAGCATCGCCAAAATCATCGGCGCCGTCCAGTTTTTCATTTTGCTGGGTGTCATGGCCCGGTTGGGCAGGCGGCGAGCCTCAATCGGGATGGCTCCAGAAATGCGCCGCTTTGGCAGAGCCGTTCCTACACGCTCTATAGAGCGCTCGACTGGCAGAAACCAGTTGCTGATCCTCGCCGACCGGACGGCGGCGGGGCGGAGCGAGCGCGTCGAGGCCCGCAGTGTCAAGGAATTGAAAGAACAGGAATGCCGACTGCCGGTGTTGTTGAGGCGAGCAATTCGTCAGAGGACCGGCGAGCTTAACCACAGGTCATATGGACATCGCAGACCGCGGCCAGGCCCGAAATCAGTGAAGGCCTCTCCTGGCGCTGAGTTTCTCGCCTTCGGCCGCTTCGTTCGAACTCAGCTTTCGTTCAGCGTCGCGAATTTTGTCGGCCGGGGTCGGGGCATTTCTGGCGACCATGGCAAAGACCAGCAGAAAATAACCCAGTTGGATGACTATGGCACAGCCGATGACGCGAAACAGCGTCGTACCGAGCGAGGCGCCGCCCAAATAGGACCAGACGATCACGATCGCCAGCGCAAAACACATTCCGATAATGAACTTTGGCAGTGACATACCCGATAGCCCATCAACCGGCTCGGGAAAAAATGTCGACAAGCCCACCCCGAGCACCTCCCTTAAACTCTGCGAGCTTATTTAGGTTGCCCGCGTCTGGCCGGTTGCTTCCGGCCTAGCCCAATCTGTCCATAGTCCGACAGAAACAATTTACAACTCTATTGAGCCGCGCAATAGGCGGCAAGGGCAGCTGCGGAATAAATTTTAAACGAATCCTCGGGATCGACTCTGCCATGGTGCAACGCACACGTCGGCATCACCACTGATTGCCGGATATCGACTCGCTCCAGTATGATTCATAATATTGAATAGTATTTTATCATAACATCAGTCATTATCTTGAAATTCTAAATGACGGCAAAGCTCCACAGGAGGGTATAAAGAGCGATTCGCCTAAAATCAGCCCAAAAATTGGACTAGCTTTTCCAAAATTGCCCATAATCTGTCTCTTTTGCGACATAAATGGGAAATTTTGTGCAGGACGAGTTTATTATTTAGTCAGTTCATGACGCGACTATTACAGCCGTCTGAGAAATTGTGTGTTGCGCTGCAACATTTTTTTGGTATCGTGCGGTAAACCATCCGTTCAACGTATGGAGTTTACGCATGAGGGACGTAGCCAAGCCGGCCGATGCGGATTTTTCGCAGGCCGGCGTCGATTTTCCGCCACCGATTGGCGGCCTGCTCAAACGCAGCTTCGATATTGTCGGTTCGCTGATCGGCCTGGTCGCTCTCAGCCCGCTGTTCGTAATGATAGCGCTGCTTGTCAGGTTTTCCGATGGCGGGCCGATTTTCTATGGTCACAGCCGAATCGGCCGCGGAGGACGGATTTTTCCGTGCCTCAAGTTCCGCACCATGGTTCCAGACGGCGAGCGGGTGCTTGCTGCCTATCTCGCCGCGAATCCGGAGGCCAACGCCGAATGGATAGCGACCCGCAAGTTGAAGAACGACCCGCGGATCACGCGCGTCGGAGCGGTGCTGAGGAAGCTCAGCCTCGATGAGTTGCCGCAGATCATCAACATCCTGCAGGGGGATATGAGCCTGGTCGGGCCTCGTCCCGTGGTGCGCGATGAGCTGGAGATATATGGCAATTCGGCCGTCTATTACCTGAAATCGCGCCCCGGCCTCACCGGGCTTTGGCAGGTCAGCGGACGCAACGATGTTTCGTATGACAGCCGCGTCGCATTCGACAGGCACTATGTCGAGAACTGGTCGATGTTCGAAGACATTCGCATCATCATCAAGACCGTACCTGCGGTCTGGATGTCGCGAGGCTGCTACTGACGGCCGCTTGCTGGCCGTGCATCGAGGAGCGACTGTCCAGAATTCGGGCCCAGAACTCAGGCCCCTAACTCAGGCATCGGCAGCTCATCGGGCGGGGCAAACCAGATCGGAAACGCTCAGTTGAAAGCAGATATAATCGATATCTTTTGCACCGGCATTCTCTCCAGACGCATGCGGCGAGTACGGCTTTTGACGACTTGCCTTACAATGGCGACCGGCCTGACGCTGTCGCTAGCCCTGCCACAGTTTGCCTTCGCCGACGACTATCGCCTAGGAGCACAGGACAAGCTGACCATCCGCGTGGCGGAATGGCAGACCGTCGAAGGCACGTTCCGTGACTGGTCGGCCATCAATGGAGAATACACGGTCGGCCCCGCTGGAACCTTGTCGGTTCCCTTCGTCGGCGAGATGCCCGCATCCGGCAAGACGACTTCGGAGATCGCGGCATCGCTCGGTGAGGCGCTGCAGCGCAAGCTCGCTCTGGCCGACAAGCCGGAGGCTTCCGTCGAAATGGCGCAGTACCGGCCATTCTACATCTCTGGCGAGGTGCAATCGCCCGGCCAGTATCCTTGTGTGCCTGGGTTGTCCGTGCTGAAAGCGATGAGCATTGCCGGCGGAGCCCGGCGGAACCCGGAGAGCGGACAGCGCTACGACCGCGACCTGATCAATGCCAAGGGCAATTTCGACGTACTACAAGACCAATTGGTCAGGCTGACCGTCAAGCGCGCCCGCATCGAAGCGGAACTAGCGGACAAGCCGACATTCGCGGTGCCGAAAGAGGTGGCCGACGATCCGAAGCTGCCCAGCATCGTTGCCGATGAGACGGCGATCCTGGCGGCCGACCAGAAGAAACTCAAGCTGCGCTTGCAGGCGCTCGACGATTTGAAGGCACTGCTGCAAAGCGAGATCGATTCGCTGCAGAAAAAGATCGTCAACCAGCAGAAGCAGGTTGATCTGGCGAAGGAGCAGCTCAACGGCATCGGCTCGCTGGCGCAAAAGGGGCTGGTCGTCAACACGCGGGTTTTGAACTCGCAGCAAACCATCGCCGACCTCGAGGGCCAGATCCTGGATTACGAAACGGCGATTCTCACGGCCAAGCAGTCGATCAGCAAGGCCACCCAGGACGCCATCGATCTCGAGAACACCCAGAACTCCAGCCTCGCGACCGACCGGCAACAGACGGAAGCCGATCTCAACGAGGTGACGCTGAAGCTGAATATGGAAAAGGCCTTGATGTCCGAAGCCTTGTCGGGCAGCCCCATGCCGCAATTCTACGGCAACAACGAACCAGCGGCCTTGTCATTTTCCCTGGTGCGGGTGGTCGACGGCAAGACCAGCGAAATCACCGCCGATGAAGACACGCCGGTGCTGCCAGGGGACGTGATCAAGGTCAAACCGGCGCCCATGGCCATCCAGTAGCTTCTTTCCACCGGAGCAAAGCACCAACCCCGCAGGCAGCGGTCTGCGGGGGGTTTTTGCGTTTGGGATCTTATGGGTCAGAAAACAAGGCGGCCTTCGGGCAACGAACCGCCTGGATCCGCCCGCTCTAGCCTCGCACGGCGTCCGGTTCCTCGAGATGGTTCACGGCGCTCCACCGGGAAGGAGCGACGGCCGGCACCCTCACCAGCTTGAAGTAGCTGTAGTACAGCAGGAACGATCCCATGATGTAGGGATTGAGGGTCTCGACCTCGACGAAGGATCGGATGAACAGAAGCACCATGACGCCGGCAAGAATCACGGAGTCGGCTTGCCATGTCCTGAATATCAGCGCCGAGACGTGACCCCAGAGCGTGCGCAGGATGATCAGCGAAAGCAGTGACGCGCCGACGAAGCCGAGTTCCACCAAGGTCTCGATGTAGGTGTTGTGGAAGTGGAAGCCGCTTCGCGCGGCGATATAGAATTCGTTCCACAGCCGCTCGGCCTCGGAGAAGCCCTGCACCCAATAAGCCGCGTAGCCGACGCCGAGGATGGGCGATTGCTGCGCGGCATTCCAGCCCTGTTGCCAGAGGTAGGTTCGTCCGGTGAGCGTCGAATCCTTGCCGAAAAGGCCAAGGACAAAGTCCATCAGCCCGAGATTCAGCGCAATCACGGTGCAGGCGACCAGCCCGCCCGCACCGATTATGAAAATCACCCGGCGATGGCGGAGCGAAAGCAGCTTGCCGATGGAAAGCAGGGCGACCAGAGCGAGAACCGCCGGGGTCGACGCCATCGAAGTGGCCGAATGCGACACGACCAGCAGATAGCCCGACAGAAGGACGATCGGTACAATCAACAAAAAGCTTATGCGTCCGCGCCTGAGAAAGGCGAGGTAGACAACGCAGAAATAAATGCCGAGCGATGCGACAAAGCCGATCTGGTTCTTGGAGCTGAAAGCGCCGACGAAATTGTATGTCCCGTCGAGAACGTCGTAGGAATAACTTGCGACCTTGAGCGAGTAGAGCAGAACGACGAAAATCCCGATCAGGGCGCCTATGGTCAAGGTCCGGACGCTGACGGTGCGCGCGGCAATGTAGGCGCAGGCGATATGGGAGCAATATTGGACGGCCGTTCTTGCCGTGGTGCCGGGAGCCGCCGACCAGAACACCGAGAAGCAGACATAGGTTGCAAAGGCCAGCGGAAGCCAGGCGCTGGAAGCGTGCCTTAATATCTTGCGGTAGTCGACCAGGATGAGCGGTAGCCAGACCGCATAATAAGCCAGGATCATGGCCTGGCCGAAAATGGTCGAGTAGGAGAACGCCCAGATCGAGACGGCAACGGCAAAGCTGCCATAGACCGTGTTCTTGTCCGGATCGATCAACAGAGATTTTGGAATCTTCATCTCGATAGCGGTTTTCCGTCCTTGCAGCTCAATGCCGATTTCATGGGCCGCTCGTGGGCCGATTCGTCGGATCGATGGGAGCCTCGCCTGCAGGCGCTCGCATTGTGCAGTGCAATATAACCCATCCGGCGCCGCCTGTCACCCGGATGCCAACCGGGCGCGTCGTTCCAGCCGTTCTCTCCATACCGGGCGAGACGATTTGGCCAGAAGGCAGTGCCGTACAATTGACCGGTGCTGGCCCATCATAAGCTGTTCTGAGGTTGCAAGTCCGCGCTTGAACTTGTCCGCCGTTGACTTCACATTCGCCGCCCATTGGGAGGAAGACCACATGCCGATGAGTTTCGCGGGACGATTTGCCGGACGATCTGCTGTTATCACCGGCGGCGCCTCAGGCATCGGCCTGGCCGTCGCGCAAAGGATCACTGACGAAGGCGGGCGTGTTTCGGTCTGGGATCGCGATGCCGCCCAGATCGAGCAGGCCAAGGCCATTGTTCCAGGCCTGCACAGCGTCACCTTAGACGTCGCCGACCCCATAGCGGTCGAAGCCGCCGCCGGAGAGACGATCGAAGCGCTTGGCGTGGTCGATGTCCTTGTCACCAGTGCTGCCATCACCGGGCCGAACATGACGACCTGGGAGTATTCGGTGGAGGATTGGCGCCGGGTCACCGACATCAACATCAACGGCGTCTTCTTCTGCAACAAGGCGTTGGTCCCGCATATGCTCGAACGCAATTACGGCAGGATCATCAACATCGCCTCGATTGCCGGCAAGGAAGGTAACCCGAACGCCTCGGCCTACAGCACCTCCAAGGCGGCGGTGATCGGCATGACCAAATCGCTCGGCAAGGAACTGGCCAAGACCAAAGTAACGGTGAACTGCGTCACGCCGGCGGCCGTGCGCACCGCGATCTTCCAGCAGATGAGCCAGCAACACATCGACTTCATGCTGTCCAAAATACCGATGGCGCGGTTCGGCGAGGTCGAGGAGGTGGCGGCGCTGATTTGCTGGATCGCGTCCGAGGAATGCTCGTTCACGACGGCGGCCGTCTTCGACGTCTCCGGCGGCCGGGCGACCTACTGAGGCGGGGCCGGACGCAAACCGCCCGACCGGATCGCGGCGCCTCAGTCGTGAAGCTCCCGCGAGATCGGCGGGCCGATCGAAAAATCGCTGAATGTCACTTCGAAGCCCTCGCGCTGCGGCGAACAGCACATCATGCCGACATCGACCGTTTTCGACGGCGGGAAATAGGCAAGCCGCACCGGTTTCCAGTGCTTGTCAGATGCGTCGCGATACTGGACGCGGATCGTCTCGGCATGGCGGGTCATGCGGATCCTGACCCCGTCCGGATCGGCCGGAATGCTGGCCAGCGACCAGTCGGAGGCATCGTTGGTGACGACGACGGAAAAATACATCAGCCCGTCGGTGTATTCGATGCCGGCCTTGATCCAGTGCGTCTCGCTCAGGCGGACCATAAGCCCGGCCTGATCGTAAAGCACCTCATAGTGCCCCTTGACCGTGACTTCGGCGCTGAAATCGCCCTCGACCTCACGATAGAGGAAATGGCCATTGTCGCGCCAGAAGCCGTAGAACGTCTCGCGCCAGAAGTCGGTCTCCTCACCGGTCCGTACATGCACCGTATTGTTGCCGAAGGCGTGGTGCGGCGGCGGATTGAGCCAGGTCAGGTCCGTATTCTCAGATGCCATCGACTTGCTCGCTGCCTGGCTGGTCTGCCGCCTTTTCTTAGCCGGCAAACGTGTAAGCGGTCTTCACCGTGGTGTAGAACTCTGCGGCATAGCGGCCCTGCTCGCGCGGGCCGTAGCTCGATCCCTTGCGCCCGCCGAAAGGCACGTGGAAGTCGACGCCGGCCGTCGGCAGATTGACCATGACCATGCCGGCTTCCGAATTGCGCTTGAAGTGCGTGGCATGCTTGAGGCTCGAGGTGCAGATGCCGGACGTCAGCCCGAACGGCGTGTCGTTGGCCACCGCCAGCGCCTCGTCATAATCCTTGACGCGGATGACGTTGGCGACCGGGCCGAAAATCTCCTCGCGCGAGATGCGCATGGCGTTGGTGGTTTCGGTGAACAGCGCAGGCTGCAAATAGAAGCCGCGGGTTTCGCGATCGAGCCGCTCGCCGCCGAAGGCGAGATCGGCACCTTCCTGACGTCCGATGGCGATATAGTCCTCGTCCTGTTTGAGCTGGCTCTGGTCGACAACCGGCCCGATCTGCGTCTTGGCATCGAGAGCGTCGCCGACGATCAGCTTGGCCATGCGGTCCTTGAGCACCTCGACGAAGCGGTCGTGGATGCCGTCCGTCACCACCAGCCGGGACGACGCCGTGCAGCGCTGGCCGGTCGAGAAGTAGGCACCGTTGATGGCGCAGTCGACGGCGACGGCAAGGTCGGCATCGTCGAGCACCACAAGCGGGTTCTTGCCGCCCATTTCGAGCTGGAACTTGCGCATGTGCTCGACGCTGGCGGCGGCGACGCGCTTGCCGGTGCCGACCGAGCCGGTGAAGGTGATGGCGTTGAGGTCAGGACTGTCGAGCATGGCCTGGCCGACCACCGAACCTTTGCCCATCACCAGGTTGAGCACACCCTTGGGCAGCCCGGCGCGGTGCAGGATGTCGACAATGGTCCAGGCGCTCTCCGGAACGAGTTCCGCCGGCTTGAAGACGATGGTGTTGCCGTAGGCCAGCGCCGGAGCGATTTTCCAAGCCGGAATGGCGATCGGGAAATTCCACGGCGTGATGATGCCGACGACGCCGACCGCTTCGCGGGTGATCTCGACGCCGACGCCGGGCCGCACGCTTGGCACCAGCTCGCCCGACAGGCGCAACGCCTCGCCGGCGAAAAAATCGAATATCTGGGCGGCCCGCACAGTCTCGCCGATGCCCTCGACCAGTGTCTTGCCTTCTTCGCGCGCCAACGCCCGGCCTATTTCATCTTTCCGCGCGGTGATCTCGTCCGACGTCTTCCTCAGCACCGCATGGCGTGCCAGCAGGCCCGATCGGGACCATGCCGGAAATGCCGCTTTCGCCGCGGCGATGGCCTGCCGAGCATGCTCCGCGCCCCCCGATGCATATTCGCCGACCACGTCGTCGAGATTGGACGGGTTGATGTTGCGGGAGCCGGCATCGCCTACCCACTCGCCATCGATGAGGTTCTTTCGAAACGGGATCATGTTGCTGTCTTCCTTGTCGTCCTTCGATCGCCGTCTATCTGGACCACCGACCGCCGCACCGCAAGGCCGAAGAAGGCAAACTTCTCCTTCTCGACAGGCATGTGATAGGTGTCGGGGGCGGGAAAAGACGATTCTTGTGTGGTGCGACGCGGATCGCACGGGAGGTAAAGTATCATGTCCGACAGCGCCTTGCCGCTGGTGATCAGCGCACCCGAACCGCGCACGCTCGACCTGATCTTCACGCCGGCTGCGCTGGCGAAATTTCGATCGAAATACCGCATCGTCGAAACATCGCCTGAAGGTGTCGCGGCGCTGCCGGCCGATATCCTTGGCGAGGCGCGCTACATTGTCGGCCAGCCGCCGATCACGCCGGAGACGCTGGAGAAAATGAAGGCGCTGCGCTGCGTCTTCAATGTCGAGAGCAACCTTATCGACAACATGCCGTACGAGGCGCTGTTTTCGCGCGGCATCCATGTCGTCACCACCGGGCTGGTGTTTGCAGAGCCGGTGGCCGAGCTCGGCCTTGCCATGGCGCTCAACCTCGCCCGCGGAATCGTCGACGCCGATCTCGCATTTCGTCAGGGCAAGGAGCTGTGGGGCGGCGACGGCAACCGGACGGCGCGGCTTCTTTCCGGCGCGGATGTCGGCATTATCGGCTTCGGCGATCTTGGCCGTGCGCTCAACCGGCTGCTGTCAGGCTTTCGCACGCGGACAAAAGTCTTCGACCCGTGGCTGCCGCCGTCGATCCTGATCGAAAACGGCGTCGAGCCGGCCTCTCTTGACGACGTTCTGTCGAACAGCGATTTCGTCTTCGTCGTCGCTTCGGTGACCAGCGAAAACCAGGGCTTCCTCGGCGCCGAGGCGTTTGCCAGGATGCGCAAGGGAGCCGCTTTCATCCTGCTCAGCCGAGCCGGCGTGGTCGATTTCCCGGCACTGATGGACGTCGTCCGCAGCGGCCATATCGTCGCCGCCAGCGATGTTTTTCCTGAGGAGCCTCTGGCCCAGGATCACCCGGTCCGTACGTTGCCGGGGTTCCTGCGCTCCGCCCACCGGGCCGGCGCGCTTGACATCGCCTTCAAGCGGATGGGCGACATGGTGCTGGAAGACATGGACCTGATCGACCGCGGCCTGCCGCCGATGCGTTCGAAGCGGGCCGAGCGTGAGACCGTTTCGCGAATGCGTTCGAAGCCGGTCGACAAGAATTAAGCCGCCTGCCGACGGTCGCACATGCTCAGACGGTGAAGGACCAAAACAGGCAGGCCAGTGTCGCTGCGGCGAAGATGACGAAGAACAGGCTTCTCAACAAGATGTTGCGGCGCAGCTCGTTGATGAACAGATGGCATCCGACGACGCCTGCGACAAACAGGAAGCGCCAGTTCAGGAGTGCGGAGAGCACATCGCGCTGACCGAAAGCAAATCTCGCGGCGAGACATCCAACGATGAGCGCAAACAACACGATGACCGTCCAGAAGATCGCATCGGCGGCATGTGTCAGGACGATGCCAGCGAGCCTGATCGGCAGAACCATCATCAGCAGTGCGCTGAAAAAATAGATCGCCGCGAGCGGAATGAACGTCCCCGCATCGGCGACGTCGCTCAAGCGCTTGGCGCCGATCGCGCCATAGGGATAGCCATGCCTGGCCACCGCCAGGCTGAGCGCCATCAGCAAGGCCGTCAGCACGGCGGCAAGCGCGAATGAGGTCAGGGCTTTGCTCATGAGGCTCCCGTTCCGAGCGAATCGAAGTCAGAACGTTGGTAGCCCATGGTTTGTAAATTGCTAGTAAGCATCATGCAGCGGCGCGGCAGAGTTCCTCGGCGCATCACTCCGCAGCTTGCAGACGCCGCCCGTCGATAATGGTCTTGATCTCGGCGCGGCAAGAGCCGCAATTGGTGCCGGCGTGAAGGGCGGCGCCGATTGCCGCGACGCTGGTACAGCCGCCGCGTACCGCTTCCGCGATCTGGTTGGCACCGACCCCGAAACAGGCGCAGACGATGGCACCGCGGTCGACGCTGTTGCCGCCCGGCCGCCCGGCGACAATCGCCAGCCGCGCCTGCCGATCGGCATGGTCAGCACCAAGTTGTTCGACCGCCCAGCCGCGCGACACCGCTACCGGGGTAGGCGCAAGATAGAACGCGCCGACCAGCCGATTGCCTGCGAAACGGGCGAAGCGATGGTGCCCGCCGGCGATGTCGTGATAGGCGAGCGTCTCGCCTTCGAGGCCGAACAGCGAGGCGGCAAACCCGGTCCAGTCACGGCCGGACTGCAGCGCAATTTCAAGGCGCCAGCCGGCGGGGCAGCGGGCGAGGCTCCAGTAATCGGCGTCGATCGATGCGGGTCGTTCGGCAAGCACGGCGAAGCCGAAGGCAGTGGCGGCGAACCGCTGGATGCGGGCGGCAACGTTCTTCGAGGCCGGCTGACCTGAAATCGCATCGGTCGTCGGCGGGACCAGTGCATCGACACGCGCGCGGGCGGAGATCTGATCGGTCCAGTGCATCGGAACGAATACAGAGCCTTGGCGTTGGCGCACCGTCACCAGCGCGCGGACCAGCACCTCGCCATGGCCAGTCGAGACGCGCACGATGTCGGCATCGCCGATACCATAGTGCTGCGCATCCGCCGGGTGGATTTCGACGAACGGTTCGGCCATGTGCTGCGACAGGCGCGGGCTCTTGCCGGTCCGCGTCATGGTGTGCCAATGGTCGCGGACGCGCCCGGTGTTGAGGACGAGCGGGTAGTCCGGGTTGGTGCGGGTTTGTGCGGCTGGGCGGATGGCAATGAAGCGCGCCTTGCCGTCGGGCGTGTAGAAGCCGCCATTGGCGAAGAAGCGGATGCTGGCTGAGCTATGTCCAGCCTGAACACCCCCCTCTGGCCTGCCGGCCATCTCCCCCTCAAGGGGGGAGATTGGCGGTTTTGCCGGCTGCGCCCACTCATCAACCTGGGAGACTGGCGACAGCCGAGCAGCAGGCTGATCTCCCCCCTTGAGGGGGAGATGGCCGGCAGGCCAGAGGGGGTCATCTGCGACGGCCTCCACCTCGGTGGGGCGACCCGGAGAGGTCGAGACTTCACCACCGACCCCACCCCGTCCCGCTTGTTTCGCTTTGCTCAACGCGCGTGCCGACCCTCCCCTCAAGGGGGAGGGTGAGGCCGGCGCTGGCCATTGGAACGGCAGAAGATCCTCATAGGCCTCTGCACCGATATCGCCATACGCGCCTATATCAAAATCGCGAACGCCATCATTCTCGAATGTCGACAGCGCCGCGTGCTCGGCGAAGATGTCGGCCGGCGACACATGCGAAAAAGCCTCGCCGAAGCCCATCCGCTTGGCGACTTCAGCGATGATCCACCAATCTGGCCTTGCCTCGCCGGGCCTGGTCAAAAAAGCCCGCTGGCGCGAGATGCGGCGCTCCGAATTGGTGACGGTGCCATCCTTTTCGCCCCATGCGGAGGCCGGCAGCCGGACATGGGCGTGGCGGACCGTGTCGGTCTCGCCCAGCACGTCCGAGACCACAACAAACGGGCAGGCCCTGATCGCCGCCTCGACGGCATCGGCGTCCGGCATCGAATCGACCGGGTTGGTGGCCATGATCCACAGCGCCTTGATGCGTCCGTCGGCCACCGCTTGGAACATCTCGACCGCTTTCAGGCCGGGTTTTTCGGCGACGGTTGGGGCATTCCAGAAGCGCTGCACGCGTTCGCGGTGCTCGGGGTTTTCGATCTCCATGTGGGCGGCCAGCATGTTGGCCATGCCGCCGACCTCACGGCCGCCCATGGCGTTGGGCTGGCCGGTCACCGAGAACGGCCCGGCGCCGGGCTTGCCTATGCGGCCGGTGGCCAGATGGCAGTTGATGATGGCGTTGACCTTGTCGGTGCCCGAAGACGACTGGTTCACGCCTTGGCTGTAGACGGTCACCGTCTTCGCCGTCGCGGCAAACAGGCTGTAGAAGCGGGCCAGTTCGTCCTCACTGAGACCCGTGGCAGCCGCGATGCCGGCAAGATCGAGCGCCGAGGCGGCGAAAAGCGCTTGCCCGAAGCCGGTCGTGTGCGCCGTGATATAGGTGCGGTCCAGCGCGTTGTGCTGGCCGAGATAGGCGAGCAGCCCGGTGAACAAAGCGACGTCGCCATCGGGCGCGATCGCCAGATGCATGTCGGCGATGTCTGAGGTCATGGTGCGGCGAGGGTCGATCAGCACCACCTTCATCTCGGGCCGCTTTTCCCGGGCGGCGGCAATGCGCTGGTAGAGTACCGGATGG
The DNA here is from genome assembly GCF_040320455.1 of Mesorhizobium sp. M0698. Lineage (NCBI taxonomy): Bacteria > Pseudomonadati > Pseudomonadota > Alphaproteobacteria > Hyphomicrobiales > Phyllobacteriaceae > Mesorhizobium > Mesorhizobium sp. M0698. The sequence goes on along the minus strand of NZ_JAMYPQ010000003.1, from coordinate 377,785 downwards.
CACCAGGCGAGATTGGAGCCGACCAGCACGATCAGGTCGGCAAGTTCCAGATCCTCGTAATTTCCCGGAACGGTGTCCGAGCCAAAGGCGCGGCGGTGGCCGGCGACCGACGAGGCCATGCACAGACGCGAATTGGTGTCGATATTGGCCGAGCCGATAAAGCCTTTCATCAGCTTGTTGGCGACGTAATAGTCCTCGGTCAGCAACTGGCCGGAAACATAAAAGGCGACCGAGCCGGGGCCGTGTTCGGCAATGGTTTGCGAGAAGGTCGAAGCGACAAGGTCGAGCGCTTCGTCCCAGTCGGTGCGGCGACCGTGGATCTCCGGGTATAGCAACCTGCCGTCGAGGTCGATGGTCTCAGCTAGCGCCGAGCCTTTGGAGCAGAGCCGGCCGAAATTCGCCGGGTGGTCCGGGTCGCCGCGAACGGTTATTTCACCGTCCGCGGCGACCTTCGCCAGCACGCCGCAACCCACCCCGCAATAGGGGCAGGTGGTCCTCACCTCGCGCGCTTCATCAATCTGCATGGTTCACGCCGCGCGGCTGGCCAGCGCTTCCAGCGCAATGAACAGCCGCTCGCCGTCGATCCGCACGGCAATGGTGCGCACCGCGCCCTCGTCCGCGCCGAGCGCCTTGCCTGTCTCCAGCGAGATCACCCAATTGTGCAAGGGACAGGTCACCGCCGTGCCATGGACGATGCCCTGGCTGAGCGGCCCACCTTTGTGCGGGCAATGGTCGTCGATGGCAAAGACCTGATCGTCGGCCGTGCGAAAGACGGCGATCTTTCCTTCCGGCGTGGCGACGCAGCGCGCGCCGCGACGCGGAATGTCCGAGAGCGTGCCGATCGATACCCAATTCATGTGGCCATTCCTCTTTTGCGCGTGTTCTTGTCCGAAAACCGCATTCCACTTTTCGGGAACACGCGCCTACTCCGCCGCCTGGGCAAAGCCGACCGAAGCCATCGGCCGGAATTCATGCTTGTCCTTGCCGGAAGCACGTTCCGACCATGGGTCGACCTGGGCGAATTTCTGCGAAAAGACGAAGCGGTCGAAATAGGCTTTGCGCTTCTCGCCATCGTCCATGATCTGACGCTTGATCTCAGCTATGCCGACGCGCTTGGCCCATTTGTAGATACGCTCGAGATAGCGGCCCTGCTCGCGATACATCTGCGTCAACGCCACGATATGCTCCAGCGCCTCGTCCTCGGTCTTGACCAGGCCGAGCACTTCGGTGCCCTTGATGTCGAGACCGGCGGCGCCGGCGAAATGGATCTCGTAGCCGCTATCGACGCAGATCACGCCGACATCCTTGCAGGTCGCCTCGGCACAGTTTCGCGGACAGCCCGACACCGCCATCTTGACCTTGGCCGGGGTCCACGAGCCCCACATGAATTTTTCGATACGGATGCCCAAGCCGGTCGAATCCTGCGTGCCGAAGCGGCACCAGTCCGAGCCGACACAGGTCTTCACGGTGCGCAGTCCTTTGGCATAGGCGTGGCCAGAGACGAAGCCAGCCTGGCCGAGATCGGCCCATACCGCCGGCAGGTCTTCCTTGCGGATGCCGAGCATGTCGATGCGCTGGCCGCCGGTGACCTTGACCATCGGGATCTCGAACTTGTCGACGACGTCGGCGATGGCGCGCAATTCGGCGGCGTTGGTGACGCCGCCCCACATGCGCGGCACCACCGAATAGGTGCCGTCCTTTTGGATGTTGGCGTGGACGCGCTCGTTGATGAAGCGCGACTGGTAATCGTCGGCGTATTCGTCGGGCCAGTCGCAGACGAGATAATAGTTGAGCGCCGGCCGGCATTTGGCGCAGCCGCAGGAAGTCTTCCACTCCAGTTCCTGCATGACGGCGGGAATGGTCTTCAAGCCCTTGGCCTTGATCAGCCGGCGGACCTCGTCATGGCCAAGCGCGGTGCAGCTGCACATCGGCTGGACCGCCGCGGGATTGTATTTGTCGCCGATGGTCAGCACCATCAGCTTTTCGACCAGCCCGGTGCAGGAGCCGCAGGAGGCCGACGCCTTGGTGTGGGCGCGCACGTCGTCGAGCGAGGTCAGGCCCCTGGCCGTAATCGCGCCGGTGATCTTTCCCTTGCATACGCCGTTGCAGCCGCAGATTTCCGCATCATCCGGCAAGGCTGCAACGGCCGCCATAGGGTCCAGGGGGGCGCCTCCCTGGTAGGACTGGCCGAAGATGAGCGTATCGCGCATCTCGGATATGTCGGTCTGCTTCTTCTTGAGGTCGTTGAACCAGGCGCCGTCCGCCGTCTCGCCATAGAGCACGGTGCCGATGATGCGGTCGTCCTTGAGTACCAGGCGCTTGTAGACGCCGGCCGCGGCATCGCGCAGCACGATCTCCTGGCGGTCATCGCCCTCGGCGAAGTCGCCGAGCGAGAACAGCTCGATGCCGGTGACCTTGAGCTTGGTCGGCGTGTCCATGTGGACGAAAGCCGCCGCCTCATTGCCGGCCAGATGGCTGGCGGCGACGCGCGCCATTTCGTAGAGCGGCGCGACCAGCCCGTAGACCTGGCCGTTGACCTCGGCGCATTCGCCGATTGCGTAGATATCGGGATCGTTGCTGCGCATGCCGGCGTCGACGACGATGCCGCGATTGACCGCAATGCCGGCTTCCTTCGCCAGCGCCGCATTCGGCCTGATGCCCACCGCCATGACGACGAGCGTCGCCGGGATGACTGTGCCGTCGGCAAGCTCCACCCGCTCGACCTTGCCGTTGCCGGTGATCGCCTGGGTGTTGGCCTTGGTGATGACCTTGATGCCGCGTTCTTCAACCGCGCGCTGCAGCAGATAGCCGGCGGCTGGATCGAGCTGGCGCTCCATCAGCGTCGGCATGACATGCAGCACGGTGACGTCCATGCCTTGCGCGTTGAGGCCGGCCGCGGCCTCCAGCCCGAGCAGGCCGCCGCCAATGACCACAGCCTTGGCCCGCGACTGGGCGGCAAGCATCATGGCCCGGACGTCGTCGAGATCGCGATAGGTGAGCACGCCCGGTAAGTCATGGCCCGGCACCGGAATGATGAACGGCACCGACCCGGTGGCGATGACAAGCTTGTCGTAGGGCTCGGTCACGCCATGATCGGAGGTGACGGTCTTTGCCTGCCGGTCGATGGCGACGATCTTGTGGCCCTTGTAGAGGGTGATGCCGTGCTTGATGTACCAGCCGTCGCCATGGATGATGATCTCCTCATAGGCCTTTTCGCCCGACAGAACCGGCGAGAGCATGATGCGGTCGTAGTTCACGCGCGGCTCGGCGTTGAAGATGGTGACCTGGTAGCGCCCAGGCGCCTTTTCCAGGAGGTGCTCCAGCATGCGCCCGGGGGCCATGCCGTTGCCAATGATAACGAGTTTCTCGGTCATGTCCTGATCCACTCCGGTCTCACTCAGCCGCGTAGGAAAGGCCTGAAGCTTCGTCAGACGCCGTGCGCTCCATCCGCCGGATGGAAGAATGCATCCAGGCAAAGCAGGTGGCGACGATGACGAAGAGCAGCATGAAGCAGCTCGACCAGACGCCGGTGAGGTCGTTGAGCACGCCGAAGGCGATTGGCAGGATAAAGCCGCCGAGCCCGCCAATCATGCCGACAACGCCGCCGACCGCGCCGACACTCTGCGGATAGTAAGCCGGGATGTGCTTGTAGACGGCGGCCTTGCCGAGGCTCATGAAGAAGCCGAGCACACAGGCAACGGCTATGAAGGCCAGCGGGCCGATCTCGAAATGGAAGGCGATCGGCCCGCTGATACCGCGCACGACGTAGTCTGCCGAGGGGAGAGACAGAACGAGAGTCGCGACGGCACTGACAGCGAAGGTGCAGTAGAGCACGGTCCGGGCGCCGATCCGGTCGGAAAGCACGCCGCCATAGGCGCGGAAAATACTTGCCGGAATTGAATAGGCCGCCCCGATCATGCCGGCGGTCGCAAGCCCGAAGCCGTAGACGCCGATCAGGTAGCGGGGCAGCCACAGCGAGAGCGCCACGAATGCACCGAAGGCGAAGAAATAATAGAAGGCGAAGCGCCAGACCTGCAGGTTCTTGAGCGGCGCGAATTCCTGCAAGAAGCTTCTCGCGGGCGCTGCCTTGCCGGCGCGGCGCTCGCGGATGACTGGATCGTCGCCGGTCGTGAACCAGAAGACGGCGGCCATGACGACGAGTGCTGCCGCCCAGATCAGCGCGACCGACTGCCAGCCCCAGGAGAGAAGCACGAACGGTGCCAGGAACTTGGTGACCGCGGCGCCGACATTGCCGACACCGAAAATGCCAAGCGCCGTACCCTGCTTGCCGGCCGGGAAGAAGCGCGAGACATAGGCGACACCGACGGCGAAGGAACCGCCGGCGAGCCCAACGCCTAGTGCGGCGACCAGCATCTGCCCGTAGGTGTGCGCAAAAGCGAGCAGAAAGGTCGCGACCGCCGCCGCAAGCATGGTCGCGGTGTATACCAGCCGTCCGCCAAAACGGTCGGTCCAGACACCGAGCACCATACGGACGAGCGAGCCGGTGAGGATCGGCGTGCCGACGAGCAGGCCGAACTCCGTCTCGTTCAGCCCCAGCTCCTGCTTTATGCGCACGCCGATGATTGAAAAGATCGTCCACACCGCGAAGCAGACGGTGAAGGCGATGGTGGACATGGCAAGCGCCTGCCGGGGAGCGCTGTCCTGGCTGGGCGCGGCTGGGAGATTTGCGGTCATTTTCTGGCTCCGGTTTGCGGCGTGGGAGGCACCGCCCTTGTCTGTTCGTTCGCGACTGTCAGCGGCGCAGCATCGGCGAACTGGTTGAAACCGACCTTTGCGCGGTCACTTCGAGACCCTTGCCGTCAGTCTTGGCGCCGGCGGGAAAGAGGAGGAGCGCGGCGGTGAACAGCGCCGCCGTCAGCGCGCTGACGGCCAGAAAATCGCGGCGCGTGAAGTCCGCGAGGGAAGCGCCAGTTCCAATCCGTTTCGTCATCGTCGTCTCCGGTTGGGCGCCGCTTGGGACCAGCGCCGTCGATTGCGTCAAAACAAAAAAGCCGCCGGCCAGGTCTTCGCGTCCGGGGTTCCGGGAGCGCGTGTGGACCTGAGCGGCAGCTTTGCCTGTGGCGCCCGCCATTGGACGCCGTTTCACTTGGCCCTTGCGGACCCTACATTTTGGAAAGCAGGAAGCGTGCCAATTCGACAGCGCTCTTAATTATCGAATGAAATCAATATGAACCGCAGCCGCGCGACTTTTGACCAAGCTCGGCAGCGGATCAAAGATTAGTCAAAATGCCTTGCACAGCAGCATAATATTTGTGCAATGCGGTAGATTGCCCATTGCCGATGCAGATTGCCAATGATGATGACGAGTTTTCCCGTTATGGCCTTACTCCGCGGCTTCGACGAAGCGGTGGCGTTCGTAGAGGAATTTCAGCACCGCCTCGCGGCAGCGCAGGAAGGTGCGGTCGGAGGAAAGCTCGATGCGCCGGCGCGGCCGGGCCAGCGGCACGGCAAGAACCTCGCCGATGGTGGCCGCCGGGCCGTTGGTCATCATGACGATGCGGTCGGACAACAGCACCGCCTCGTCGACATCATGGGTGATCATGATCGTCGTCGAGCCGAGCCTCGAATGGATATCCATCACCGCGTCCTGCAGATGCGCGCGCGTCAGCGCGTCGAGCGCCCCGAACGGCTCGTCGAGCAGCAGGATCTTCGGCTCCATGGCCAGCGCCCGGGCGATGCCGACGCGCTGCTTCATGCCGCCCGAAATCTCGGCCGGACGTTTGTCCTTGGCATGCGCCATCTGAACGAGATCGAGATTGCGGATGATCCATTCATGCCGCTCGGCCCGGCTCTTGCTCCGGCCAAAGACCTTCGTGACTGCCAAATTGATGTTTTCGTAGACGGTGAGCCATGGCAGCAGGCTGTGGTTCTGGAACACCACGGCGCGTTCCGGGCCGGGACTATCGACCTCCTTGTCATCCAACAGAACCGCGCCGGCCGAGACCTTGGTCAGGCCGGCGATCAGGTTGAGCAAGGTCGACTTGCCGCAGCCGGAATGGCCGATGATCGAGACGAATTCGCCTTTGTCGATGGTCAGCCGGATGTCCTTCAGCACGTCGCTGACCTGGCTGCCGCGGGCGAAGGATTTGTCGATATGGTCGAGTTTCAGATAGGCCGTCATCGTCCCTCTCCTCACTTTGCCGTTGTGCCGCGGGTGACGAAGGCGCCGACCGCCGCGACCAGGCGGTCGAGGCAGAAACCGGTGACGCCGATATAGGCGAGCGCGACAATGATGTCGGGCAGCCGCGACGAGTTCCAGGCATCCCAGATGAAGAAGCCGATGCCGACGCCGCCGGTCAGCATTTCGGCGGCGACGATGGCCAGCCACGACAGGCCGATGCCGATGCGCAGGCCGGTGAAGATGTAAGGTGCCGCGGCCGGCACCATGATCTTCACGAAGAATTCGAGCTGGTTGAGCCTGAGGATGCGGGAGACGTTGCGATAGTCCTCTGGAATGTTACGGACGCCGACGGCGGTGTTGATGATCACCGGCCAGATCGAGGTGATGAAGATGACGAAGATCGCCGACGGGCTGGAATCGCGGAACGCCGCCAGCGACAGCGGCAGCCAGGCGAGCGGCGGTACCGTGCGCAGGATCTGGAACACCGGATCGAGACCGCGCATCGCCCAGATCGACTGGCCAACCAGCGCGCCGAGCGCGACGCCGACGACAGCCGCAAGGCCAAAGCCGATGGCGACGCGCTGCAGCGAGATCAGCACCCGCCAGGCGAGTCCAATGTCCTGCGGGCCATTGTTGAAGAACGGATGGGCGATCAGGTCATAGGCCTCGTTCCAAACTTGGCTTGGCGGTGGCAGGCTGGCTGTGGGCGACGAACAGGCGACCTGCCAGACGACGAGCATAATGGTGATGACGATGACCGGCGGCACCAGCGTGCTGGCCAGCTTGCCTGCGATCGCGGCCGGGTCGAAGCGGCGCCGCGCCCTGGCGGTGAAGGCGATGATTTCGGCGGGCTTGGCAGGCGCGGGGAACGGCTTCACCTTGCGGTCCTCGATGGCTTGGATAGACATTTCTCGAACGTTCCTTTGGCATTTGGCGACAAGCGGCGCCGTTGCGCTTGTGGCGACAAACGGCGCGAGCGCCGTTTGCACCGTTCAGGCCGATGCCTTGATCTTCAGGCTGTCGAGATAGGCGGACGGGTTCTCCGGATCGAAGACCTTGCCGTCGAAGAAGGTCTCGACGCCGCGCGATGAAGACGCCGGGATATCGGCCGCGGCGACACCAAGATCCTTGGCCGCTTCTCGCCACAGATCCTCGCGATTGACCTGGGCGACCAGCGCCTTGATGTCGGTGGTCGGCGCGAACTTGCCCCAGCGGATGTTTTCGGCGAGGAACCAGCTGTCGTGGCTCTTGAAGGGATAGGACACGCCGCCCTGCCAGAACTTCATGTAGAGATCGGTGCCGTTGGCGACGCGGCCATTGCCGTAATTGATGTCGCCCTTGAGGCGGCCGATGATGTCGGCAGTCGGCACGTTCATCCATTGCCGCTTGCCGATGATGGCGGCCATCTCGTCCTTGTTTTCCTTGGCTTCGCACCATTGCTGGGCTTCCATGACGGCCATCAGGATCGCCTTGGTGGAGTTCGGGTACTTGTCGATGAAGGCGGCGCGCAGGCCGAGCGCCTTTTCCGGATGGCCCTTCCACAGTTCGCCGGTGGTGGCGGCGGTGAAGCCGACGCCCTGGTGGACGAGCTGCTCGTTCCACGGCTCGCCGACACAGAACACGTCCATGTTGCCGACCTTCATGTTGGCGACCATCTGCGGCGGCGGCACGACGATGGTCGAGACGTCCTTGTCGGGATCGATGCCGCCGGCAGCCAGCCAGTAGCGCAGCCAAAGATCGTGCGTGCCGCCCGGGAAGGTCATGGCGGCCTTCACCTCCTTGCCTGCGGCCTTTTTCGCAGCGAAGGCGTCCTTCAGCTTGGAGGCGTCGAGGCCGACACCGGTGCCGGCATATTCCTGGGCGACAGAAATGCCCTGGCAGTCGTAGTTGAGCCGGGCCACGATCGCCATCGGCAGCGGCTGCTTGTTTTGAGTCACCTTGCCGGTGTGCATCAGATAAGGCATCGGCGTCAGGATATGGGCGCCGTCAATGCCGTTGGCTTCGCCGCCGAGCACCAGATTATCGCGCGTCGCCCCCCAGGAGGCCTGCTTGAGCACCTCGACGTCGGGCATGCCGAATTTCTCGAACAGGCCTTTCTCCTTGGCAATCATCAGCGGCGCCGCATCGGTCAGCGCTATGAAGCCGAGCTTGGCGCCGGTGACTTCCGGCGCGGCGGGCGCCGCATAGGCGCCGGAGGGCAGCAGCGCACGCGCCGCGGCCAGCGTTGCCGCGGTGGCCGCGCTGATCCTCAGGAAATCGCGGCGGCTGATCGCCGTTTGGGCGGAATGGCTATTGGTGCTTTTCGTCATCGTCATCTCCGGTTGGGCGCGGCTTGGGATCGGCGCCGTCGATTGCGTGTTCGACCAAAACAAAAAAGCCGCCGGCCAGGCCGCGCGCGTCCGTCCATCCGGGATCGCGTGTTGACCTGAGCGGCAGCGTTGCCTGTAGCGCCCGCCATTGGACGCCTATTCCGTGACCCGAGAAGAGTCTGCCTATTGCAACGCAGGAACCGTGCCAGTTTCGGAATGGATGACAAACATCAACGAGATCAACGACATGCCAAAATCGTCGGCGCGCCGGCCCGCTGGGCGAGCAAGCCAAAGATTGTTCATTAGCGCAGTTGCACGCACATTTTTTGTGCAGCGCACAAGAATGCCGCCGAAATGATCAGACTTCGGCGCGCGCCAATTTCTGGCCGGCAATGTAGGCGTCGATCTCGTCGGGATCGAAGATCTGGCCATCGAAGAAACCATCGGGACCGAGCACCAGGCTTGCCCCCGCCGAACCGACCGGAGTCGCGGCCTTCAGCGCGCCCTCGACCTTGGCATTGGCACCGGGAAGCGCTACGCCAAGCGGCTTCAACGCCGAGCGGTAGAGATCGGGGCGGTAGCAGTCGCGGGCAATAGCGAGGTTTTCCGGCGTGTGCGCGACATGCCCCCAGCGCACCATCTGCGTGTAGAACCACAGCGCATGGCTCTTCCACGGGAAGTTCGCCGCCTTGTTGAAGGGCAGAAAGAAGTCGCCGACACTCAGTTCGGCGCCGCCGCCGAGCGCCAGATGCCCGCTGAGGATCGGCATCTGCAGCGCCGGCGCAAGCCCGAGGAAGGCCGGCTGCGCCATAAGGGCCGCGAGTTCGTCACGGTTTGCCGGATCCTGGCACCAGCGCGCCGCGTGATGAAGCGCACGCAGCAGGGCTGAAAGCGCGTCCGGCTCTCTTTCCGCCCATGCCTTGCGCACGCCGACGACTTTCTCGGGGCTGGTCTTCCAGATGGCCGCCTTGACCGTGGCGATATGGCCGGTGCCCGCGACGACCGAGGCGCTGTTCCAGGGTTCGCCGACGCAGTAGCCGTCGATCCTGCCGGCGGCGAGTGCGTCGGCCATGAAGGGGGGCGGCACGATGACGATCTCGATTTCACGCGACGGGTCGATGCCACAGGCGGCGAGCCAGTAGCGCAATTCGTAATTGTGCCCGGAGTGCGGATGGACGACGGCGAAGCGAAGCGGATCGCCGCCGCCATTCGCCCGCTCACGAATCAGCGCTCCCAACGCCTTGCCGGCCCGCGCCGGATCGAGATCGGGTTGGGCGCCGTGCGCGGCCATGCCGGCCCAGACCGCGTTCGAAACCGTCACGCAATTGCCGCCGAGGCCGAGCGAAAACGGCACGACGGTATCGGAGGCGAGCGGCGTCAGCCCCAGATTGCAGGCGATCGGCATCGGCCCCAGCATGTGCGCCAGATCGAAATGGCCGATGGCGATGCGGTCGCGGATGTTGGCCCAGGATGTTTCCCGGTTGAGCGTCAGGTCGATGCCTTCACGCAGGGCGAAGCCGATTTCCTTCGCCGCGACAAGGACAGCGCTGTCGAAGAGCGGCATGAAGCCAGCATTGATCCGGTGCTCGGCCGCCATTCTCAACTCTCCTCGGGATCCAGCAGGCCTGCCGCCGTTACCAGGCTCTGGGCGATCTCGGCGATCTTGCGGTTCTGGTTCATGGCGGTCTTGCGCAGCAGCGTATACGCCGCGTCCTCCGACAGGCCGCGCGACTTCATCAGGATGCCCTTTGCGCGATCGATCACCTTGCGGCTTTCCAATTCGCTGCGGGCTTCTTCCAGTTCGCGCGCCATGCGCGAAAACGCATTGAAGCGGCTGATTGCCATGTCGAGGATCGGCTTGACCCGCTCCTGACGCAGGCCGTCGACGACATAGGCCGACACTCCGGCTTCCACCGCTGCTTCGATCGAAGCCTGATCCGAGCGGTCGACGAACATGGCGATCGGCCGCTTCACCAAGCGCGACAGCTGGAACATGTTTTCGAGCATGTCGCGATTGGGATTTTCGAGATCGATGACGATCACGTCGGGTTCGATCTCGGCTATCCGCCGCGCTATGCCGGCGACGTCATGGATGACCGTGACCTGCTGATGCCCGGCCTCCCGCAATCCCGCTTCGATTATCGAAGCGCGGATGTGGTTCTCATCGATCACCAGGACAGTGAGGGATTTGCGGATCATGCCGCATTTTGCGCAGGCGAGACGATTGTGCAATGCGGCATCGCGAGATTCACGGAAACAAAGCCGGCGTCCAGGCGCCGCCTGAGGAATTGGACGCGACGGCCAGCGTCGCGGCGGTGGTGCTGGGGCGGTCGGCGACAACGAACGGGCAACGCGCCTGTCCGGCGTACGCTGCTGGCAGGTGATCACCGCGCTCTACGTTATCTCGAGCGTGCTCGTCGGCACTGCACTACATCGGCCTGATCAAGGCCGTCGCTCGCCGACCCGCTGGTGCTGCCTTGGGTGGCCGCCGCCGTCGTCGGCGGCACCTCGATCTTCGGCGGCCGCGGCGGCTGCACCGGCACAATCAACGGCGCTGATCCCTACCGCGCTGACGACGCTGCTGACGATTTTGCAGATGCCGGAAGGGGCGTGGTGGATATTGTTTGGGTTAATCGTGCTGTTTGTGACGGCGGCCTATTTGCGGATTGTGGAGGAGAGATAGGGGGAAGCTGAGGCGGGGGCTGCTTTGACCCAATCACGACGCTCACTCCGGTCAGTGGTAACGTCCGGATTTGGCGCGCGATTCCGACCTCAGCGAACGAAGTTATGACACGCCATTCCAGTGTATGCTTGCTTCGCCAAATTGGGTGTGCGCTGCAATAGCAGCCCGAGACAGTCGCGCTTGCCGAAGGGGCTGTCGGCTTTGACGGGATTGGCGTAAGCTACAGTTAAGGGGGTGCACACATGCACCGCATCATCGCCATAGCGATCTTAGTTCTCGCGGCCGTGTTCAGCTCCGCGCGGGCGGAGGTGCTGATCGGCGTCTCGGCTGCGATGACGGGACGGCTCGCCTGGATCGGCGAGCAGGGACAGCGCGGCGCGGAGATGGCAGTGGCCGACGTCAACACGGCGGGCGGCGTGCTCGGCCAGAAGGTGAGGCTCATCTCGGTCGACGACTTCTGCGATCCCGAGCAAGCTGTGGCGGCCGCCAAGAAGCTGGTGGCTGACGGGGTCGTGCTCGTCGTCGGGCATTATTGCTCCGGGGCCTCGATCCCCGCATCAAAAGTGTACGAGGAGGCAGGCGTCGTTGAGATATCCCCAGGCTCGACCAATCCGCAGCTGACCGAACAGGGCCGTGCCAATGTCTTTCGCACCATTGGCCGCGACGACGCGCAAGGTTTCATCGCCGGCAACTACCTTGCCGATCGCTGGGGCAACAAGAAGATTGCGATCCTCCACGACAATTCGACCTATGGGAAGGGTCTCGCCGACGAGACCAGGAAGCAGCTGAACAAGCGGGGCGTGACTGAGGCCGTTTACGACGCATACATTCCCGGGAAGGACGACTATTCGGCCGAGGTCGCTACGTTGCAGACCGCCGGCGTCTCCGCCTTATATGTGGGTGGGTATCATGCCGAGGTTGCGCTGATTGCTCGCGCTGCACACGACAGTGGCTACACGGTTCAGCTCATATCCGGAGATGCTTTGGCGACCGAGGAATTTGCCCTGATCGCCGGCCCCGCGGCGGAGGGGACCCTCTTCACGTTCCCGGCGGACCCGAGGCGAAGCCCCGAAGCGGCCGCGGTCGTTGAGCAGTTCCGTGCGGAGAATTTCGAACCCGCGGGCTACACGCTGTTGAGCTACTGCGCGGTCCAGGTTTGGGCCCAGGCAGTCTCGAAGGCAGGTTCGCTGGAGCAGAAGGCCATCATTGCGGCACTGCACGAACAGGAATTCGACACCGTCATCGGCCGGGTCGATTTCGACGACAAGGGCGACCTCACGAAGCAGAGTTGGGTTTGGTACGTCTGGCGCGGCGGAGAGTACGTGCCGGTTGAATAGGGTTCGCTGATCGCCGGCGTGCCGGCTGAGATGTCTAGTCTGATGCAGACCAGTGTGGCCGGACTGTTCCGACTCGCCGAGCTTGAACGCCTCGGCATACGCGGCCGGCTGTTGCTCGCCTTTTTCGGGATCAGCGCCCTTGCGGTGCTGGCAACCGCTGCGGCGCTTTATGCCTTCCTCCAGGTTGGCGACGTCGTGGACCGAATTACCACGGATCGAGTGCCGTCGGCGCTCGCCTCCCTCCAGCTGTCGCGCCAGGCCGAACGGGTCGCTGCTGCCGCGCCATCGGTGCTGGCAGCGACAAGCAGGGCTCAGCACAGCGAGGTCTCGGCTGCCGTCGCGCTCGAGATGTCCCGCCTCGAGGCCCTGCGCACGGACCTCCGGGATGCCACGTTGGGCACAGTGCCTTTGGCCGAGATCGAGGAAGCCGCGATTGTTCTGAGGCGCAACCTGAAGGAGCTCGACTCTCTTGTTGTCGCCCGGCTCGACGTGGTCGCCCGCAAGGAGGAGCTCCTGAACCGCCTCGCCGCGACGACGACCGGAAGCCAGCGCCTTGTGGCCACCGGCATCCTAGTAATGGATTCCAGGCTCCCGCAATGGCGGGCGGTCGCGGCCGACACGTCGCTGTCGCCCGATCGACGCGCAGCGGCGATGGCCGACCTGGTCCAGGCGATTGCGGCTTACATTCCCCAGCAGAAGGCGCAGCTGGAGATCTCGGCGGTCAACGACGCGCTGGTGAAGGTCGCGAACGCGCCGACGCCGGGCGACCTGGCGTTGATCCTTTTTCCGCTACGCCGTTCGCTCACTGCTCTTGAAAAGGTTTCCACGGAGATCGACGAAAAGCTGCGGACCCGCTTCCGGCAGCGTGTTGACGAGTTCAGGGGTTTGACCGACGGCGAGGACAGCATCCCCAAGGTGCGGGAGGACGAGTTTGCTGTCCTGGCACAGGGCGAAAGGCTTCTGGCCGAGAACAATCGACTGTCGCGCAATCTCACCGCTGGCGTCGATCGCCTGGTCGCCACGGCAGATCAGGAGATCGCTGCGTCCGGTCGCGAAGCCGCGCTCGTCCAGCGCTACGGCACCGCGGTTGTACTCGGCTCCGCCTTTCTCAGCCTCCTGAGTTCGGTTCTGGTTGTCTGGCTCTATGTCGACCGCAGCCTCCTCGCCCGACTGGGGGCCGTGAGCCAAGGCATGCTCGCGATTGCGGGGGGCAATCTTCGTGCGCCGCTGCCAGCCGCGGGCAGCGACGAAATCGGGCGCATGGCCGAAGCGCTGAGACTCTTCCGGGATACTGCTGTCGAGGTCGAGGAAAAGAACCTGCGCGACGTTGCGGAAGCTCGTCAGCGGCTCATCGATGCCATCGAAAGCATCTCCGAAGGATTCGCTCTGTACGACTGGGAGGACCGGCTCGTCCTCAGCAACAGCCGCTACCGCGAATTGCTCTACACCGGTCTGGAGACCGAACTGACGCCCGGCACGACATTCGAGCAAATCATTCGCCGATCCGCTGAGCGCGGCTACATCAGGGACGCCGAGGGGCGGGTCGAGGAGTGGGTCGCCGAGCGCCTCTCGCGGCACCGCAACCCTGGCGAACCTTGGGTGCAGAGGCGAGGCGACGGGCGATGGGTCATGGTCAGCGAGCGGCGGATCAGCGCCGGCGGCACGGTCGCCGTCTATTCGGACATCACTGAGCTGAAGCAAAGGGAGGAGAACCTCGCCGAGAAATCCGTGGTTCTGGAGGCGCTTTCCAGCAAGCTGGCGAAGTATCTGGCGCCCCAGGTGTATCGCTCGATATTCACCGGCCGCCAGGAGGTCAGGATCGCCAGCCAGCGGAAGAAACTGACAATATGCTTCTCCGATATCGCCGGCTTTACCGAGACCACTGACAAAATGGAATCCGAGGATCTCACCCAACTCCTCAATCACTATCTGACGGAAATGTCGAAAATTGCTTCGGATCACGGCGCGACGATCGACAAATATGTCGGCGACGCGATCCTGATGTTTTTCGGCGATCCCGAGACTCGCGGCGTCAAGGAGGACGCGCTGGCTTGCGCGCAGATGGCACTTGCAATGCAAAAGCGGATTAGCGAGCTTGCCGAAGTCTGGCGGGACATGGGGATCGAAACACCGCTGCGCTGTCGCATCGGCATCCATACCGACTACTGCACCGTCGGTAACTTCGGCAGCGAGGACCGGATGGACTACACGATAATCGGCGGCGCCGTGAATCTCGCCTCGCGCCTGGAGCAGGAGGCGCCGCCGGGGGCCATCCTCATTTCCTACGAGACGTTTGCGCAAGTGAAGGACGCAATCGACTGTGAGGAACTGGGGCAAGTCCAGGTCAAGGGGATCGCCTATCCCGTCGCCACCTACCGCGTCATCGATCTGAAGGCCAATCTGGCGGCCGCTCGTCGTGCTGTTCGAACCGAGCTGCCGCACTTCAGGTTGGAACTTGAACCGGAGCTGATGTCCCCTGACGAGCGTGGCGATGCCGCCAATGCACTTCGAGACGCGCTGGATCGGCTTCGTCACAAGCCTGGGTAGTAGGGCTTGGTCCACAACGACCCCTCCCAATGGACACAAGGAGTGGGATGTGGGACGCCGCTCATTGGCGCTATCGATGCGAAGGCCGCAGAACGGTCGCGGTCAGTCTTCGAACTCGGGCGGAACGTCCGCATCGGAGCCGAGACTTAACATTCACGGCATCACTGGCAAGGTCCGGATATGGCGCAAAACAGACTTAGCCCCTGCCTGATGAGCGGTGCTTTCTCAGTGTGAGTTCGTCCCCCCATCACACCAAACTCCCCTGCTCCGCCTCCTCCGCATTGGGATCCCCCGGTGCCGTTGCCCAGGCGAGCTCCACCAGCGTCACCGTCCGCCGGCCGGCTCCGTCGAGCTGGCATACGATCAGCCCCTGCTCCTCGATATAGGTCAGCAGGCGCCGGGCGCGGCGCAGCGAGTGCGAGCCGTAGGCGCGGGCGATTGCCGCGTCGCTCGGGCAGGGCCAGCCCTCCTTGGCGGCGCGAGCGATCATCATGAACACGCCTTGCATGTCCTCGGGCAGCAGCGAGGCGCGCGCCGAGACGTCCTGCCAGGCGTCGTCGCCCGCCATGTCGGAGCCGAGGCCGGCGCGGGCGCGGGTCAGCATGCGGCGGAACTCGGGCAGGTCCGGCACGACCGAGGCGAGGCCCTCGATGCGGCAGCGGACCACGAACTCCTGATAAAGCACGCCGATGACCCGGAAGCCGGCATCGGGTTGCGCCAGCACGGCGCGCAGCACCCGGTCGACGCGCTCGCGCCGCTCCGCCAAATCCTCGGCGCTGATTTGCGCCTCCGCTGCTTCCGGGCGGATTTCCAGCGCCGCCGACTTCGCCGCCATCAGCTGATCGAGTAGATCCGGCGACGAGCGGCGCTGCGGCCGGACGGTTTCCGGCGGCGGGGCCGCCAGGATGATCGCACGGGCATCCTCCAACGCCGATTCCGGCAGCGGCATCAGGCGCGGGGTCGCGTTGCGCGGGCTTGTATCTGTCGGGCCGATGCGCAAGCCGAGCGGACGGCGCGACAGCGCCGGGCCGAGCGCCATGAATTGCCCGCGCTCGAGGTCGCGAAAGGCCTCGGCCTGGCGCCGCTCCATGCCGAGAAGGTCGGCGGCGCGCGCCATGTCGATATCGAGAAAAGTCCGGCCCATGAGGAAATTGGAAGCCTCGGCGGCGACGTTCTTGGCAAGCTTGGCCAGCCGCTGGGTGGCGATGATCCCGGCCAGCCCGCGTTTGCGGCCACGGCACATCAGATTGGTCATGGCGCCGAGCGAGAGCTTGCGCGCCTCGTCCGAAACCTCGCCGGCGACGGCCGGCGCGAACAGCTGCGCCTCGTCCACCACCACCAGCATCGGGTACCAGTGGTCGCGGGCGACCTCGAAAAGCCCGCCGAGGAAGGCGGCGGCGCGCCGCATCTGGTTCTCGGCGTCGAGCCCCTCGAGATTGAGCACCGTGGAGACGCGGTGGATGCGCGCCCGCTCGCCGGCGCTCTGCAGGCCGCGCTCGGTATGCTCCTCGGCGTCGATCACCAGATGGCCAAAACGGTCGCCCAGCGTCACGAAGTCGCCTTCGGGGTCGATGATGGTCTGCTGCACCCAGGGCGCGCTCTGCTCCAAGAGCCGGCGCAGCAGGTGGGACTTGCCGGAGCCCGAATTGCCCTGCACCAGAAGCCGCGTCGCCAGCAGTTCCTCAAGATCCAGCGCCGCCGGGGCGCCTGCGCTCGTCTGGCCCATCTCGATCGCAACGGTCATGTCTCGACTCTCCTTGCGGAGAGGGCTTATCAACCGCATCACAGCCCGTCGAGCGCGCCATGGCCGGCGCTCCGTGTTGCGCACAGGCTGGATGTCGCGGACGATCGAGGATACGGAACGTACCGTTTCGATTCGATAAGGCTTGTCTCTTCAGGTCGAAAACCGGTACCCGCCTTTCACCGGCTGGGCCTGCCTGGCTTTCTGCGAGCCGGCGCGCGCGGCCGCCGCAAGAATGCTCTCCATCAGGTCCTTTTCGCGCAGCGGTTTGCCGAGCAGCGGCACGTCGGGGGGCCGGTCGGCGATCGCGTCGGCATCGGCATATCCCGTTATCATCACCGCCGGCCAATCGGACCGCAGATTCCGGGCGAACCGAATGACCTCCAGGCCCGAGACGAGCGGCATGGCAAAATCGGTGACGATGACATCGAAATCGTACGGCGCCCGCTCGATCATCGCCAGCGCTTCGGCACCGCCCCCGGCACAGGTAACCGCAAAGCCGTGTTGGCGAAGCGATTGCGCCGTCAGTTCCCGTAGTACATTGCTGTCGTCGATCAGCAGGACCGATGGATAGTCCTCGCCGGCATTCCCGACGCTGTCGTCGGCATCGGACTTCTCGGCGATTTCCACCGGGCGCTCGATTGAACGCGGCAGCCAGAGCTGGACGGATGTTCCACTGCCGACGGTGCTTTCAATGCGAAGCGTGCCGCCCGATTGCTTGACGAAACCATGCACCGTGCTCAGACCGAGGCCAGTGCCTTTGCCGACCGGTTTTGTGGTGAAGAACGGTTCTACGACCTTGGCGAGAATGTCAGCCGGTATGCCCGACCCCGTGTCCTTGACCGTGACCACGACATAGTCGCCCGCCGAAATATCCTCGGCTGCACTGCCTAGCGTTCGATTTTGCGCCTCCACGATTATCGTGCCGCCGGACGGCATGGCATCGCGCGCGTTGAAGACCAGGTTCATCAGCGCGAGCTCCAGCTGGCTGGCATCGACATGCGCCGGCCACACAGTGTCGTCGACAAGCCAATCGAAACGGATCAGGCCGCCCAGGACCGGGGCCACCAACCCGTTCATTGTATCGCCGAGCGCGGCGAGGCGCACGGCCTGCGGCCGCAGCGTCTGGCGGCGCGAGAAGGCAAGCATGCGGTTGACGAGCTCGGCGCCTTGTTTTGCCGACCGGCGTGTCAGTTCCAGAACCTGCCTGGTCTGTCCGTCGAACTCGGCATGGCGCTCGAGCAATCCCAATCCGCTGAGAATTGCGGCAAGCAGATTGTTGAAATCATGCGCCAGGCCGCCGGTAAGCTTGCCGATCGCGTCGAGGCGCTGCGACTGCAGCAGCTGGTCCTCAAGCTCGCGCCGCTCGGTAACGTCCAGCAATGTGCCGAGGATCTCGGGGTTCCGGCCGTCGGAGCCATTCGACAGGACGCCCTGGTCGAGAAAAATCCGGTAATTGCCGTCGGCGCATTGCCAGCGGAATTCGCAGGTGTAGGAGCCGGTGGCCTTGGCTGCGAGCAGGACCTCCCTCACTCTCGGCAGATCGTCGGGATGAACGCGGCTCAGGCCGAAGCCTGGATCGGCGGTCAGCCGTTCCGCAGGAAAGCCGGTCAGGCGTTCGACCCCTTCGGTGACAAAGCTGGCGCCGAACGGCGGCTCCGCCGCCCTTGCGTGGAAGCAGACCGGAAGAGAGCTCAAAATGGCATGCTGCCGCTCCTGTGCGCTGCGCAGCGCCCGCTCGGCCTCGAGCTTTTCCTTCTGCGCCTGCAGTGCCTGGGCCAGCAGCCGTTGCTCGGCAGCCGCCTTTTGCTGGATTTCGAGCGTCTTCTCATGAAGTTCGACGAACACGGCAACCTTGGAACGCAGCATGGCCGGGTCGAAAGGCTTGAACACGTAATCCACCGCGCCGGCGTCGTAGCCGCGCAGCATGTGCGCGTCTTCCTTGTTGATGGCGGTGAGAAAAATTATCGGCGTTCGCCTGGATTGCTCGCGCTGGCGGATCAATCCCGCGGTCTCGTAGCCATCCAGCCGGGGCATCAGCACGTCCAGCAGGATGACTGCGAAATCCTCCTTCAGCAGTGCGCGCAACGCCTCTTCGCCCGACTGCACGCAGACGACTTCACCGATAGGGGCCAGAACCTCGCCGATCGCCAGCAGATTGCGCTCGTCGTCATCCACGGCCAGGATGCGCGCCTTTGCCGGCCCCGCTGCCGGCGCCATGACCTCCAGCTTCCTTGCTCCGTTTCTCGACAGCTTCTGCATCGAGCGGCCGTCAGTTCACTGCCATGAGCGTCTTTTCCGGACCATGGACACGGGATCGCGAACGGCCGATCCAGACACGCAGCAATGCCAACAGCAGATCGAGGTCGACAGGCTTGGCGATGTAGTCGGAGGCGCCGGCGTCGAGGCACTTCTGCCGGTCGCCCTTCATTGCCTTGGCTGTGACCGAGATCAATGGGATATGGGCGATCGCCGGCATGCTGCGGATCTGCCGCATCGTCTCGTAGCCATCCATTTCCGGCATCATGATATCGATCAGTGCCGCATCGATGTCCGGGCTCTGCTCCAGAAGCGCGATACCTTCCCGGCCGCGCTCCGCATGCAGCACCTGGATGTCATAGGTCTCGAGAACGCTAGTAAGCGAATAGATGTTGCGGATGTCGTCGTCGACGATGAGGACCTTTGCGCCGGCGAGGTCGAATTTGTCCGGCTGTTCGGCTGCCGCACCATCGTTTTCGTGGCCTCGCCCGGGGAGTGTTGCCGACATCAGGAGAGCCAGCTGCGCGAAATTCTCCGCCCGCGGAACATCCGCCAATGCCGGATGCAAGGCGAGCGACTGTTGCAGCGCTTCCGGATGAGGCGCAAAGAACAGCAGTCGCGACACCGACTGCCCGAACAGGACGGCAATCTCATCCAGCATCTGGGCGTTGTCCTTGGCCGAGCGGCCAAAGCCGAGCACAACGGCATCATAGTTGGCGATGCCGATTTCGTCCGCATTCGCCGCGACGCGGCCGATCGCCGTAACCGAGGTGACGCCGTCGCGGATCGCCTCGATCAGCGAAAGGCGGCGCTCGGGATCGGGATCGGCAATCAGGACGCGGCTCTGGACGCGGAGCTTTCTGGAATGAATATCCTGGAAGACCTTCATCAGTTCGTCCGACGATACGGGCTTGGTTGAAATGCTGGATGCACCCTTGCGGGCAAGCACCTCGATGTCTTCGGCGCCCGAGATGACATGAACGGGAATGTCCTTGGTTTTCGGGTCATGGCGAAGCAGATCGAACAACACCCAGCCGTCGATATCCGATAGTCCGAGATCGAGCGTAATCGCGTCGGGAACCAGCTTGCGTGCCAAAGCCAGCGTGCCGGAGCCCGCGGTCGACAGGACGCCTTTCAGCCCGGCCGAACGTGCAAGGCCGAGCAGCAAACCGCCGAAGGTCGGGTCGTCCTCGACGATCAGCACGACCCGATCTTCAGACGAGATCATGTCGCGGTCATCGAGCAATTCGGAGGACGGCGGGCTCGGCTGCGCTGTCGTCGCGGCCACCTCCATCGCCGGCAGCAACGCCGCTTGCGGGGCCAAGGCCATCCGGGGTCCGTCGAATGGAATGACCAGAGTGAACGTCGAACCCTTGCCCGGCGTGCTCTCGACCCGCAATTCGCCGCCGAGCAGCCGGGCAATCTCCCGGCTGATCGAGAGCCCAAGCCCGGTGCCGCCATATTTGCGGCTGGTGGTGCCGTCGGCCTGCTGGAAGGCCTCGAAAATCAGCTTCTGCTTGTCTTGCGGAATACCGATGCCGGTATCGCTGACCACGATCGCGAGCGCCTCCATCGGTTGCGCCGAGCCGTTGTGACGGCCCGTCGTTTCGGCCCGGAAATTCAAGCGGACCTCGCCTTGCGAGGTGAACTTGAACGCGTTCGACAAAAGGTTGAGCACGATTTGCTGCAACCGCTTCTCGTCGGTGCGGACGGTCTCCGGCAGCTCGGGGTCGACATTGATGGTGAAGCCAAGTCCCTTGTCGGTCGCCAGCTGCCGGAAGGTTCGCTCCATATGCTGGCGAAGATGCACCACGGGCATATCGTTGATATCGATCGAGACGGTGCCCGATTCGATCTTCGACAGGTCGAGGATGTCGTTGATGAGGCTCAAGAGGTCGGTGCCGGCCGAATTGATGGTGCGCGCGAACTCGACCTGCTTGTCGTTGAGATTGCCCTGCTGGTTGGTTGCGAGCAGGTTTGAAAGGATGAGCAGCGAGTTCAGCGGCGTGCGCAGTTCGTGGCTCATATTGGCGAGGAATTCCGACTTGTATTTCGAGGTAAGCGCCAGCTGCTCGGCCTTCTCCTCCAGCGCCCGCCGCGCCATCTCGATTTCCAGGTTCTTGTTCTCCACCTGCTTCTTTTCGTTCTCGAGCAGCTGCGCCTTTTCCTGCAGCTCCTCATTGGTGGCGTGCAGCTCCTCCTGCTTCTTGGTCAGTTCGGTCTGACGCGCCTGCAATTCCGAGGTCAGCAGCTGCGACTGCTTGAGCAGGCCTTCGGTGCGCATGGTGGCGGCGATGGTGTTGAGAACGATGCCGACGGATTCCATCAGCTGGTTGAGGAACGACTGGTGCGTGTCGCGGAATTCGCTGAACGAGGCGAGTTCGATGACGGCCTTCACCTCGTCTTCGAACAGAGCCGGAAGAATGATCACGTTCGCCGGCGCGGCATTGCCAAGGCCGGAGGTAACGCGCAGGAAATTCGGCGGCACATTGTCCAGCATGATGGCGCGCTTGTCGGCGGCACTCTGCCCGACAAGGCCTTCGCGCAGATCGAGGCGTTGCTTGATCTCCGCCTTGCTTTCGGCGCCATAGGAGGCGGCGAGCTCCAGATAGAATTCATCCTCGTCGCGGTTGGTCACGTAGAACACGCCATATTGCGCATTCACCAGCGGGGCGAGTTCGGACATGATGAGGCGCGAGATCGTGGCCAGGTCGCGCTCGCCCTGCAGCATGCGCGAGAAGCGGGCGAGATTGGTCTTCAGCCAGTCCTGCTCGGCATTCTTCAGCGTCTGGTCCTTCAAATTGCGGATCATCTCGTTGATGTTGTCTTTCAGCGCCGCCACCTCGCCGGAGGCCTGGACGCTGATCGAGCGGGTCAGATCGCCCTTGGTCACCGCCGTCGACACCTCGGCGATGGCGCGCACCTGGGTGGTCAGGTTGGCCGCCAGCTGATTGACGTTGTCGGTCAGGTCACGCCAAAGGCCGGCAGCGCCGGGCACCCGGGCCTGGCCGCCGAGCTTGCCTTCGATGCCCACCTCGCGGGCGACGTTGGTCACCTGGTCGGCGAAGGTCGCCAGCGTCTCGATCATGCCGTTGATGGTGTCGGCGAGCGAAGCGATCTCGCCCTTGGCGTCGACCGTCAGCTTGCGCTTGAGATTGCCTTGCGCGACCGCGGTCACGACATCGGCGATGCCGCGCACCTGGTTGGTCAGGTTCGTCGCCATTAGATTGACGTTGTCGGTCAGGTCCTTCCAGGTGCCGGCAACGCCCTCGACCCGCGCCTGGCCGCCGAGCTTGCCCTCGGTGCCGACCTCGCGGGCGACACGCGTCACTTCGCCGGCAAAGGAGTTCAGCTGGTCGACCATGGTGTTGATCGTCGATTTCAGCTCCAGGATCTCGCCCTTGACGTCGACGGTGATCTTCTTCGACAGGTCGCCGCGCGCCACAGCGGTGGTCACCTCGGCGATGTTGCGGACCTGGCCGGTCAGGTTCTCGGCCATCGAATTCACATTGTCGGTCAGATCCTTCCAGGTGCCGGCAACGCCGCGCACCTGCGCCTGGCCGCCGAGCTTGCCTTCGGTGCCGACCTCGCGCGCAACGCGCGTCACCTCCGAGGCAAAGGAATTCAGCTGGTCGACCATCGTATTGATGGTGTCCTTGAGCTCGAGGATCTCGCCGCGCACATCGACCGTGATCTTCTTCGACAGGTCGCCCAGCGCCACTGCCGTCGTCACCTCGGCGATGTTGCGCACCTGGCCGGTCAGGTTGGCAGCCATCGCATTGACATTGTCGGTCAAGTCTTTCCAGGTGCCGGCAACGCCGCGCACCTGCGCCTGGCCGCCGAGCTTGCCGTCCGAACCGACCTCGCGCGCCACGCGCGTCACCTCGGAGGCGAAGGAATTCAGCTGGTCGACCATCGTGTTGATGACGTCCTTGATCTGCAGGATCTCGCCCAGCGCATCGACGGTGATCTTCTGGGTCAAATCGCCGGTCGCAATTGCCGTCGCCACCTTGGAGACGTCGCGCAACTGCACGGTCAGATTGCCGGCCATGGCGTTGACGTTGTCGGTCAGATCCTTCCAGGTGCCGCCGACACCCTCGACATGCGCCTGGCCGCCGAGCTTGCCTTCCGACCCCACTTCGCGCGCCACACGCGTCACTTCCGAGGCGAAGGAATTAAGCTGGTCGACCATCGTGTTGACGGTATCCTTGAGCTCCAGGATTTCGCCCTTGACGTCGACGGTGATCTTCTTCGACAGGTCGCCGCGGGCAACGGCGGTCGTCACCTCGGCGATGTTGCGGACCTGGCCGGTCAGATTGGCGGCCATCAGGTTGACGTTATCGGTCAGGTCTTTCCAGGTGCCGCCGACCCCTTTCACCTCGGCCTGGCCGCCGAGCTTGCCTTCGGTTCCGACCTCGCGCGCCACACGCGTCACTTCCGAAGCGAAGGAATTGAGCTGGTCGACCATCGTGTTGATGGTGTCCTTGAGCTCGAGGATTTCGCCTTGCACGGCGACAGTGATCTTCTTCGACAGGTCGCCCGAAGCGACCGCAGTCGTCACCTCGGCGATGTTGCGCACCTGGCCGGTCAGGTTCTCGGCCATCGAATTGACGTTGTCGGTCAGGTCCTTCCAGGTGCCGGCAACGCCGCGCACCTGAGCCTGGCCGCCGAGCTTGCCCTCGGTGCCGACCTCGCGGGCGACGCGCGTCACCTCGCCGGCAAATGAATTCAGCTGGTCGACCATGGTGTTGATAGTCGATTTCAGCTCGAGGATCTCGCCCTTGACGTCGACGGTGATCTTCTTCGACAGGTCGCCCAGCGCCACAGCCGTCGTCACCTCGGCTATATTGCGCACCTGGCCGGTCAGGTTCTCGGCCATCAGGTTGACGTTGTCGGTCAGGTCCTTCCAGGTGCCGCCGACACCTTCGACGCGCGCCTGGCCGCCGAGCTTGCCTTCTGTACCGACTTCGCGCGCGACGCGCGTCACTTCCGAGGCGAAGGAATTGAGCTGGTCGACCATCGTGTTGATGGTGTTCTTGAGTTCGAGGATTTCGCCCTTCACGTCGACGGTAATCTTCTTCGACAGGTCGCCGGAAGCGACGGCGGTCGTCACCTCGGCGATGTTGCGCACCTGCCCGGTCAGGTTCGTCGCCATCGCGTTGACGTTGTCGGTCAGGTCCTTCCAGGTCCCGGCCACACCTTTCACGCGGGCCTGGCCGCCGAGCTTGCCTTCGGTGCCGACCTCGCGCGCCACGCGCGTCACTTCCGAGGCGAAGGAGGCCAGTTGCCCGACCATGGTGTTGACGATCTTGCCGATTCGCAGAAACTCGCCGCGCAGCTGCCGGCCGTCGATTTCGACCATCATCGTCTGCGACAGGTCACCCTTGGCCACCGCGCCGATGACGCGCGCCACTTCGGCCGTCGGCTGAACCATGTCCTCGATCAGATCGTTGACGGAACGGACGCTCGATTCCCAGCTGCCGGTGGCGTTGCGGACACGGCCGCGTTCGCCGATCCGGCCATCCTTGCCGACGACCTTGCTGAGGCGTTCGAACTCGCGCGTGACCTGATCGTTGAGTTCTACGATTTCGTTGAAGGTGTCGGCGATCTCGGAATCAAGGCCGGCGTAGACATTGTCGATACGAACGGAGAAATCACCGCTCCGAAAAGCCTTCAGCGCGTTCAGTATTTGACGGTGGTCCAATTGCCTTGTGGATGCAAGCACGCTCACAGCGCCCCTCCCAGCTCACGGATTTCTTGAATGTCCTGGTGAAACTGTCCCCTGCGGCCGACACAACTCCCCGCAAGCGCAAGAACGCGGCATGCTCGATTTGGTTCCAGACGAAATTGCCGCTATGCGGCAGGAATTTCGCAGCCGCATTCACGAAACGACGAGCAACAAAGATCCATAATGATGTATCGATCAATATTTCTGCCCAACGGAACATCTCGAAAAAACTCTCGTTGGTATAGATCGCGATAGAGCGATGCAACTCGATGGAGACACTAAGATGATGAAAATTCTCTCTGCATCCCTACTTGCTATCGGCCTGGCCACATCTGCCATGGCACAATCCATGGACTCCGGGACCGGTAGCGCCGATGGCAATACCGGCGTCAACACAGGCACTTCCGGCGGCAACACCGGGACCGGCAGCGCAGCTACCCCGAACACGATCGATCCGAACGCAACGAACTCTACCACGCCGCAGACAAACGGTATGGAGGACCGCTGCAAGGATACGGCGGGCATCGATACCGACAACAACACCCCCAGCGGCGCTATGACGTCGGATATGCAGAACTGCAACAAGTAACGGAGTTTTGCGCAGCGATCATTTCAGCCCGCTGCCTGGTCGAGTCCCGGTGCTCGCGGTTCAAACCACAGCCAGAAAAATGCACAGACCGGGCACGGGCTCACTACTTCTGAATGGATCGGCGAGCCCAAGTAGGGCGGCCGATTACACTAGTCTCAGCTAGGTTCTGCGACGGCCAGCCCGGACGGGCGGGCGGCCGTTCTGCTGATTTTCGCGGAGAGAACTGGTGGAGCCAATCGGAATCGAACCGACGACCTCTTGAATGCCATTCAAGCGCTCTCCCAACTGAGCTATGGCCCCACTCCGGCAGTTCACCGGCGCCGTTTCCGGCGAAGAGATCCGGCGCGGGTTCTAGACCGCGCCGTTAGTGATGGCGGCTTCTAACCCCGCCCTCAGTCAATATCAAGCCTTCAAGAACCGCTTTTTCTAGGCAGCGCCGCGAAAGCCGGCGAATGCGGTTCGCTCAGACTTCGTCGTCGTCTTCGCCGACGCCGATCATGTCGGCAACGTCGTCGTCTTCTTCCTCCTCGTCGGCGAGGAACGTGTCATCCTCGTCATCGCCAAGGTCAACGTCGTCTTCGTCATCGCCGAGATCGGGAAGCTCGTCGGCCTTCGCGTCCTCGTCCGCCTCTTCGAGCGAGACGACCTCGACGCCCTCTTCCTCCTCGGCGTCCACTTCCTTCTCGGCAACTTCCTCTTCCTCCTCGAGGGCGGCGATCTTGCCTTCCTCGAAATAGGAGCGCGGATAGCTCTTGCCCGTGTAAGGCGAGACGATCGGGTCCTTGTTCAAGTCATAGAATTTTCGACCTGTCTCCGGGTCGATGCGTTTGGTGCCAAGTTCGGGTTTTGCCACAGCAAGCCTCGTCGATGAAAGTTTGGTCCCCTTAACCAGAGTTTACGGCGCTGTCAAAGCGAAAAGCCGGCGTCCCAAAAAGCTTGAATTCGAAGGCCTTCATACCAAGGGGATGACCATTTCGGTACGCCATGATAGGAGACCCCCGCAAACCAGCAGAAAATGGCCGGCCGCCGGCGTTTCCAGGAAAGAACCATGTCGCACACTGCCGCCCCGAAGCAGGCCACCGCCCGCAAATCATCTGGCCTTTCAGGCGCGGCACGGGTGCCGGGCGACAAGTCGATCTCGCACCGCTCGTTCATGTTCGGTGGCCTGGCCTCCGGCGAAACCCGCATCACCGGGCTGCTGGAAGGCGAGGACGTGATGCGTACGGGCGCTGCCATGAAGGCGATGGGCGCTCATATCGAGAAGCATGGCGCTGAGTGGGTGATCCGCGGTACCGGCAACGGCGCGCTGCTGCAGCCGGAAGGCGCGCTCGACTTCGGCAATGCCGGCACCGGCTCACGCCTCACCATGGGCCTGGTCGGCACCTATGACATGGAAACCACCTTCATCGGCGACGCCTCGCTGTCGGGCCGGCCGATGGGCCGCGTGCTCGAACCGCTTCGCCAGATGGGCGTGCAGGTGCTGAAGGCGACGCCCGGCGACCGCATGCCGATCACGATGCACGGGCCCAAGCACGCCGCGCCGATCACCTACCGCGTGCCGATGGCATCGGCGCAAGTCAAGTCGGCGGTGCTGCTGGCTGGGCTGAACACGCCGGGCATCACCACCGTCATCGAGCCGGTTATGACGCGCGACCACACCGAAAAGATGCTCAAGGGGTTCGGCGCCAATCTGTCGGTCGAGACCGACGAGCGCGGCGTGCGCCACATTTTCATCGAAGGCCAGGGCAAGCTCACCGGCCAGACGATCGCGGTGCCTGGCGACCCCTCCTCGGCCGGCTTTCCGCTGGTGGCGGCGCTGATCGTGCCGGGTTCGGACATTACCATCGAAAACGTGCTGATGAACCCGACCCGCACAGGCCTTCTGCTGACGCTGCAGGAAATGGGCGCCCGGATCGACATTCTCGAGCGCCGCAATGAAGGCGGCGAAGACGTCGCCGACCTGCGCGTGCGTTACTCCGAGCTGAAAGGCGTCACCGTGCCGCCCGAACGGGCGCCGACCATGATCGACGAGTATCCGGTGCTTGCCGTGGCGGCGAGCTTCGCCGAGGGCGAGACGCTGATGCTCGGGCTGGAAGAGCTGCGCGTGAAGGAATCCGACCGGCTGTCGGCAGTGGCCGAAGGGCTGAAGCTCAACGGCGTGGACTGCAGCGAAGGCGAGGCCTCGCTTGTCGTGCGCGGAAAACCCGGCGGCAAGGGCCTCGGCCAGCATCCCAACGGACAGGGCACCATCGTCCAGACCCATCTCGATCACCGCATCGCCATGAGTTTTCTGGTGATGGGGCTGGCGACGGAAAAGCCCGTGACCATCGACGACCAGGCGATGATCGCGACGAGTTTTCCGGAGTTCATGGGCCTGATGAAGGGGCTCGGTGCGGAGATTGAATGAAATATGTCTGCGTACATTGGAAGCACGAGCGGCCGGAGCAACCATCTCATCTCTGGTATGAGATTGCCGACGACAACTATCAGTCGAGAACAATAGAGTTCTATCGGGACGGTTCAGTCGGTTTTGCGTCACGTGGCGTCGCGCCAGATGGATCAGAGGACCTCGAAGTTGGCGGGACAACGAACTCAGACCAACCTTTTCCGGACCTCGACGAGATCAACGCTGATCCTGTATTTGAGGCGGTGGAAGTCACGGCGGCAGAGTTTGAAAAGCGTTGGCAGCAGGCGCTTGCCTCGCGACGGCATATGACGGCGTCCTTCACCATCGCCATCGACGGACCTGCCGGTGCCGGCAAAGGCACCCTTGCCCGGCGGCTGGCCGATCACTATCGGCTGAACCTGCTCGACACCGGCCTTACCTATCGCGCGGTGGCGCATGCGCTGCTCCGGCTCGGCCTGCCGCTCGACAATGTCTCGGCCGCTGAAACCGCGGCTCGTCAGGTCGATCTGGCAAAGCTCGACCGCGCCGTGCTTTCGGCACACGCGGTCGGCGAGGCGGCTTCGAAAGTGGCTGTCATCCCGTCGGTCCGGCGCATACTGGTCGACAAGCAGCGCGACTTTGCAAAAACCCCGCCGGGTGCGGTGCTCGACGGCCGCGACATCGGCACCGTCGTCTGTCCCGATGCCGACGTAAAACTCTATGTCACGGCCAGCGCCGAGGTGCGGGCAAAGCGGCGGCTGGACGAAATCGAGAGCATCGGCGGCACTGCCAATTTCGATGAAATCCTTGCCGATATCGTGCGCCGCGACGAGCGCGACATGGGCCGCATGGACTCGCCCTTGAAGCCGGCGGCCGATGCGCACTTGCTCGACACGTCGGAAATGGCTATAGAGGCCGCGTTTCTGGCAGCTCAGGTGATCATCGACAACGTCCTGGCCAAGAGAAACGAAGCCTGAGCCGGGTTTTCCTGCCGCCGCCGATTGCCGGCGACAACAAGAATTCCCATATCGGGTATGAACCAGCCTGCCAGCATTCTTCATGCGCCGGAATTGCCGCTCAAGGGCGGCCAAGGGCTTTTTGCCCGGAACGCCGGCAGGCCAACGCAACGCTAACCCACGGCGCCCGCCCCGCGACAGATTGCGGGGCATTCCAGGAGAAACTATGTCAGTTGCAAATCCCACTCGCGATGATTTCGCGAGCCTGCTCGAAGAATCATTTTCCGCCGGCCATTCCGGCGAAGGCCAGGTCGTCAAGGGCATCATCACTGCCATTGAAAAGGACATGGCCATCATCGACGTCGGCCTCAAGGTCGAAGGCCGCGTGCCGCTGAAGGAATTCGGCGTCAAGGGCAAGGACACGACGCTCAAGGTCGGCGACACGGTCGAGGTCTATGTCGAGCGTATCGAGAACGCGCTTGGCGAAGCCATGCTGTCGCGCGAAAAGGCCCGCCGCGAAGAGAGCTGGGTCCGTCTCGAAGAGAAGTTCACCAAGGGCGAACGCGTCGAAGGCGTCATCTTCAACCAGGTCAAGGGCGGCTTCACCGTCGACCTCGACGGCGCCGTGGCTTTCCTGCCGCGGAGCCAGGTCGATATCCGCCCGATCCGCGACGTCTCGCCGCTGATGCACAACCCGCAGCCCTTCGAGATCCTAAAGATGGATCGCCGCCGCGGCAACATCGTGGTGTCGCGCCGCACCGTGCTTGAGGAAAGCCGCGCCGAACAGCGTTCGGAAATCGTGCAGAATCTCGAAGAAGGCCAGGTGGTCGAAGGCGTCGTCAAGAACATCACCGACTATGGTGCGTTCGTCGACCTCGGCGGCATCGACGGCCTGCTGCACGTCACCGACATGGCCTGGCGCCGTGTCAACCATCCGACCGAAATCCTCAACATCGGCCAGACGGTCAAGGTGCAGATCATCCGCATCAACCAGGAAACCCACCGCATCTCGCTCGGCATGAAGCAGCTCGAGAGCGACCCGTGGTCCGAGATCGGCACCAAGTTCCCGATCGGCAAGAAGATCAAGGGTACCGTCACCAACATCACCGACTACGGCGCGTTCGTCGAGCTGGAGCCGGGCATCGAAGGCCTCATCCACGTTTCGGAAATGTCGTGGACCAAGAAGAACGTGCATCCCGGCAAGATCCTGTCGACGACGCAGGAAGTCGACGTGGTGGTGCTCGAAGTCGATCCGGCCAAGCGCCGTATCTCGCTCGGCCTCAAGCAGACGCTGGAGAACCCGTGGGAGGCCTTCGCGCGCAGCCATCCGGTCGGCAGCCAGGTCGAGGGCGAGGTCAAGAACAAGACCGAGTTCGGCCTGTTCATCGGCCTCGAAGGCGACGTCGACGGCATGGTCCACCTTTCCGACCTCGACTGGACCCGTCCGGGCGAGCAGGTGATCGAAGAGTACAATCGCGGTGACATGGTCAAGGCGCAGGTGCTCGACGTCGACATAGACAAGGAGCGCATCTCGCTCGGCATCAAGCAGCTGGCCAAGGACACGGTCGGCGAAGCAGCGACGTCAGGCGAACTGCGCAAGAACGCAGTCGTCACCTGCGAGGTTATCGGCGTGAAGGATGGCGGTCTGGAAGTGCGGCTGGTCGACAGCGGCATCGAGACCTTCATCAAGCGCTCCGATCTCAGCCGTGACCGCGACGAGCAGCGCCCCGAGCGCTTCACCGTCGGCCAGAAGGTCGACGCCCGCGTCATCGCCTTCGACAAGAAGACCCGCAAGCTGCAGGTCTCGATCAAGGCGCTGGAAATCGCCGAAGAGAAGGAAGCGGTCGCCCAATACGGTTCGACCGACTCCGGCGCTTCGCTGGGCGACATCCTTGGCGCCGCGCTGAAGAAGCAGGGCAGCTAAGCCAACACCGCGCCTCGCGCGGGTTATAAACGAAACAAAAAAAGCCCCGCCGGAACGATCCGGCGGGGCTTTTGCTTGTGACCTTTTGCTTGTGACGAGCCGCAGGCTCAGGCCCGGCCGTAGAGTGGCACCAGCGTGCCGCTGATCGCCATGTTGGCCGGCGAGGCGAGATAGGCAATGGCCTCGGCGGCCGCTTCAAGGCTGACCCATCTGCTGAAATCTGCGTTCGGCATGTCAGCCCGGTTGGCCGGCGTGTCAAGCGTCGAGGGCGCCACGGCGTTGACCAGGATGCCGTTGCCCTTCAGCTCTTCGGCCATCGCCACAGTCATCGCGGCGACTGCCGCCTTGGCGGCGGCGTAGGCCACCTTGCCGGAGCCGCGCCGCGGATCGAGCCCGGCTCGCGCGGTGACATTGACGATGCGGCCCGGCACGGAAGATCCCAGCATCGAGCGTATCGCCGCGCGGCAGCACAGAAAGGTGGTGCGGGCATTGGTGTCCATCATCTCGGCGAAGGAGGCGGGTTCGATCTTCTCGACCGGCGCCGCGGTGAAGCCGCCGGCAAGATGCACCGATGCCCATAAATCTGGAACGCTGGCATAGAAGGCGTCGACCTTGGCAGGGTCGGCAAGGTCGACATTGTGCGCCAGCCTGACGCGGTCATGCGCCGGAAAGGGAAAATGCGCAGGCGCGGCAGCGTGGGCATTGGGCACATGGCAGATCGCGCCCTGCTCCAGCAGTTTTCCTACGACCGCGCCGCCAAGGGCACCGGTGCCGCCGGTCACCACGATATGTCTGCCGTCCAGTGTTTCCGTCATATTCGACCGCTCCGTCATTGCGCGCCGCCGATGCGGAAGGTCGCGCCTTTCGCGCGATCACTCAACCGAAATCTCGATGACGTAAGGTCGTCCAGTCGCCCGCGCGCGCCCAAGCGCGTCCGCCAAGCCGCCGGTGCCGGAAATCCGCTCGGCGGCAATGCCGTAGGCTTCGGCCAATTTGCAGAAATCCGGCGGTGCCGGGGAGACGCCGACCGGCTCGACGCCGACGTCGAGCATCGAGGTCTCGATCTCGCGGTAGCCGCGATTGTTCCAGACTGTGAAGATCACCGGCGCCGCAGCGTCGAGCGCGGCGCCCAGTTCCGGCAGGGTGAACTGGAAGCCGCCGTCGCCGGTGAGGCAAACGACCGGCGCCTCAGGCCTGGCAAGGGCGGCACCGATCGCCGCTGGCGGGCCATAGCCGAGCGCGCCGAAGCCGGTGGCGGCGTTGAACCAGCCGCCCGGCCGGTCGTGATCGTAGTAGAGGTTGGCGGCGTAGACCGGCTGGGTCGAATCGCCGACGATGATCGCGCCAGGCAGCGTATCACGGATCGTCTCGACGGCGCCCAGTTGCGCCTGCATAGCCGGGCCAATCTCGGCAAAGGCCGCCTGCCGCGTCGCGGCGGCGCGAGCTGCGCCGCCGCCCGATTGCGCCTGGCCCGTGCCGAGTTCGGCATGCAGCGCCTCGAGCGCTGCGCCAGAATCGGCCTGGATCGAAATCCGCGCAGGCCGGCGGGCAAGCTGGTCGGCGCCGATGTCGATGCGGATCAGATTGGCGGGAAGGACAAAACCGCCGTCGCCATAGCCGTCATAGTCGGTCGGACCGAATTCGGTGCCGGCCGCAATGACCAGATCGGCGTCGGCCATCAGCGCACGCACCGCCTTCAGGCTGGGACTGGCCGGCACGCCAAGCGGATGACGATGGAGCAGGCCGCGCGCATTGGCGGTCTGGACGACCGGCGCTCCCAACCTCTCGGCCAGGCGCTGCAACGGCGCTTCGGCAGCTTTGGCGCCGCCACCGGCCAGGATAAGCGGCCGGCGGGCAGACGCGCATAGCCTTGCCGCCTCTGCAATCGCCGCCACATCCGGCTCGGGCGGCGCTGAATTCCGCAGCAGCGGCACGATGCCGTTGGCGGGCATGGTCATGACATCGGTCGGGATCTCGATATGCACCGGACCCGGACGCGAGGATGAGAACAGCGCAAAGGCGCCGGCGAGCACGCCGGGCAGTTCGCCGGCCTCCGTGACACGGTGCGAAAACAGCGCCACCTTCTCCATCATGCCGCGCTGGTCCGGCAATTCATGCAGATGGCCAAGGCCTTTGCCCAGCGTCGGTGTTGCGTTGACGCCGGAGATTACCAGCATCGGCACCGAATCGGCGCGCGCCTGGCCCATGGCGGTGATGGTGTTGGTCAGTCCTGGCCCGGTGATGACGAAGGCGACGCCCGGCTTGCCGCTGGCGCGCGCATAGCCGTCGGCCATGAAGCCGGCGCCCTGCTCGTGGCGCGGCGTGACGTGACGGATATTCGACCGCGCCAGTCCGCGGTAGAGCTCGACCGTGTGCACGCCGGGAATGCCGAACACGATGTCGACGCCGTGCGCTTCCAGCAAGGTGATGAGCGCTTCGCCGATGGTCGTCATTGTCTTAGCACCGGGCGCGTGAGGCAGGTAGGGCCGCCCTCGCAGGCAATGCACAGCGCATCGGCCTCGAATGTCGAGACCGTACAGCCGGCGGCTTGCATGGCAGCCGCCGTCTTCGGAAAACCGGCAACGGCGATAACCTGGCGCGGCGCGGTCGGCAGCACGTTCAGGCTGAGCCCATTCGAGGCGAAGAATTCGTCGGCGTCGCCCTCGACCAGCCGAATGCCGCGTTCGCGCAGCATCTGGTGGAAGGCGACCGGCAGGAGGGGCGCATAGACCAGCGCCAGATCGTCTGCGAGCGGGCTGATCACCGACATCAGATGCAGGCAGGCCTCCTCGCCCTGCCAGAGCGGGAGGTCGAAGCCATAGACCTGGATGCCCTTGGGTGAAAGCAGGTTGGAGAGCTGCTGGATGCCGTGCTGATTGGTGCGCACGCCGCGGCCGACGGCCAGCGTGTTTGCATCCACCCACACGCAGTCGCCGCCCTCGACCTGGCCGGGAGCCTCGATACGGCCGAGGGTGGGGATGCCCATGCGCCCGTAGGCTGCCTCGTGCAGGCCGGGCTCTCGCCGGCGCAGCGCCTTGCCCATGGCAAGGATGACCGCGCCATGGTCGGTCATCAGCGACGGATCGTGGGTAAAGACCGAATCGGCAAGCCCGTCATCGGCGTCGCTCAGCCATTCGATTTCGGCACCTGAGACAGAAATCAGCCTGGCCAGTGCATCATGCTGGGTTGCCGCTTTTTGTGGATCGAAGCCGGGGCCATAGTGCCACTCCAGCGCTTCGGCCCGACGCATGGCGCTGGCGGCGGAGCGCATCAGCACGCGCTGCAGCGGCCCGGCCATCGACTGCGACCCGTATGCTTTGCCCACTAAGTTCTCCTGAAACGCGCCCCTCCTGCCAATAGCCACTCGGCAGGCCGTGATCAATGGTCCAAAAACTGCGGTTGACGGAGGCAAGCGGAACGGTCCATCTTGAGAATCGGAACGCTGTCCAGTGACGGGTAATGGGTAAAAAATTCCAGCAAGGACTGCCTCGGCTGCTCCGCGGGGCGCCGCGACGATGACAGCGCCGGCCACCGCCCTGAAGCATACGGCGCAGAACGGCGCTGCCGAAGCCATCCACGTCGAGAACCTGCACAAGAATTTCGGCAAGCTGCATGTATTGAAGGGCGTTTCGCTGTCGGCGCGCGATGGCGAGGTGATCGCCATCATCGGCGGCAGCGGCTCGGGCAAATCGACGCTGCTGCGCTGCATCAACTGCCTGGAGAACCCGACCAGCGGCATCATCCGGGTCAATGGCGAAGAGATAAAGCTGAAGGCCGACAGCTACGGCCACACCGTGCCCGCCGACCGCAAGCAGATCGAACGCATCCGCTCCAAGCTCGGCATGGTCTTCCAGAACTTCAATCTGTGGAGCCACATGACGTTGATCGAGAACGTCATCGAGGTTCCCGTGCATGTGCTCGGCGTCAAGCGCGATGTGGCGATCGGCGAGGCGGAAAAATTGCTCGCCCGCGTCGGCCTGGCCGAAAAACGCGACGTCTATCCCGCTTATCTGTCGGGCGGCCAACAGCAGCGTGCCGCGATCGCCAGGGCGCTGGCCATCAACCCGCGCGTCATGCTGTTCGATGAGCCGACTTCGGCGCTCGACCCGGAGCTGGTCGGCGAGGTGCTGAAGGTGATCGGCGACCTGGCGCGCGAAGGCCGCACTATGGTGCTGGTTACCCATGAGATGAAGTTTGCCCGCGAGGTCGCGACGCATGTCGTCTACCTCCACAACGGGCTGGTCGAGGAAGAAGGGCCGCCGGAACAGATCTTCGGCGCACCAAAATCCGAAAGGCTGAAGCAGTTCATCCGCAACATCAGTTAAACTGTGGGCGGACGAAAACCGGGAACAACAACAAAACTGGGAGTCATGACGATGAAGATTATTCTCAAGACCTTTGCCGCAGCGCTGCTGCTCGGCGTTGCCGCGATGGGCGTGGCCAAGGCCGATCCGGTCAAGATCGGCGTCGCCGCCGAACCCTATCCGCCCTTCGCCTCGCCGGACGCTTCCGGCAAATGGGTCGGCTGGGAGATCGAATTCATCGATGCCGTCTGCGCCGAGGAGAAGCTCGACTGCGTCATCACCCCCGTCGCCTGGGACGGCATCATTCCGGCGCTGACGACCAAGAAGATCGATCTTATCGCCGCCTCGATGTCGATCACCGCCGAGCGCGAGAAGACGATCGCCTTCTCGGACAAATATTACAACACCCCGACTGCGATCATCGGGCCGAAGGACCAGAAGTTCGGCTCAACACCGGAGGACCTCAAGGGCAAGATCATCGGCGTCCAAGTCTCGACCGTACACGCCGACTACGCCAAGAAGCACTTCGCCGACGCGGCGGAAATCAAGGAATACCAGACCCAGGACGAGGCCAACCAGGATCTTGCCGCCGGCCGGGTCGACGCGGTGCAGGCCGATTCCATTGCCCTCGACGCCTTCCTAAAATCGGACCAGGGCAAGCAATGCTGCGATCTGAAGGGCATGGTCGCGCCGGATCTGGCCATTCTCGGGCCCGGCGTCGGCGCCGGCGTCCGCAAGGAAGACTCCGAGTTGAAGGAAAAGATCAACGCCGGCATCAAGGCCATCCGCGCCAACGGCAAATATGACGAGATTTCGAAGAAGTACTTCGACTTCGACATTTACGGTGCCGACACGCAGTCGAACTGACGGCCTCATCCATGAGCGATTAACCACACGGCCCCGATAGAGCCGCGTGGTTAGTCGAAATCCATCGACGCGTGCTTCCGCGGGCGGAGATCGCCGGCGGTTTTAGCGCCAGCAATTCGAGGGCGACGCTGATCGACGCATTTGTTCCGGCTTGGGCCGCCTCCGCCATCGCGCTTCTCTCGCCCACGCCGCCGGGCTGGGGTGGAACGCTCATCGTCGGGCTGCTCCATACGATCGAGATCGCGGTCGGCGCCACCTGTCTCGGCCTTTTGATCGGCATCGGCGGCGCCTCCGGCAAGCTGTATGGTGGTCCGGTGGTGCGAGATCTCCTGGCAGTCTATACGACAGTCGTGCGCGCCGTGCCGGAGCTGGTGCTGATCCTTCTGCTCTATTACGCCGGCACCGATCTGATCAATCAGATGCTGACGGCAATGGGCTATCAGCGCATGGACATTAGTGGGCTGGCGGCCGGCATTGCCGTGCTCGGCTTCGTCCAGGGCGCCTATTCGACCGAGGTGATCCGCGGGGCGATCCTCGCCATTCCGCAGGGCCAGATCGAAGCCGCGCGCGCCTATGGCATGTCTCCCGGCCTGCTGCTGCGGCGCATCACGCTGCCGGCGATGCTGCCGTTCGCCATACCCGGCCTTGCCAATCTTTGGCTGATCGCCACCAAGGACACCGCCCTGCTGGCGGTCGTCGGCTTTTTCGAGCTGACATTGGCGACACGGCAGGCGGCCGGCGTCACCAAAGCCTATCTGACATTCTTTGTCGCCGCCGGCGCGATCTACCTTCTGTTGACGCTGGTCTCCAACCTGATCATCGGCCGCATCGAGAGCTGGGCCCGCCGCGGCATGCCGTCGCTCAAGGAGGCCCGTTGATGGCCGGCCCGGTGATGACTGGCGAAGCGGCCGTCGAGATAGCCGCACGCGCTTCGCTGTGGCTGAAGCCGCATCGTATCGCGCTGATCCTGATCGCGCTGGGGCTGGTTTTGGCGGCGGCCGTCTTCATGCGCTGGGACTGGCTGCCGAAATATTACGGGATGGGATTGCTCGGCATCTGGCGCGCGCTGTGGATTCTTGCCGTCACCTGCACGCTGGGCTTCCTGCTCGCCATGCCGCTCGGACTGGCACAAGCCGCAGGCTCTTTCTGGTTCGCGGCGCCCGCCAAGGCCTTCTGCACCGTCATCAGGGGAACGCCGCTGCTGCTGCAGCTCTGGTTGCTCTATTACGGGCTGGGCTCGCTGTTTCCACAATATCCATGGATTCGCGAGTCCTGGATGTGGCCCTATCTGAGGCAGGCATGGCCCTATGGCGTGCTCGGGCTGACGCTGTCCTTCGCCGGCTATGAGGGTGAGGTGATGCGAGGCGCTTTTGCCGGCGTACCGAAAGGCCAATTGGAAGCCGCCCGCGCCTTCGGCATGAGCCGCTGGAGGATTTTCCGGCGAATCTGGCTGCCGCAGGCCTTCTACCGCGCGCTTCCGACACTGACGGGCGAAATCGTGCTGCAGCTGAAATCGACGCCGCTGGTGGCGACCATCAGCGTGATCGACATATTCGCCGTCACTTCAAAGGTGCGTCAGGATACCTACCTCACCTATGAACCCTTGCTGCTCCTGGCGTTGATCTATATGGCGATCACCGGCATCCTCGTCTTCACCCTGGGCAAGATCGAGGCGCGGATTCCGAACAAGATTGGTTAGGTGAATGGTGAATGGTGAATAGTCAGTAGTGAGTAGCCCGTAGTGTTACCGGCTAAGTCCCACTCACCATTTACCATTCACCCATTCCCTCAGATATCCATGGCAATCACAATGCAACTCAGTCTCGACCAGGCGACAGGGCTGTGCCGGATGGCCGCACTTGGCGCTGGCGCCAACGAAGAGGCGGCGC
Source organism: Mesorhizobium sp. M0698 (assembly GCF_040320455.1). Classification (NCBI taxonomy): domain Bacteria; kingdom Pseudomonadati; phylum Pseudomonadota; class Alphaproteobacteria; order Hyphomicrobiales; family Phyllobacteriaceae; genus Mesorhizobium; species Mesorhizobium sp. M0698. The sequence goes on along the minus strand of NZ_JAMYPQ010000003.1, from coordinate 340,124 downwards.
AGTCGCTGGCTGCCTCGATCGTCGCGGCCGAGGCGGAAGGACTGTCGATCGTCGGGCTTTCGCACTTTATCGATTATCTTGAAGCACTGGAGGCCGGCCGTATCGACGGCAACGCCGATCCGGTGATCACCAGGCCGGCGCTCGCGGTCTATCTTTCCGATGCGCGCGGCGGCTTAGCGCATACCGGTTTCGACCGCACGATCGATGACCTCGCCAAGGCGGCGCGGCTGTTCGGCGTCGCCATCTTTTCGCAGAAGAATGCTTATACGTGCGGCGCGCTCGGCTATTTCACCGGACGGCTGGCCGCGCAGGGATTGGTGTCGTTCGCCGCCACCAACGGCCCGGCCGTGCTTGCCGGCTCGGGCTCGGTCAAGCCGGTCTACTGCACCAACCCGATGTCCTTTGCGGCACCCGCCGCGGACGGGGCGGCGCTGGTCATCGACCAATCGTCGAGCGCCACCGCCTTCGTCAACATCCGCAAGGCGGCCGAGGACGGCAAGAAGATACCCGAAGGCTGGGCACTGGATGCGAGCGGCAATCCGACCACGGACCCGGCAGCTGCAATGAAGGGCGCCATGCTTGCCTTCGGCGGCCAGCGCGGCGCCAACATCGCGCTGATGGTCGAGGTGCTGGCTGCGGGCCTGTCGGGCGCCAACTGGTCGCTCGATGCGCCATGGTTCAGCGGCGGGCCGGACAGTCCGGGGACCGGCCTGTTCGTGCTTGCCGTCGAGCCCAAGCTGCTCGATCCGGACTTCGAAAAGCGGATGAAGGATCAACTCAACCGGCTGCGGCGGCGCTATGGCGTGCATGTGCCGGGGCGTGCCCGGGCCGAGGCCGCGGAGAAGGCGGCGGCGCGCGGCATAAGCGCGCCGAAAGCCGTGGTGCAGCGCATTTCCGAATTCGCCGCCCGCTATTCGTCCTGAAGAAATTCGTTTGTCCGATGAGCGGCTGAGAACGCCTGCCGATCCGGCAGCGCGAGCCTACTTCCCGCAATAATGATCGTTGATGACGTTCGCCGCATTCGCGTCCGGCCCTACCCTGTTGTAGGAGCAGGGTTCGGCGGCCGTCGTGAACAGGTGGTTGTCATAGTAGCGCGGGCCACCGAACAGAATGTCGATGATGTTGCCGTTGGCCGGAACGTAGCGTTCGGGTTGAGCTTGGTGGTGATGCCGGTTTGCCGCGAATGCCGAGGCACCAATGCTGCAGCCTGTTGCGAAAGCCAGAGCGAAGATCGCAACGCGTTTTGTCGTCATCGGCAATATCCTCCATTCGGAATCAAACCATACATCCTAAAATCGCCGGCCGGAACAAAGGTTCCTGTCCCGAATGGAGTTACCCTAAAGCCCGGCGTCGGCGGGTTTTCTGCCGTTTCCAACGGATACTGGAAATCATGCTTCAACAATGCCGGGCGACCGATGGTCGCCCTTTGCCTTTGGCGCGAAACCGACTATGAAACGGCTTCAACCAAGCCATCTGGATAGCCGCCGGAGCCAGCCATGACCGAAATCCTGCAGACCCCAAAGCTCGTGGTCGTGTTCGGCGGCTCCGGCTTTGTCGGTCGTCATGTCGTGCGGGCGCTGGCCAAGCGCGGCTACCGCATCCGGGTCGCCTGCCGCCGGCCCGATCTCGCCGGCCACCTGCAGCCGCTCGGCAATGTCGGGCAGATCCAGCCGGTGCAAGCCAATGTCCGGGTGCGCTGGTCGGTCGACCGCGCCGTGCAAGGCGCGGACCATGTCGTCAATCTGGTGGCGATCGCGCATGAGGCCGGCCGGCAGAAATTCACTGCCGTCCACGAGTTCGGCGCGCGGGCTGTCGCTGAAGCGGCGCGCGCCGTCGGCGCCGGCCTCACCCATATCTCGGCTCTGGGTGCGGATCTCCACGCGCAATCGGACTACGCGCGTACCAAGGCGCTCGGCGAAAAGGCCGTTCTTGAGACGGTCCAGGACGCCGTGATCTTTCGGCCATCGATCAATTTCGGGCCGGAGGACGGTTTCTTCAACCGCTTTGCAAACATGGCTCGCTTTTCCCCAGTGCTGCCGCTGATCGGCGGCGGGCAGACGAAATTCCAGCCGGTCTATGTCGGCGACGTCGCCGAAGCGGTGGCACACTCGGTCGACGGCAAGGTCCAGGGCGGCCGGATCTATGAACTCGGCGGGCCGCAGGTGCTTAGCTTCAAGGAATGCATGCAAGAGCTGCTTGTCATCATCGAACGCAAGCGGTTTTTGCTGCCCGTGCCATGGTGGCTGGCGAACTTCCAGGCATCAATTCTCGGGCTGCTGCCCAATCCGTTGTTGACCAAGGACCAGGTCCTGCTGTTGCGCCAGCACAATGTGGTGTCGGATGCCGCCGTCAAGGACAACAGGACGCTCGCCGGCCTCGGTATCCAGCCGCGGTCGATCGGAACCATCCTGCCCAGCTATCTCTGGCGCTACCGCGCCGCCGGCCAGTTCCAACGCAAGTCCGCCGCATAACACGAACGGACGTCGGGTTGCCTACGCCGCGCGCCTGGTAACCTGCATAGGCAGCCCGCCTTGCGGCTGCGTCGTCAGCTTCTGCACCGGCCAGGGGCGGGTTTGCGCGGTGGTATCGAAACGATAGCGCGACAGCATGATCGCCAACGCGATGATTGCCTCCTGCATGGCAAAGCTGGCGCCGATGCAGACGCGAGGCCCGGCGCCGAACGGCAAATACTGGAAACGGTCGATCTTCTCGCGGTTTCCCGGATGGAAGCGTTCCGGCATGAAGGCGTCGGGCCTGTCCCACAGCTTGCGATGGCGGTGGACGACCCACGGCATCACCAGCACCGCGGCACGTCGCGGTATGTAGAGGCCGTTCCAGGTTTCGGGCTCGATCGGTTCGCGGTTGATCGATGGCGCCGGCGGATAGAGCCTGAGCGCCTCTTCGAAGGCGGCACGGGTGAGCGGCATGGCGTCGAGCCATTTCGTCGGGTCGGGCTCACGCGCCAGCACGGCATCGATCTCGTGCTCGATCTTTTCGCGCTCCCACGGCGCTTCGGCAAGGCAGTAGAGCGTCCAGCCGAGCGCCCTGGCCGTAGTCTCGTGGCCGGCGCCGATAAAGGTGATGATGTTGTCCTCGACCTCGGCCCGGGTCAGCCCGCCCGGTCCCTCCGCTTTCAACAGCAGCGTGAGAAAATCCTGCGGCACCGTGTCCGGATCACGCTTCAACCGCGCCTCGCGCATCTGCACCGTGTCGGTGACGATCTTGCGGAAGTAGGCCATGGTCTTGCGGCCGCGGATGCGGGTCAGACGCGGCAGCCAATCGGGTGCCCGCAACAGGTCGAGCGGATCGACCCGACCCATGGTCTCGAACAGGCGGTCGATCTCCTTGGCAAAGCTGCCCGGCTCGCCTGAAATCTCACCGGAAAACAGCGTCTCGGCCAGGATGTCAAAGGTAAGCAGCGTCATGTCGTGAGCGATGTCGAACGTGCCGCCGCCCTCGTAGCGCGTGACGAACTCCCGCGTGCGCCTCAGCATCGGCTCGGCAAAACCGAAGATATGGCGCGGCGTGAACACCGGCGCCATGGCCTTGCGTGAACGCCTCCACACCTCGCCCTCGGCGGTCAGCAAGCCGTCGCGCAGGATCGGCCGCAGGATCAGCTGGCGAACCGTCGCCATCTTGTAGTTCTTGGCGTTATCGACCAGCACGTGGCGAATGAGACCGGGGTCGTTGGCGATGACCAGCGGCCCGCCGATGCCGGTCACCGAAATCCAGGGCTCGTTGTAGGTCGGCTCGCCCCACAGTTCGAGCGGATTGCGGTAGACGATGCGGATCATCTCCAGCGTCGAGGGCGGCGCGGTGCGCGGCTTCGGCACCGGCGGGACGAAGGGGACGGGCTGACTGTCCATGACTTGCTCCGCTGACACCTCAATGTAGTGGCGGGCAAGGCAGGCGTCCATGTGAGCGGACGACAAGGTGATGCATCCGCTCTCTGGAATGTGACCCGGGCACCGGAAAGTGCCTGCTTGCTGTGTCCGGCTGCGTGTCTTAGGTGGCAGCACCACAGATGTCAGAACCGGCGGGAGCCTGCCTTGAAGCACCAGTTGAACGTCATCATCGGCAGCACGCGGCCGGGCCGCGCCGGACCCGCTTTCGCAAAGTGGCTGGAGAGCTTTGCGCGCGAGCATGGCAAATTCGAGCCGGTGCTCACTGACATCGCCGCATTCAACCTGCCGGTGCTGGACGAGCCGCATCATCCGAGACTCGGCAAATACGAAAACAGCCACACGAAAGCCTGGTCGAAAGCAATCGACGCCGCCGACGCGTTCGTCTTCGTGGCGCCGGAGTACAATTATTTCACCGCTCCCGCGATCGTCAACGCGGTCGACTACCTGCTCAGGGAATGGCGATACAAGCCGGCCGCCATCCTCAGCTACGGCGGTGTCTCCGGCGGCTTACGAGCGGCGCAGGCGGTCAAACCGTTGCTGACCGCCGTCGGTGTCATGCCGATTCCGGAAGGCGTGGCGCTGCCGATGTACCAGAAGCTGCTCGACGAGACCGGCGCCTTCCTGCCCAGCGAGCAGGTGCTCGGCGGGGCCAGGACCATGCTGGACGAGCTGTTCCGCTGGAGCGAAGCGCTGAAGCCGATGCGGGTCGGCTGACAACGCGAACGGCCCAGCTTGCCGATGCCGCAACTTGCTCATGCCATAAAGAGATGGAATGCTCCGGCAAATGACCGAGCCGGGGCGGTTCGATTTGCGTCTTCTGTTTGCCTTGCTGCTGATCCTCTCGACGGCCTCCGCTGCCGTGGCGGAGCGGCGCGTTGCGCTGGTCGTCGCCGAGAACGACTACCGGCTGATCCGGCCGCTCGCCAATCCCGTCAATGACGGCGAGGTCATGGGAACGGTGCTGAGGAAGCTTGGTTTCGAGGTCTTCCTCGAAACCAACCGCGACCTGCGGCGCATGCGCCGGGCGCTCGACGATTTCCGCGAGGATGCCAAAGGCGCCGACGTGGCACTGGTGTTCTTCTCCGGCCACGGCGTCGAGATCGCCGGCGAGAATCGGCTCCTGCCGGTCGATGCAGACGCGTCGTCGCTCGCTACGCTGGAAAGGACCAGCCTGCCGCTGGAGGAGATCCGCGCGACCGTCGCCGCCACCAGCAAGGTCGGACTGATCGTGCTCGATGCCTGCCGCAGCGATCCGTTTGCGGCTACGGGCGGCGAAGGCCGCGGCGCAACGGCGCCGGTAAAAGAGGTCAGCGACAAGGTCCGGCCGGGCCTTGGCCGCATCGGGCGGGCAGAAAACATCCTGTTTGCCTTTTCGGCGGCGCCGGGCGAGACCGCAGCGGATGGGACGGGCCAGAATTCGCCGTTCACCGCGGCGCTGACGAAATATCTCAGCACCGATGGGCTCGAGATACGCTCCGTACTGACGCTCGTGCAACAGGAGGTCTACGACCTCTCGCGCGGCAAGCAATTGCCCTATGTCGAGAGCGGCCTGCCGCAGCTGTTCTTCGCCACGACAGCCCAGGAGAAACTGCCGGAGCGCGAACGCTTGTTGCTTGCCATGGCCGAGGTGACGCCCGCGATGCGCGGCGAGGTGGAAAAGATCGCCAGCGACGCCGATATGCCGCTGGCGCCGCTCTATGGCGCGTTGATCAGTTCCGATGCCGGCCATCTCTCCGCAGACAGTCTGAACACCAGGCTGCGTGAGGCAGCCGACGCCTTCGTCAAGGTGCGGAGCGAAATGCAGACCCTTGGCTCCGACGATCTGCGGGTGGCAGCGTTGCGCCGGCAGGCCGAAGAGCAGCTTTCGCTGGGAGCGTTCGATGCCGCGCGGAAAAAGCTCGCCGAAGCAGCCGAGATCGACAATGTCTCGCGCAACGCGCTGAAGGCCAATTTCGTCAGCCGCACGCTCTCCGAGGCCGCAACGCGCTATCTGTCCGGCGGGGCCGCGCGCGCCGACCTCGACTACGCCACAGCCATCAAGGATTATGAATCCGTGCTGGCGCTTTATGGCGAAGCCGGACAGGTGGTGCTGTCGCTCGACGACGCCGACCGCTTGATCCGCACGCTGGACGAGCTCGGCAAGCTCTATACCACGGTCGGCAATATCGATGCGGCCGGCCGTGCCTTCGAGGCGCTGCAAGCCGATCTCGAGCGGCGGTCGCATCATGAAACCGATCCCAACGTGAAGCGCGACTTCGCCGTCAGCCACGTCAAGCTCGGCAACGTGCGGATGGCGCAAGGCAATCTGCCGTCAGCGCTGCAGAATTATGAGACCGCCAAGACCATTCTGCAGGGCCTGACCGAGGCAGAACCGGACAATCTGGAGTGGTTCGGCGACCTCGCCATGGCCGACGACAAGATCGGCAACGTATTGGCGACGCAAGGCGATCTGGCCGGCGCCGCAGAGGTCTACCAGGAAAGCCTGTCGATCAAGAAGCAGCTCGCCGCCGGAGAGCCCGACCGTGCCGAACTGCAGCGCGACCTGACCATCACCTACGATGAGATCGGTCACCTTGCCCATATCGCAGGCCAACTGGACAACGCACAGGCGGCCTATAAAGAGAGCCTGAAGGTGCGGCTGGCGCTGGCGGCGGACAAACCGGGAGACGCCGACCGGCAGCGTGACGTCTCGGTCAGCCACGATACGATAGGCGACCTGCTGCGCGAACGCGGCGACGCCGCCGGGGCGCTGGCGGCCTACAAGGAAGGTCTGGCGATCGTCAAGCAACTGGCGAAACGCGATCCGGACGACACCGAGTTGAAGCGCGACCTGTCGGTCGGCAACGCCAAAATCGGCAATGCGCTAAGCGACCAGCAGAACTGGCCGGCGGCACTTTCGGCTTATCGTGAGGCACTTTCGCAGGCCAGCGTGCTCGCCGCCGGCGACCCGAACAACACCGAATGGCAGCGCGACCTGTCCGTGTGCATCGAGAAAGTCGCCGGCGTCCTGGCGATACAGGGCGACCACAAAGGCGCGCTGAAAGCCTATCTGGACAGCTACGCGATTGCGCAGAGGCTGGCCAAGCTCGATCCCGCCAATTCCGACTGGCAACGGGACTTGTCGATAACGCTGTCCGAAGTCGCCACGGTGCGCCTCAGGCAGCGCGACGTCAGGGGCGCCCGGCAAGCCCTTCAGGACAGCCTGGCCATTCGTCAGAAACTTGCCCGGTCCGATCCGGACAACGCCACCTGGCAGCGCGACCTGGTGGTCGCCTATATCGACTACGCCCAAGTCGCAAAGGACCCGAAGGCTGTGCTTTCCAAGGCGCTCGACATGACGCTCGAGCTCGACCGGAGCGGCCGGTTGGCACCGCGCCACAAGTTCATGATCAAGTTTTTACGTGAGCGGCTGGCCAGGATCGAAGCCAGGCGCCGGTAGCCGGCTCACGCGATGGCCATTCCGTTCCGAAATGCCTGCAAACCTTGGAAAAACCGCCTTTTGCGCCTATATCTACGACATTAGAAATGCGCGATTCGAAGCCGATTTTTCGCGCTCTGCACACGGCATCAATCAGACAGGTTTTCATGAGCGACCAGACCGACATCGCCAACGGCGTTGAAGCCGAATACGGCGCCGATTCCATCAAGGTTTTGAAGGGCTTGGATGCCGTTCGCAAGCGGCCGGGCATGTATATCGGCGATACCGACGACGGCTCGGGCCTGCACCACATGGTGTATGAGGTGGTCGACAACGCCATCGACGAAGCACTGGCCGGCCATGCTGACCTGGTGACGGTGACGCTCAATCCGGACGGATCGGTGACGGTCATCGACAATGGCCGCGGCATTCCGACCGATATCCACACCGGCGAAGGCATTTCAGCGGCCGAAGTGATCATGACGCAGCTGCATGCCGGCGGCAAGTTCGACCAGAACTCCTACAAGGTCTCAGGCGGCCTGCACGGCGTCGGCGTGTCGGTCGTTAACGCCCTGTCGGCCTGGCTGAAACTGAAGATCCGCCGCAACGGCCATATCTACGAGATGAGTTTCACGCATGGCAATGCCGACGCGCCGCTGCGCATCACCGGCAGTTATGAACAAGACAAGGTCCCCGGCACCTATGAAGGGCGCAGCGGCAGCGAAATCACGTTTTTGCCGTCGTCCGAGACTTTCACCATGGTCGAATTCGACTACGGTACGCTGGAGCATCGGCTGCGCGAGCTCGCCTTCCTGAACTCCGGCGTGCGCATCGTTTTGACCGATGCCCGCCATGCCGACATCGTGCGCCATGAACTGCACTACGATGGCGGGCTGGAAGAGTTCGTCCGATATCTCGACCGGACGAAGAAGCCGTTGCTCGACAAGCCGATCTCGATCCGCGCCGAGCGCGACGGCATCACGGTCGAAGTCGCCATGTGGTGGAACGACAGCTACCATGAAAACGTGCTGGCCTTCACCAACAACATCCCGCAACGCGACGGCGGCACGCATCTGGCAGGCTTCCGCGGTGCGCTGACGCGCCAGATAACCGGCTATGGCGACTCCTCGGGCCTGACCAAGAAGGAAAAAGTGGCGCTGATCGGCGATGATTGCCGCGAAGGGCTGACCGCGGTGCTGTCGGTCAAGGTTCCCGACCCGAAATTCTCCTCGCAGACCAAGGACAAGCTGGTGTCGTCCGAGGTCCGCCCGGTGGTCGAAGGGCTTGTCAACGAAGCGCTCGGCACCTGGCTCGAGGAGCACCCGACCGAGGGCAAGGCGGTCATCGAGAAGGTCATCCAGGCCGCTGCCGCGCGGGAAGCCGCGCGCAAGGCACGCGACATCACCCGCAAGAGTTCGCTCGGCGTCACCTCGCTGCCCGGCAAGCTGGCCGATTGCCAGGAGCGCGATCCGGCGAAATCCGAGATCTTTATCGTCGAAGGCGACAGCGCCGGCGGCTCGGCCAAGGGCGGCCGTTCGCGCCAGAACCAGGCCATTCTTCCGCTGCGCGGCAAGATCCTCAATGTCGAGCGCGCCCGCTTCGACCGCATGCTCGGCTCCGACATGATCGGCACGCTGATCACCGCGCTCGGCACCTCGATCGGCAAGGACGAGTTCAACGCCGACAAGCTGCGCTACCACAAGATCATCCTGATGACCGACGCCGATGTCGACGGCGCCCACATCCGCACCTTGCTGCTGACCTTCTTCTTCCGCCAGATGCCGGAACTGATCGAACGCGGTCATCTCTACATCGCGCAGCCGCCGCTCTACAAGGTGACGCGCGGGAAGAGCTCGCAATACATCAAGGACGAAGCCGCCTTCGAGGAATTCCTGATCGGCTCCGGGCTGGAAGAAGCGTCGCTTGCGCTCAGCACAGGCGAGGTGCGGGCCGGGCAGGACCTGCGCAGTGCCATCGACGACGCCTTGGCTGTCCGCCAGCTCATCAACGGATTGCACACGCGCTATAACAGAGGCGTGGTCGAGCAGGCAGCGATTGCCGGCGCGCTCAACCCGGAGATATTCACCGACCTCCGCCGCGCCAACGAGACGGCCGAGCGTGTTGCCCGTCGTCTCGACATTATCGCCGAGGATACCGAGCGCGGCTGGATCGGCCGCATGTCGACCTCGAACGAGGGCATTGGCGGCTATGTCTTCGAGCGAACGGTGCGCAGCGTCAAGGAGTTCGCGCATCTCGACCTGGCGCTGATCAATTCCGCCGACGCACGCCAGCTCGACCGCTATGCGCCGCGCCTGGCGGAAATCTACGGCGAGCCGCCGGTGCTGCGCCGCAAGGATGTCTCGGAAACCATTTCGGGGCCGCTGGCACTGCTCAATGCCGTGTTTGCCACCGGCCGCAAGGGCCTGACCATGCAGCGCTACAAGGGCCTTGGCGAAATGAACGCCGAGCAGCTCTGGGAAACGACGCTCGACCCGAATGTGCGCTCGCTGTTACAGGTCAAGGTCAATGACGCGACTGATGCGGACAGCTTGTTTTCACGGCTGATGGGCGACGAGGTCGAGCCAAGGCGCGAATTCATCCAGGAAAACGCGCTGTCGGTTGCCAATCTGGACATCTGAGCCAAGGCCGAGATACCCAGCCAGCAGGCATGAAGTGCATTGGTGCGCCTTGGCGCACCAATACGGCTGCTGCAACGCAACAAAGATCACCAGGACCGCCGGAACGGAAAGGCTTTCAAGGCATTGTAGTCGATCACAATCGCCGCAGGAGGCATCCATGGGACGTGGCATTTTGCTCTGGCTTCTCGGAGTCCCAATTCCGATCATTATTCTGATCATGCTGTTCGCACGGTAGGGAGGCTTCGATGCAGTCCACCGTAACAGCTGTCGACGTTTCCGCCCCGACGGAATCCGCTTCCACTGCTGTCAGCTGGGGGCCAATCGTCGCCGGCGCCTTTGCTGCGTCAACGCTTACCTTCATCTTGATGCTGCTCGGCTCCGGGCTTGGGCTGAGCATGGTGTCGCCATGGTCCGGCTCGGGTGCGTCAGTCACCACTTTCGCCGTTTCCACCGCCGTCTGGCTGATCGTCGTGCAGTGGCTGTCGTCGGCCCTGGGCGGCTACCTCGCCGGACGCCTGCGCACCAAATGGGTCGGCATCCACACCGATGAAGTCTTCTTCCGCGATACCGCTCACGGCTTCCTGGCCTGGGCGCTGGCGACGCTGCTCGTCGCCGGCGTGCTCGGCACGGCGCTTTCGGCCGCGATAGGTACCGGTGTCCAGGCTGCTTCGACTGTGGCATCGGGCGCGGCAATGGGCGCTTCGGCAGGTGCTGCTGCAAACGCGGGTAGCGCCTCGACTGACAACGCCACATCGTATTTCGTCGATACGCTGTTCCGCCCGGCCGATCCGGCAAGGCTCGCTGCCGCCAATCCGGAGAGCGACGCTGCGGCAACGGCGCAGGCATCGCGCATTCTAATCGCGAGTGCCGCAGCAGGCGAAATATCGGCCGACGACAAGACCTATCTGTCGCGGCTCGTGGCCGCCCGCACAGGCCTGTCCGAAGCGGATGCCACCGCTCGCGTCGATACGGTAATCGCCAGAGCGCAGGACGCCAAGGTCAAGGCCCAGCAGGCGGCCGACACCGCCAGAAAGGCAGGCGCCACCTTCTCGCTGATTGGCGCGCTGTCGCTGGTCGTCGGGGCCTTCATTGCCAGCGCGGCTGCAGCACTTGGCGGCAGGCAGCGCGACGACGAGGAAGCGATTTTCCTGACCAATCGTTGATCGGTGACTAAGCGAACTCGGTCCGCTTCGGGAAGATTACGCCCGAAGGGGACCTTGCTTTGAACTGCCGCCGCGGCATTGTCGTGCGCTGCTCGCCGCCTACAGCTCAGCTTCCAGTTTGCGGCCGAGATCGACCGCATCGCGCAGCACGGCAAGGTGCGAGCGCGGCTGTACGCCGGCCGGCGCGTTGACCTCGAGGCCGCTCGCCGTCAGCGACCAGTAGAGCCTGTGCGTGAAGACGCGGCCGCCCGAGCCGCGCAGCTCGACCTGGATGTTTTCCACGCCGGGACCAAAATTTTCCGTCATCCGCCCTGAAATCGGGTCGCCGGTCAGCCAGCCATTGCCCCTGTCGAAAATATTGGTCCAGCGCGTCGCGGCAAACACCGCGCCATGATGCACCGCCCGCTGCGGCTTGCCGGAATGGCTGCGCCCTTCCTGGTAGAGCATGGTCCCGCCCGCCGCCCTGTCGGCGATCGGCGGGCATGCCGAAAACAGGCGCTCGGCGATGCCGCGCCTGAGTTCGGCGAGGTTGTAGGTCACTAGAAACTCGCTGTGGGTCAGCGGACTGCCGAGCGTGACGAAATCGCTGATCTTCCACGGCAGCGGATGATCGGCGTCGCCGACGCGAAGCTGCCGGTAGAGCTCCCATTGGCTGCGCCGGAATGCGGGGAGGTCATCGAGGCTGTCGGGCCAAGCGGAGGCATCGGCGGCCAGCGTCGCCTTGTCGACGGCGTGGATCGCCTTCAGCCTCGCTTTGTCGCGAATGGCTTCCAACTTTCTAGGCCTGAAATCGGCCCACAATATCTGCAACAGATCATAGGCGATGATCGACCCGAGGCTGTGCGAGACCAGCACGATGCGGTCATAGGCATCGTCCATCATGAGACGCTTCAGCAGCTTGAGGCCACGCTCGCGGACCAGCGCCCGCTTCTCGACCGTTGCCGCTTCGGCCCGCACATAGGCGGCGACGTCGCCGAAATAAGGCAAGCCAAACTGGTCCACCGACCAGATGACGAACGACGCCAGAACCGTGACAAGCACACCGGTCGTCCAGGAGATGTAGCCTTGCCAGGTCGACGTTGCGAGCGCCAGCGCCGCGCCGAGGACGACGATGGTGGCCAAAAGCGTGACGACATAGAGTTTGAGCACATCGCGCGGAATATCGGCCGGCTTGCGCCAGAGCAGGGTCGTCACCCAGGCAGCAAGGCGGCTTCGGGTCGTGCCCTGGGTGATGTCGGCCCAGTAAAGCTCGTAGAAATCGGTGCGGCGGCCATCGACATCATAGGGCGTGGTGATCCGGCGGAGTTCGTGCGAATTGGTCCGGCTGTCGGGCGTGATCCAGCTCTGGTTGATCTTCGCACCCATCGGGTCGGCCGGATCGGGGACATGGGCATAGAACGGTGCCCGGGCCGGATCGTGGCTCCATACGGCCTGGACAAACTCCCTCAACGTGTCCATGGGCCGCTGCTCGCCCATGCCGTGCACGACCACTACCGCCTGGCTGCGCTTGCGTGGCGCCTTCTCTGCTGCGGTCAGATCGGCGGCCGGCGATGCAGCAGAACCAGGGTCGGGCACCAGCACCTCCACGATGACTCCGTTAGCAAGACGACGGGTCGGCATCGTAGCTTCAGAACCGGTAACAGCCAAGAAAAAGCCCGGCGCGGAGCCTGGCTGTATTCGACGATCGGCAGTGAGTTGGCAGCGACGCCGTTTCAGTGATCCATCGCTTTGACGATCTCCTCGGTCATCTTCTTGGCGTCGCCGAGCAGCATCATGGTGCCGTCCTTGTAGAACAGCGTGTTGTCGATGCCGGCATAGCCGGAGCCGAGCGAGCGCTTGACGAACAGGCAGGTGCGCGCCTTGTCGACGTCGAGAATTGGCATGCCGTAGATAGGTGAGGACTTGTCGTCACGAGCCGAGGGATTGGTGACGTCATTGGCCCCGATGACATAGGCGACGTCGGCCTGCGCGAACTCAGAGTTGATGTCCTCCAGCTCGAACACTTCGTCATAAGGCACGTTGGCTTCGGCCAAGAGCACGTTCATGTGCCCGGGCATGCGGCCGGCAACCGGGTGGATGGCGTATTTGACGTCGACGCCGTTGGCCTTGAGCTTGTCGGCCATCTCGCGCAGCGCGTGCTGCGCCTGGGCGACGGCCATGCCGTAGCCCGGCACGATGATGACCTTTTGCGCATTCATCATCAGATAGGCGGCATCCTCGGCCGAGCCCTGCTTGACCGTGCGCTCGATGCCGTCGTTGGCAATGGCTGATGTCTCGCCGCCGAAGCCGCCGAGGATGACCGAGATGAAGCTCCGGTTCATGCCTTTGCACATGATGTAAGACAGGATGGCGCCCGACGAGCCGACCAGCGCGCCGGTGATGATCAGCGCCAGATTGCCGAGCGTGAAGCCCAGGGCGGCCGCGGCCCAGCCCGAATAGGAATTCAGCATCGACACGACCACCGGCATATCGGCGCCACCGATCGGGATGATGAGAAGCACACCCAGCACCAGCGAGGCGGCAACGATCAGCCAGAACACCACCTTGGACTCGGCGGTGACGAGCAGCACGATCAGCACGATCAGCGCAATGCCCAGGGCCGCGTTGATGAAGTGGCGGCCACCGATCATGATCGGCTTGCCCGACATGCGGCCGTCGAGCTTCAAAAAGGCGATGACCGAGCCGGTGAAGGTGATGGCACCTATGGCAACGCCGAGGCTCATCTCGATCAGTGCCTGGGCATGAATATCGGCGACGGTGCCGATGCCGAAGCTTTCCGGTGCATAGATGGCGGCGGCCGCCACCATGACCGCGGCAAGACCGACCAGCGAGTGGAAGGCGGCGACCAGCTGCGGCATCGAGGTCATGGCAATGCGCCGTGCCGTGACCGCACCGGCCGAGCCGCCTATCAGCAGCCCGAGCACTATGAGGCCGAAGCGCCCGGCCGAAGGGGTCGCCAGCGCCAGCGTCGTGGCGATGGCGATGCCCATGCCGATCATGCCGTACATGTTGCCCTGGCGGCTGGTGGTCGGATGCGACAGGCCGCGCAATGCCAGGATGAACAGTATGCCGGAGACCAGATAGAGAAAGGAGGCGAAGTTGGCGTTCATAGCGGCCTACTTTTCCTTCTTCTTGTACATGGCCAGCATGCGCTGGGTGACGAGGAAACCGCCGAAGATGTTGACCGATACCAGCATCAGCGCAACGAAGCCGAAGCCGGTGGCAAGCCCTGAGGCCGAGATGCCGACGGCCAGCAGCGCGCCGACGACGATGACGGAGGAAATGGCGTTGGTGACCGCCATCAGCGGCGTGTGCAGTGCCGGCGTGACGGACCACACGACGTAGTAGCCGACGAAGATCGCCAGGACAAAGATGGCGAAGCGAAAGACGAAGGGATCGATGGCACCGCCGGACAGCGCGTGAGCGGCGTCACCCGCCGCCTCGGTGCCGGGCGCGGCCGCCAGGTTCTGCACCGCGAGCCGCACGGCAGCTGTCGCCTCGTCGAGCTGGTCGAGGGCTTTCTGCAGGGTCTGGTCCATCACGCGATCCCTCCGGTGGTCTTGGGCTTCCTCGAAGCGGCCGTTTTCTTCGCAGCCGGCTTCGCCGAAGCCTCGGCAACCATCGTCCTGGCCGGAATGGCCGGTGGTTCGACATATTGGCCCTTTGGCGGCTCCTGCTCAGCCTTTGCGAAAGCCGGATGCACGATCTTGCCAGCATCGGTCAGCATCGTCGCCTTGACCAGTTCGTCGTCGTGGTTGATGGCAAGCGTCTTCGCCGCCTTGTCGACCAGCGTCTCGAGGAAGGCATAGAGGTTCCTGGCATAGAGAAGCGAAGCGGAGGCGGCGACGCGACCGGGAACGTTGAGATGGCCGACGATCTTTACCCCGTTGGCCGTGGTCACCACCTTGCCGGCTTCGGCGCCCTCGACATTGCCGCCGCGCTCGACCGCGAGGTCGACGATCACAGAGCCGGGTTTCATCGAGGCGACCATCGCCGCCGAGACCAGCTTCGGCGCCGGACGGCCGGGGATCAGCGCGGTGGTGATGACGATGTCCTGCTTGGCGATGTGCTCGGCGGTCAACGCCGCCTGCTTGGCCTGATACTCCTTTGACATTTCCTTGGCGTAGCCGCCGGCCGTCTCGGCCGCCTTGAACTCCTCGTCCTCGACCGCCAGGAATTTTGCGCCGAGCGAGGCAACCTGCTCCTTGGCGGCCGGGCGCACATCGGTGGCGGTGACCACGGCGCCGAGGCGGCGCGCGGTGGCGATGGCCTGCAGACCGGCGACGCCGACGCCCATGATGAAGGCCTTCGCCGCCGGTACCGTGCCGGCGGCCGTCATCATCATCGGCAGTGCCCGGTCATATTCGGCAGCCGCGTCGACCACTGCCTGATAGCCGGCGAGGTTCGCCTGGCTGGACAGGACGTCCATCGACTGGGCACGGGTGATGCGCGGCATGAACTCCATGGAAAAGGCAGTAACACCAACCTTGGCCAGCGCGGCGACGGCAGCATCGTTGCCATATGGATCCATGATGGCAATGACGGCAGTGCCCGGCCGATAGGCTTTCAGCTCGGCATCGCTCGGCCGGCGCACCTTCAGCACGACATCAGCCCTGGAAACATCGCCGGCCTTGCCGATCGCGGCGCCGGCCTTGGCAAACTCCTCGTCGGGAATGCGCGAAGCAGTGCCTGCGCCGGCTTCGACGACCACGCCGAAACCCAGCGCCGCCAGCCGTTTCACCGTGTCGGGCGAGGCCGCGACGCGCGGCTCGTTCGCGTCGAGCTCACGAGGGATGAAAACCGTCTGTCCCACCGCATGATCCTTTCGGCCGGAACCCGTTACCCAAGACGCCGGCCGGCCACCGGCGGCGCCCTCGACAAAGGTTGGAGGAGTCTATCGGAGAATAAAGGCGCCGACGGCCAGGATCAGCACGAACAGGATAGTCCCCGAGAAGAAGCCGCCCACAAAGAAGCCGAACGCCATGGCCAGAAGCACGGCGGCGCAAAATAGCGACCCATATTTGGCCAGCATCACAAAGCCGGCATAGGTGCGGTCGTGCTCGGCATAGTCCATCTTCGCGCCCAGTTCGACAGGACCGGTCGGCGTGTGTTCAGCCATAGGAATACCCCTTCGAAGACATCTTTCAGGCACATAGCGAAAAGCCGCGTTAAGGGCAATGGCGCTATTGCCGCATCGCCGCAGCCAACTGTCTCAAGCGAAACTGGAAATCGCTGCGTCAATGATGTGGCGCAACATGCGCAGCGGTTATGACTGACCCGAGCCTGAAAACGAGGCGGAGCGGAGCGCGGCGATACCAATCACAATGGACGGCAGGTCCGCTATTGCCAATGTCGTTAGCCGGCGAGATGCGGGAACAGACCGAGCAGGCCGACAACGATCAGATAAAGGGCGACGATATAATTGAGCAGCCGCGGCATCACCAGGATCAGCACGCCTGCAATCAGCGAGATAAGCGGGGTAAGGGCGAGCGTGGAAATGGTCATATCGGTTCCTTTGATCGGATCGCTATCGAAGCGATGCTTGGCGGACGCCGGCGATGCCGACCTACCACCAGCACCCTTGCCCAGAACGCCGAAGCGACCGGAAGGCTCCATGGGCTCGTTCAGGCGGCTTCGCGAAAATACTTGGCGGTGGGCAGGATGGTCAGCGGGGCGAGTTCGCCGGCACCGGGCGTATCGAACAACATGCGCTGCTCCATTGGCGTCGAACGGAAGAACGGAAAGCGAGCGTAGGTTTCATTCTTGATCGCCAGGACATCGGCTTGATAAAGCAGCGCGAAACAGTTGATCACGCCGGCATAGGGCCGCGCATCGCCGATCGGTCGCGCCCGATAGATGCGCTTGTAGAAAGCCGCATGGTCCTCGCGGATCATGGATATGCAATAAGGCGCGCCGAAATGGAAGCAAGCCATGCCCGCAAGGCGCAGCGTCACATACGGGATCTGCGGGTAAAGCCGTGACCATTCGGCGTCCACGGCAAAACGGCTCGGGTCGATAAAGACTTCGCCGGCCGCCAGACGCGGCATCAACAAGTCCTTGTAGACGCTGAGCGCTGGTGATGTGGCGTTATCAGCAGACACGTTATGCAGGCGCATTGTGCTGACCAGCCGCCCCTCGATGTAGATTCCGAACGTATGGCAATTGGGCAGTTCGTCAAACTCGTCATGGACCTGACGGGACGCATTCTCGGGCACGAGATCGTTCATCCGATAGGAATTGTAGCGCAGCCTGTAAATGCTTTCGAAGTCCTCGCCGCTTTCACAGCGTCGGTACTCCGTCCGGTCAAGCAGCGCATAAACATGTTGCGCGAAGCTGGACATGGTCTCGGACGCATCTTTCCCACCAGCGCCCGCCGCATGGCCGAGCGAACTCAACTGGGCACACATGAACTCTATTCCCCGCGATTACCGCCACCAGCCGACACTACGGACGGGTCATGAGATGTAAAGATGAAAATAAGTAGGAGCTCGTTTACCGGTCATTAAGGTTAACAATTAATAAAATTATACTAAAATACGCGGTCTTTCAGCGCGAAGTCAGCGCCGCGGCGCCTTCCTTGCCGTCTGGATGTCCTTGGCGAAGGGCCAGACGGTGCTCGACATCGTCTCGATGCCGGACGCGCTGAGTGCCGACCCGAACAGAAAGCCCTGGACCAGGTCCGGCTTGACCTGCAATGCCAGGATCTTGAGCTGTTCGAAGGTCTCGACACCTTCGACGGTAACCGAAAGTCCCAGCGGCCGTGACAGGTTGACGATGCCCTTGAGCAATTCGAGCGACCGGCTGTTCTGAGTGACATCCATCAGGAACGAGCGGTCGATCTTGATTTTGTCGAGCGGCAGTTTGTGGAGATAGCTGAGGCTCGAATACCCGGTACCGAAATCGTCGAGCGCAATGCGCACGCCGAGCCGCTTCAACTCCTCGATATATTGGCGTGTCAGCGACTTGTCGTCGAGCAGCGCCGTCTCGGTGACCTCGATCTCCAGACGTCCGGCGGAGAGACCGGATTCAGCCAGCGCGTCGCGAACCTTCTGGATGACATCACGGTTGCGGAAATCCTTGGCCGAGAGATTGACCGACACGCTGGTCTGGGCCGGCCATTTGGCGCATTCCGTGCAGGCCGCATGCAGGACGAAGGTGCTGATGTCGGAAATAATCCCCATTTCCTCCGCCAGCGGAATAAAGATACCGGGGGAAATCGGCCCGAGATCGGGATGATCCCAGCGGCACAGCGCTTCGCAACTGGCGATACGCATCGTGCTCATCGCCACGATCGGCTGATAGACCACCCGCAATTCTTTGTTTTCCACGGCGCTGCGCAGGTCCGCCTTCATCAGCTGACGGCTGCGGAAGGCAGCATCCATGGAGGCCTCGAACAGCCGCCAACCGTTCTTGCCAAGCTCCTTGGCCTTGTAGAGTGCAAGGTCGGCTTTGACGATCATGGCGTCAACGTCGGTATCCTTGACCCGCGACAGCACCGCGCCGCCGCTGGCCTGGATGCGTAATCCGTGGCCGGCGACATCGACCTCGCCCTGTAGATTGACAAAGATCTCATCAACCTGGCCGGTCAGGTGGCTTTCATCCTCGATGCGCTCGAAGAAGATCATGAACTCGTCGCCGCCAAAGCGGCTAACGGTGATGCCTGGCCCAGCGACTGCCGCCAGCCGCTCGGCAACGGCGTAGATCAATCCGTCGCCGACCGGATGGCCGAGCGTGTCGTTGACGCTCTTGAAATCATCGAGATCGAGCACCACCAGCCCGCAGAGACGCTCGGGATCCCCTGAGGCCATGGCTTCCACCACCAACTCGTGGAAGTAGGCGCGGTTGGGCAGGCCGGTGAGACTGTCGTAGCGCGCCATGAAGCGGATCTTGTCTTCCGCCTCGACCCGGGCGGTCACATCCTCGAAAGTGACGACGCCCAGTTCCTGGCTGCCTTCGCGCGCCGAAAATTCATAGTGCTGGCCGTTGGTGAGCGAGACCAGGACCTTGCGGTCGCGGCCCTCGCGCAACGCACGCGTCAGCTGGGCTTCGATGTAACGGCAATCTTTCGGCGCCAGCATGCCGCCTGCAGCGCCGCGCATCAGCAGACCGTGGATCGAGCGGCCTAGCAGCGCATCGGCCGATTTGAGCGACATCAGGTGCGCGGCTTCGGCATTGGCCACCGCCACCCGGCCGTCGGGACCAAGCATGACAAGGCCATGCGACATGGTGTTGAGCGCGCGGTTGAAACGCTGCGCGATGCGGTTCGCCTTCTTTTCCTCCGACAGGGCGGTAAACAGGACTTCGCGGACGATGTCGGCGAACCGCTTGATCGCAAACAGAAAAGGGGCCGACATCAGACCGAGGATGATGTGGTAGATATCGCCGCGCAGGATAAAGCCAAGCGATATGGGCCATGTGGTGGTTATGATAAAAATCATAACCATGCGCGGCGACCCATAATTGCGGCCGGCAATCGACGTGACCGATGCCAGAGTGACGCAGACAGAGGCTATTTCGGCATAGTTGTCGTGGCTGTCATTTGCCAGATAGATACTGACGAAACAGAACGCGCCAAGCATGAAACCATGCATCGAACCGAAAATTATGTAATCGTTTTCGCGATCATGGGCTTCTTCCCACGTCGTCGGGGAAGGAAGTCGCCCGTATTTTCGGATGTTGCGAAGGCGCAGAGTACCGACAATGATGAGCCCAGCGGCAACTAGAAGATACGCCAAGTCCATGGTCTTCCAATAGACCAGAATGACGAGGAGCGTCTGCGCAACAAGGCCGATCGACAGCGTGAACCCGTCGCGAAACAGCGTTTCCACGAACGGAATGTAAACGTCGACCGGAATCTCGTTTTTTCGTCTCAGATTCACGCCTGGATCCCAACCCTGGGGAACCCAGCAGTGTCACATTGGCCTTAAGAAAGGTTTAGAGCAGCGGTTCTGGCTCTATTGGCATTCATTGGTGACGCAGCGGAAGCAGGGAAACTACAGTTCAGGTAAACAAGGCGTATCACAGCGCTGAATTATTCGGCGGCTTGAAGTTGCGGCCGCAGCGGCGCCGTCGAGAGGCGGTCGAGCAGACGCTGGCGTTCGCCGGCGGCTTTTTCGGCACTGGCCTGCTTGACGTGGCCAAAGCCGCGGATGAGCGCCGGCACCGAAACAAGCGCGGCAGCAACCTCGATCTTGCCCGGCGCCAGCGCGCCGGCGACAAGCTCCAGGTCGGCTTCATAGAGGGCAAGAAGCTGCCGCTCCATACGCCTCTCGGCGCTGTAGCCGAACAGGTCGAAAGCGGTGCCGCGCAGGCCCTTCATCGCCGCCAGCAGGCGGAACCCGTTCATCGTCCACGGGCCAAAGCTCGATTTCTTCGGCTTGCCGTCACTGCCGCGCCTGCCCATGATCGGCGGTGCGAGATGGAATTCAAGCTTGCCGTAGCTCTGGAACTGCTTTGCGATCTCTGCGGCAAAGGAGCCGTCCGTATAAAGCCGCGCCACCTCGTATTCGTCCTTGATCGCCATCAGCTTGAACAGGTTCTTTGCGGCAGCCTCGGTCACCACGGTCGACCCGGGCACAGCATTGGTTTCGGCCTTGCGCAGCGCCGCCAGTCTGTCGGCATAGCGCTTGCCATAGGCGGCGTTCTGATAGGCGGTCAGGAAGGCGACGCGGCGAGCAATGATATCGTCCAGCGTCTCGGCAATGGCGGCATGCTGCGTGGCCTTGCCCGGCTGGGCAAGAAGGCTGCGCACGAAATCCGGCTGGTGGGCGGCGCGGCGGCCCCAGCGAAATGCCGCGATATTCATCGCTATCGCCTCGCCGTTGAGCTCGATCGCCTTCTCGACCGCCTCCGCCGACAGCGGCAAGCCGCCGTGCTGGAAGGCGAAGCCGAGCATGAACATGTTGGCGCCAAGCGAGCTGCCGAACAGCGCGGAGGCGGTGCGGGTAGCGTCGAAGAAATGCGTCCTGTCGTCGCCCGCGGCCGTTCTTATCGCTTTCTTCAGCCGCTCGACGGGCAGCGAGAAATCGGCCGAACGGGCGAACTCGCCCGGCATGATCTCGGCAGTGTTGGCGAGGAAGATGGTATGGCCTTCGCGCACCGCGGCCAACACCTTCTTGGCACCCGAAACGACGAGATCGCAGCCGAGCACGAGATCGGCCTTGCCGGCCGATACCCGAATGGCGTGGATGTCGTCCGGCGTGCGGGCGATGCGGACATGGGTGAACACCGAGCCGCCCTTCTGGGCGAGGCCGGCCATGTCGATCATGCCGCAGCCCTTGCCTTCCAAGTGCGCGGCCATGCCGAGCACCGCGCCTATTGTGACGACGCCGGTGCCGCCGACACCGTCGATGATCGCCGCCCAGCCTTGTTCACCGAGCGTAAATTGCGCCGGCGCCGGCACCCCCGCGAGCGGGTCGGCCGCGCCGGCTATGCCTTCGGCTTTCCTGATTTTGGCGCCGTGGACGGTGACGAAGGAGGGGCAGAAACCGTTGACGCACGAGAAGTCCTTGTTGCAACTCGACTGGTCGATCTTGCGCTTGCGGCCGAATTCGGTCTCGACCGGCTGGATCGAGACGCAATTCGACTGCACGCCGCAATCGCCGCAGCCTTCGCAGACCAGCTCGTTGATGAAGATACGCTTGTCGGGATCGGGGAAGGTGCCGCGCTTGCGGCGGCGACGCTTCTCGGCGGCGCAGGTCTGGTCGTAGAGCAGCACCGAGACGCCTTTGACCGAACGCAACTCGCGCTGGACGAGATCGAGGTCGTCGCGGTGATGGATGGTGGCGCCGGCGGGAAATTCCACCTTGCCGGTATATTTGTCCGGCTCGTCGGTGACGATGGCGATGCGCTCCACGCCCTCGGCGCGCACCTGCCTTGCGATCATGTCCACCGTCAGGCCGCCCTCGTGTGGTTGCCCGCCGGTCATCGCGACGGCGTCATTGTAGAGGATCTTGTAGGTGATGTTGGCGTCGGTCGACAGCGCGAAGCGGATCGCCAGCACACCCGAGTGGTTGTAAGTGCCATCGCCCAGATTCTGGAAGATGTGCTCGCGCTTCGAGAACGGCGCCTGGCCGACCCACTGCGCGCCCTCGCCGCCCATGGCGGTGAAGCCGACGGTGTTGCGGTCCATCCACAGCGCCATGAAATGACAGCCGATTCCGGCGGCGGCGAGCGAGCCGTCCGGCACCTTGGTCGAGGAATTGTGTGGGCAGCCGGAGCAGAAGAAGGGCGTGCGCGAGGCGATGTCTGACGTGTCGGCCAGCATCGCCTGGAACTGGCGCAACTTCGCCACCCGCGCGGCGATTTCTTCCGACGGGCCGATCGTTCGCAAAATCCTCTCGCCGAGCGCGATGGCAATATCGTTGGGGTCGAGCGCGCCCTTGGCCGGGAACAGCCAGTCGCCGCGCTCGTCCTTCTTGCCGACGATGATCGGCTGCGTCGCGGTGCCGTAAAGGTTCTCGCGCAGTTGCACCTCGATCAGCGAGCGTTTCTCCTCGACGACGACGATGGTATCGAGGCCGCGAGCAAAGTCGGCGATGTGCTGCAGGTCGAGCGGCCACGGGCAGCCGACCTTGAACAGCCTGATACCGATGCGACTGGCGGCCGCTTCGTCGATGCCGATATCCTCCAGCGCCTGGCGAACATCGAGATAACTCTTGCCGATGGTGACGATGCCAAGCTTGGCGCTGCTGCCGCCCGAATAGACGATCCGGTTCAGCCCATTGGCGTGGATGAAGGCCGAAGCGGCGGCGCGCTTGTGTTCATGCAGCCGCTCCTCCTGGCCGAGCATGTCGATCTCGTTACGGATATTGAGGCCGCCGGGCGGCATGTCGAAGTCCGGCACGATGATGTTCAGCCGTTCGAGCGCGGCATCGACCGAGGCCGTCGATTCGATGTTGTCCTTGACGCATTTGATCGCCGCCCAGGTGCCGGCAAAACGCGACATGGCAAAGCCGTAGAGGCCGTAGTCGATGATCTCCTGGACGCCGGCCGGATTAAGGATCGGCACCATGGTGTCGACGAACAGGAACTCGGTGGCATGCGCGTTGGTCGAGGATTCGGCCATGTGGTCGTCACCCATCAGGGCCAGCACGCCGCCATGTTTCGACGACCCGGCGAGATTGGCGTGGCGGAACACGTCGCCGGAGCGGTCGACGCCCGGACCCTTGCCGTACCAGACCGAAAAAACGCCGTCATGGGTACCCTCGCCCAGCAATTCGGCCTGCTGCGAGCCCCAGCAGGCGGTGGCGGCGAGCTCCTCGTTGAGACCGGGCTGGAAGACGATGTCCGACTGCGCGAGCTGGTTCCTGGCCTTCCACAGCTGCATGTCGAGGCCGCCGAGCGGCGAGCCGCGATAGCCGGAGACGAAACCGGCGGTGTTCAGGCCAGCCCGGCGGTCGCGCTCGCGCTGCATCAGAAGCATGCGGATGACTGCCTGGGCACCCGACAGGAAGATGCGCTCCTTTGCCAGGTCGAACTTGTCGTCGAGCGCGACATTGTGCAGCGTCATCAGGCATTTCCTGTGCGGAGGCCGCGCCTGGTGGTGCGCGGCCAACGTCGGAGTCGAGTGCCCACAGTCTTTCTTCCCTTGCCGGGGAGGTCAAACAAAATCGAAGGTGCCAGGCGGTCCGCAACAAACGATCCGTGCGCGGCCGTGTGGCGCCACGAAACGCCTGTCGGGGAGGATGGCCGAGCATGAAAAATTCCGGCGGCGGTCAGTGCCGCTGGTGATGCATCATGCAGCCTTTGGGCAACTGGGCTTCGGTTCACCGGGCAGCTTGCCGTCGACATGGCCGGCCAAGTCCTTGTTGAGCTCGTAGACTGGCCCGACCACCAGAGGCCGGTCGGGCAGGACCGACTGGTCGAGCGAGGACGTCAGAGTGGTCGCGAAACTCTGCAGCAACTTGCCGCTGGAATCCTCGATGCGGATCGACACCGCATAGGGCTTGTCCTTGACAACGCAGGTAAGCGGCGGGCTGGTGAGCGTCACATGCGGCAGCTTCGGCCATATTTTCTGGGTGACGATGATCGGATCACCACCGGCCGGGTTCTGGAAGGAGACCACAGCGACCTGCCCCTCACCCACCGGCCGCAGCGGATTGAGGGTGATGACATAGGTGGCGATACCCAGCCGGTAGTTGAACTCGAACAGCTTCCCGGAAATGGCGAACAGCTGGTCCTTGCCGGAATCACGGCAGGCGCCGAGCGCGGCCGCCGCGAACAACGCCGCGACGACAATCATCGCGCGTGAGAATCTTCTAGACATTGGTGACCTCCCTGGCCGCGGTCCGGCGGCGATAGTGTCGGTTTGCCTTCTGGCGGTTGCCGCACACCGCCATGTCGCACCAGAGGCGGCTGGAATTGCGGCTTTTGTCGACAAACAGCCAGCTGCAGTTCGGACATATCCGCAGCCTGGCGATGGTGTCGCTACGCAGCAGCGACAGCGCCGAGACCGCGAGCGCCGCCTCGAAGGCGATCGGCGTTGCCGGATCACCGAACGGTTTTCCAGGCGTGCCGATTTCGGTGTGGCCATGGGCGAGGCCGTCGGCGCAGGCTTCCAGGAATTCAGGCATATCGGCGGTGTCGATCGCACCTTTCGATACCGCGCCGCGAAACAGCCGATCGGTCGTCTCGCGAATCGACAGCACCACCGGTGCGATCTTTTCAGGCGCCGGCGCTACGAGCCGCCTGCCGCCGAGCTCGGCGGCGCGAAAGGCACTCGCCGCTTCGGCAAAGCGGGCGATCTCGGCCGGATCGTCGAAACGGTCGAAAGTTTTCTCCGGATCGTTCCGCAAAACGACGGTGTTCGCCGTATCGAGCGCCAGCATGCCACCGGTAAAGCGGTGCGGAGTCCAGGATACTGTCATATGGCGAATCTAACTGATAACTCGCGTTTGACAAGTTAGATTCCGGGTGCAACGCTCGTCACTGAGGCGATCGCCGTACTGAGAATATCGTTCGTCCCAAACCTCTGCCCCGATTGCGGGGCATGCATAGAGGGTCTTGCATGCTCTATTTCTTCCAGCAGGTTCTGAACGGGCTGCATTCGGGCGCGCTCTACGCATTGCTTGCCTTCGGCTACGTGCTGACCAACGGCATCCTGCACCGTACCAATCTTGCCTATGGCGCGCTGTTCGCCTTTTGCGGGCATACGATGATCCTCACCGCGGCGTTCGGCTATCAGGCGCTGTGGCTGACGCTGTTTGCATCGGTCGCGCTCGGCGTAGCTGCGGCATTCCTTTATGCGGCGCTGCTCAGCCATGTCCTGTCGCGAAGTATCTTCGAACCGCTGGCCGACCGCTCGCCCAACGCCATCGTGGTGACGACGCTCGGCATATTGCTGGTCTTGTCGGAAGCCAGCCGCATCGCCGCCGATACCCATGACCTATGGTTGCCGCCAATGCTGGCCCAGACCATCGTCTTCGCGCAGAATGCCAGCTTCAAGGCGACGTTGACGCTGATCCAATTGCTCGATTGCGCCGCCGTACTGGCGGCCATAGCGCTGGCTGCTTGGGGCTTCGCATATTCGAGCTTCGGCCGGAGCTGGCGCGCCGTATCCGACGATCCCAAGGCGGCTGCGATGTGCGGCGTCGATGTCCGTGCGGTGTTTCGGCGTGCGGTGCTTTTCGGCGGCCTTTGCGCGGCACTGGCTGGCGTGCTCGCCGCCTTCTACTACGGTAACATCAGCTTCGGCACAGGGTTGGTCTACGGGTTGAAAATCCTGTTCGTGACCGCAGTGGGCGGCTATCTTTCGCCTTTGCGGGCGGCACTGGGCGCCGCCGCTTTCGGCATGGCCGAATCGCTATGGGCCGGCTATTTTCCGCTCGAATGGCGGGACGGCTGGATGTACCTGTTCCTCGTCGCCATGCTTGTGCTGATCGGCGCCGGCCGCGACCAACAGAAGATCGCCTGAGCCGCACCCGACTTTGCTTGGGTGAAAGCGCCGCATGTCCTTGGACATGCAAAGGATGCGGCAGCATTTTGCCGCCCGTCATCTCACAACTGTGTTTATGCGGGCTGTCCCGTGTTGACCCGCCGGACCACGCACTGCATACCGTTGGTCCACAGCGACGCGACGGACAGGGAACCGCCGCGCTCTGACACAAGGGAGGAATGCATGGCAGGGCTTCTCGCTCTTTCCAGAACCATTGACCGTTTGAACGAATTCATCGGCAAATGGGTTTCGTGGCTGATCCTGCTGGCGATCCTGGTAAGCGCCGCCAACGCCGTCATCCGCAAGGTGTTCGACATGTCCTCGAACGCCTGGCTGGAATTGCAATGGTATCTGTTCGGCGCCGCCTTCATGCTGGCCGCCGCCTACACGCTGAAGCAGAACGACCATATCCGCATCGATATCGTCTACGGCATGTTCTCGCGCCGCGTGCAGCACTGGATCGACCTTTTCGGTCACGTCTTCTTCCTGATGCCGTTCGTGACGTTGATGGTGGTCTATTTCGTTCCCTATGTGTCGCTGTCGTATCGCAGCGGGGAGATGTCGAACAATTCCGGCGGGCTGATCATCTGGCCGGCGAAGGCGATCCTGCTGGTCGGCTTTTTTCTGCTCGCGCTGCAGGGCATTTCAGAAATCATCAAGAAAATCGCCATCATGCGCGGTCAGATGGACGATCCCACTCCGTTCATATCGGTGCATGAGCAGGCCGAGCTAGAAGCCAAGGCGCTCGTCGAAGAGGTGCGCTCGTGATCGAGTTCATCGCCCAGAACATGGCGCCGATCATGTTCGCCTCGCTGGTCGTCTTCCTGCTGATCGGCTATCCCGTCGCCTTCTCGCTCGCCGCCAACGGCCTGATGTTCTTCTTCATCGGCGTGCTTCTGTCGCCCTATTCGGGCGGCTCGATCAATCTCGCCTGGCCGTTGCTGCACGCGTTGCCGGATAATTTCTATGGCAGCCGGGTGATGTCGAACGATACGCTGCTGGCGATCCCGTTCTTCACCTTCATGGGCATCGTGCTCGAACGATCCGGCATGGCCGAAGACCTGCTCGACACGATCGGCCAGTTGTTCGGACCTGTCCGTGGTGGCCTCGCCTATGCCGTGATTTTCGTCGGCGCGCTGCTCGCCGCGACGACCGGCGTGGTGGCGGCCTCCGTCATTGCCATGGGTCTGATTTCGCTGCCGATCATGCTGCGCTACGGCTACGACCGGCGGCTGGCATCCGGCGTCATTGCCGCGTCCGGGACGCTCGCCCAGATCATCCCGCCGTCACTGGTGCTGATCGTCCTGGCCGACCAGCTCGGCCGCTCGGTCGGCGATATGTATAAGGGAGCGCTGATCCCCGGGCTCATTTTGACCGGCATCTACATGCTCTACATTCTGCTCATGTCGATCTTCCGGCCGAAGTCGATGCCGGCCCTGCCGCTGGAGGCCCGCACGCTCGGCCACGGCGTGCTGTCGCTGCTGGCGGCGCTGCTGGCGGCGGTGGTGGTTTCCTATGCGGCGTATCGCTACCTTGCGCCGAACCATGGCGGCAACGCCGATATCCTCGGCGCCACCATCGGCGTCATCTTCATCTATGTCGTGGCGATCGTCGACCAGCGCCTGAAGATCAGCCTGATGTCCAGACTGGCACAGCAGGTGATCATCGTGCTGATCCCGCCGCTGGCGCTGATCTTCCTGGTGCTGGGCACCATCTTCCTTGGCATCGCCACGCCGACGGAAGGCGGCGCCATGGGCGCCGTCGGCGCGCTGGCAATGGCGGCGATGAAGGGGCGGCTGTCGCTCGACGTGGTCAAGCAGGCGCTGGCCTCGACGACCAGGCTGTCGTCCTTCGTTCTGTTCATCCTGATCGGCGCGCGGGTGTTCTCGCTGACCTTCTACGGCGTCAATGGCCACATCTGGGTCGAGCACCTGTTGACGTCGCTGCCGGGCGGTGAAGTCGGTTTCCTGATTGGCGTCAACATCCTCGTCTTCGTGCTCGCCTTCTTCCTCGACTTTTTCGAGCTTGCCTTCATCATCGTGCCGCTTTTGGCGCCAGCGGCTGACAAACTCGGCATCGACCTGATCTGGTTTGGCGTGCTTTTGGGCGTCAACATGCAGACCTCCTTCATGCATCCGCCCTTCGGTTTCGCGCTGTTTTATCTGCGCTCGGTCGCCGCGCGCGTGCCCTATCTCGACCGACTCACCGGCAAGCAGATCGCGCCCGTCACCACAGGGCAGATCTATTGGGGCGCAGTGCCCTTCGTCTGCATCCAGGTGATCATGATCGGCCTGACCATCGCCTTCCCGCAGATGGTGATGCACTACAAAGGCACTGTCGTCGATCCTGGCACCATCAACTACCAGGTGCCGGAAACGCCTGGCATCGGCTTGTCGCCGCTTGGCACGCCGCCGGCCAACGGCGGCACTGCCCCAGCCTCACCTTCCACACCGGATTTGTCGCAGCCGCCGAGCTTCGACGAAAAGCCGCCCGCGAAACCGGCGGCGCCGGCGATCGATCTGTCGCAACCACCGAGTTTCAACTGAGGAAGGCCCGGCAGCCATGAAGGCGGTTCGGTTGGAGCGAGTGGGCAGCCTCGCCGTGTGCGAGGCCGAGAAACCGACCGCCGGGCCGAACGATCTGCTGGTGCGCATCGAGGCGTGCGGCGTCTGCGGCACCGACAGGCATCTTTTCCATGGTGAATTCCCGTGCACGCCGCCGGTGACGCTCGGGCATGAATTCTCCGGCATCGTCGAGGCGGTCGGACCTGGCGTATCCGGCTTTTCCGTCGGCGACCGCGTCACCGGCGATCCCAACATTGCCTGTGGCCGATGCGAGCATTGTCAGGCCGGCCGGGTCAATCTCTGCGGCAATCTACGCGCCATCGGCATCCATTGCGATGGCGGCTTTGCCGAATATCTTGTCCTGCCACAGAAACAGGCCTTCGTCTTGCCAGGCGATCTGAAGCCTACGCATGGTGCTTTCTGCGAGCCGCTCGGCTGCTGCCTGCATGGCGTGGACCTTGCCGCGATCAAACCAGGCTCGTCGGTCGCGGTGCTCGGCGGCGGCGTGATCGGCCTGCTCACCGTTCAGCTGGCAAAGCTCGCCGGTGCGACGACCATTATCTTGTCGACCCGTCAGGCCTCGCGGCGGGCTCTTGCCGAGCAATTTGGCGCAACGGCGACGCTCGATCCCAGCGCCTTCGATGTCATCGATGCGATCGTCGGCCGGTCGGGTTTGATGCCGGGCGGCGTCGACGTGGTGTTCGAATGCGCCGGCGTGAAAGACACTGTTGAGCAGGCGATGCGGCTGGCCAAAGCGGGCGGCACCGTCGTCGTCGTCGGCGTGATGCCGCAAGGCATGAAAGTGGCGTTCGAACCGTTCGATCTCCTATTCCGTGAGTTGAAGGTCCTGGGTTCCTTCCTCAACCCCTTTACCCATCGCCGGGCCGCCGATCTTATCGCCTCGGGGGCGATCGAAGTAGATCGGCTGATATCACGACAAGTCAGCCTCGACGAGGCGGTGGCGATCATTGCCAACCCGCCGGCGCCAGGTGAGGTCAAAGTCCTGGTAGTGCCTCAGAGCTGATCCATCGGGCCAGTTGCCACCGCCAGGCTTCGCGGTTCTGCGTCGCATCGATGGCTTCATCCTCAATCTGATAAAGCCGGGCTGATGAAGCCGGGGAAAGGCGACCCCGCCACCTATGCCGACGCCGGCCTACAACCGGGTGAGGTCCAGCAACTGATGCGTGGCCGCATCAAGTCGACAGTGTTCGATTGCCATGCTCCGGGCGGGAATACCGGTGGAAGTCAGTGCGTCCGAGGCTGACAGGAAGGAACACGGGGCGTGCTCAGGGTTCTTTGACAAGAACCACGTCTTCCTGGAGCGGAATGCATTCAAATAAAACCGGGCATCCGCTTTGTTTTAGCCCATTCTGCGACGCCGAGTGGAGCCACTCGGCGTCGCAGAATGTTCTAGAGCTTGCTGTTGCGCTGCTGGACCATCATGAAGGTGTCATAGTTGTACTCGGCCACCTGCGCCCAGAGATAATGCTCCTTGCGGAACGCCTTGATCGAATCCCAGATCTTCTTGAACGGCGCGTTCGAGGCTTCCATCTCGGCATAGACTTCGTTGGCCTTTTCGAAACAGGCGGCCATGATCTCCTGGCTGAATGGGCTCAACTTGGCACCGCCGGCAACCAGCCGCTTCACCGCCGCCGGGTTGAGGTAGTCGTATTTCTGCAGCATGTTGGCATCGGCCGCCTGGGCGGCAGTGTGCACCAGCGACTTGTAAGCCGGCGAAAGTTCGTCGTATTTCGCCTTGTTGAACATCAGATGGACGGTCGGTCCACCTTCCCACCAGCCGGGATAGTAGTAATAGGGCGCAACCTTATAGAAGCCGAGCTTCTCGTCGTCGTAAGGGCCGACCCATTCGGCGGCGTCGATCGTGCCTTTTTCCAACGCCGGATAAATGTCGCCACCGGCGATCTGCTGCGGAACCACCCCGAGCCTTTGCACCACTTTGCCGGCAAAACCACCGATACGCATCTTGAGGCCGGAAAGGTCGGCGACCGTTTTGATCTCCTTGCGGAACCAGCCACCCATCTGCACGCCGGTATTGCCGCCCGGCAGCCCGAACAGACCCTGCGTCGCCAGGAACTCGTTGAACAGATCGATGCCGCCGCCATGATAGTGCCAGGCGTTGATGCCGCGCGCGTTGAGCGAAAACGGAACCGCCGCTCCCAGCGCCCACGTCGGGTCCTTGCCCCAGTAATAGTATGCCACGGTATGGCAGGCCTCGACCGTGCCGGCTGTGGTGGCATCGGCGGCCTGCAGGCCGGGAACGAGTTCGCCGGAGGCGAAGACCTGGACCTGGAAGTTGCCGTCGGTCGCCTCCGACAGCATCTTGGAAAACACTTCGGCGCCGCCATAGATCGTATCGAGCGACTTCGGGAAGGACGACGCCAGTCGCCAGGTCACTTTCGGATTGGACTGGGCGATGGCCGGCGCGGCAAGTGTCGCGGCAGCGGCCGCAGCGCCGAAACCGGTGGTGCCGGCCTTGCGGATGAACGAACGACGATCCATGAAGTTCCTCCCTTTTGGATCCACTGACCGACATTCGGGACACTTCGGCGCCCGGATCGGCTTCGAGCCGACAATACACAGGCAAGGAGTCGAGTCCAGCACGGTAGCCCGGTTTGAGCGCCGCATTTCGGGGAAATTCACGGCGTTGGGCCAGATCTTGCAACTATAGTCTAAGGTCGATTAACTGGCCTACGCGACACGCCGAAACTTGCCATGGAAATGCGCCTTCGGATCGCCTATTTTGCAGGCAGATAATTCGTTGCACCCGATGGGATCCGGACCAAATGCACCAGCCGCTCGTCGCCGTATCGACCGATGTCCGCCAGTTCGACAATTACACCTGGCATGCCGCGCCACAGCAATATCTCGAAGCGGCGCTTTCGGGTGCAGGCGTGTTCCCGCTGCTGGTACCATCCTTCGCCGACCGGCTCGACTTCGACGAACTGCTTTCCGCCGTCGACGGCGTCATGGTCACCGGCTCCAAATCGAACGTTCATCCCTCGCTCTATGGCGGTGACGCCAGCGAAGCCAATGGTCCCTACGACCCCGCCCGCGACGCCACCACGCTGCCGCTGATCCGCCGGGCGGTGGAGCGCGGGGTGCCATTGCTCGCCATCTGCCGCGGCATCCAGGAGATGAATGTGGCGCTGGGTGGCACGCTGGCCACCGAAATCCAGGAACGCGCCGGTTCGCTCGATCATCGTGCGCCGGCAAGCGACAATCAGGACGAACGCTTCGCCATCCGCCAGAGCGTGGCGATAAAACCCGGCAGCTGCCTGGCCGGGGTCTTCGGCGCCGGCGACATCATGGTCAATTCGGTGCATCGCCAGGCCATCGACCGGCTTGGCCCAAAGCTGCAGGTCGAAGCGGTCGCCGCCGACGGCACTGTCGAGGCGGTTTCGGTGCGCGATGCACGGGCTTTCGCCGTCGGCGTCCAGTGGCATCCCGAATACTGGGTCAAATCGGACAGTATCTCGGTAAAGATATTTCGCGCATTCGGCGATGCGGTGCGCCTGCATCAGGCGGCGAAATCGGGTGCGCGCGCAGCCGCGGAATAGTCCTGCCGCGCTCGCTAGTTGCCGGCCGACGCCAGCGTCAGCAGCGGCAGCGCCGGCGCGTAGGATTCGTAACCATCGCCGTCGGCGACTGAGAACATGACGATCGGATCGGTGCCGTTGGCGCTGAAGGTGACCGTGCCGTCATCCTGCTCTCGCCAGAACTTCGCCTGCTCGACGCCGGGCAACACCCGGCGGCAATTTGCTGCGACCGTCAACAGCGACAGACCTTGCGAAATCTCGGCGCCGCGGCTGACCGCACAAGACCCCTCGTCGCCATGGGCTACCAGCCTGTAGTTGCCGGATGAAGGCGGTGACTCACTGGCTGCACGGCTTTCACCGCTACCGGCGTAAAACAGCTGGGCGCTGCCGAACAGCACAGCGACTGCCATCAATGCAGGAAGCGTCTTCATCCTGGTTCTCCGCGCATTTCAAGCGCGCCGGTTCGAAGAGATCAGGGAGGCGCGCTTCATCTTGCTGTCATGTCCTGTCAGGCGGACATACACCGCGAAGGGACCAGAATGATTCCGAAGGGTTAAGCTGAAGTTAATAGATATGGCAGCCCGCTTACGGCCTTGCCTTGACATTTGCCGTCTCCGGCACCGGCGTCAGCGCCTTTCGCTGCGAAAACCACGAGACCAGATTGTCGACGCACAGGTCCGCCATGGCGCGGCGGGTGTGCTGCGAGGCTGAGCCGACATGCGGCAAAAGCGAGGTGTTGGGCGCGGCAAGCAACGCCGCTGGCACATTCGGCTCGTCGGCAAAGACGTCTAGCCCGGCAGCGGCGATGCTGCCGCTGGCAAGTGCGGCGGCAAGGGCTGGTTCGTCGACCGTGCTGCCCCGGCCGATGTTGACAAAGACGCCGTTCGGCCCAAGAGCCGAGAGAATTTCGGCATTGACGGCCTTTTCCGTCGAAGCCCCGCCGGGCGCCACCGAGATCAGTGTGTCGACCGCCTCGGCGAGACCTTTCAGCGTCGGGTGATAGTCATAGGACAGGCCTTCGACGCGGCGCCGGTTGTGATAGGCAATGGGCAGCCCAAAAGCGTCGAGCCGGCGGGCAATGGCGAGGCCGATGCGGCCCATGCCAAAGATACCGACATGGCGCCCGCGCAAGGTCAGCCGGCTCAGCGGATAGTTGCCGTTGCGCAGCCAGCTTCCGTGGCGTAGCCAGGCCTCGGCGCGCGGCAGTTCGCGGATGGTATTGATCAACAGGCCGAGCGCCGTATCGGCGACCTCTTCGGTCAGCACATCCGGTGTGTTGGTGACCATGATGCCGCGCTGTGCGGCGTGGCGGACATCGACCGAATCATAGCCGACGCCGAAATTGGCGATAATCTCGAGCTTTGGCAGCGCGTCCATTAACGCGGCGCTTATGCCGCCAAAGGCGGCTATGCCGCGCACCGTAAGGCGCATCTCGTCGGTGACCAGCGACGGATCGGCGCGTTCGATCCGGACGCGGCTGAACACCCCGTCGATGCGGCCGACCGCATGATCGTTGAACTGGCCCGGCACCAGAATGGCGACAGCTTGCTGTTTGGTTTTTGTCATGCACGTTCCACCGGTTTGCCGGTCGACTGGCGCACATGCAGTTCCGGCTTGATCAGTTCCTGCGACGGCCGCACCGTCTGTCCGTTGAGTTTGTCGAGCAGCGCGCTGGCGGCGCGGCGGCCAACCTCGCGCTGGCCGTTCCAGACGGTGGTTAGCGCAGGCGTCGCGATCGCCGCCTCCTCGAGGTCGTCATAGCCGGTAACGGAGATGTCGATGCCCGGCACCAGACCAGCGCGCGCGATGCCGTTCATCAGGCCGATGGCGACGAGGTCATTCCAGCAGCAGGCCGCGGTCGGCCTGTCCTTCAGCGCCAGGAACTGCCCGGCAGCCTCGAAGCCGGCCTGCTTGGTGCGCGGGCCGGCGATGCGCCAGGACGGCCTGACCTCAAGCCCTGCCGCCTCCATGGCGTTGACATATCCCTGATAGCGGTCGCGGCCGGTCGAGGTCTGGTCGGTACCGCCGATCATTGCGATGCGCTTGTGGCCAAGCGAGATCAGATGATTGGTAGCAAGCCCGGTGCCATAGGCATCGTCGCCGCGAAACACCGGCACGTCGGCACCTTCGACGGTGCGTGCAATCAGCACTGCCGGGAGACCGTTCTCCTCGGCCATGATTATGTCTTCGGGCGGCGTGCCGATGGCCGGCGACATGATGACGCCGTCGGCGCCGAGTTGCAGAAGCGTGTCGATGAAGGTGCGTTGTTTCTCGAGCTGGTCGTAGTGGTTCGACAGGATGAAGGTTTGCCGGCTGCGGTCGAGTTCGCTCTCGATCGAACGCAATATCTCGGCAAAGAACGGGTTCATGATGTCATGGACGACGACGCCGACAATACCCGAGCGCGAGGTGCGCAGGCTGGCGGCGCGGCGGTTGTAGATATAGCCGATGGCGCGGGCATGTTCCTTGATGCGATCGCGGGTGCCGCCGGCGACCAGCGGGCTGTCGCGCAAGGCCAGCGAGACCGTGGCCGTGGACACGCCGAGCGCATCCGCGATGGTGGAAAGCTTGATCTTCTGTGCCAGCGGCCTGCGCTCCCGAAGCAATTTAAACTGTTTAAAGGCCGGCTCTTATGCCATCGATCCCGCGCAAATCAAAGTTTTTTTGCCAGCGCTTCCGCCTCCGCGTCCAGCGTCGCGCGGTTGCGCAAGCGAAGCCGGTGCTCGCGGTGAACGATGTAGAGGCCGCTGGCGACGATGACTGTGGCACCGACCAGCGTCCAGCGATCGGGAAACTGGTTGAAGACGATCAGGCCGGAGATGATCATCCAGATCATCTGCGAATAGGGATAGGGAGCCAGGGCCGTGGTGGTGGCAAGGCGATAGGCCTGCACAAGAAGCCAATGACCGATGGCGCCGAAGACGCCAAGCATCAGCAATATGAACCAGTGCCAGCCATCCTGCGGCAGCGAAGGCGAAAACGGCAGTGTCGGCAGCAGCAGCACGGCCGGCGCCAGCGCCGAAAACAGGATGAGGCTTTCCGAGGTTTCCGTAGCCGACATGCGGCGCGTCATGATGACGTAGAAACTGTTCGATAGCATCGAGCCGAGCGCAAAGAGATGGCCGACGCCAAAAACCCCGATGCCCGGCCGGGTGATGATGAGGACGCCGACAAAGCCGCTCATGATCGCCAGCCAACGCCGCCAGCCGGCCCATTCCCCTAGCAACGGACCGGCAAGCGCGGTGATCACCATCGGGCCGAAGAAGTAGATCGAGGTGGTTTCCGCCAGCTGCAGCGTCCGCAGCGCGAGAATGTTGCATATCGTCGATCCGAACAGGAGCAGACCGCGCGTGAGATGCGCCGGCAGGTTGGCGGGACGAAAGCGCAGCGGCTCACGCCATCCGTGCAGAAAGACGCCGACGATCAGCACATGGACCGCGAAGCGGGTCCAGGCGACGATCAGCGCCGAGACGCCGGCCAGCACAAGGTACTTGCTGCTGGTGTCGAGGAAGGTGAAAAACACATAGACGGAAAGCATGCACAGGATCGCCGCCGGCGATGTCGCGCTTTCGTCTTGTCTTGGGGGAGCATTCAATTTCAGGCCGGACGGGAAGCAAGGCGGTCCCTCACCAATGCGGCAATTGTCGCCTGCGGGCAAGCCAAAACAGTCTGGCACAACGACAGCCGCCGACAGGCTCAGTTTGTTTCCCAGTGGCCGACCTAGTGGCCGACGACTCAGGCGTGCATGCGGGCGCCCTTGGTGATCTTGTCGACGAGCTTCTTTTCGGCGCGAAGCGCGATGCCGACCACCTTGGCATCCTCCGGCGCAAATTCGGCAAAGACGGCGCGGTTGGCCAGATCATACCCGGTCGAAAACATATCCTCGACATAGAGCGAAACCGTCACACCACGCTCCAGCGCCCGCCGCTGGATCGCGCCGAGCGTCTGGCCGTCCGCCGAAAGCACGATGACCGGCTGGATCGACAGCGGGTTGTAGATATTGCCGGCGCGATCACGGTAGGGGTGGCCGATAATGTCGGGAAATTGCGCGACGATGCCGCTGGTCAGAAAGGCGGTGACATTGAGCTTTTGCCAGACGGGAAGATCATCCTTGAGCACGATTGCAAATTTCGTATCGAACATGCGACAGTTTCCAATCCGAAAAGGGGGCCAATCCGAGGCTGCGAGTGAAGCGATGGCGCACGATCTAGACCGGGAAGCCTTTCAGGGTCTTGGACGTTTGTGCGTGGATGCAGCCGAGAACTGCATCGTACCGGCACCCGGTGCTGCCGGGATGGAACGCATCGAGGCCCGGTTCCACGGCAATGCCTTCGATCTCCATCGCCACGACACCTATGCGATCGGGGTGACGCTTTATGGCGTGCAGCGCTTCCGCTATCGCGGCCAAACGCATCAGAGCCTGCCTGGCCAGATCATTATCCTTCATCCCGACGAACTGCACGATGGCGGTGCCGGCACCGAAGACGGCTTGCGATACAGAATGCTCTATTTGGAGCCGTCCCTGATGCTCGATTGTCTCGGCGGCGGATCACTACCATTCGTCGGGAATGCCGTGGTGACAGACCGCGATCTCCGGGCGACGCTGCTTTCGGCGCTCGGGCCGTTGAATCAGGAACTGGACGAGCTGTTTGTCGTCGATTTCATGACGCAGCTTATGCAAAGCTTGGCCCGGCACGCCGGTCAGCCGACGAAACCGGTAGCGAAAACTGCGTGGCGCGCCGCCAGCCTGGCGCGCGACTATCTGGAGGAAAATGTCGCGCGGATCGTACGTTCGGATGAATTGGAGGCGATAACCGGATTGGACCGTTATGCCCTGTCGCGGCATTTCCGCGCCACCTTCTCCACCAGCCCGCACCGGTTCCTGTTGATGCGCCGGCTTCAACGAGCCCGTCGGATGATCGAAGCCGACGAGCCACTGGCGCAAATCGCCATCGCAGCCGGCTTCAGTGACCAAAGCCATTTCAATCGGCATTTCAAAAAGGCGTTCGGCGTCACACCGGGACGCTGGTCGGCACTGACGCGACGGCCGTCAGCGGCGAACGCGTGACCTTATTCAAGCATCTTGTCCTCGATATCCAGTTCGTCATCTGGGAGCACCATTTCGCCGTTCGACAGGTTCGCCTCGACGCGGGCAAGCAGCTTGAACAGCGCTTTCTGATCCTTCTTGTCGAGACCCTTCAATGCCTGCTTTTCGGTCTTCTTCACCGACTTCTCGATGGCGTGGATGATTTCGCGGCCGGTGTCGGTGAGGAAAATATGCGCCTGGCGGGCATCGGCGGACGAGGCCCGCTTCTCCAGAAAGCCCTGCGCCTGCAGCCGGTTGATGGTCTTGGTGATGGTCGGCGGACGCACGCCGAGGCGGCCGGCAAGGTTGCCGGGCGTCTGCCCGTCCTCGCGGTCGAGCGCCAGCATGATCTGGTCCTGGCCGGCATAGAAACCATGCGCCAGAAGCCGGGCGGCGAGCGCCGTGCGCGCCAGCCGCGCCGCCGAATGCAGCCGGCTCATTGTTGCAGTCTTGTCCGCCTTGGCCATGCTCATCCCTCCTCGGCCGAACCGGAGCGGACAGCATAGAAGCAGGCCGCCGATTGGCAATGACGATCGAAAACATTCCGGCTCGGAAAATAGCTTTGCCGGCAAGCTTCGCGGTGTTCGCCGTGGCTAATGCCAGATGTTTATTTCAGTTAGATGACAAACGACTTTCCGCAATGGCTGGATGGGGACGTGACGAGGTGTTCTCAACCGGCTTTCACCGCGACCACCATCAACGCCTGATAGGCGTCCGCCATTTCCCGCAGCGCTGCCTGCGACAGCGGCCCGGCCTGCCGCGCAATGCCGTCCCGCGCGTTCGATGTATCGCGTTTGCCGGGGCGATCTTTATAAGGCGCGACGGTGGCGAATATCTGCTCGCTGAGGCTGTCGGGGAAGAACATCTGGCCGGTCATCACCGAGCGGTCGTCGGGGAAGATCTTGAAATGGATGTGGGTGGTGCGGCCGCGATACCAGCCGGGATAGATGGTGGCGAAAGAAGCGATGCCGCTTTCATCGGTTCTCTGCCAGCCGCGGAGAAAGCTCTGGCCGGACGTGTCGATATCCTGCCCGTCGCCCTGTCCGGGATAGCCGGAATAGCTGCCTTGGGCGTCGCAATGCCAGATATCGACGCGTGCGCCGGGAAGCGGCTGGCAGGCGGCGTCGACGATTTGCAGCCGCACATTGAGGCCGATGCCCTTCTTGCCCTCGGTGATATCGGCGCGTTCGAGCTTCGGGTCGAAATAGAACGGCCCTTCGGTGACCTCGGGCGTGATGGCGCAGACGCCGGCACCGGCTTCGAACAAAGCAAGCCCGGCATAGGGCGAAACCTGCCCGGCCCTTGCACCGGCGGGCAGGAATATGCCGCCAGCGGTAACCGCAACGAGACCGAGCGCCTGCCGACGGCTTAGTGGCAACGACTTGTCGGACATCTGGCGCCTCTTCAACGCGAACAGCTCCGCAAATGACCCCG
Organism: Mesorhizobium sp. M0698; assembly: GCF_040320455.1. Lineage (NCBI taxonomy): Bacteria > Pseudomonadati > Pseudomonadota > Alphaproteobacteria > Hyphomicrobiales > Phyllobacteriaceae > Mesorhizobium > Mesorhizobium sp. M0698. The sequence goes on along the minus strand of NZ_JAMYPQ010000003.1, from coordinate 301,423 downwards.
CCTATCTAGGGCCCGCTGTCAGGCGGCGCCAATGAAAGTTCGGTAATGTGAGGAAAGTTCGGCAATACCAGCCCCTCTTTGGCCCACCGGTTTGCCTCGTGCAAAAGCCGAGCACACATCCTATATGGAGCCGACAATCCCTATTCGAGGCACAATATGAGCGACGCACAGACGCAGATCCCCGTAACCGTCCTCACCGGCTATCTCGGCGCCGGCAAGACGACACTGCTCAACCGCATCCTTTCGGAAAACCATGGCAAGCGCTACGCCGTCATCGTCAATGAATTCGGCGAGATCGGCATCGACAACGAGCTGATCGTGGAATCCGACGAGGAAATCTACGAGATGAACAATGGCTGCGTCTGCTGCACCGTGCGCGGCGACCTGATCCGCGTCGTCGAAGGCCTGATGCGCAGGCCTGGCCGCTTCGACGCCATCCTCGTCGAGACCACAGGCCTCGCCGATCCCGTGCCGGTGGCGCAGACCTTCTTCATGGACGACGACGTGCGTTCCAAGACCAGGCTCGATGCGGTGGTGGCGCTGGTCGACGCCAAGCACCTGCCGCTGCGTCTGAAGGATTCCCGCGAGGCCGAGGACCAGATCGCCTTTGCCGATGTCGTCGTACTCAACAAGACCGATCTCGTCACCCCCGAAGAGCTGAGCAAGGTGGAGGCGACGATCCGCGCCATCAACCCGGCGGCACGAATCCATCGCACCACACGCGCCAGCGTGGCGCTGTCCGAGGTGCTCGATCGCGGTGCGTTCGACCTGTCCCGGGCGCTGGAGAACGATCCGCACTTCCTCGAGGCGCATGACGATCACGACCATCATGATCATGATCATGACCACCATCACCATGATCACGACGGCCATGATCACCACGATCATGACGGGCATCATCATGCGCACCCTTCCGACATCCATGACGTGACTGTGCAGTCGGTGTCGCTGCGCGGCAGCGAGATGGACCCGAAAAAGTTCTTCCCGTGGATCGAGAAGGTCACCCAGATGGAAGGCCCGAACATCCTGCGGCTGAAAGGGATCATTGCGCTGAAAGGCGATGACGAGCGCTATGTCATCCAGGGTGTGCACATGATCATCGAGGGCGACCACCAGCGCGCCTGGAAGGACGACGAGAAGCACGAGAGCCGGCTGGTGTTCATCGGCCGCGAACTCGACGCCGAGCGACTGAAGACAAGCTTCGAGGCCTGCCAGGCGGCTTGATTTCCGGACTTTATAGCGCTAGCGCTGCCCTTCTCTCCTTCTCCCTTGTGGGAGAAGGTGGCCGAGCGAAAGCTCGGTCGGATGAGGGGTGTTCCAGCTTGGCAAGGACGGCACTCCGTCCAGCACCCCTCTTCCGTCTTGGCGCTGCGCGCCAATCCACCTTCTCCCACAAGGGGAGAAGGCGGAGCCTCGCCGACAGCTCGGCAGGGTTAGATGACAAGCAGAAATCTCGAACGGAATGATCTCTCATGCCGACAGTCGCCCCGCTCGATCTCGAAGGCCACTGCCTCGCCGCCGTGTTTCTCGGCGACGTGCCGCATTTTGCGCTGGCCGACGGCACAATCCATCGGCTCGACCACGGCCACAAGGCGGTGCAGGCCAATGACGGAATGCTCGCCGCCTTCCATGATGCGGCAAACGACCGACTGATCACCGGTGGTGAGGACGGCAGGATCTTTGCCGTGACCCCAGGCGGCAATACAACGGAATTGGCGACCGCAGGCAAAAAATGGATAACCAGCGTCGCCGCCGGGCCGCAAGGCGCTGTTGCCTATGCTTCGGGCAAGATTGCCTATGTGCGCTTTGCCGACGGCAAGACCAGGGAATTCTCGCATCCGCGCTCGGTCGAGGGGCTTGCCTTCTCGCCCAAGGGCATGCGCTTCGGCGTTGCCCGCTACAATGGCGCGACGCTGCACTTCCCGGCTGCCGACGGCAAGCCGGTCGAGCTCGAATGGGCCGGCGCCCACACCGGCATCGCTTTCTCGCCGGACGGAGGCTTCGTCGTCACCACAATGCAGGAAAACGCGCTGCATGGCTGGAAGCTCGCCGACGGCAAGCACATGCGCATGTCCGGCTACCCCGGCAAGGTGAAAAGCCTGTCGTGGAGCGCCAAGGGCAAATGGCTGGCGAGTTCCGGCGCGCCGGCGGCGATCGTCTGGCCGTTTTCCGGCAAAGACGGGCCGATGGGCAAGGCGCCGCTGGAACTCGGCGCGCGCGGCAGCTCCATGGTGACCACGGTCGCCTGCCACCCGAGCCAGGACGTCGTTGCTATCGGCTATGATGACGGGATGGTGATGGCGGTGCGCTTCGCCGACGCCAAGGAAGTGCTGTTGCGCCGGCCGGGCAAGGGCGCCGTCACTTCGATGATGTGGGACAAGGAAGAGCGCCGCGTCGCCTTTGGCAGCGCTGCGGGCGACTGCGGCGTCATCGATATTTCGGCGTAGCCTGTTACTTACTCGGCTCCGCAAGATACTTTGCCGGTCAATTCAGCCTGCTTGCCGTCCTTTTCGGCATCGGCCGTTACATCATAGATTGAGAGCAAATAGCGACCGTCATAGACGCCTTCCTCGCTGGCCTTGGTCAGGATCGCCAGTTCGACATAGCCGTAGGCGTTTTCGACCTGCCGTTCGTGGTAGACGAGCAGCCGCAATTCCTTGTTGTCGAGCCAATATTGCGTGAGGTTCTGATCCTCGAACAATGTCTCGCGCAGACTGTCGCCAGCCGGCCTGCCCAGAATCTCGAGCTCGCCGCTAAAATTGAAGGTCGGCCCGCCCATGCCTCTGGTGATCCCGGCACCGACCTGAAATTTGACGGCTGCATCCTCGGCGGAACACCAGATGCCGCCGGACGCCAGAGCCGCACCAACCGACGACAGCAGCGTTGCTGCGCAGACGATCGCCCGCACCATCTTATGCCCTCCAGCCGAAGTACCATTGGCGCCCGAAGGCGGCTCGCGGTCAAGCGCCTGTTTTCATTCAAATGACCGCTGACCCAACACAGGGCAGCCGCCCGGCCAATTGCGGTGGCGGATGCCGATTGTCTAAAGTGCGACTGAGAGGGCCGGCATGAACGTCATGAACCATTCAAAGACTTGCATCGGCGGCATCGGCCCGGCCCGGATCGTCGAGTTGCGCGCGACCGAGGCAGAAGTCTTCCGCCGGGCGCGGCCAAAATCGATGGCGAAAATCGGCAATGGCCTGCCCGGCTTCTTCGGCGGCGTGCCGATGCATTGGATGAACGACTGGCCGACGCCATTCCCGATCCTGGTCGACAGTGCCAAGGGCGCTGCGATCACCGACATCGACGGCAATCGGCTGGACGATTTCTGCCTTGGTGACACCGGCTCGATGTTCGGCCATTCGCCGCCGCCGGTCGCCCGCGCCATCCGCCGGCAGGCCGGACGAGGACTGACCTATATGCTACCTTCCGAAGACGCGCTGGCCATCGGACCGTTGCTGCAGCAGCGCTTCGGTTTGCTGTCGTGGCAGATCGCGACGACGGCGACCGATGCCAACCGCTTCGCGCTGCGGGTTGCCCGCGCCGTTACCGGCCGGGAGAAGATACTGGTCTTCAACGGCTGCTATCATGGCTCGGTCGACGAGACGATGGTGCGGCTGGTCGCCGGGAAAGCGGTGAATCGACCGGGACTGGCCGGCGAATTCCGCGACCTGACCCGGGCGACAGATGTCGTCGAGTTCAACGATTTGCCGGCGCTCGAGGCGGCACTCCGGGGCAACGATGTCGCCTGCGTCATCGCCGAGCCGGTGCTGACCAATTCCTGCATGGTGCTGCCCGAAGCCGGCTTTCATGATGGCTTGCGGCGTCTCACCCGTGCGACCGGCACGCTGCTTCTAATCGACGAGACGCATACAATTTCGACCGGTCCCGGCGGCTATACAAGCAAATACGGGCTGGAGCCGGACCTGTTCGTGCTGGGCAAGCCGATTGCCGGCGGCGTACCGGCGAGCGTCTGGGGCATGAGCGAAGACGTTGCGGCCCGCTATGCCGCTTATATCAGTCGGAAAGAGCCCGGCTACTCCGGCATGGGGACAACGCTGTCGGCCAATCCGCTGCAATTCGCAGCGATGCGCGCCACGCTCGAATACGTCATGACCGACGAGAACTACAGCCATATGGACCATCTGGCGCAGCGGCTCGACGCCGGGCTGACCGCCGTCATCGATCGCTATCGTCTGCCCTGGCATGTTGCTCGCGTCGGTGCCCGTGTCGAGTTCATCTGCGCGCCGGGCCCGCTGAGGAACGGCGGCGAAGCGGAAGCTGCGCACGTGCCGGAGCTCGAGGCGGCAATCCATGTCGCGCTGGTCAATCGCGGCGTGCTGATCGCACCCTTCCACAACATGATGCTGATCTCTCCTACGACCAGCGCCGCCCAGGTGAACCGGCTGATCACTGCCTTCGGCGCGGTTGCGGCAAAGCTTACGGCGTGAGACAAGCTTGCGGCATGAAACAAGCGCCCAAGCAAAGTTTGAACCTGGTCACGGCATCCCCTTCGGGCTCGACGCCCGCCGAGGCGCAGGCCTTTCTCGACGCTCATCCCGAGATCGAAGCGTTCGACATCGTGCTGACCGACGCCAATGGCGTCGGGCGCGGCAAGATCGTGCGCCGGCATGAGTTGATGAGCATCTACGAGGGGGGCCGGCACATGCCGATCTCGATCCTCGGCCTCGACATCACCGGCGAGGATGTTCACGAGACCGGGCTGATCTGGACGACGGGCGACGGCGACCTGCGGGCGTGGCCGATCCCCGGCACACTGGTGCCGCTGTTCGCCACCCAGCCGCCGCGCGGCCAGGTGCTGATGGCGATGTACCATCTCGATGGCCAGCCGATGTCGTCCGACCCGCGGCTGGCACTCGCCCGCCAGGTAGACATCCTCGCGGCCAAGGGCCTGCATCCGGCCGGCGCCTTCGAGCTCGAATTCTTCCTGCTCGCCAACGAGCGCGATGCCGAAGGCAAGGTGCAGCCGGCGCACGCGGTGCTTGACGGACGCCGCTCGGCCAAGACGGAGGTCTATTCCGTCGACCATCTACACGGCATGGAGCCGCTGTTTTCCGACATCTACGCCGCAGCCAAGGTGCAAGGCATCCCGGCCGAGACGGTCATCTCGGAATATGCGCCCGGCCAGTACGAGCTGACGCTCAACTACCGCAAGGATGTGATGCGGGCGGCCGACGATCTCGTGATGCTCAAGCGACTGGTGCGGGCGCAGGCGCGCCGTCATGGTGTCACCGCTTGCTTCATGGCCAAGCCGATCGAGAAATATGCCGGCTCGGGCATGCATTTTCATGTCTCGCTGCTGGATGATGCCGGCAAGAATGTCTTTGCCGAAACCGGCGGCGAAAGCTGGTCGCTGCCGCTGCTGCGCGGCCTCGGCGGACTGATCCAGACGATGGCGGAATCGATGCTGGTCTTCGCGCCGCATGCCAATTCATGGCGGCGCTTCGTCTCGCAATCCTATGCGCCGGTGGCGCCGACCTGGGGCGTCAACAACCGTTCGGTGGCACTGCGTGTGCCGGCCGGCGATGCCAAGAACCGCCGCATCGAGCACCGGCCATCGGGCGTCGACGCGAATCCTTACCTAGTGGCAGCAACGGTGCTGGCCGGTGTCGTCAAGGGCCTCGACGAAGGCCTCGATCCCGGTCCCGAAACCACCGGCAATGGCTACGAATCGGCCGTCACGCGCACGACGATGCCGGTGGACTGGCGTGCCGCGATCGAGGCGGCAAGGGCGTCGACCTTCCTCAAGGGCGCATTGGGCGAAGACCTGCACCGGACGTTCGTGGCGATCAAGCAGTCGGAATATCTGCGCGTGGCGCGCACGGTCAGCGAACTGGATTATCACCTCTATCTGCACGAGGTGTAGGGCATCACATCGTCGGCCATCCGCCGGTGAAGGCCCATGCGGAATAATTTCAACGGAACCTTCGGCGGGCTTTGCTCATTGCGTGTCTGATTGCAGGAGCGAGCAAGGCCGCCTTAGTTATGATCGCCAGGATGCAGACAACCCCGACGCCGCACCATGCCAAAGTGCAGGCAAGACGCTTGCCTGCAAGCAAGTCTCCGGAAACGACAGAAATCGACGCCAGGACGATTCCTGAACTGCGCGAAACGGCCAAGATCTGCCGCCGCTGTCCGCTATGGCACGACGCCACGCAGACCGTGTTCGGTGAGGGCCCTGATAAAGCTAAGGTGATCTTCGTCGGCGAACAGCCGGGCGACCAGGAGGACCTGGCGGGCAAGCCCTTCGTTGGTCCGGCGGGCAAGGTGTTCGACGCGATCCTGGACGATGCCGGCGTCGATCGGCTGAAAGTCTACGTCACCAACGCGGTCAAGCATTTCAAGTTCGAGCCGCGCGGCAAGCGGCGCATCCACTCCAAGCCGAACGCCGGCGAGGTGCAGGCTTGCCGCTGGTGGCTCGACAAGGAAATCGATCTGATCAAGCCCAATCTGGCGGTGGCGCTCGGCGCAACGGCGGCGCAGGCGCTGCTTGGCAAGGTGGTGCCGATCATGAAGATGCGCGGGGCCGTCGTGGAGCGCGACGATGGCTTGCGTGTCTTCGTCACCATCCACCCGTCCTTCATCCTGCGCATTCGCGAGCCGGCGGACAAGCAGGCAGAACGCGACCGGTTCCTGCAGGATATGAGAGCGGTGAAAAAGCTGATGGCCGCCTGAGCTATTTGATCAATATCGCCCGGAGATCGTTGACGTTTGTGCCGGTCGGACCGGGTACGAAAAGGTCATCTACGGCATTGAATGCCGTCCAGGCGTTGTTGCCGGCAAGCATGGCCTTGGCATCGACGCCCGCCTTATGCATCCGCGACACTGTCGAGCCGTCGGCGAAGGCGCCGGCATTGTCTTCCGAACCGTCAATGCCGTCGGTGTCGGCGGCCAGTGCGTGGACGCCCGCCATGCCGCTGATCCCAATGGCGAAGGCGAGCAGGAATTCCGAGTTGCGGCCGCCTTTGCCTTTCGCGCGCAAGGTCACGGTCGTCTCGCCGCCCGACAGGATCAGCACCGGTTTTGCGAATGGCCGGTTGCGCGTCGCCACTTCGCGCGCGATTGCGGCGTGGACGCTGCCGACCTCACGCGCCTCGCCCTCGATGGAATCGGAGAGAATGACCGCTTCGATACCTTGGTACCTGGCTTCGGCCGCAGCCGCTTCCAGCGATACGCCGGCCGAGGCGATCAGATGTACCTCGTTGCGGATAAAACGCGGGTCGTCCGGACGTGGCGCATCGGCGGCCGGCGAATTGATGTGCGCCATCACTGAAGCCGGTAGTTTCATGTCATAGGCGGCGATCGACGCTAATGCATCTTCGCGGCTGCCTATATCCGGCACGGTCGGACCAGAAGCGACCAGAGCCGGATCGTCGCCCGGAATATCAGAAACAACCAGCGAGACCACCTTGGCAGGATAGGCGGCGGCCGCCAGCCTGCCGCCCTTGATCGAGGACAGATGTTTGCGGATGGTGTTCATCGCGGCGATCGGCGCGCCGGAGGCGAGCAGCGCCTCGTTGACGGCGATCTCGTCGGCTAGCGTCAGACCTTCGGCAGGTGACGGCAGCAGCGCCGAGCCGCCGCCCGAAATGAGCGCCACGACGAGGTCGTCCGCAGTCAGTCCCTGGACTTTTTCGAGCAGCCGCCGGGAAGCTTCGAGCCCCGCAGCATCCGGCACCGGATGCGCCGCCTCGATGATCTCGATGCGCCGGCAGGCCGCGCCATAGCCGTAGCGGGTGACGACCAAACCTTCGATCGGCCGGTCCCACACTTTCTCGAAAGCCGCCGCCATCTGCGCCGAGCCTTTTCCTGCACCTATGACGATGGTCCGGCCCTTCGGCCTTGCCGGCAAATGATCCTTGATCGACCTCTGGGGATCGGCGGCGGCAACGGCGGCGTTGAAGATCGAAATGAGAAAGGACTTGGGATCGAGCGCGGTCATACTGAGCTACCACGGACGCTGTGCGAGCTTCTGCGGCGTTTGCGCTGCCCCTCACCCTTACCCTCTCCCCGTATAGAGACGGGGAGAGGGGATCGCCAGCGTTGGAGCGTTTCCCTTCTCCCCGTCACTACGCGGGGAGAAGGTGCCGGCAGGCGGATGAGGGGCAGCGCCAACGTCACGATGTTGCTTCCGGCGGCAGGACCAACTCCTCGCTATCGACGCCCAAGTAGCTACACAGCGTATCGACGACCACTCCGTGGTCCTCGCGCTCCGGTAGACCGGAGACGGCGATCACGCCGATGACGCCAGCGCCCTTGACAGTGATGGGAAAGCCGCCACCGGCCAGCACATAGTCGGCAATGTCCAGCCCCTCGCCGGGCTTGAAGCTGCGGTCGGGGCGCTGCTGCTCCAGCACAATGCGGTAGGTGCTTTTCAAGAACCGCCGCACGACGTTGATCTTGCGCCGCGCCCAGTCCGGATTGGAGGCGTTCGAGCCGGGCATTGCCGCATAGAACAGCGGCCGGTCGAAAGTTCTGATATCGACGATGATCGGCAGGTTTTCCTCGAGAGCCCGGTCGCGGATCGCCGAGCCGATCTCGAAAGCGACGGCTTCATCGAAGGCCGAAAAGACAAGCGTGGCTTCCTGTTTCTTGATCAGAGCGATGTCGTCCGCAACGGCCATGTCGTTCCCCTGTCGATCTCGCCTGTTGCTTTGGCGGATGGCTGCCGCCCGGTCAAGCCGGCCGCATACGACGGCTAAACCGCTATATCCGCCTTGGCCGCCCGGCCGGCGACATAGACCTCGCGCACGGCGCGGTCGTCGCCGAGCGTCTGCAGCAGAAACAATTCCTCGGCGAGCGTGTCCGCCGTCTCCACCCGCAGCCGCATCGCCGGCGTGGCGCGGGCGTCGAGCACGATGATATCGGCGTCGCTGCCTTCCTCCAGGGTGCCGATCTTTTCCGCAAGCGACAGCGCCTCGGCATTGCCGCGGGTCAATTGCCAGAACGACTGGAACGGATTGAGCTTCTCGCCGTTCAGCGCGATCACCTTGTAGCCCTCGTCCATGGTGCGCAGCATCGAATAGTTGGTGCCACCGCCGACATCGGTGGCGGCGGCGATGCGAAGCGGCTTCTCGCGGCGGCTATAGCGCTGATAATCGAACAGGCCCGAGCCGAGAAACAGGTTGGAGGTCGGGCAGAACACCGCCACCGAGCCGCTATCCGAAAGCGCATCCGCCTCGCGTTCCGACAGGTGGATGCAATGGCCGAACAGGCTTCTGCGCCCGAGCAGCCCATAGTGTTCGTAGATATCGGTGTAGTCCCGCGTCTGCGGGTACAATTGCTGCGTGAAGGCGATCTCGGCGTGGTTTTCCGACAGATGCGTCTGCATGTGCAGATCAGGATATTCGCGGCAGAGCGCGCCCGCCATCTCCAATTGCTCGGGCGACGAGGTGATGGCGAAGCGCGGCGTGATGGCATAGTGCTGGCGTCCCTTGCCGTGCCACTCATCGATCAACGCCTTGCTGTCGTCATAGCCCGATTGCGGCGTGTCGAGCACGCCGTCCGGCGCGTTGCGGTCCATCATCACCTTGCCGGCGATGTTGAGCATGTTGCGGTCGTGCGACTCGGCGAAGAACGCTTCGGCAGATTCCTTGTGTACCGAGCAATATGCCGCGACTGTCGTGGTGCCATGCCGCAATACTTCATCCAGGAACAGCCTGGCGATACGGCGGCCATGCTGGGCGTTCTGGAATTTTGTCTCTTCCGGAAAAGTGTAGGTGTTCAGCCAGTCGAGCAGCTCGGCGCCGAAGGAAGCGATGACCTGCATCTGCGGAAAATGCGCGTGCGCATCGATGAACCCGGGCAGCAGCAGATGCGGCCTGTGGTCGATTTTTTTTGTTCCCTCGCCCGCCTTTTTCTCGACCTCGGCATAGGCGCCCGCGGCAACGATCCTGCCGTCGCGCATCAGCAGGCCGCCATCTTGCTCGTAACGCCAGGCGGAATGGTCGTCGATGGTTTCGGGCCAGCGCAAAAACGACAGCGTACGGCCGCGCAGGAGCGTGCCGGTCATTTCCTTGCGCCTTCGAACCATGCCACCAGCAGTGCCCGTTCCTCGTCGGTGATCTGGGTGACGTTGGCGGGCGGCATGGCGTGGCTGCGGCCAGCCTGCAGGTAAATCTCGCCGGCGTGCTCGGCGATGCCGGCATCGGTATCGAGCATCACGCCCTTAGGCGCGTGGTAAATGCCCGCGTAGGACGGCTCCGCCGCGTGGCACATCGAACAGCGGCCAAGCACCGTATCGCGCACGGCGGGAAAATGCGCCGAGGCGACGTAGACCTGTGCAGCCGACGAGGCCTTCACCTCGCCGGTCAGCAGCTTCGGTGCCGTCGACAGCCAGATGATGACGACGAACAGGACGGCGGCCGCCAGCCAGGTCCAGGTCGGATTGCCTTTGCGCGCATGCCTGGTGTTGAAATAGTGCCGGATCAGCACGCCGATGATGAACACCAGCGAGGCGATGACCCAGTTGAACTCTGTCCCGAACGCCAGCGGATAATGGTTCGACAGCATCAGGAACAAAACCGGCAGCGTCAGGTAATTGTTGTGCAGCGAGCGCTGCTTGGCGATCTTGCCGTATTTCGGATCGGGCTTACGGCCGGCGATCAGGTCGGCGACGACGATCTTCTGGTTGGGGATGATGACCATGAAAACGTTGGCCGACATGATCGTCGCGGTGATGGCGCCGAGATGCAGGAAGGCGGCGCGGCCGGTGAACAGGTGGGTCAGTCCCCAGGCCATGAATACCAGCACCCCATACAGCACCAGCATCAGGCCGGTGTCGCTGTTGCCGAGCGGCGAACGGCACAAGAGATCGTAGACCACCCAGCCGACGCCGATCGTCGCCAGCGACAGCAAGATGCCTGTAGGCACCGACATGGCAAGCACATTCGGATCGATCAGGAACAGGTCCGCACCGGCATAGTAGACGACGCACAGCATGGCGAAGCCCGACAGCCAGGTGGCGTAGGATTCCCACTTGAACCAGGTCAGATGCTCGGGCATCTCAGCCGGCGCCACCAGATATTTCTGCACATGGTAGAAGCCGCCGCCATGCACCTGCCATTCCTCGCCGAAGGCTCCGGCAGGCATGCCCGGACGCTGGCGCAGCCCGAGATCGAGCGCGACGAAATAAAACGACGATCCAATCCAAGCGATACCGGTGACGACGTGCAGCCAGCGCACGGCGAAACTCAGCCAATCCCAGAATATCGCGAAATCCATCATGAAAGAAATCGTCCCTGCCGATCCACTGACTTTACGGACTGGAGCGCAAACGGAAAGGGCCGAGCTGCACGATGACTTTCAAAAAAAATTGGAAAATACTAGGCTGATCATACGCAGCCACATGAGAGCCACGGAAGCCGCATGGCCTATCTCGACAACATCGCCGTTTTCGTTCGCGTCGTCGAGCTCGGCAATTTATCGGCGGCTGGGCGCGACATGCGCATTTCGCCGGCGGTCGCTTCCAATCGGATCAAGGAGCTCGAGAAGCACCTGGGCGTCAGGCTGTTCAACCGCACGACGCGGCAGTTGATGCCGACCGAGCACGGCACGGTGTTCTACTCCGGCGCCAAGCAGGTGCTGGAGGCGGTCACCGAGGCCGAAGCTGCGGTCAGCGCGTTATCCGGGCAGCCGCGCGGCACCATAAAGGTGACAGCGCCGCTCGGCCTCGGGCGGCGGCTGGTAGCATCCGGAATCCCGGATTTCCACGACAGGTACCCCGATATCGAGGTGCGGCTCCGGCTTTCCGATCACAATGTCGATATCATGAAGGAAGGCATCGACGTTGCCTTCCGGCTGGGCATCATCGAGGATTCCAGCCTCAGGATGCGCGGCATCATGGAATGCGAACGCGTTCTGGTGGCGGCTCCGCAATATCTGGAAGCGCGCGGCGAGCCTACCGAGCCGCAGGAGTTGATCGGCAAGAAGCACGATTGCCTGATGCTGCGCTATTCCGGCGCGCGCGAATATGTCTGGACGCTGCAGACGCCGAACGGACCGCAAAAATTCGAGGTGCACGGCCCCTACGATACCGATGATGGCGACGTGCTGACCGGCTGGGCGCTGTCCGGCCGCGGCATCATCAACAAGCCGCGCTTCGAGGTCGAGCCGTTTATCCGCGACCAGCGGCTGAAGGTGATCCTGAGCAACACGCCGCCGACGCCGGTGCAGTTCGCCGCCGTCTACCCTCATAAGAAGCTGCAGGATCCGAAGGTGCGGCTGCTGCTCGATTTCATGGCCGAGCGCTGCCAGCGGCTGATCAGGGATATTCTGGCCGGCAAATGATCGCCGGCTGGCCGGTTGCTTTCCGTCCAGCCGGCGAGATAATTCTCAAGGAATCTCGCTCAACAGGGAAAAGCGATGGCCAACGGCGCCACAATGTGTCTCGCCGTTTCACTGTCTCCGGAAGCCGCTCCTTCCCATCCGCCCGACGCCGGCCCGGACTTCAGTCTGCTGACGCGGTTCGTGCAAGAAGCCGAAGCGGCCGGCCTGGACATGGTGTTGCTCGGCGATTCCGCACCGGTTGCAGGCGGGCCGAACCGGCAAATGCGCTTCGAAGCAACGACCTTGGTGGCGGCGCTGGCGACGGTGACAAGCAGGATCGGCCTTGCCGCCGCGGCGTCGACGGTCGCCCACCAGCCCTATAATCTCGCGCGCCGTTTCGCCTCGCTCGATATCATCAGCCATGGCCGCGCCGGCTGGAACGCGAGCATGATGCCCGAACCGCGCGAGGCGGCCAATTTCAGCCGGCCGGAAGGGTTTTCCGGCGACGATTTCCGCCTGCGCGCCGAGGAATTCATCGGCATCGTGCAAGGCTTGTGGAAAGGCTGGGACGCAGACGCGCTGCTGTTCGACAAAGTTGGCGGCCGCTTCTTCGATCCCGAGAAGATGCACCTTCTCGACCACAAGGGCGAATATTTTTCCGTGCGCGGGCCGCTCAACGTGGCGCGGTCGCCGCAGGACACGCCGATGCTGGTCATGTCCGGCCTGTCCGAGCCCGACACGGATATCGCCGCCCGCACCGCCGATGTCGTCCTGCTGGATGAGCCATCGATCGAGCCGGCGAAGGCTGGCGATCTGAAGCGCCGTGCGCTTGCCTTCGGGCGCAGTCCGGAGGCGCTGAAAGTGCTGATGAACGTTACCGTCAGCGCCGAAATAACCGCCGCGCCGGACCTGTTTGCGGACAGGCTCGAAGAGTGCTTTCGCTCGAAAGCCTGCGACGGTTTCAACATCGCCATGCCCTTCACATCGGCGCTCGACGATTTCGTCGGTCTCGTGCTGCCGGAGCTTCGCCGCCGCGGCCTTGTCCGGTCCGGCTACAGCGCGGCGACACTGCGCGCCCATCTCGGGCTTGCAGGGGAGGATCGGCAATGAGCGCCGGTCGAGGCCAGATGAAGCTCGGCGCCTTCCTGTGGGCGACAGGCCACCACATCGCCGCCTGGCGCCATCCGCAGGCGCATGTCACGGCCGGCATCGACATCGACCATTACGTCCAGTTGGCGCGGACGGCGGAAGCAGCCAAGTTCGACATGATCTTCTGCGAGGACGCCGCCGGCGTGCGCGAGGCCAATGTCAACATCGCCAGCCAAACGTCGCGCTCGATCGGCTTCGAGCCGATAAGCCTGCTTGCCGCGCTCGCCGTCCAGACGGAGCGCATCGGCCTCGTCTCCACGGCGTCGACGAGCTATAACGAGCCTTACGGACTGGCGCGGACCTTCCTGTCGCTCGACCATCTGAGCGGTGGCCGAGCCGGCTGGAACCTCGTCACTTCGGCGAGCCAGATCGAGGCCGCCAATTTCGGCTCGACCGGACTGCGCCCACATGCGGACCGCTACGAACGCGCGCGCGAATTCGCTGCCGTGGTTACCGGCCTTTGGCGAGGCCAGGGTGGACACGAAGGCAGAAGTTTTTCGGTGCGCGACCCGCTCGATCTGCCGCGCTCGCCACAAGGTGCGCCGGTCATGGTTCAGGCAGGAGCGTCGGACGAGGGCCGCGATCTCGCCGCCCGGACCGCCGATGTGGTGTTCACTGCGGCGCAAACATTCGAGGAGGCAAAGGCCTTCTACGACGACCTCAAGGGGCGGCTGGCGCCCCATGGGCGCGAGCCGGAGGACGTCAAGATCATGCCCGGCGTCGCGCCGGTCGTCGCGGCAAGCGAAGCGGAAGCCCGGGCAAAACATGATGAACTGCAGGAGCTGATACCGGACGATGTCGGCGTCGCGCTGCTTTCCAGCTATCTCAGCATATCCGATCTCGCGCGCTATCCCATCGACGGACCGCTGCCCGAGCTGCCGGCCAGCGAAGGCATGCAGAGCCGGCAGGCGCTCGTCATCGAGCAATCCCGCCGCGACAAGCTGTCCATTCGCCAGCTTGCCCGTCATTTCGCCGGCGCGCGCGGTCATTGGCGCGTCGTCGGAACTCCGGCCCAGATCGCCGACCAGCTCGAGGCACGCTTCGAGGGCGGCGCGGCAGACGGTTTCAACGTCATGCCATCCTATTTTCCCGGCGAACTCGAAGCCTTTGCCACGCTTGTCGTGCCGGAGCTGCAGCGGCGCGGGCTTTTCCGGAAGGATTATGAAGGTAGCACGCTGCGCGACCATCTGGGCTTGAAAACGCCGGCGTAAAACGACGAGCGGAACGAAAGTCGGAGATCGCCGTTTTGGGATGCTGTGCCGCGGCGATGAGGGCGTCTGCGCGCATATTCGATTGTCCATCCCAAACTTCGCCCTCTTTTCAAACCACGCGGACGCAACCGCCACAGGAGCCGATCATGGATGCCATCGCCACCCGCAATGACCTGCAATCCAATGCCAAGAAAGAGTGTATCGATCTTCTCAATGCCCGCCTCGCCGACGCCATCGATCTGGCCTTGATCACCAAGCAGGCGCACTGGAACGTCAAGGGACCGCAATTCATCGCCATCCACGAGATGCTCGACACGTTCCGCGAGGAGATCGACGGCCATGTCGACACCATTGCCGAGCGCGCCGTACAGCTCGGCGGCACGGCGCTCGGCACCTCGCAGGAGGTGTCGAAGGCGACTATGCTGGAGGCCTATCCGACCGACATCCACAAGACCCGAGACCATCTGGCGGCGCTGATCGACCGCTATGCCGCGACCGCCAAGCGGGCACGCGCCGCGATCGACGAAGCGGCTGGCGCGGGCGACGCCGATACCGCCGACATCTTCACCGCCTATTCGCGCTCGCTCGACAAATTGCTGTGGTTCCTTGAGGCGCACACGCAGGAGAAGGAATAGCCAAAACGTCAGCCAGCCATCGCCTTGCGGTGAGAGGCTTTGGACTGAGCGGACGGTGCCGCCGCATGGCCGGCCAACGCTGTCATAATCTCGGCTACGGCGAGTGCGGCGATCACCTGCGGGCGCTTGTCCTTAACGGCATCGCCGCCGATCGGCGAGACGAGGTGGGCAAATTCCGCCTCGCTTCCGTCCGCCGATTTCAGGAACCAGTTCCGGAACGTCGCCTTCTTGGTTCTGGAGCCGATCATGCCGACATAGGCGGCATCCCGGCGTTTCAGAGCCTCGGCGACGATCAGGAAGTCCAGCGCGTGGTCATGTGTAAGGACGACGAAGGCGGATCCAGCCGGGGCTTCGCGCACCATCGCCTCAGGCATCGGCGTCAGCTTGGTTTCGACCGCTTCCGGCATGCCTTTGAGCGCCTCGGCTCGCGTCTCGACAACGACGACATGCACCGGCAGCAAGGCCATCGCGGAGGCCAGCGCCTGGCCGACATGGCCGCCCCCGAGGATGTAGACATGCGGTCGCTGCGCTTCCTCGGTTTCCGCCGCCGCAACCAGCTTGGCTTCAAGCGCGGGGTCGACTAGCTGGATCAGCAGCTCGACCCTGCCGCCGCAGCACTGCCCGATGTCCGGGCCGAGCGCGATGTCGAGGGTGGCGCGGATATCCCTCCCCCTTGAGGGGAGGGTGGCGGCGAAGCCGCCGGGTGGGGTCGCCGCGGCAGTGCTCGACGCGCTGGCGGTACCTTCTGAGACGACCCCCTCTGGCCGCTCCGCGGCCATCTCCCCCTCAAGGGGGGAGAAAAGCATCTGTCGCGCTTTGTCGATCGCCATGTATTCGAGCTGGCCGCCGCCGATCGTACCGAAAGTGGCCGATCCTGAGACGAGCATGAAGGCACCCGTCTCGCGCGGCGTCGAACCTTTTGTCCGGGCCACCTCAACGAAGGCGACCCGGCCGGCGCCGGCAAGAAAGGCTTTCAGGCTCTGCACTTTCGCGTTCATCATTTGCGTTCCCTATCGGGAAATATAGAGTTTTTCGGCCTGAATTGCACGTTTTCCGGGATTCAAGTGCCGGTTTTGGCTTCCCGCTTCAGCCGTTCGATCGCCATCAGCACACGCTCCGGCGTGGCCGGCGGGTCGAGGCGCGGGCAGATCTTGTGGCTGGCAACGCTCGCAACTGCGTCCGACAGCGCATGCAGCACCGACATTGCGAGCGGAAAGGGCGGCTCGCCGACCGCCTTGGAGCGGTGCACCGTCGGCTCGCCTGCTTGCGCCCAGTCGGCCAAAGTCACATTAAAAATCTTCGGCCGGTCCGACGCGAGCGGGATCTTGTAGGTCGATGGCGCATGGGTGCGCAGCCGCCCCTTGTCGTCCCACCACAGTTCCTCCGTCGTCAGCCAGCCCATGCCCTGGATGAAGCCGCCCTCGATCTGGCCGAGGTCGATGGCGCGGTTCAGCGAGCGGCCGGTTTCGTGCAGGATGTCGGTGCGCTCGACGACATATTCGCCGGTCAGCGTATCGACCGAGACTTCCGAGCACGCGGCGCCATAGGCGAAATAGTAGAAGGGATGGCCCTCGCCCTTGTCGCGGTCCCAATGGATTTTCGGCGTCTTGTAGAAACCCGCCGCCGAAAGCTGGATGCGCGCCATATAGGCCTGCCTGACGAGATCGGCGAAGGCGATCTCCTGGTTGCCGATGCGCACGCGGTTGGGCAAGAACAGCACCTGGTCCCGCGGCACCTGGTATCTCTCGACGGCAAAATTGATCAACCGGTCCTTGATCTGGCGGGCGGCATTCTGCGCCGCCATGCCGTTGAGGTCGGAGCCGGAAGACGCGGCGGTGGCCGAGGTATTCGGCACCTTGCCGGTCGTCGTCGCGGTGATCTTGACCTGATCGAGGTCGATCTGGAACTCTTCCGCCACAACCTGCGCCACCTTGACATAGAGGCCCTGCCCCATCTCGGTGCCGCCGTGGTTCAGATGCACCGAACCATCGGTATAGACATGCACCAGCGCGCCGGCCTGGTTGTAATGGGTGGCGGTGAACGAGATGCCGAACTTGACCGGCGTCAGCGCCAGTCCGCGCTTGATGAAGCGGCTGTTGGCATTGAAAGCATCGATGGTGCGGCGGCGCCTCGCATAGTCGGAACTCGCCTCCAGCTCGGCGACGATGCGGTGGATGACGTTGTCCTCGACCGTCTGGTGATAGGGCGTGATGTTGCGGTCGCTGGTGCCGTAGAAATTCTTCTTGCGGATTTCGAGCGGGTCCTTGCCGACGGCAAACGCGACTTCGTCGATGACGCGCTCGGCGCCGACCATGCCTTGCGGGCCGCCGAAGCCGCGAAAGGCGGTGTTCGATACCGTGTTGGTGTAGAGCGGCGCCGATTGCGCGTGCACCGCCGGCCAGAAATAGGTGTTGTCGCAATGGAACAGTGCGCGGTCGGTGACCGGGCCGGAGAGGTCGGCCGAGAAGCCGCAGCGCGCCGCGAACATGAAATCTACGCCCAGAATATTGCCCTCGTCGTCGAAGCCGACCTCGTAGTCGACGAGGAAATCGTGGCGTTTGCCGGTGGCGATCATGTCGTCGTCGCGGTCGGGCCGGATTTTCACGGCCCGATGATGTTTCTTCGCGGCGATAGCGGCCAATGCCGCAAACTGATTGCCTTGCGTTTCCTTGCCGCCGAAAGCGCCGCCCATCCGGCGGATTTCCACCGTCACCGCGTGGCTCGGAACACCGAGCGCGTGGCTGACCATGTGCTGGATTTCGCTCGGGTGCTGGGTCGAGGAATAGATGGTGACGTCGTGGTCCTCGCCAGGAATGGCCAAGGCGATATGGCCTTCGAGATAGAAATGCTCCTGGCCGCCGATGCGCATCTTTCCCTTCAGCCGGCGCGGCGCCGCCTTGATCGCAGCCGCTGCATCACCGCGCTTCAGCGTCAGCGGCGGCGTGACCAGCTTATCCATCCGTGGATCGAGCTCACCGACATCGGCGACGAACGGCAATTCCTTGTATTCGACCTTGGCCAGCCTCGTTGCACGGCGCGCCTGCTCGCGGGTTTCGGCAATGACGCAGAAGATCGGCTGGCCAAAGAATTGTACCTTGCCGTCGGCCAGCACCGGCTCGTCGTGACGGCCGGTCGGCGAAATGTCGTTCTCGCCTGGCACGTCGCTCGCCGTCAGCACGTCGATGACGCCGGGTGCGGCGCGCACCGCCGACAGGTCCATGCTGGTGATGGTGGCATGCGTCGCCGTCGAAAGCCCAAGGCAGCCGTGCAGCGTGCCGGCCGGTTCCGGCATGTCGTCGATATAGACGGCCGTGCCACTGACATGCTTGTGCGCGGAATCATGGCGCTGGTCGGTGGCGACGCCGCCGGCGATTTTTTGCGCCTTCAGGTTTGGGGTGGCGTGCTTGTTCATCATGCCGCCTCGTGCCGTGATACCTGGATCGGCGCCCGGGTGCCGGTGGTTTCGGCAAAGAAGCGCAGCAGCAGGTTGCGCGCCGCCAGCGCCCGGTATTCGGCGCTTGCCCGCATGTCGGTCAGCGGCGTGAAATCGCCGGCGTACGCGGCCATCGCCGCCTCGACCGTCGCTTCCGTCCACGGCTTGCCAAGCAATGCCTTTTCCACGCCAAAGGCTCGCTTCGGCGTTGCCGCCATGCCGCCGTAGGCGATGCGCACATCCGCCACCGTGTCATCCGCGGCGAGCTTCAGGGTAAACGCCCCTAGCGCTGCTGTGATGTCTTCGTCGCGGCGCTTGGTGATCTTGTAGACGGCAAATTTCGTCTCGCTACCTGGCACCGGGACATGCACGGCCTCGACGAATTCGCCGGGCTGCCGGTCCTGTCGGCCATAGGCGATGAAAAACTCCTCGAGCGGGATCGTCCGCCGCTTGTCGCCGCGGCGCAGCGTCAGGCGGGCACCGAGTGCGATCAGCGGCGGCGGCGTGTCGCCGATCGGCGAACCGTTGGCGATATTGCCGCCGATGGTGCCCATGTTGCGCACCTGATCGCCGCCGATGCGATCGAACAGCGGGCCGAGCGCCGGGATGCGTTTCGCCAGCGTCGAGAAGGCTTCGCTATAGGTGACACCGGCGCCGATCGAGATGACGCCCTTGTTCTCGGAAATCCCGCACAGACCATCGAGATTGCCGATGAAAATCGCCGGCGCGATATCGCGCATGTGCTTGGTCACCCAAAGGCCGACATCGGTCGAACCCGCGACGATAGTGGCGCCCGGCTCCTTGACCAGCACGCTGGCCAGATCGTCGGCATTGGCCGGCACGATCAGCCGCTTGTTGCCGGAGCCGATCTCGATGCGCGAACCGTCCTTCATCGCTTCGAGCTTGGTCGTGACTGCCTTGCGCTCCGCCGCCAACGGATCCTTTGCCGCCGAGCCGTAGCTGGAGATGGCACGTGCGGCGCGCATGATCGCCTCGTAGCCGGTGCAGCGGCAGAGATTGCCTTGCAGCGCCTTTTCGATGGCGGCGTCCGACGGCTCCGGCGCCCGCATCCACAGAGCATAAAGCGACATGACGAAACCCGGTGTGCAGAAGCCGCATTGCGAGCCGTGGAAATCGACCATCGCCTGCTGCACGGGATGCAGTTTTCCTGCGTCGCCGCGCAGATGCTCGACGGTCACGACATGCGTGCCGTCTAGCGAGCCAAGGAAGCGGATGCAGGCATTGACGCTTTCATAGACCAGTGTTCCACCGGAGAGCCTGCCGACCAGCACCGTGCAGGCGCCACAGTCGCCCTCGGCGCAACCTTCCTTGGTGCCGCGCAGCGAGCGGTCGAGCCGCAGCCAGTCGAGCAGTGTCTGGTCGGGCGCGACCGTGCCGAGCGCGACGTCCTCGCCATTGAGGATGAACCGGATTTCGTTGCGTGTCTTGATCCCGGCCATCTCAGCTTCCCCGGTAAGTCGAATAGCCGTAAGGCGACATGAGCAGCGGCACATGATAGTGCACCGGCTCGGCCATACCGAAGCGGATCGGCACATGGTCGAGGAAGGCCGGTTCCGGCAGTTTTGTCCCTTGCCGGCGCAGATAATCGCCAGCCGCAAAGACCAGCTCGTATTCGCCGGTACGGAATTCCGCGCCGGCAAGCAGCGGAGCATCGCAACGGCCGTCATCATTGGTGACGACCGTTTTCAGATGCGTCCGGGCCTGACCGTCAAGATGATAGAGCTCGATCGACAGACCGGCCGCCGGTTTGCCGGCTGCAGTGTCGAGGACGTGGGTCGTCAGGCGCCCGCCTTCGGCTTTCGACGTTTCCGCCACTGGCTGCTCCATTCCCTGCACAGTCGAACACTATTCATGAATTGTGCGCCAATTAAAGGCGATGCATAAGTCCCGGTCGAGCGGAGCGCGACAAAAACACTTTCAAAAATTTCGGGGGAATGCGCAGGCACTCCTTTCGACTATCCTGATCACAATTCCGGCAGGAGCGAGAATGCGTTACGAACGAGACATGCGGGGCTATGGAGCCAATCCGCCGGATCCGAAATGGCCCGGCGGGGCGCATGTCGCCGTGCAGTTCGTCGTCAATTACGAAGAGGGCGGCGAGAATTGCGTCCTCCACGGCGACAAGGCTTCGGAGGCTTTCCTGTCGGAGATCGTCGGCGCCGCGCCCTGGCCCGGCCAGCGCCACTGGAACATGGAATCGATCTACGAATACGGCGCCCGTTCCGGCTTCTGGCGATTGCTGCGCCTGTTCAGCGCGGCGCAAGTGCCGGTCACCTGCTACGGCGTCGCCACGGCCCTGGCGCGTTCGCCCGATCAGGTTGCGGCGATGCAGGAGGCCGGCTGGGAGATCGCCTCGCACGGGCTGAAATGGATCGACTACCGCGACCATGCGCCAGAAGACGAGCGCCGCGACATGGAAGCGGCGATCCGGCTGCATTATGAGGTCACAGGCGCGCGGCCGACCGGCTGGTACACCGGGCGCACCTCGATCAACACGGTGCGGCTGGCGGCGGAAGAGGGCGGCTTCGACTATGTGTCGGACACCTATGACGACGAACTGCCCTACTGGTTCGAGCATGCGGCACCGGACGGGTCGGCGAAGCCGCAGCTGGTCATCCCCTATACGCTCGACGCCAACGACATGCGCTTTGCCACGCCGCAAGGCTTCAACTCGGGCGACCAATTCTTTGCCTATCTCAAGGATAGTTTCGATACGCTCTATGCCGAGGGCAAGGCAGGACGGCCGCGCATGATGAACATCGGCCTGCACTGCCGCCTCGTCGGCCGGCCGGGCCGGGTCGCGGCACTGAAGCGCTTCATCGACTACGTCAAATCACACGACAAGGTCTGGCTGGCACGGCGCATCGACATCGCAAAACATTGGCAGGAGACGCATCCGTTCCGGTTGCCGGCGCTGCGCCCGTCGAAAATGGAATTCGAGGCCTTCGTCCATACATTTGGCGGCGTGTTCGAGCATTCGCCGTGGATTGCCGAGCGCGCTTATGAGCTGGAGCTCGGCCCGGCGCATGACAGTGCCGGCGGCCTGCACAATGCGCTCTGCCGCGTCTTTCGCGCGGCAAGCGAGGCCGAGCGGCTTTCCGTGCTCAATGCCCACCCCGACCTTGCCGGAAAACTGGCGCAGGCCAAGCGGCTGACGGCGGAATCCTCGAGGGAACAGGCTTCGGCCGGCCTCGACGCGCTGACCGACAAGGAGCGCGAGCTGTTCGCAAAACTCAATGCCGCCTACGTCACCAGTTTCGGTTTCCCCTTCATTATTGCGGTGAAAGGCAAGACCAAGGGGGAGATCCTGGCCGAGTTCGAGGCGCGTATTGGCAACAGCCACGATGTCGAATTCGAAACCGCCTGCAGACAGGTCGAGCGCATCGCGCTGCTTCGTCTCAAGGACATGCTTCCGCAATAGGCTTTGGCTGCCGCGATAGGCCCTGGCTTCCGCAACAGGCTTGAATTTATGGATATGATGAAAATGGCCGAGCGAACCTATTATGCGCCGCAGGGCGGACATCCCGGCCAGAGCGAATTGCTGACCGGCCGCGCTGTGTTCACACAGGCCTATGCCGTCATCCCCAAGGGCGTGATGCAGGACATCGTCACCAGCGCCTTGCCGTTCTGGGATGGGACACGCGTCTGGGTGCTGTCGCGGCCGCTGTCGGGTTTTGCCGAGACGTTTTCGCAATACATCGTCGAGCTCGCGCCTGGCGGCGGCAGCGACCACCCTGAGCTTGACGCCGCCGCCGAAGGTGCGCTGTTCGTGGTCGAAGGCGAGCTAAGCGTTTCGCTTGCCGGCAAGAAACATAGCTTAAGGCCGGGCGGCTTTGCCTTCCTGCCGCCGGCGAGTGGGTGGACGGTGCACAATGAAAGCGGCGCCGCCGTCCGCTTCCACTGGATCCGCAAGACTTATGATTCAGTCGACGGCATCGAGCCGCCGCAAGCGTTCTTCGTCAACGAACAGGACATCGCGCCGACGCCGATGCCGGGTACCGAAGGCCGATGGGCGACCACGCGCTTCGTCGATCCGGCCGACATGCGCCACGACATGCATGTCACCATCGTCACGTTCGAGCCGGGCGCGGTCATTCCTTTCGCCGAGACGCATGTCATGGAGCACGGGCTTTATGTGCTGGAGGGCAAGGCGGTCTATCGTCTCAACCAGGACTGGGTCGAGGTCGAGGCTGGCGATTATATGTGGCTGCGCGCCTTCTGCCCGCAGGCTTGTTATGCCGGCGGGCCAGGCAAATTCCGCTATCTCCTCTACAAGGACGTCAACCGCCACGCCAAGCTTGGCAGCGCCGGCGTCGCGAGACCTACACCATGACCCGCATCGTCGCGCGGCCGCTGACCCGCGAGAATTTCGCCGAATTCGGCGACGTCATCGATATGGGCGGCGACAACCATTATCCGATCAATGGCGGCAAGGCCGAGCGCTACCATGACCTCGCCACCGCGGAAGCACGAGGGCCGAATGCGCGCGTGCTGATCTCGATGGTGCGTGGCACGCACTATGAGCTGCCGTTGAAGCTTACCATGGTGGAGCGCCATCCGTTTGGCACCCAGGCCTTCATCCCGCTGTCACCACGGCCGTTCCTGGTCGTCGTCTGCCATGACGGCGAGGAGGGCCCGGGCGAGCCGCATGCCTTCATCACCGCGCCCGGGCAAGGCATCAACTATCCGCGCAATTTGTGGCACGGCGTGCTGACGCCGATCGGCGAGCCGCAGGACTTCCTGGTCGTCGACCGTGGCGGCGACGACTCCAATCTCGAAGAGTGCCATTTCTCGCACGCCTACGAGATACATCTTCCCGATGGGAGCCGGTGATGACCGACATTTCGCTGATCGACCGCCTGCTCGATGTCATAGAGCACGACATCGTGCCGAAGACGGCCGAGGGCGTCGCGCATGGCAACAAGTTGTTCGGCGCGGCGATCCTGCGTAAAGACGACCGCTCGCTGGTGCTTGCCGAAACCAATAACGAGACGGAAAACCCGCTCTGGCACGGCGAGGTGCACTGCCTGAAGCGCTTCTACGAACTGCCGAAAGCCGAGCGCGTCGACACCAGGGAGGCTATCTTCCTTGCCACCCACGAGCCCTGCTCGCTCTGTCTGTCGGCGATCACCTGGACCGGCTTCGACAATTTCTTCTATCTGTTCAGCCACGAGGACTCGCGCGACAGCTTCGACATCCCGCACGATTTGAAGATCCTGAAAGAGGTCTTCACCCTCGATCCCGGCGGCTACAATGCCGAGAATGCCTATTGGAAGAGCTTTTCGATCCGCAAATTGGTGCGCTCGCTGCCCGACCCCGAGCGCGGTCGGCTGGAAGCGCGCATCCACACAATATCAGCGCGCTATGACGAATTGTCCGGCGCCTATCAGGCCGGCAAGGACGAAAACGACATTCCGCTGAATTGACGCGGATTGACCAGCCGAATTCGTTGACTGGCCCATGACGCGCTCTCACGGGCTCCATCATCTGGCGCTCCTGGAGTTCGCCCGCATGAAAATCGTCACTGAATTCCCACGAAAGATCGTCGAATTTCCGGATATGGGGATCATCATGCCGGACGGCTGCCGGCTGTCGGCGCGGTTGTGGATGCCGGCCGATGCTGCCGACGATCCCGTGCCGGCAATCCTCGAACACCTGCCCTATCGCAAGCGCGACGGCACGATCTATCGTGATCAGCTGACGCATCCCTATTTTGCCGGCCACGGCTACGCCTCGATCCGCGTCGACATGCGCGGCAATGGCGATTCCGAAGGGCTGATGGACGACGAATATTCCGAGCAGGAATTGCAGGACGCTTGCGACGTCATCGCCTGGGCGGCGGACCAGCCCTGGTGCAACGGCAATGTCGGCATGATGGGCATTTCGTGGGGCGGCTTCAACTGCCTGCAGGTGGCGTCTAAGCAGCCGCCGGCGCTGAAGGCGGTCATCAGTCTCTGTTCGACGGTCGACCGCTATGCCGACGACATCCACTACAAGGGCGGCTGCCTGCTGATCGAGAATTTCGGCTGGGCCTCGACCATGCTGTCCTATTCGTCAAGGCCGCCGGATCCGTTGCTGGCCGGCGACAACAGATGGCGCGACCTGTGGCTGACCAGGCTGGAGAACCAGCCCTTCCTGGCACCGCTGTGGCTGAAGCACCAGCATCGCGATGCCTATTGGAAGCGCGGCTCGATCTGCGAGGACTATTCCGCCATCCATGCCGCGGTGCTGTCGATCGGCGGCTGGCATGATGGCTATCGCAATACGATTTCCCATCTCGCCGTCAATATCGAGGCGCCGGTCAAGGGCATCGTCGGCCCGTGGATCCACAAATACCCGCATTACGCCGCGCCCGAACCGCGCATCGGCTTCCTGCAGGAGGCCTTGCGCTGGTGGGACCGCTGGCTGAAGGACATCGACACCGGCGTCGAGGCCGACCCCGCCTACCGCGCCTATGTCATGGACAGCGTGCGTCCGGCGCGCTGGCATCCCGAGCGGCCGGGCCGCTGGGTCGCTGAATCGGAATGGCCGTCACCTAACATCAAGACGCAAGAGGTTGAGCTTATCGCTGAAGGCAACCACGCTATCGTCGCTTCGCCGCAAAGCTGCGGCCTCGCCGGCGGCGAATATTTCCCCTTCACCTTCGGCCCGGAACTGCCGGGTGACCAGCGCCCCGACGATGCGCTGTCGGTGTGCTTCGACCAGCCGGTGCTGACCGAAACGGTCGACATTGTCGGTGCTCCCGAAGTTGTGGTCAGGGTCTCGTCGGACCGGCGCCAGGCGAACATCGCGGTCCGGCTGTGCGACGTCCATCCGGACGGAGCATCGGAGCTGATTTCCTACGGCGTGCTCAACCTGACGCATCGCAACTCGCACGAATTTCCCGAAGCGCTGGTGCCCGGCGAGACCGTCAGCGCCCGGGTGGTGCTCGACCAATGCGCCTATCGCGTGCCGGCCGGCCATCGCTTGCGCGTTGCCGTTTCGAACGCCTACTGGCCGATGATCTGGCCGTCGCCGGAGCCGGTCCGGCTGGAATTGTCGGCCGCGACATTGATGCTGCCGGTACGCCCGCCGGCGACAGGCGACGAGGTCACCTTCCCCGCCCCCGAAAGCGCCACGCCCTGGGCAACCGAAACGGTCCGCGCCGCCAATTCCGAGCGTCATGTCGATCGCGACGAAAAGACCGGAATGATCACGCTTTCCATCGTGGACGATTTCGGTGAGGTGCGCGACCTGGAGCATGGCCTCGCCAATGGCAGCGTCGCCAGAGAGACATGGGCGATCCATCCCGACAATCCGCTGTCAGCCTCTGGCAAGACGCATTGGACCCAGACGCTGTCGCGAAATGGATGGTCGGTGCGCACCGAAACCTTCGCCGAAATGCGCTCCGACGCGCAAAGCTTCATAGTTAGCGCCAGAATTGAAGCCTATGAAGGCGAGAAACTGGTCTTCGGGCGCAACTTCGAGGAGAAAATCCCGCGCGCACTGCTTTGAGCGCTTATAGCGATTGGTCCAATTGCGACGCACGATTTACGCCACGGCATGTCGCATTCGGTCTTGCTTACCGCTTTCCCTTACGGTCATTATTCTCCCGATAGAAATGAGAAAAACGACCATAAGGTCAGACCAACAGAGTGAGGAACTCAACATGTCAAACGAACTGGAATTTCTCAGCCGGCGCGTTGCGTCCGGCAAGCTGAGCCGTCGCGATTTTCTCGGCCGGGCAGCAGCGCTTGGCGTCACCGCAACTTTCGCCAACTCGCTGCTATCCAGCGCTTCCCGCGCGGCGGGTCCGGTCAAGGGCGGCACGCTCAAGGCTGGCCTGGTCGGTGGCGAGTCCACCAACAGCCTCGATCCGGCGCTGTTTATGACGCAGGTGCCGTTCGCCTTCGGCAAGATGTGGGGCGAACTGATCGTCGAACTGTCTCCCGAAGGCAAGCTCGAGAACCGCATCGCCGAGGAGATCGGCTCGTCGGACGACGCCAAGACCTGGACGCTGAAGATCCGCGATGGCGTCGAGTTCCACAACGGCAAGAAGGTGACCGCAGAGGACGTGGCCGCCACCCTCGAACGCCATTCGGACGAGAAGTCAAAGTCCGGTGCGCTCGGTTACATGAAAGGCATCGAGAGCATCAAGGCCAGCGGCAAGGAAGTGGTGCTGACGCTGAAGGAGCCGAATGCCGACCTGCCCTACCTGCTTAGCGACTATCACCTGATCATTCAGCCGAATGGCGGCAAGGACAAGGCCGATGCCGGCATTTCAGCGGGTCCTTACAAGGTCACCACCAACGAGCCCGGCGTGCGCCATGGCGGCGAGCGCTTCGCCAATTATTGGCAGGGCGACAAGATGGGCCATGCCGACCAGATAGAGATCATCGTCATCAACGACGCCACGGCGCGTACGGCCGCTCTGCAGGGCGGCCAGGTCCACATGATCAACCGCGTCGAGCCGAAGATCGTCGATCTGATCAAGCGCGTGCCCGGCGTCACCATCCGCAACCATTCGGGACCCGGCCACTACGTCTTCATCATGCACTGTAACACCGCGCCGTTCGACAACAACGATTTGCGGATGGCGTTGAAGCTGGCGATCGACCGCGAGGAGATGCTGAACAAGGTGCTGCGTGGCTATGGCTCGCTCGGCAACGACTTCCCGATCAATGCATCGTACCCGCTATTCACCGAGATCGAGCAGCGCAAATACGATCCCGACAAGGCCAAGTTCCACTACAAGAAGTCGGGCCATGACGGTGCCGTCCTGCTCCGGACGTCGGACGTCGCCTTCCCCGGTGCCGTCGATGCTGCACAGCTGTTCCAGCAGAGTGCTGCCAAGGCCGGCATCACGCTGGAGATCAAGCGCGAACCGGGCGACGGCTATTGGTCGGAAGTCTGGAACAAGCAGCCCTTCTGCGCCTCCTACTGGGGCGGACGCTCGACGCAGGACCAGATGTACTCGACTGCCTATCTGTCGACGGCCGACTGGAACGACACACGGTTCAAGCGTCCGGATTTCGACAAGATGGTGCTGGCGGCTCGCGCCGAGCTCGACGAGGCCAAGCGCAAGGCAATGTACCACGACATGGCTGTGATGGTGCGCGACGAGGGCGGCCTAATCCTGCCGATGTTCAATCAGTTTATCGACGCGACGGGCGCCAAGGTTGCCGGGTGGGTGGATGATCCGCATCAGGAGTTGATGAACGGATATGCTCTGGCGAAGTGCTGGCTCGAAGCCTGAGCCCGGCCTTGCGGATATGTCCTCACCCATCGTGAAACTGGTGGCCCAGCGCATTGCGCTGGGCATTCTGCTGCTGTTGGCCGTTTCGGTCCTGATCTTCGCCGGCACCCAGATCCTGCCCGGCGACGTCGCGCAAGCCATCCTCGGACAATCGGCGACACCGGAGTCGCTCGCCAATCTGCGCGAGCAGCTCGGCCTCAATGATCCCGCTTACATCCGTTATTTTCGCTGGCTCGGCGGCATTCTGACCGGTGATCTCGGCACGGCTATGTCGAGCGGTCAGGATATCGCAACCTCTATCAAGGGAAGGCTGTGGAACACGCTGTTCCTCGCCTTCTGGGCGGCGGTCGTCGCGGTGCCGCTGGCGATCATCCTCGGGCTGATCGCGGTGCGCTACCGCAATGGCTGGGTCGACAAGCTGATCTCGGGACTGGCGCTGGCCTCGACGTCCTTCCCGGAATTCTTCGTCGGCTATGTACTCGTCTTTTTCTTCGCGGTGCAACATCAATGGTTTCCCGCCATTTCCACTGTCTATGACGGGATGCCTTTCGGCGAACGCATTCAGGCCATCGCACTGCCGGCGGCGGCGCTGACTCTGGTGGTGCTAGCCCATATGATGCGCATGACGCGCGCCGCGATCCTCAATGTCATGCAGTCGGCCTATGTCGAAACCGCCGAACTCAAGGGGCTTTCGGCCTTCGCGGTCATCCGCAGGCATGCCTTCCCCAATGCCATTGCGCCGATCATCAACGTCGTGATGCTCAATCTCGCTTACCTGATCGTCGGCGTCGTCGTGGTCGAAGTTATCTTTGTCTATCCAGGCATGGGCCAATACCTCGTCGACCACGTCACCAAGCGTGACGTGCCGGTGGTGCAGGCGGTCGGGCTGATCTTCGCCGCCGTCTACATCAGCCTGAACATCATCGCGGACATAGCAGCGATCGTCGCCAATCCGCGCCTCAGACATCCGAAATGAGGGGGGCGGGTATGCTCGTCATCAAACGCATCCCCATCCCGGCATTGGTCGGCATCGTGCTGACGGCGCTGTTCGTGCTGGCAGCAATTTTTGCGCCGTGGATCGCGCCGCATGGCAATGCCGAGATCGTCAGTGACGTCCCTTGGGAACCGATGTCGGCGGCGCATTGGCTGGGCACCGACAATCTCGGCCGCGATCTGTTGTCGCGCATGATCTACGGCGCCCGCATCACCCTGTTCATCGCGGTGCTGGCGACCGCGCTGTCCTTCTCGCTCGGCGCCATCCTCGGCTTTTCGGCAGCGGTTTTCGGCGGCTGGTTCGACACGCTTCTGTCGCGTCTCGTCGATCTCCTGATGTCAATTCCGACACTGATCATGGCCCTTGTCGTGCTGTCGGTGCTGCCATCCAATCTCGTGACACTGATCCTGGTCATGGGCATTCTCGACTCGACCCGCGTCTACCGCCTGTCGAGGGCGGTCGCCGTCGACATCAACGTCATGGACTACGTCGAGGCGGCCAAATTGCGCGGCGAAGGCAGCGGCTGGATCATCTTCCGGGAAATCCTGCCCAATGCGCTGTCGCCGCTGGTTTCGGAACTCGGCCTGCGCTTCATCTATGCCGTACTGTTCCTGTCGACGCTGTCCTTCCTCGGGCTTGGCGTACAGCCGCCGGACGCCGATTGGGGCGGCATGGTCAAGGAAAACAAGGATGGTATCGTCTTCGGCATAGGCGCCGCCCTCATTCCGGCGGCGGCGATCGCAGCGCTGGCGATTTCCGTCAATCTCGTCGCCGACTGGGTGCTCAACCGCACGACAAGCCTGAAGGGAGGACGCGGGTAATGGCTGACAAGCAACCGAAGCCCGGGCAACCGAAGCCCGGGCAACCGAAGTCCGGCGTGCTGCTCGACATCCGCAATCTGCGCATCGAGGCCACGGTATATCCGCCGGGTGAGGCGCCGAAGAACATCGTGCTGGTGCACGATGTCTCGCTGACGCTCGAAAAGGGCAAGGTGCTCGGATTGATCGGCGAGTCCGGCGCCGGCAAATCGACCATCGGCCTGTCGTCGATGGGCTACGGCCGCGGCGGCGTGCGCATCACCGGCGGCGAGGTCATCCTCAATGGCCGCGACATCCTGAAGGGCGGCAACGAAGGGTTCCGCAAATTGCGCGGCCGCGAGGTCTGCTATGTCGCACAATCGGCGGCAGCCGCCTTCAATCCGGCGCACAGGCTGATGGACCAGGTGGTCGAGGCAGCACTCCTGCACGGCACGGCGACGCGGGCCGAAGCCGAAAAGCGCGCCGTGGCGCTGTTCAAGAAGCTCAGCCTGCCGAACCCCGAAAGCATCGGCGAGCGCTTCCCCCACCAGGTCTCGGGCGGTCAGCTGCAGCGCGTGATGACGGCAATGGCGCTGTGCTCGGAACCCGACCTGATCGTCTTCGACGAGCCGACCACGGCGCTCGACGTGACGACGCAGATCGACGTCTTGGCGGCGATCAAGGATGCCATCCGCGACACGCATGTCGCGGCGCTCTACATCACTCACGACCTTGCCGTCGTCGCCCAGGTCTCGGACGAGATCATGGTGCTGCGCCACGGCCGGCTGGTCGAATGGGGCGGCACCCGCCAGATCATCAAGGAGCCGCGCCAGGAATACACCAACGCGCTGGTTTCGGTGCATGAGATCGAACACCAGGAGCAGAAGCCTGGCACGAGCCCGTTCCTGTCGGTCAAGAACATCACCGCCGCCTATGGCCGCAGTCACATCAAGGTGCTGAAGAACGTCTCGGTCGATATTTTCCCCGGCCAGACGCTGGCGGTGGTCGGCGAGTCCGGCTCCGGCAAATCGACACTGGCGCGCGCCATCACCGGCCTCTTGCCGCCCGAACAAGGCACCGTCACCTTCGACGGACGGCCGCTCGCCAACCGGCTTGCCGACCGGCCGAAAGAGGATTTTCGCCAACTGCAGATGATCTACCAGATGGCCGACGTGGCGATGAACCCGCGCCAGACGGTCGGCACCATCATCGGCCGGCCGCTGGAATTCTATTTCGGTCTGCGCGGAAGGCAACGTGATGCCCGTGTCGCGGAACTGCTCGACAAGATCGAAATGGGCAAAGGCTATGTCGACCGCTATCCGGCCGAGCTTTCGGGCGGCCAGAAGCAGCGCGTCTGCATCGCCCGCTCGCTCGCCGCAAAGCCGAAGCTGATCATCTGCGACGAGGTGACCTCGGCGCTCGATCCGCTGGTCGCCCACGGCATACTGGAGCTGCTCCTCGGGCTGCAGAAAGAGGAAAACGTCGCCTATCTGTTCATCACCCACGACCTGGCCACGGTCAAGTCGATCGCCGATTCAATCGCCGTGATGTATCGCGGCGAAGTGGTGCGCTACGGCGCCAAGAGCACCGTGCTGACGCCACCCTTCGATGCCTACACCGATCTTTTGCTATCGTCGGTGCCAGAAATGGAGATCGGCTGGCTAGAGAAAGCGATCAAGGGACGGCGCATGGCCAGCGCGGGGAACTAGCGGGCCGCCCTTTGCGCCCGACGATCCTGTCCGGGCGTGGATTGAACGGCAGGCCCGCCCTGACTTTCCGATCAAGCCGCATGGAGGCGCCCTTGGCGCTCAACACAAAACTATTGCTCATCATCCTCGACGGCGTGCCTTACCGGAACTGGCGACGGCTGATGGGCAATCTCGAAGGCTGGGTGCAATCAGGCGAAGCCCGCGTATGGAAAATGCGCTCCGTGCTGCCGTCGACCTCGGCATCCTGCTATGCCTCGATCCACACCGGCGTGCCGCCCCAAGTGCACGGTATCCTGTCGAACGAGAACCGGTTTCGGGTCGAACAGCCGGACATCTTTTCCCAAGTCAGCAGGGCCGGCGGCAAGACCGGTGCGGTCACCCACTCCTACTGGTCCGAATTCTTCCGGGCCTATCCGTTCGACCTGGTCGAGGACATGGAGTTCGACCAGCCGGGCAGGCCGATCAGCCATGGCCGGTTCCACACCATGACCGGCTACAATGCCAGGAACCAGATGACGCCGAGCGACGTCGACCTGTTCGCGACGTTGACCATGCTGACCAGGCGCTACGGCATCGACTACGGCATCCTGCACAGCTGTACTCTGGACTCGATGGGCCACCGCTTCGGCCATGACTGCCACGAGATGGATCATGCCGTCTATGCAATGGACGCCATGCTCGCCGGCTTTCTGCCAGGCTGGCGGGAAGCCGGCTACGAGGTGATCGTCACCGCCGATCATGGCCAGACCGATCGCGGCCATCATGGCGGCCACGACGAGGAGATGCAGGATTTCGCACTTTACTACTTCGGATCCGGCGAGGGTCCGGAAGCCAATACGCTGCTCGATCAGCTGCAGCTCGCGCCGACGGTGCTTGCGCGCCTCGGCGTGCCGGTGCCGGCGACAATGAAGGCAAAGCCGTTCCTGAGCTGAGCGCGCGCCCTCTTCTCCCTCTGGCAACGCTCCCGCTCTTCAGTTAGCCTCCGCAAATATACGGGCGGATGCGGTGAACCTTTTTGGGCCGATCAGCGACAGAGCAGGCAGGAGCCAGGCGGCTCGACCGGCGATGACGGCCGCGGAGACCGATCGCGCGCTTGTCGAGCGGGTCGCGAAAGGCGACCGTGCCGCCGTGCGGCTCCTGTTCATGCGCCACCACGCGCGGGTCTACCGCTTCGTGGCACGCCAGACGGGATCGGAACTGATGGCCGACGATATCGCGAACGAGGTGTTCCTCGAACTCTGGCGGCAGGCACCGGCCTTCGAGGGGCGCTCGGAGGTCTCGACATGGCTGCTCGGCATTGCCCGCTTCAAGGCGCTGTCCCTGCTGCGCAAGAAGAAGGAAGACTGGATCGACGACGATGACGCGGCCCAGGTCGCCGACGGCGCCGACACGCCGGAAGTCGTGACGATGAAGGAAGACAAGGCCGCCGCCTTGCGACGCTTTATCGATGCCATGCCGGAAGAGCACCGCACGGTGATCGACCTTGCCTATTATCACGGGCAATCGGTGAGCGAGATCGGCGAGGTACTCGGCATCCCGGTCGCAACCGTCAAGACCAGGATGTTCTACGCCCGCAAGAAACTCGGCGAAGCCCTCAAGGCCGCCGGTTACGACAGGGGGTGGCCATGAGCGCCGCTGAAAAAATGTCACGCCGCGACGAAATGGAAATGCTGCTGCCGTTTTATCTGAACGGCTCGCTGGAGGGCACCGAGCTCGAAGCCATCGAGGAATGGCTGGCGAGCGATCCGGCGGCGATGGCCGCACTAGGCGAGGCCGAGGCCGAATTCTCCGGCACCGCTGCCGCAAACGAGGCAATCCGCCCGCCGGCCGATGCGCTCAGCCGCTTTGCCAAGGCGCTCGACGCCGAGGCCGGCCCGTCCCGCGCGCCTGCGGCATCGTCCTGGCTGGCGCAAGCCTGGAGCCGCTTCATGGCGGTGCCCGCCGGCGTCGCCTGGGCCGCGGCCGCGGTGCTGCTGGCCCTGGTCGTAGCGCAATCCTTTGTGCAGACCGGCAACAGAGGTGGCGATTTCGAGATTGCCGGATCGGAGGACGATCTGGCCAAAATGCCGTTTGCCCTTGTGAAGTTCAAACCGGATGCGAAGCTGTCCGACATCATCGCTTTTCTCGACCAGAACCAGTTGAAGATCGCCGGCGGGCCGACCGCCGACGGTGTCTTCCGCCTCGGCGTTCCGGCCAAGACCGCCGCCGACTATCAGAAGCTGCTTGGCCTTATTGCCGCCCAGCCTTTCACCGAAGCTGCGCTGGAGGGAAGGAAACCGGCTGATGGCGGCTAAGGCGGTCATTCGATTGACGGCAGCGATGACAATCTTCGCCGCGTCCGCAATGGCGCAGACCAATGACCCGAACCTCACCCAGGCTGAGATCGACTGCCTGAACCGGGGAAATGCTGCCAACGCCGACTGCGCTAAGGATGGCGGCGCCGTGAAGGATGGCGGCAAAGCGCTGGCTCCTGGAATAACGGGCGCGGTGTTTCTTCCGGACTTGATTTTCGACCTGTTCCCCAATCCTGCCGTAGTCACCGAGGCGCCTATACCTCCTGGCAATACTGCAACCCCACCCGCCGTCGCGCCGGCAATACAGGCTGCCGCGCCGGGCGGTCCGGTCGTAGCACCCACCGATCTTGTCGCAACCGAGCCGCCGCGCGCCGTGATCGGCGATTTCGTGCCCGACGAGGTGCTGGTCACGGTCAATGGCGATGCCGGCGCGGTCCAGCAGATCGCGGCCTCGTTCGGCCTCGAGATACGCTCGCAGCGGCAGTCGCGGCTGCTCGGCAACACGCTGGTGCGCTTCGGCATTCCCGATGGCCGCCCGGTCGGCGTCGTGCTGGCGCAACTTGCCGCCGACGGCCGTACTTTGCGGCGTGAGGCCAACCACGTCTACTCGCTGCAGCAGGCGGCCAGCATCGTCAATTATGCGTTCGAGCGCATTGCGCTCGATGCCGACAAAGCCAGCGGCGAGAATGTGCGCGTCGGCGTCATCGACACCGGCATCGATGACGGCAATCCGGCGCTCTCCGGCGTCATCGCCGGGCAGTTCGATGCCATGCCCGACGTGCCGATCAAGGCGCGCGACCACGGCACTTCGGTCGATGGACTGATTGCCGGCACCGGCGCGTTCAAAGGCATGGCGCCGGGTGCCAGGATCTATCACGCCCGCGCCTTCGAGGGCGGCAAGTCGACCATGGACGTCATCCTTTCGGCGCTCGACTGGGCGGCGGAGCAGGATGTCCGCATCATCAATATGAGCTTCGTCGGTCCGAAGAACGACCTGCTCGGCATCGCCTGCCGCAATGCGCGCGCGTTTGGCATCGTGCTGGTTGCGGCCGCCGGCAATAACGGACCGAAGGCGCCCTATGGTTATCCGGCCGCCTTCGACGGCGTGATGGCGGTGACGGCCACCGATGCCAAGGACGGGCTGATGCCGCAGGCCAATCGCGGCGCCTATGTCTTCATCTCCGCTCCCGGCGTCGAGATGGTGGCGCCGAGCGGCGCCGGCTCGGACGTGGTGACCGGGACGTCCTTCGCCGCAGCGATCGTGACCGGCGCCGTCGCCAACCTGTTCCATGCCGCACCCGACCGTTCGGCCGACTGGGTCGAGAAAGCACTTGCCGCCACCGCCAGGGATCTCGGCCCAAAGGGGCGGGACAATGATTTCGGCTTTGGCCTGCTGAATACCAAGGCGGCCGAGGCGGC
Organism: Mesorhizobium sp. M0698; assembly: GCF_040320455.1. NCBI lineage: Bacteria > Pseudomonadati > Pseudomonadota > Alphaproteobacteria > Hyphomicrobiales > Phyllobacteriaceae > Mesorhizobium > Mesorhizobium sp. M0698. The sequence continues at coordinate 266,238 of NZ_JAMYPQ010000003.1, read as the reverse complement.
GAAGGAATAGCCCGCTCAAGTCGCGTTTTGCTGAGGACGTAGCAGAAAATAGAATGCGGCGATGTGCGTTATCATCAGCAGCGGTACGTAGATGATCGGGATCGCGTAGGTGGCGCCCAGTTCGCCTGCGCGTGCAGGAAGGCCGATCTGGACGGCATGGTAATAGTCGACGATGAGGTCGACCGTCCCTGCGACATTGAAGGCGACGACCAACGGCCAGAAGAGCGGGCGTATCCTCACCGTGAGCAGCGCCAGCATGGCCAGCACGCCAGTCGCGAAATCGCCGTAGGCGGCGAATACGGCGAAGTCGGTGGGCAGATTGGGGCTTACGACACCTGGAACCATGAAGACGAGCCCGAAGAAGCGGAAGCTGTGCAGCGTAGCGATGGCGCGTTGCGCCGCGACCCGGTCCATCGACCTGAGCCACGGCAAACCGTACGCGCCGAAGCAAAGCAGCCACGCGACATAGCCGAGAGCAAGATGGGTTTGGAACACCATTTCCGTGGACATTTGGCCTTCTCTCAACAGTTGATTCACGCGGCTTTAAGCCCGCTACCGCAATTCGACTATCCGGTGTAATCACAACAACCTATGAAGCAGAACTACACAGTCCGACATGGTGCGCTGGAGGGCGTCGAGGCGTTCCTGGCCGTCGCCAGGCGCCTCAGTTTCCGCCGTGCCGCCGCCGATCTCGGCGTGACGCCATCCGCCGTGAGCCAGACGGTGCGCGCGCTGGAAGCCCGCCTGGGCACGGCGCTGTTCGTCCGCACGACGCGGAGCGTTGGTTTAACCGAGCCTGGCCAGCGGTTCCTCGACCGTGCCGGCCCGGCGTTCGAAGAGCTTGTCGCGGCCGGCGAGGCCGCCCGCGATATCGGCCAGCGGCCGACCGGTCTGCTGCGCCTGTCTGTGCCCCGCGCTATCGTGCCGCTGATGTTGGAGCCGCTGATCGCGTCGTTCTGCCAAGCCTATCCTGAGATCGAACTGGAGATCGCCGTGAGCGACCAGATGGTCGATCTCGCGACCGGCGGGTTCGATGCCGGCATCCGCCTCGGCCAGCTCATCGCCGCCGACATGGTCGCGGTGCGGCTGACAGCGCCGTTCTCGTTCGTGGTCGTCGGCAGCCCTGACTATTTTGAGCGCCACGGCCGTCCCGAGCGTGTCGACGACTTGCGCCACCACGCCTGCTTACGCTTGCGCCGCTCGAATGGCAGCATCGCGCCCTGGTCGTTCATCGACGGCAACGGCGCGATCGAAGCGGTCGTCTCAGGCCCGCTGATCGCGCACGACTATTCGACGTTGGTCGGGGCTGCGATGCGGGGCGTCGGGCTGGCGCAGACACCGCGACCACTCGCCGAAGGTCTGATAGCCGAAGGAAAACTCCAGTCGGTGCTGGACAGCGTCGCCACGACGACGCCGGGTGTCTTCCTTTATCATCCCGGCAAGCGCCAAGTCCTGCCGAAGCTGCGCGCCTTCATCGATCACCTCAAATCCGCGGCCTGAGACCAGGACGCACCCGCTGGTGCTGGCCAACAGCCGCCAAGAGTCGACCTCGGCCGTTCAGAGTGATTGCCTCTAGGCCGGCGCGCCGGCGACCGATCCCCTGACCACCAGGTCGACCGGCCAGACTTCGCCGCGAGCGCCCTCCTCCAGGCCGGAAATCCGCGCCGCCAGCCGTTCGGCGATGCGCGCGCCGGCGAGGCGGATTGACGAACGCGTCGTCGACAGCGGCACCGAAAAATTTTCCGGCTTCAGCCAGGGAAAGACGTCGTCATGGGCGATCAGCGACAGGTCGCCCGGAATGGTCAGGCCGAGATCGCGCACCGCGCGCACCACGCCGAGCGCCATGATCAGGCTGGAGCAGGCGATCGCCGTCGGCGCGTCACTTTGTTCCAGCAAGCGCCGGGCGGCGCGGTAGCCGTTCTCCTCGGTCATGGTGAGCGAACAGACATGCTGATCACGAAGCACCAGGCCGCTCGCCGCAAGCGCGCGGCGCACGCCGCGCTCGCGATGGATGGCGAAGGTCTCGCGATCGTCGCCGTTGATCAGCGCCAGACGCCTATGACCGAGCTGAACGAGTAGCCGCGCCGCCTCGTGGAAGGCGCCCTCATTGTCGATGTCGGTGAACGGATAGTCGAAATCGAAGCCTTCGCTGCGGCCATGGACGATGAAAGGAATGCCGAGCGTATTGACCAGCGCCACCCGCCGGTCGGCCGGCCTCGGCGACGAGATATAGACCGCGTCGACCTGCCGGTTGGCGACAATGCGGCGGTACGTCGTCTCCTGGTCGTCGGCATCGGCCGGTGACAGCACCAGGTCGAGCTCGTGCGAACGCGCATAGTCGCCGAGGCCGGACAGGAACTCGACGAAATGCGGGTCGATGTCGACGGTCGTCCCCGTCGGCAGAACATAGCCGATCATGCCGGTCTTGCCGGTCGCCAGCCGACGGGCGCTCGGATTGGGGCGATAGCCGTGACGCTTGGCGGCATCGACCACCCGCCGGCGCGTTTCCTCGTTGACTTCGGGGTAGCCGTTCAATGCGCGGCTCACCGTAGTCTGCGAAAGCGCCAGCATGTGGGAGAGCTGCTTGAGGTTCACCGGAGGCCTCCAAACCTCAAAGCGCTTTTAATCTGAATCGAGCTGGCCGCTACGAACCGCGTTGCCGAGCGCACTGACCATACGCACGGTTCGGACCGGTTTGAAGCCGAATTTGCTGCTGCACCGCCAGAAAACTGTGCTGCAGCGCACTTTTGCCGGCACTCGGCCGCAGAAATTAAATCGATTAGTCTGGCTTTCTCTTGACTCCGGATCAATTCAGTGGCGTGATCAAAATCACCAAAGCGCTTTGGAAGACTCTACGAAAGGTTGCAGTTCCTTTCCGACTGAGTCACAGTCCTGCAGCGCCGGCGGACGGAATGGAGGTTTCGTTCGGTGTTTGTCACCACTGGGAGGGAATACCGATGAAGAAAATGCTTCTGCTGGGCGCTGCGTTTGCCACGCTTGCGCTCGCCATGCCGGCGCAAGCCGAATTGAAGTTCAAGCCGGGCGAAGATCCCCGTTTCAACTGGGCGAACTACGAAGAGCTCAAGAAAGTCGACCTCAAGGGCGAGACGCTGACGATCTTCGGACCGTGGCGCGGCGAGGACGAAGGGCTTATCCGCACCGTCCTCGATTACTTCTCCGAAGCCACCGGCGCCGAGATCAAGTACTCCTCGTCGGAGAATTACGAGCAGCAGATCGTCATCGACACGCAGGCCGGCAGCCCGCCCAACATTGCCGTGCTGCCGCAGCCGGGCCTGATCCAGGATCTGGCATCGAAGGGCCTTTTGACGCCGCTCGGCGACGACACGGCCAACTGGGTCAAGGACAATTACGGCGCCGGCCAATCCTGGGTCGACCTCGGCACGTTCAAGGACAAGGACGGCAAGCCCGGCTTCTTCGCCTTTCCGTATAAGGCCGACGTGAAGTCGCTGGTCTGGTACTCGCCGGACAATTTCGAGGAAGCGGGCTACAAGGTGCCGAAGACGCAGGAAGAGCTTGCCGAGCTCGAAAAGAAGATCATCGGCGACGGCGGCACGCCATGGTGCATCGGGCTTGGTTCGGGCGGCGCCACCGGCTGGCCGGCGACCGACTGGGTCGAAGACATCATGCTGCGCACCCAGACGCCCGAGACCTACGACAAATGGGTGAAGAACGAAATTCCGTTCAACGATCCGGCAGTGGTCAACGCCATCGACATTTTCGGCAAGATCGCGACCGACGACAAGATGGTCGAGGGCGGCGCCAAGGCGGTTGCGGCGACCGATTTCCGTGACAGCCCGAAGGGCCTCTTCTCGGTGCCGCCGAAATGCTATCTGCACCACCAGGCATCGTTCATCCCGACCTTCTTCCCGCAAGGCACCAAGATCGGCGAGGATGCCGACTTCTTCTATTACCCGCCCTACGCCTCCAAGCCCGAGCTCGGCACTCCGGTGCTCGGCGCCGGCACGCTGGCCATGATCACTAAAGATAGCAAGAGTGCCCGCGCGTTCATCGAATTCCTGAAGCTGCCGCTCGCTCATGAGATCTGGATGGCACAGGGCGGCTTCGTGACGCCGTTCAAGTCGGTCAACAAGGACGCCTATGCTAGCGACGCGCTGAAGAAGCAGGGCGAGATCCTGGCCAACGCCTCGACCTTCCGCTTCGACGGGTCCGACCTGATGCCGGGCAAGATCGGCGCCGGTGCGTTCTGGACCGGCATGATCGACCTGGTCGGCGGCAAGTCCGCCCAGGACGTCGCCACTGACATCCAGAAAAGCTGGGACGCGATCAAGTAAGCGGCCGGCTTGAGTTCCCAATGTGATGTGGTCCGGGCCTCAAACGGCCCGGACCCTACCCGGTGCTTGGCGTCGCGTCGATTGTCGTGAGTACAACACATTCCGGCATGACGCGCGCCCAGTGACCTGCTTTCCGGCTGGTCGCGCTCCAGACAACTGAATCGGCGCATGATCCCGTCGCCAAAGCCATTCTCGACTGGCGGATCCGTGCGCAGGGGGAGGGACCCATGGCGGCTCAGATTTTTTCCGCGATATTCGTCATCATCATCGGCGTGGGCGGCTGCGTCGCCTATTTCTGGGGCGCCAACAAGGCACTCGACACGATCTTTCCAGCACGCGGCGTTTCCGGCAAGGCGGCGATTAACAATCTGCGCCGGCAGGGGGTGATCCGACCCTGGCTGTTCGTCGGCCCGGCGATGATCATCCTCACCATTTATCTGATCTACCCGGTGGTGGAGACGCTGAGGCTGTCGTTCCTCGATCGCGGCGGCGCCCATTTCGTCGGCTTGGCCAACTATCAATGGGCGTTCGGCGACCGCGAGTTCCGCAACTCGATCCTCAACAACATCATCTGGCTGGCGGTGGTGCCGGCCGCCTGCACCTTCCTCGGGCTGATCATCGCCGTGCTCACCGACAAGATCTGGTGGGGCACCATCGCCAAGAGCCTGATCTTCCTGCCGCTGGCGATCTCGTTCGTCGGCGCCAGCGTCATCTGGAAATTCATCTACGAATATCGCGGCGACGGGCAGACGCAGATCGGTCTGCTCAACGCCATCATCCAGTATTTCGGCGGCCAGCCGCAGGTCTGGATCTCGCTGCCGTTCTGGAACAACTTCTTCCTGATGGTCATCCTGATCTGGATCCAGACCGGCTTTGCCATGGTCATCCTGTCGTCGGCCTTGCGCGGCATTCCGGAAGAGACGCTGGAAGCCGCCGTCATCGACGGCGCCAACCCTTTCCAGATCTTCTGGAAGATCATGGTGCCGCAGATCTGGGGCACCATCGCCGTGGTCTGGACCACCATCACCATCCTGGTGCTGAAGGTTTTCGACATCGTGCTGACCATGACCAACGGCCAGTGGAACAGCCAGGTGTTGGCCAATCTGATGTTCGACTGGATGTTCCGCGGCGGCGGCGATTTCGGCCGCGGCGCCACCATCGCCATCATCATCATGATCGCGGTCATTCCGATCATGGTCTGGAACATCCGCCAGGCGAACAAAGAGACGGAAGGGCATTGAGATGGCCGCGTCGACCGGAAAGTCCTTTGTCAGCCGTTTCGGCGTCCACATCGCCGTCTTCATCTTCGTTGCGATCTGGACGATCCCGACGCTCGGCATTCTGGTCTCGTCGCTGCGCGACAAGGATCAGATCATCGCTTCGGGCTGGTGGAACTCGTTCACCAGTTCCAGCCAGACGGAAGCCGGCCGGCTGCCGCCAGCCTCGGCGCAGGTCGAGAAGGAGGGCAAGTTCGTCCTGCAAGGCAATATCTTCGGCGACGGCCCGGCCCGCAACATCAGCGCCTTTGGCGTCAAGTCGGCCGCGCCGACGCAATATCCCGCCGGCACGACAGCCGATCTCGGCGACGGCGTCACCCTGCAGCTCAATGCCGACGGCAGTTTCGTCATGACCTCGCCGAAGGCTTTCGAAAGCGAACGCGGCCAGCGCGTCTATTACGCCTCGTCGGCGCCGCCGAAATTCACCACCGACAATTACGACACGGTGCTGTTTTCGGAAGGCATCGGCCGCTCCTTCATGAACTCGCTGACCGTCACCATTCCGGCGACCGTCATCCCGATCCTGATCGCCGCGTTCGCCGCCTACGCGCTGGCCTGGATGCGCTTTCCCGGCCGGGCGCTGCTCATCGCCGTCATCATCGGCCTCCTGGTCGTGCCGCTGCAGATGTCGCTGATCCCGCTGTTGAAGCTCTATAACGGCGTCGGCAGCTTCTTCGGCGTGCCGTCGAAGACCTATCTCGGCATCTGGCTGGCGCATACCGGCTTCGGCCTGCCTTTCGCCATCTATCTTCTGAGGAGCTATATTGCCGGCCTGCCACGCGAGATCATGGAGTCGGCGCGTATCGACGGCGCCAGCGATTTCGAGATCTTCGTCAAGATCGTGCTGCCATTGTCGTTCCCGGTGCTGGCCTCGTTCGCCATCTTCCAGTTTCTCTGGGTGTGGAACGATCTGCTGGTGGCGATGGTTTTCCTTGGTACCGAGGGCGACCAGATCGTGCTGACCGCCAAGCTTAATGCGTTGCTCGGCTCGCGCGGCGGCGACTGGGAGATCCTGACGACATCGGCCTTCGTCACCATCATCGTGCCGCTGATCGTGTTCTTCTCGCTGCAGCGCTATTTCGTCCGCGGGCTGCTTGCCGGCTCGGTGAAAGGAGGTTGAGATCATGCAATCCGCTTTGAAGGCCACCCCGAAGCCAGATCTCGCTATAGATCGCGACTGGTGGCGAGGTGCCGTGATCTACCAGATCTACCCGCGCAGCTATCAGGATTCGAACGGCGACGGCATCGGCGACCTCAGGGGCATGATCGGCCGGCTGGCCTACATCGCCTCGCTCGGTGTCGACGCCATCTGGATCTCGCCATTCTTCAAATCGCCGATGAAGGATTTTGGCTACGATGTGTCGGATTATTGCGATGTCGATCCGATGTTCGGCACGCTGGCCGACTTCGACGCGCTGACCGCAGAGGCGCATCGGCTTGGCCTCAAGGTGATGATCGACGAGGTGCTCTCGCACACCGCCGACATCCATCCCTGGTTCAAGGAGAGCCGCTCGAGCCGGAGCAATCCAAAAGCCGACTGGTATGTCTGGGCGGATGCCAAGCCGGACGGCACGCCACCCAATAACTGGCTGTCGATCTTCGGCGGCTCGGCCTGGCAGTGGGACACCAGCCGCCAGCAATATTATCTGCATAATTTCCTGGCCGAGCAGCCCGACCTCAATTTCCACAGCCGCGCGGTCCAGGACGCGCTGCTCGACGTCACCCGCTTCTGGCTGGAGCGTGGCGTCGACGGCTTCCGCCTCGATACCATCAATTTCTATTTCCACAGCCAAGGCCTGGAAGACAATCCGCCGCTGCCGCCCGAGCAGCGCAACGACCAGACGGCGCCGGCCGTCAACCCCTACAACTACCAGGACCATCTCTACGACAAGAGCCGGCCTGAAAACCTCGGCTTCCTCGAACGCTTCCGCGCCTTGCTCGACGAATACCCGGCGACGGCCGCGGTTGGCGAGGTCGGCGATTCGCAGCGTGGGCTGGAAGTGGTGGCGGCCTATACGGCCGGCGGCAAGCGCGTGCATATGTGTTACTCCTTCGACTTCCTGGCGCCGGAGAAGATCAGCGCGGCAAAGGTACGCTCGGTGCTGGAAACCTTCGGCAAGGTGGCCAGCGATGGCTGGTCGTGCTGGGCCTTCTCCAACCATGACGTGATGCGTCCCGCCTCGCGCTGGGCAGCCGGCGAGCCCGACCCGACCGCCTACCTCAAGGTCATCTCGGCGCTGCTGATGTCGTTGCGCGGCTCGGTCTGTATCTATCAGGGCGAGGAGCTCGGGCTCAGCGAGGCCGAGCTCAGCTTCGAGGATCTGCAGGACCCATACGGCATCCGCTTCTGGCCTGAATTCAAGGGACGCGACGGCTGCCGTACGCCGATGGTTTGGGACGGCGCTGCCCGCAATGGCGGCTTCTCGACGGCAAAGCCCTGGCTGCCCGTGCCCAGCAAGCACCTTGCGCAAGCCGTCAATGTGCAGCAAGGCGACGACGGCTCGCTGCTCGAGCACTACCGGCGCTTCCTGGCTTTCCGCCGCGCCCATCCGGCACTGGCCAAGGGTGATATCGAGTTCATCGAAAGCGAGGGCGACACCGTCGCCTTCACCCGCCGTGAAGGCAACGAGCAGATCGTCTGCGCCTTCAATCTCGGAGCAAAGCCGGCCGAAGTCGATCTTGGCGGCCGCTCATTGCAGCCCTTGCCGGGACACGGGTTTTCGGGACAGACTGGCGCCGGCACTATCCGCTTCGGCGGCTACGGCGCCTGGTTCGGGCGTATCGACTGAATTCAAGGAAGAACTGGAGGGTACCATGGCCGATGTCACGCTACGGCAAGTGAAGAAATCATACGGCAATCTCAACATTCTGCACGGCGTCGACCTCGATATAAAGTCGGGCGAATTCATCGTCTTCGTCGGTCCCTCTGGTTGCGGCAAGTCGACCTTGCTGCGCTGCATCGCCGGGCTGGAGGAGATCACCTCGGGCGAGCTCAAGATCGATGGCGAGATCGTCAACGACGTGCCGCCGTCGAAGCGCGGCATCGCCATGGTGTTCCAGTCCTATGCGCTCTATCCGCACATGACCGTCTACGACAACATGGCCTTCTCGATGAAGATCGGTAAGGAAAGCAAGGCCGAGATCGACAAGCGGGTGCGCCAGGCGGCCGAGATCCTGCAGCTGACCAAATATCTCGACCGCCTGCCCAAGGCGATGTCGGGCGGCCAGCGCCAGCGCGTCGCCATCGGTCGCGCCATCGTGCGCAATCCCAAGGTTTTTCTGTTCGACGAACCGCTATCCAACCTCGACGCGGCGCTGCGCGTCGCCACCCGCATCGAGATCGCCAAGCTCAAGGAGTCGATGCCGGCCACAACGATGATCTACGTCACCCACGACCAGGTCGAGGCGATGACGCTGGCCGACCGCATCGTGGTGCTGAAGGAAGGCCATATCGAACAGGTCGGCACGCCGATGGAGCTCTACAAGCGGCCCGGCAATCTGTTCGTCGCCCAGTTCATCGGCTCGCCGGCGATGAACATCCTGCCGGCGACGATCGACAAGACCGGCAACCCGACGGTCGTCAGCCATGTCGGCGGCCGCAAGGCGACGGTGCCGATCGCAACGCCTGCCTCGGCGAAAGGCGCTGCGGTGAGCTTCGGGGTGCGGCCGGAGGATCTGATGATTGCCACCGGCGCCGACTATTTGTTCGAAGGGACGGTCGATTACGTCGAGCAGCTCGGCGAGGTCCAGCTCGTCTATGTCGACATCGGCCGCGCCGACCTGCCGCTGGTGACCAAGCTGCCGGGCAATGTCGAGGTCAAGCGCGGAGCGACGCTGCGGCTGACGGCGGACGCCGGCGACCTGCATATTTTCGACGCGGACGGGCGCTCTTTCGCGCTCCATGAAGCAGAAGCAAAGGCGGCTTGAAGCAGGCGTTCTTCCGCCATGCAAAAAACAAGAGCGGCGGGCATGGCCCGCCGCTCTTGTCTGGAATTCCAGTTCGGCCGTTAGAGCGGTTCATCGTTTCACGGAACGCCGAACCGCTCTATCTCTTTGTTTTGACGCAATTCCCAAGGGAAAGCGCTACGCGCTTTTCCCGGGAAAACCGTTTCACACTTTTCCTGGAATTGCTCTAGTTGTTGCCGAAGAGGTTGCGGTCGGCGCCCTGAGGCGCGGACTTGGGCACATCGCCAGACGAATTCAGCAGCTTGTAGATCGGCGAATTGCTGTCACGTACCGAATACGTCTGCGTCTTGTCGACGTTGACGGTCGACTGCTTGTTGATGTCGGTCCCGCCAACATTGTCGTTGCGGGCATAAGCGCTGCCGGCGGCAATCAAGAGAGCGGCGGCAGTAAGAACAATCTTTTTCATTTTGGGTACTCCTGGATTTTCGAAATCAAGCGGCGGGCATGCCGCAGCCTTGATGGTGGGATCGGCTGTTAGTTGTTGCCGAAGAGGTTACGGTCGGTGCCTTGGACAACCGGCTGCTTTTCAGCCTGGTCCGACGTCTTGACGGAAGCCGTGTAGGAGCTGTCGACCGAGACAGCGGGCTGGTTGGCTCCGTTGGAACCAAAGTTGTCGCTGCCCGCGAAGGCGCTGCCGGTGATGGCCAAAACGGCGGCGGCAGCAAGAACGATCTTTTTCATCTTAATACTCCTGAATTTTTCAGATCCCCGGACGGCGGATATGCCCGCCGCCCTGATGCTGGGATCGGCTGTTAGTTGTTGCCGAAGAGGTTTCGGTCGGCGCCCTGGACAGGCTGCTGGTCAGCATGAGCCGGCTTCTGAATGGAAGCCGTATACGAGCTGTCGACCGAAGCGGCAGGCTGGTTCGCACCCTTGGAACCAAAGTTGTCGCTGCCAGAGAAGGCGCTGCCGGTGATGGCCAAAACGGCGACGGCGGCAAGAGCGATCTTTTTCATTTTAGTACTCCAGTATCTCAGTTTTTCCGTCCGTCCAGCGGCGTGTCTTGGGAGGAATTCGCGTCGTTCGGACAGCCCCGATGTGGGAAAGGCGATGGCCAGTTTCCAATCACGAAGTTGTTTGGTGTGGACCAAGAATCTACACCTTGAAATTGTGCCAGAGATTCCCTTCGCCACAATTTTATTGCTAAATATCAAGTAGATAGCCCATAGTATCGGTCTGGCTGCAAGGTGACTTGGGGAGGCAGCGTTCACAGCATCCTGCACGCATTGTCAACAGAAACGAACCGTTCGGTTCGATTTTTTAAACCGATAAAAGTCGCAGCCGAGGCTCTTTGTCGAATCGTTAACCATTTCGGCCAAACGCGGCGTCGGCGTTGCGGCTGCTTTTGGCCTGCTTTATGCCGCCCAACAAAGGCAGCAACCGGGCAAGCAGAACCGGTCAGACCCCGTAGCGTTCGGTGCGGATGAGTGCCGCAGGCACCCCGGCATCGATCAGTGCCTCGGCGGCGGCCGTCACGAATGCGTTCGAGCCGCAGACAAAGGCGAGCTTCGGCGGCGCGGGCAGCCTCGTCATGGCTTGCACCATCATCGCGGCGTCGACCCGCCGCGCATGATCTGCCGGACGGCGGGCCGGCTCGCGCGTCAGCGTCAGCACCAGGTCGAAGCCATCCCGGCGCTCGGCGAGGTCGATCAACTCGTCGCGAAAGATCACCTCGTCCCAGACCCGCGCCGAAAACACCAAGGTGGCGGCGACCAGCGATCCCCGCATCGCCCGGTGACGGACCATCGACATCAGCGGCACCACGCCCGACCCGCCGCCGACGAGCAGGAGCGGTCCGCCATCGCCGTCGGACCAGACGAAATGGCCGCCGAGCGGCCCGCGCAATTCGACCTCGTCGCCCACCGCCGCGATCTCGTGAAAGAACGGCGAGACCTCGCCGTCCTCGAGTTTTTCAATCGCCAGTTCGATGGTCTCGCCGGTCTCCGGCGCCGAGGCGATGGAGTAGGAGCGGCGCGCCTGATAGCCGTCCGGCGCTGTCAACCTGACATCGACATGCTGTCCGGCATGGTAGACGAAGGGCCGCGACGGCTGCAGGAAAAAGCTGGTGACGCGCGGCGTGCGCTTTTGGATGCGGGTGATGGTGACCGTCTGCCAGGGCGACTGCGCCGCCGGTGCGTCGCTCATGGATCGTTCGTGTAGCGCTGCTCGCGCCACGGATCGCCGTAGATATGATAACCTCGCAATTCCCAGAAACCCGGCTCGTCACGCTCGGTGAACTGCAACCCGTTCAGCCATTTGGCCGATTTCCAGAAATAGAGGTGCGGAACGAGCAGCCGGGCCGGGCCGCCATGATCGGGGGTGATCGGCTTGCCCTCGTAAAGCAGTGCCACCATCGCCTTGCCGCCGGTGAGATCCTTCGTTGGCACATTGGTGGAATAGCCGTCGAAACCCAGCGCCAGCGTGAAGGCGGTGGGCGGCTCGATGCCGGCGTCGGCAAGGATGTCGTCGACCAGCACGCCCTGCCACGCGGTGTCGAACTTGGTCCATGCGGTGACGCAATGGATGTCGCGCGTCATCTTGGTCAAGGGCAGCGCGTTGAACTCGGCCCAGTTCCACTTCTTGATCGGCCGCGGCCCGTGCTTAAGCGTAAACGACCAATCCTCGGTGCGGACATGCGGCGTCGGGCCGGCCGACAGGACCGGGAAACCTTGCTCGAGATATTGCCCCGGCGGGATACGTGCATCCGTATCCGTCGGCGGCTTTCGTCCGGAAGAGAAGCCTCGGGTAACCATCGAGAATATCCGTTTGCGCAAGGTCCAATCGACCTTTGTCAGTTTTCTCGAAGACGCGTGCGCGGGCAACCGAAATCTTGGCTCCGGCCTGGCGGCAATGCTCTACATCGATCTTGGCAGCGCGGCGCCCGCTTCAGCCACTGGCGAAGGGGACGGCGACGAACATCTGGGCGTCGCCACGCTCGACAAGCAGCAGCACCGATTTCTTGCCAGATTTGGCAGCCTGCACAATCGCCTGGTTAGCCTGCCTGGCGTTCCTCACCGGATGCTGGTCGACGGCGACGATGATGTCGCCGGGCTGGATGCCGGAAGCCGATGCCGCCTTGTTCGGGTCGACGCGCTCGACCAGCGCGCCGTGCTGGTTGCCTGCCAGGTTCATTGCCTGGCGCACATCCGGGGTGACGTCCATCAGGCCGAGACCGAGCGCCGGTGCGCGAAGGCCCTGCTCCGTCGACGGCTGACGCCGATCGCCGGTCACCGATCCCGTTGCCATGTCGTCTTCGTTGCGCCCGACCTCGACGGAGATCTGCAGGCTTTGCCCCTGGCGCCAGACATTGAGGGTTTCCCTCGTGCCGGGCGCAACGTCGGCGACGGTGCGCGACAGATCCCTTGGATCCTTTATGTCGCGGCCGGCGAAACTGGTAATGACGTCGCCGGTCTCGATGCCGGCCTTGGCGGCCGGCGATCCGTCGCTGACCTGCGCGACCAGCACGCCGGCTGCGTGATCGAGGCCGATGGCGCTCGCCATGTTAGGCGTCACCGGCTGGATCTGGACGCCGAGATAACCGTACTGGATGGAGCCGCCCTTCATCAGCTTGGCGACGACCTTTTGCGCCTGGTCCGAGGGGATGGCGAAGCCGACGCCGACGCTGCCGCCATTCGGCGAAAAGATCGCCGTGTTGATGCCGACGACATTGCCGTTCACATCCGTTAGCGGGCCGCCGGAATTGCCCCGGTTGATCGGTGCGTCGATCTGGATGAAGTCGTCAAACGGCCCGCTATGCAGGTCGCGGCCGCGCGCCGAGACGATGCCGGCCGTGACCGTAGTGCCAAGGCCGAAAGGATTGCCGAACGCGAGCACCTGGTCGCCCGGCATGAGCTTGTCGGAATCGCCCCATTTGATGATCGGCAAGGGCTTGCCGGCTTTGACCATGAGCACGGCAAGATCGTTCTTGGCGTCATGACCGATCAATTTGGCGGGAAGCTCGGTGCCGTCGTCGAGCGTCACCTTGATCGACTGGGCGCCGTCGACGACGTGATTGTTGGTGACGATGGTGCCGTCGGCGCCGACGATGAAGCCTGAGCCGAGGGCCTCGGTGCGCGGCGCCTGTTCCGGCGGTGTCTTGGGGGCGGGCTGTCCCTGGTCATCGAAGAAATGGCGGAAATAGTCGTCGAAAGGCGAGGTTCCGCCAAAGGGAGAGGCGTCGCTCATGGTGTCCGGCTGTTGTACTTTCATGACCGTCGCGATGGTCACCACTGCCGGTTTGTCGGCCGCCACGACCGGAGCGAACGAACCGCTGGGCGCCGTCATTCCGGTGACAGGTGGGGTCACTGTTGCCGCCAGGACATCATTCAGCCTGGGAGCGAGGGGCAGGGCGAAGGGGCTGACGATCAGCGCGGCGCCCAGCAGAGCGGCGACGCGATGTCTGCGAAGGGTCTGGATTGGTGACATGGCCGTTGTCCGGGCGAGAGATTGATCGGGCGCCGCAGCGTTCCGTCACCGGAATGCTCTATCGGCGTGTCGGCCTTGCCTGTCTCGCCTGGCACGGCGGCCGACCGGATCGACAGCCCCGCATCTAGGGCGCCGATCGTGGTTTCCAGATAATATTACGAAGATTTAATTTCCGGCTGGCAGCCGCCTTGCCGGGCTGGCGCCGAAACCCGAAACAAAAACCCGCCTTGCGGCGGGTCATTGGGGCGAATCAGCACCATACCTAGATTACTAGCATAGCTGCCGGCACAAAGCAAGAACAAAATAGCTGCGCAAGACAAATCGCTTCAGATTTGCGCCGCCTCAGCCGAGGCCTCCTATTCGCCTTTCCGGTCGGTCCGGCTGAGATAGGTGGTGGCGATCTCGCGCATCCGCCTGCCGTCGAAGCTCGGTCCATGACCGCCATGGCCGATGCGGATCGGCAGCCCGAGCAGGCGCTGCATCGTGCGGCGATAGGCGGCACGATCCGAATCCGGCAGGTCGTCGATCAGCATGGCGTCGTAGATGGCGTCGCCGGCAAAGAACAGGCCGTCAGCCTCGTCGAACAGCGCGATCGAATCCGGAGAGTGGCCGGGCAGATGCAGGACGCGGAATTGGCGGTCGCCGAGGTCGATCCTATCGCCCTCGTCCAGGGTCCGGGCCAGAGGCGCCGGCTGAATCCTGTAATCGGCCGCCTTCCAGCCCTTTGCCGGCAGCCTGGAGACGGCGCCTTCCAGATCATGGAACATGTAGGCGTAGGTCACCGCTTCATCCATGCTGTCGAACTGTGCGGCGCTGTGGCGCGGCCCTGCCCGCAACGGAAACTCGTGCAGCGAGCCGACATGATCGAGATGGATATGCGTGGCGACGACGAGCAGCGGCTTGCCGGACGGCGTGTCGATCTGCGGCGCCAGCGGGCAGATCCCCATGCCGGTGTCGACCAGCAGGTCGACATCGCGGCCGCGCAGATGCCAGATGTTGGCGCGCACGAATTCGTGCACGAAGGGCTCGGTCAGCATCGTCGTCTTGGCGTCGACGATGGTTTTGCTGAACCAGCTGTCCATCAGATCAAGGCCGGCATCAGACGAACGGCTTGCCGACCTTGTACTTTTGCGGGACCAGCCGCTTCAGATAGGCCATCCCCGCATCGGACAGCCGGTTGACTTCCGGCAGCATGAAATCATCCGGCATATGGCGCGTCTTGCCGGCGACGTTCTTCAGCGGCACCTTCTTCAGCACGGTTTTCTTGCCGTCATATTGCAGCGCCACCGAACCGCCCCCCTCGTCGGCCACCGTGACCGCGAAGGCACCGGCATCGAAGGCCTCCTGCGCGTCCACCGCGCTGATGGCGCCGACATAGCCGCGCGGCATATAGCCGAGCGCATCGACGCGCGCCCGCTTGCCCGGCAATCCTTCGGCGAGCGCGCGCTCCAAGGCTGCCGGCAGGTCGCTGCCCGACAGCTTGACGTTGCCGTGCTGGTCGCGCTCCAGCCTTTCCGGCGGCACCAGGCTTTCGACCAGCGCTTTGCCGTCGGCGGTGCTGACGCCTTCGGAGACGGCAACGATGCAGCGCTTGTGGCGGTCGAGCGTTGCACGAACGTCGTCGATGAAGCCCGCCGCGGAGAACGGCCGCTCCGGCACGTAGACGAGATGCGGGCCGCTGTCCTGATCGAGCTGCCAGGCCGCGGACGCGGCCGTCAGGAAACCGGCATGCCGCCCCATGACGATGCCGACATAGATGCCCGGCAGAGCGCGGAAATCGAGATCGACCGAAAGGAATGCTCCAGCGACGAACTCGGCCGCCGACATGAAGCCGGGCGTGTGATCGTTCTCCTGGAGATCGTTGTCGATGGTTTTCGGCGCGTGGACGAAGGCGATCTTGCCGCCGGCGGCGTCGGTGAGGATCTGCTGCGTGCCCGAGGTGTCGTTGCCGCCGATATAGATGAAGGCATCGGCGCCGGCGTTCTTCAAGCCGTTGAGGATGAGGTCGCAATAGGCGGCATCCGGCTTGTCGCGCGTCGAACCAAGCGCGGCGCTCGGTGTCGCCGCGATCAGCCGCAGGCGGTCCTCGGGGATGGCGGAAAGATCGACGTAATTGCCGTCACGAATTCCGCGCACGCCGTGGATGGAACCAAGCACCTTGGCGCCGGGATGCCGCTTGCGGATTTCGAGCGTGGCGCCCACCACGGTCTGGTTGATGACGGCGGTCGGGCCGCCGCCTTGCGCGATGACAAAAGTTCCGGCCATTGTTCACGTCTCCCGGGCGGTGAAAATCGCAGGCACATTCGCCTGTCTTGCGGCATCGCGCAACGGCAGAGGCAGTGGGTCAGTTTGAAATCGGGCCACTCTTCGCCTGCAGCGCGATAGGATCCGTTTCGATGAGCCGAAGTGACCTGACCATACTCGCCGTCTGCGCCTTGTATTTGAGAAAGTGCGACGTGGTCAGGTGGGCCTCATAGGCCGCCTGATCGGCGTAGCATTCGATCACGCGCACCTTTTCAGGCGTGCCTTTTACTGCCACCGCATGAAGGAAAAGCACGCCCGGCTCGACGCGTACAGAAGCCTCAATCTCTTCGGCAAGCAGGGCCCTGTAGCTGCCGATCTGCTTAGGATCGATTTCCAGTTCGGCTATCCTGACAATCGGCATCAATTGCTTTCTTGCTTCTTGCAGGGACCACGCATGGTCGGCTTCTCCGCTTCGCTCGCCTCGATCAGTGCAACGATGTCGCGATCTCCCAAAACTTGTCAGTCACACGAGTGGACATGGCTGGGCAAGGCGAAGCGTCGCATGAATTCGCACAAAATGTAGTACATGGGTGTGCAGCGCTAGCCGGCAGAGTAATCGCTCGAGCCTTGGCCGCCGGTCAGACGACGACGACCGGATTCTTCTTGGAGACGCGGCTGTAGAGGTCGATGATGTCCTGGTTGATCAGGCGCACGCAGCCCGACGACATCGCCTGGCCGATGCTCCACCATTCGGGCGAGCCGTGGATGCGATAGCCGGTGTCGCTGCCGTTCTGATAGATGTAGAGGGCACGCGCGCCGAGCGGATTGTCGAGGCCGCCCGGCTGTCCGCGTTGCCATTTCACCAGTTCCGGCCTGCGGGCGATCATCTCGGGCGGCGGGGTCCAGACCGGCCATTCCTTGCCGTACTGGATGTTGGCGCGGCCGGACCAGCGGAACCCGTCCTTGCCGATGCCGACGCCGTAACGGATCGCATCGCCGCCAGGCTGCACCAGATAGAGCAGCCGTTCCTGCGAGTGAACGACGATGGTGCCGGGTTGCTCGCCGGTCGGATCGACGACGATCTGGCGGCGGAACTCCGGCTTGACCTTGAGATAGGGCACTTCCGGCACATTGAAGCCACCGTCGGTGAGCGAAGCGTACATCACGTCGGGGCTGGTGATGTTCTTGTCGACGCTGATACTCGGACGGATGGGCCGGATCGAGCCGGTGGTGACGTCGTCGAGCTGCAGCGACGGCAGATCCAGCGTCTGGCTGCAGCCGGCGACGCCGAGCAGCGCCAGCGCACCGGCGCCGGACAGCACCGTGCGGCGGGAAAGCTGTTTTTCGGTTTCGATTGCGTCGCCGTTGTGCGGCAGCGACAGACCTTGCGGCAACTCACGCATTTACCCAAACCCTACGTTATCGGCGGGAAACACGGTCCGGCCGGATAGCAGGCATTTTCGCCAATCATGGTTGAAAAAGCGTGAAGGCCGGCCGCCTGGCATTAACGAGGGGCTTTTTCGATTTTGCCTCTTTACATCTGCGCGAGGCCAAGGATTTATCCTCTTCTTTGAGCTCAAGGAGAAGAAAATGTCCTTCGAAAACTGGGCCGCTTTTGCCGCCGCCTCGGCAGTCCTTCTGGTCATTCCAGGTCCGACCATCCTGCTGGTGGTGTCCTATGCGCTCGGCCAGGGCTGGCGCACCGCGCTGCCGATGGCAGTCGGCGTGGCGCTCGGCGACTTCACCGCGATGACATTGTCGATGCTGGGCATCGGCGCGCTGCTGGCGGCGTCGGCCACCGTGTTTACCGTGCTGAAGGTGATCGGCGCCGGCTATCTGATCTATCTCGGCATCAAGCTGTTTCGCGCCGGCGGCGCGCTCCGGGCCGAACCGCGCACCGATGCGGTGTCGTCGGCGAAAATGATGGCGCATGCCTGGCTGGTTACCGCGCTCAATCCGAAAAGCATCACCTTTTTCGTCGCCTTCCTGCCGCAGTTCCTCGACCGGCATGCGGATTTCTGGGCACAGATGCTGATCTTCGAGACGACCTTCCTGGCGCTCGCCTTCGCCAATGCCTTCGGTTATGCGCTGATCGCGGCAAGGGCGCGCAACGTGGTGCGCAATCCAAAGGCGATCCGCATCTTCAACCGCACCGGCGGCACGCTGCTGGTCGGCGCCGGCGTCGCGACAGTGGCGATGCGCTCGAGCAACTGAGGCAAACCATGGCGGTGAGCGACGCATTTGGCCTGACGCTGTCTGGCGCGACGGAGGCCGGGTTCTCGTCCTACAGCCGGGCTGTGCGCGAATTGCAGTGCTTCATCGGCGATCCTGTCGGTTCCGTTGACCGGGCAATCGCCGAAGTTCCCGGCTTCGTCATGGCGCATGTGTTCAAGGGTTATCTCTTTGGCCTCGCCACCGAGCGCGAAGCGACGGCAGTGGCCAAGGCATGTCACGAGGCAGCGCTGCCGCTTGCCGCGACGACGCGCGAGCAGGCGCATGTCGCCGCCCTTGGCCACCTTGCGGATGGACGCTGGCACGGGGCCGCCCGCGTGCTGGAGGATATCGCCATCGAGTTTCCGCTCGATGCGCTGGCGCTGCAGACCGGCCACCAGATCGACTTCTTCACCGGCAATGGGCGCATGCTGCGCGACCGCATCGGCCGCGCGCTGCCGTCCTGGCAGAGCGGCATGCCGGGCTACCATGCCATACTCGGCATGCAAGCCTTCGGGCTGGAAGAAATGGGCGACTACGCGCGCGCCGAAAAACTTGGCCGCACGGCGGTGGATCTCGAGCCGCGCGACGGCTGGGCCCAGCATGCGGTGGCCCATGTCATGGAGATGCAGAGCCGGCAGAAGGACGGCATTCTGTGGATGCGCGCCAATCCCGAAGCGTGGACGCGGGAAAGCTTCCTGCAGGTGCATAATTGGTGGCATCTGGCGCTGTTCCATTATGATCTCGGCGAGACCGACGAGGTGCTGGCGCTCTACGACGGGCCGATCTATGGCGAGCGCTCGACGCTGGCGCTCAACATGGTCGATGCCTCGGCGATCCTGTGGCGGCTGCATCTCGGCGGCGTCGATGTCGGCGAGCGCTGGACGGCACTCGCCGCCAACTGGTTGCCCAAGGCGAGCGCCGGCCATTATGCCTTCAATGACGCCCACGCGATGATGGCGTTTGTCGGCGCCGGCCTCGAAGCGCCGGCCCGCGGCTTGCTCGAGGCGCAGCGCGAGGCGATGCGCGGCAAGGACGACAACGCTGCTTTCACCAGGGATGTCGGCCATCCCCTGACGCTCGCCATCAAGGCATTCGGCGAGGGCGATTATGCCGGGACGATACGCCTGATCCGGCCGATCCGGGCAATCGCCCATCGCTTCGGCGGCAGCCACGCACAACGCGACGTCATCGACCTGACGCTGATCGAAGCGGCATTGCGTTCCGGTGATGGCGCGCTGGCGAGGGCGCTTGCGGCGGAACGCGCGCTGGCACGGCCGGACAGCCCGTTGTCGGCACTGTTTTCACGGCGTGCAACCGCTCTCGCGGCGAATTGACCAAGGCCACATCTTGCCTTAAAAACTGCCCCGACCAGATTTTTTCGAGCGTCGAAAAAATCTTCGCGTGTTGACCGGGGTGCGTTTCCGGCGGCACGATTGCCGGGATATCTTCGCCGCCCGTGTCACAGGACTGGGCGGGGAAGCAAGAAAGACCGTCGCCGCCAGGCATGACGGTCATGGGAGGAAACATGTATCTCGGCCTCGATCTCGGCACGTCGGGCGTCAAGGCGCTGCTGATCGATGCAAGGCAGAGCATCGTCGGTTCCGGCCATGCGCCGCTCGACGTGTCGCGCCCGCATCCCGGCTGGTCCGAGCAGAACCCGGCCGACTGGATCCGCGCCTGCGAAGCGGCGGTCGGCGAGCTGCGGTCAATGCATGCGAAGGAACTCGCGGCGGTCAAAGGCATCGGCCTTTCCGGCCATATGCATGGCGCCACTCTGCTCGATGCAGCCGACCAGGTGCTGCGCCCCTGCATTCTATGGAACGACACACGCAGCCACGCCGAGGCGGCCGCGCTCGATGCCGACCCGCGCTTTCGCAAGCTGACCGGCAACATCGTCTTTCCCGGCTTCACCGCGCCAAAGCTGGCCTGGGTGAAAAACAACGAACCGGCTGTTTTTGCCAGGGTGGCAAAGGTCCTGCTGCCGAAGGACTTTTTGCGGCTCTGGCTCGCCGGCGAGCATATTTCGGAAATGTCGGATTCGGCTGGCACGTCGTGGCTCGATGTCGGCAAACGCGCCTGGTCCTCCGAACTGCTCGCTGTCACGTCGCTCGACGAAAGGCAGATGCCGTCATTGGTCGAAGGCACGGCCAAGGCCGGTGCCTTGCGCGCCGAATTGGCCGCCAAATGGGGCATGCAGGCGGGCATCCCGATCGCCGGCGGTGCCGGCGACAACGCGGCTTCGGCCTGCGGCATGGGCACGGTCGGCGCCGGGCAGGCGTTCGTCTCGCTCGGCACGTCGGGCGTGCTTTTTGCCGCCAACGCGTCGTATCTGCCCAATCCGGAAAGCGCGGTGCACACATTCTGCCACGCACTGCCCGGCACCTGGCACCAGATGGGCGTCATCCTGTCGGCAACCGATTCGCTCAACTGGCTGTCGGGGATCGCTGGAAAAAGTGCTGGCGAGTTGACCGCCGAACTCGGCGATTCGCTGCAGGCGCCGAGCGGTGTCTCCTTCCTGCCCTATCTCTCGGGCGAGCGGACGCCTCACAATGATTCCGTCATTCGGGGCGCCTTTACCGGGCTTGCCCACGAGTCCGGCCGCGCGGCGCTGACCCAGGCCGTGCTCGAAGGCGTCGCTTTCGCTTTCCGCGACAGTCTGGAAGCACTGGCCAAAGCCGGCACGACGCTGACCCGGGTGACGGCGATCGGCGGCGGCTCGCGCTCGCACTATTGGCTGAAGGCAATCGCCACAGCGCTTGGCCTGCCAGTCGATATTCCAGCCGACGGCGATTTCGGCGCTGCCTTTGGCGCGGCCCGACTTGGCCTGATCGCGGCGACCGGTGCCGATCCGCGCGCCGTCTGCGCGGCGCCGGCGACCGACGCCACGGTCGAGCCGGTCGCCGCCCTCGGTGACGCCTATGCGCAAGCCTATCAGCGCTATCGCCAGCTTTATCCGGCGATCAGAGGCGCCACGGCGTGAACGGTTTCCCGCCCACGCCGCGGCCTGCCGAGAAGGCCTCATTGTGCCGGCACTTTGTCGAGAAAGCCGGTGACGCTTTTCAGCCGGCCATTTTCGATGACGCCGATATCCGTGCCTTCGATGACGGATTCGATGCCGTCCGGCCCAAGATTCCACGAAAAGCGGATGGTATCGGCGAAGCCGTCCGGCTTGCCTTTCAGCGAGAACCTGAAGCCGGCAAAGCGCTGCTGCACGCCGTCGATCAGCGCCGCGATGCCGTCATGGCCGTCGCCCTGCATGATCGGATCGCGATAGCCGACGTCCTCGGTGAAGGTTGCCTCGAGCAAGGCTTTTCTGCGCGCGTCGTCGCTCTCGTTCCAGGCGGCGATGTAGTTTTCGGCAATGGTGTTGAGGTCGGTCATGGTCTGTCTCCTTCGTTGGGTGGCTTTGACATGAGCCTTTTCGACCAGCGTCAGCGCGAAACCAATTACGCCTGAGGTAATCAGGCCGAACCATGCGAGAGGAAAAGAACATGAGCAGCGGTTTTTTCGGCGACATCCAACAGATCAAATACGAGGGACCGGATTCGACCAATCCGCTGGCCTACCGGTTCTACAATCCCGACGAGATCGTCGCCGGCAAGCGGCTGGAAGACCATCTGCGCTTTGCCGTCGCTTATTGGCATTCCTTCGCCTGGCCGGGCGGCGATCCGTTCGGCGGCCAGACGTTCGACCGGCCATGGTTCCCCAAGGCCGGCGGTACCGACACCATGGAGCTGGCCAAACTCAAGGCCGACGTCGCCTTCGAGATGTTTTCGTTGCTGGGCGCGCCTTATTTCTGCTTCCACGATGCCGACGTGCGGCCGGAGGGCCGGGACTTTTCCGAAAGTGCGGCGCGGCTCGACGAGATCGCCGATTATTTCTCGGGAAAGATGAAGCAGACCGGCGTCAAGCTGTTGTGGGGCACGGCCAACCTGTTCTCCAACCGCCGCTTCATGTCGGGCGCCGCCACCAATCCCGATCCGGACGTCTTTGCCTATTCGGCGGCGACGGTGAAACACTGCATCGACGTCACCAAGCGGCTGAACGGCGAGAACTACGTGCTGTGGGGCGGCCGCGAGGGCTATGAGACGCTGCTCAACACCGACCTTGCCCGCGAACAGGAACAGGCCGGCCGTTTCCTCAACCTGGTCGTCGATTACAAGCACAGGATCGGCTTCGAAGGCACCATCCTGATCGAGCCGAAGCCGCAGGAGCCGACCAAGCACCAGTACGATTACGACGTCGCCACCGTCTACGGCTTCCTCAAGCGTTTCGGACTGGAGAACGAGGTCAAGCTCAACATCGAGCAAGGCCACGCCATCCTGGCCGGCCATTCGTTCGAACATGAGTTGGCGCTGGCCAATGCGCTCGGCATTTTCGGCTCGATCGATATGAACCGCAACGACTACCAGTCGGGCTGGGATACCGACCAGTTCCCGAACAATGTGCCGGAGATGGCACTCGCCTATTATCAGGTGCTGCAGGCCGGCGGCTTCAAGACCGGCGGCACCAATTTCGACGCCAAGCTCAGGCGCCAGTCGCTCGATCCGCAGGACCTGCTGATCGGCCACATCGGCGGCATGGATTGTTGCGCCCGCGGCCTCAAGGCAGCGGCACGCATGGTCGAGGACAAGGCGCTGTCCGCCCCGCTCGCCGAGCGCTATGCCGGCTGGGATTCGACCGAGGCCAAGGCGATGCTTGCCGGCAAGCGTACGCTCGAGGAGGTCGCTGAGCGCGTCGTCAAGGAGAAGATCGAGCCGCAGCCCAGATCCGGCCGCCAAGAGCTACTCGAGAACATCGTCAACCGGTACGTCTGAGGCGTACCCGGTTCGCGGCCGCATTGTTCGAACGGCCGCGGATAAAGGCGGCTTTCCGCGGGGCTGAAACCAACAAGGTTTGCCCCGTGCGAAACTTCGCCCTGCTTGCTGACCGGGCCTGGCATTTGCCTTAGCCGTGATCGAAGCCTCTCAGGTAGGCGCAAAACATGTCGGCCATGGCGTTGGCGTAGACTTCAATCTCCTTGGGCGTTCGAGGCGTCTCCGAGAACTGCTTCCCCACCGTGCTGAGCGTCGTCATGACCAGATCGCCGGCCAATTCGCGAGTCGCTTGCGCGGCGTTGGGCAACGCCTCCTGCATGAAGAGCTGGATGGTGCGGTCTCCGGACGCCCTTGCCGTCTGCGCCTCGGGCGCGTCGCGGTAAAGCGGTGCGGCGTCGTCGAGCGCCACACGCACCGCGGCCTCGTCACACTCCGAGCGGAGGAAGGCGTGGACCAGGTCGCGCAGCCGGTCAAGCGGCGGTTTCCTGATATCCTCGAGGATGTCACGCAGCAAATCGGTCGTCTGCCGCCATTCGTCGCTCTGGAGCCGGAACAGGATCGCCGCCTTGTTCGGAAAATACTGATACAGCGATCCGACGCTGACGCCGGCCTTCTCGGCCACCCGTGCCGTGGTGAAGCGCTGCGCGCCTTCCTTCGCCAAAACCTGAACAGCAGCCTGCAAAATCGCAGCGACGAGCTCCGCCGAGCGGGCTTGCTTGGGCTGTTTTCGCGAGGAAATCCGGGAGCTTCGGTGATCGCTCATTGAGGGGCGCGCCAATGCGATTAGTAAATGCGAATGATTAGTCGTATTTTGAATGCCGCACAAGAACGCATTCCATTCCGACTGGAGACCGATATGACCATACTGACGACAACGCCGCTCGCGCCCCTGCTGGACCGCCTGTTCGAGGAAGCCGCTGCCGCAACGAGCCCCGCGGTGGCGGAACTCTCGGCCGAGGAGCGGAGCCGCCTCATTCGAAGCAAGACCGAATACCTCGATTTCTATGGGCGGCTAAAGGACCTCTGGCTTCCCGTCTCGCGAGAGACCGGCATGCTGCTCTACATGCTGGCACGAGGCAGCGGCGCAAGGACGATCGTTGAATTTGGAACCTCGTTCGGCATCTCGACCCTGCACCTTGCCGCAGCCTTGCGGGACAATGGCGGCGGCCGCCTGATCACCAGCGAGTTCGAGCCATCCAAGGTCGCGCGCGCGAGGAGTAACCTGACAGCAGGCGGTCTCATTGACATGGTGGAAATCCGCGAAGGAGACGCGCTGCAAACATTAAGCGTCGATCTTCCCGAAAGCGTCGACCTGCTTCTGCTCGACGGCGCCAAAGCGCTCTATCCCGAGATCTTGAGTCTGGTTGAAAGCCGCCTCAGGCCGGGCGCCTTCGTCGTTGCCGACAACGCAGATCTTTGCCCCGAATACCTCGAGCGGGTGCGCTCGACCGGGAGTGGCTACATGTCCACGCCGTTCGGCGAGGATGTTGAACTGTCGATGCGGCTTGGCTGAAGCACTGCCTGACCTGCCGGAACGATCGTGCCCAAGATGGGCGGCGGCGGACAAAACTTTGCCCGGCATCGCCCATCAATCGCCTCGCTCTTGCCTTCAAACAGCCGTCACGAACCTCCTATAGTGTGGTTCGTGGCGGGATTCAGAAAGAAGGAGGCGAAACGATATGCAGCACGAACGCGAAATCGACGCCCTGCTCTCATCTGGCGAGGCTGGATCGATCATCGACCGGCTGATGGCGCTGCCGCACCCGAAACAAGGTGCGCTGAGTGCAAACGAATGGGATCGCGCGGTCGCCAGCCGCTTCGAGACCCATCTTGCGAGACAGATGCGCTCGCAGATCGACGGCAGCAGCGACCGCCAGGACGCTGCCTGATCCCCACTATCTCTGGCGCAGCCTGACCGGCGCTTCGCCGAACGCTCTTGAAAACGCTCTGGAAAATGCCGCGGCGGACGAAAACCCCGTTCGCCCGGCAATGTCCGCCATGGCGATGCGCGTGTCGACCACCAGCCGGCGCGCGGCGCCGAGGCGCAGCCTGAGGTAATAAGCGCCCGGCGTTTCGCCGATCGACTTGCGAAAGATGCTTTCCAGCGTCCGTGCCGTCACCCCGGCGCGCTTTGCCACGGCGGCGATAGTCAGCGGCTGGTCGACATGCGCTTCCATCAGCCGAATGGCTTGCGCCAGCCTGGGATCGTAGCCGTCGAGACGGCCGAGCGAGACCAGCGGTTGCGCGTCCGTCGCGGCGCGCGCCTGGTCGTAGATGAAGACGCTCGCGACATCTAGCGCCACGGCCATGCCGAGCCGCGTGCGGATCAGATGCAGCATCAGGTCGAAGGTCGGCGAGGCGCCGCCGGTGGTGAACACCGGGCCATCGATGACGTAGCGGTCGGGGCGCACGTCGACGCCGGGAAAGGCCGACGAGAAATCCTCCATGTCCTCCCAGTGGGTGGTGGCGCTGCGCCCCTCCAGCAGACCCGCGCGGGCAACCAGCCAGGTGCCGGCCTCGACGCCGCCGCAGGCGCGTGCCGCGCGCGCCGCCCTGCGCAGTCCGGACAGCAGGGCCGATGTGGCGTAGTTCTGCGTGCCGAAGCCGGCGACGACGACCAGCATATCGGTTGTGTCAGCCGCATCGAAGCGGCCGCTGACCACCACCGGCAGGCCGCATGTGGTGACCGGCGCCTCGCCTGTCACCGAGACCAGCCTGAAATCGAACAGCGTCTCACCGGCAATGCGGTTGGCGGCGCGCAACGGATCGACGGCCGACGCGACGCACATGATCGACGAGCCGGAGAATACCAGCAGCGTTACCTTGAGCGGCAAACGCTCGGCCCGAAAGATCGTCGGTTTTTCGTTTTTGGTCACACGATCTTCGTAAAACGCAAAACAGTTTCCGGCAAGTCAGGCATTCTTGCCCTACGTTCTATTGGGAGAGAGTCCGATGCCGTTAGCGATGAACCGTGAGGTTTTCATTACCTGTGCCGTGACCGGGTCCGGCGGTTCGCAGGACCGCAGCCCGCATGTGCCGCGCTCGCCCAGAGAGATCGCCGATTCGGCCATCGAGGCGGCAAAGGCAGGTGCTGCAATCGTGCACTGCCATGTGCGCGATCCCGAGACCGGCAAGCCTAGGCGCGACGTGCATCTCTATCGCGAAGTAACCGAGCGCATCCGCGCGGCAGACGTCGACGTGGTGCTGAACCTGACCGCCGGCATGGGGGGTGACATGGTATTCGGCCCGCCGGAGAAGCCGCTGCCGCTGAACGAAAAAGGCACGGACATGGGCGGCGCGAGCAACCGCATGGAACATGTGCGCCAGTGCCTGCCGGAAATCTGCACGCTCGATTGCGGCA
Source organism: Mesorhizobium sp. M0698 (assembly GCF_040320455.1). Classification (NCBI taxonomy): domain Bacteria; kingdom Pseudomonadati; phylum Pseudomonadota; class Alphaproteobacteria; order Hyphomicrobiales; family Phyllobacteriaceae; genus Mesorhizobium; species Mesorhizobium sp. M0698. The sequence continues at coordinate 239,621 of NZ_JAMYPQ010000003.1, read as the reverse complement.
CCATGAATTTCGCCGAGGCCGATTATGTCATGACCAATACGCCCGGCATGCTGCGTGCCATGGGCGGCATGATGACGGCGCTCGGCGTCAAGCCGGAGATCGAGGCCTTCGACACCGGGCATCTGTGGTTCGCCAAGCAATTGGTCGAGGAAGAAGTGCTGAAGCCGGACGCGCTGGTGCAATTGTGCATGGGCGTGCCGTGGGGCGCGCCGGACGACCTCAACACCTTCATGGCCATGGTCAACAATGTACCGTCGACCTGGAACTGGTCGGCCTTTGCCATTGGCCGCAACCAGATGGCCTATGTCGCGGCCGCGGTGCTGGCCGGCGGCAATGTCCGCGTCGGACTGGAGGATAATCTCTGGCTCGACAAGGGCGTGCTGGCGACCAATGCGCAGCTGGTCGAGCGGGCGGTCAGCATCGTGTCGAATATGGGCGCCAGGGTCATCGGCCCGGACGAAGTCCGCAAGAAGCTGAACCTGACGAAGCGCGCACCGCTTTGAAAAGCCGGTAGCCGGTTGGGAGGAGCCGCCGATGAAGACCGTGAAATTCACCGCCATGAAGGACGGCGACCGCGAGGACTATGCGTTCCTCACCGAGCACGAGATCGACTATGCGGTAAAGACCGGCGAGCGGCTGCTCGACGCGCTCGTCCAGCTTGATGCGGGCCTCTCGGGCTACAAGATCACCCGGCTCGGCCATTCACTGCAAGCGGCAACACGGGCCTGGCGCGACGGCGCCGACACCGACTGGATTGCCTGCGCCTTGCTGCACGATATCGGCGACATCTACGCGCCCTATAACCACGACGAGTATGCGGCGTCGATCCTGAAGCCTTTTGTGCGCGAGCAATGCACCTGGGTGGTGGAGAAGCACGGCGATTTCCAGCGCCTCTATTACGCCCACCACCTCGGCGGCAATCCACACGCCCGCGACCGTTTCGCCGGGCACATCTACTTCGACGATTGCGATGAGTTTTGCGAACGCTGGGATCAGTCGAGCTTCGATCCCGACTACGAGACATTGCCGATCGATTTCTTCCGGCCCTTCGTGCTCGAAGTGTTCGCGCGCAAGGCCTATGACGCATCCGTGATCCGTGCCGGCGAGCGTGTCGCCCTCACCGACCCCGCAACAGCCCGCACAAGAACCGGAGCTTCCGCATGAGCATCATCAACAAGGCGGCCGCCATCGGCGGCGGCGTCATTGGCGCCGGCTGGGTGGCGCGGCTGCTGCTCAACGGCATCGACGTGTCGATCTTCGATCCCGACCCCGAGGCGTCACGCAAGGTCGGCGAGGTGATGAAGGGAGCGCGACGCGCCTACAAGCAGATGCTGCCCGGCGGCCTGCCGAAGGAGGGCAAGCTTACCTTCGCCAAGACGATCGCCGAGGCGGTGGCCGACGCCGACTTCATCCAGGAAAGCGTGCCGGAGCGGCTCGACCTGAAGCACCGCGTGCTGGCCGAGATCGACCTTTATGCGCCGGCCAACGCCATTGTCGGATCCTCCACCTCCGGCATCAAACCGACCGACATGCAGGTGGCGATGAAGAAGCACCCGGAGCGGCTGGTCGTCGGCCATCCGTTCAACCCCGTCTATCTGCTGCCGCTGGTCGAAATCGTCGGCGGCGAACAGACCTTTCCCGAGGCGATCGAAGTCGCCAAGGAGATGTATGCCTCGATCGGCATGAAGCCGGTGGTGATCCGCAAGGAGATCGAAGCGTTCGTCGGCGACCGGCTGCTCGAAGCGGCCTGGCGCGAGGCGCTGTGGCTGGTCAAGGACGGCATCTGCACGGTCGAGGAGCTCGACGACATCATGCGCTACGGCTTCGGCCTGCGCTGGGCGCAGATGGGCATGTTCCAGGTCTATCGCGTCGCCGGCGGCGAGGCCGGCATGCGCCACTTCATGGCGCAGTTCGGCCCGTGCCTGAAATGGCCGTGGACCAAGCTGATGGACGTGCCGGAGTTCAACGATGAGCTGGTCGAGCTGATCGCCACGCAGTCGGACGACCAGGCGCACGGTCTGTCGATCCGCGAGCTCGAAAAGATCCGCGACGACAATCTGGTCGCCATCATGGAGGCACTGTCGAAGCAGAACAAAGGCAAAGGCTGGGGTGCCGGCGCCCTGCATAAGGACTACACCAGGCAGCTGGCCAAGCTCGCGGCCAAGAAGCCCACCGCCTCCAAGGCGGCCGAAAAGGCCAAGGCTGAAAAGCCGAAGAAAAGGAAGAAAGGCTGAGACCATGGATTTTGGTCTTTCGGAGGAGCAGAAGCTCATCGTCGAGACGACGCGGGCCTTCGTCGAGAACGAGCTTTACCCACATGAGCGCGAAGTGGAGCGTACCGGCGTGCTGCGCCGCGACCTGATCGAGGAGATCAAGGCCAAGGCGATCGAAGCCGGCCTCTATGCCGCCAACATGCCGGCCGATGTCGGCGGCGCCGGGCTCGATACGGTGACCTGGCTGCTTTATGAAAAGGAACTCGGCCGCGCCAATTACGCGCTGCATTGGACCTGCGTGGCGCGGCCTTCGAACATCCTTCTCGCCGGCACGCCGGAGCAGCGCGAAAAATATCTGTTTCCCTGCATTCGCGGCGAGAAATGGGATTGCCTGGCAATGACCGAGCCGGGCGCCGGCTCCGATCTGCGCGGCATGAAGGCAACCGCCGTGCAAGACGGCGACGACTGGGTGCTGAACGGCACCAAGCATTTCATCAGCCATGCGGACCTCGCCGATTTCGCCATCGTCTTCATGGCCTCGGGTGAGGAAGGGTCTTCGCGTGGAAAACGCAAGAAGATCACCGCCTTCTTTGTCGATAAGGGCACCAAGGGTTTTACGGTGCGCGACGGCTACCGCAACGTCTCGCATCGCGGCTACACCAATGCCATCCTCGAATTCGACGATTGCCGGTTGCCGGCGAGTCAGGTTCTGGGCGAGGTCCACAAAGGCTTCGACGTCGCCAATTCCTGGCTTGGCGCAACGCGCCTGCAGGTCGGCGCCACCTGCCTCGGCCGCGCCGAGCGGGCGCTTGGCCACGCCGTCGAATACGCCGCGCAGCGCCAGCAGTTCGGCCAGCCGATCGGCAAGTTCCAGGGCGTGTCGTTCAAGCTCGCCGACATGGCGACCGAGCTGAAGGCCGCCGACCTGATGGTGTTCGAAGCCGGCTGGAAGTACGATCAGGGTACCGTCACCGACCAGGACATGGCCATGGCCAAACTGAAGGCCACCGAGATGCTCGCCTTTGTCGCCGACGAGGCGATCCAGATCCATGGCGGCATGGGGCTGATGGACGATTTGCCGCTCGAGCGCATCTGGCGCGACGCCCGCGTCGAGCGCATCTGGGAAGGCACTTCGGAAATCCAGCGCCACATCATCTCGCGGGCGCTGCTGCGCCCGTTCGGGGGCTGAACAGCGCAATGTTTGCATTCCTTCGCGCCCCCCTCTGTCCTATCGGACATCTCCCCCTCAAGGGGGGAGATCGGCCGCCATTCCTGATTTCGCCAGTTATTGCCGTTGCATGCCTGGGGCCGGCGGCCCAACTGCCAATCTCCCCCCTTGAGGGGGAGATGCCAAGTTTTGGCAAAGAGGGCAGGGCAGAGGAGGGTGTTCATGCACAAACTTGAGCGCCTTTTGCGCCCGCGGACAATCGCGGTCTTCGGTGGCGCGCAGGCTGCCGCCGTCGTCGCGCAATCGATCAAGATGGGCTTTGCCGGCGAGATCTGGCCGGTGCATCCGAGCAAGGCCGAGGTCGCCGGCCGCAAGGCCTATCGCTCGGTGGCCGAATTGCCCGGTGCGCCGGATGCCGCTTTCGTCGGCGTCAACCGGCACTTGACCATCGAAGTGGTCAAGGCACTGGCCGAGCGCGGCGCCGGCGGTGCGGTCTGCTTCGCCGCCGGCTTCCTCGAAACCGAGGCCTATGACGAGGACGGCGAGCGGCTGCAGGCCGAGCTGGTCGCGGCGGCGGGCCAAATGCCAATCATCGGGCCGAACTGCTACGGGCTCATCAACTATGCCGACGGCGCGCTTTTGTGGCCCGACCAGCATGGCGGCATCAGGCTGCCAGAAGGCGGTCGCGGCGTTGCCATCATCACCCAGTCGTCGAACATCGCCATCAATATGACGATGCAGAAGCGCGGCCTGCCGATCGCCTTTCTGATGACCGCCGGCAACCAGGCGCAGACCGGGCTTTCCGAAATGGCGCTCGGCCTGATCGAGGACGACCGTGTCACCGCGCTCGGCTTGCATATCGAGGCTTTCGATTCGGTAGCCGGCTTCGAAAGGCTGGCGGCACGGGCGCGCGAGCTGAAAAAGCCTGTCATCGCCATGAAGGTCGGCCGCTCCGAGCAGGCGCGGCAGGCGACCGTTTCCCATACCGCGTCTCTGGCCGGCTCGGACGCAGCGTCCGGCGCCTTCCTGAAGCGGCTCGGCATCGCCCGCATCGATTCGATCCCGGCCTTCATCGAGGCGCTCAAGCTGCTGCACGTCACCGGCCCCCTGCCCGGCTACCGGCTGTCGTCGATGAGCTGTTCGGGCGGCGAGGCGTCGGTGATGGCCGACAGCGCCGAAGGCCGCTGGGTGACGTTTCCGCCACTCACCCCCGAGCACCGCGCGCATGTCAAATCGACGCTCGGGCCGCTGGTCGCGGTGGCCAACCCGCTCGACTACCACACCTTCATCTGGAACAACGAGCCGGCGATGACCGCCACCTTCACCGCGATGGTGTCGGGCGGCTTCGACCTCAACATGCTGGTGCTCGATTTCCCGCGCCCCGACCGCTGCTCGGACACCGACTGGTGGGCGACGCTGCGCGCCTTCGAAGTGGCGCTGAAGACCAACAGCGCGCAAGGCGCGATCGTCTCCTCGCTGCCGGAGAACCTGCCCGAGGAATACACTGCCGGCCTGATGGCGCGGGGCATGGTGCCGCTGTTCGGCATCTCCGAAGCCATGGACGCCGCCCAGGCGGCGGCCTTCATCGGCTGGGCCTGGCGCGAGCCGCAGGCGCAGCCGATCGACACTTCGGCGTCCGGCGCGCCGGTCGGCGACCATGTCACGCCGGACGAGGCCGAGGCGAAGGCGCGGCTCATCGAGGCCGGGCTCCCCGTGCCGAAGGGCGAGCGCGCCGGCAACGCGGTCGAAGCTGTCATCTCCTCGATGGCGCTCGGCTTCCCGGTGGCGCTGAAGGCCCTTGGTGTCATCCACAAGTCCGAGCTCGACGCGGTCCGGCTCAATTTGAGGGATGCCGAATCCGTCAGCACCGCCGCCCACGATCTCGGCCCGCTCGGCACGGGCCTTTATGTCGAGCGCATGGTGCGCGACGGCGTCGCCGAGCTGCTCGTCGGCTTCACCCGCGACCCGATGTTCGGCGCCGTGATGACGCTCGGCACCGGCGGCGTGCTGGTCGAGCTGTTGCGCGACAGCGTCACGCTGATGCTGCCGGCGACCCGCGACGATATCGAGGCCGCTTTGCGCGGGCTGAAACTGTTCCCGCTGCTCGACGGCTATCGCGGTCGGCCGAAGGCCGATGTCGCAGCGGCAATCGATGCGATATCGGGCATTGCCGCTTTCGTGCAGCAAAACGCCGGCGAGATCGAGGAACTCGACATCAATCCGCTGATCGTCTGCACCGAAGGCAAGGGCGCCTGGATCGCCGATGCGCTGCTGGTGCTTGGAGACAAGAAGAATGTCTGAAATCATTTCGACCCGCCGCGAAGGCGCTGTCCTCGAAGTCACGCTCGACCGGCCCAAGGCCAATGCCATCGACCTGAAGACGTCGCGGCTGATGGGCGAGATTTTCAAGGCGTTTCGCGACGATCCCGACTTGCGCGTCGCCATCGTCAAGACCGCCGGTGACAAGTTCTTCTGCGCCGGCTGGGACCTGAAGGCCGCAGCCAGCGGCGACGCGGTCGACGGCGACTATGGCGTCGGCGGCTTCGGCGGGCTGCAGGAACTGCGCGACCTCAACAAGCCGGTGATCGCCTGCGTCAATGGCATGGCGGTCGGCGGCGGCTTCGAACTGGCGCTATCCTGCGACCTCATCTATGCATCGGATCACTCCTCCTTCGCCCTGCCCGAAATCCGTGCCGGCACGCTGGCCGATGCGGCGACGATCAAGCTGCCTAAGCGCATCCCCTACCATGTCGCCATGGACCTTCTGCTCACCGGCCGCTGGATGGATGTCGCCGAGGCGCATCGATGGGGCCTGGTCAACGAGGTGCTGCCCAAGGAAAGACTGGAGGACCGCGTCTGGGAAATCGCACGGCTGCTTGCCAGCGGCCCGCCGCTGGTCTTCGCCGCGATCAAGGAAACGGCCAGGGTCGCAGAATCGCTGACGTTCCAGGACGCCATGAACCGGGTGACGCGCCGGCAACTGTCGACGGTTGACGCACTCTACGGCTCGGAGGACAATCTCGAGGGCTTTCGCGCCTTTGCCGAAAAGCGCGATCCGGTGTGGAAGGGGAAGTAGTGGTATTGCAGGAATGATGGCGCTCACCCCCCTCTGTCCTGCCGGACATCTCCCCCTCAAGGGGGGAGATTGGATGTCATCATCGCTTTCGCCAATTGTCGACGCCGGAGAAAAGGCGGTTTCGCCGAAGCTGCCGATCTCCCCACTTGAGGGGGAGATGGCCGGCAGGCCAGAGGGGGGTGTTCACGCGGATTCATTGCGATCCATTCAGCGCCCATGACCGACTACAAAACCCTCATCGACGCCGAGACCTGGGCCTTCATCGAGCGGACTAACTCCTATTATCCGCCCGATACGATCGACTACACCGTCGCCGAGCAGCGCCAGATCTATAACCGGATGTGCCGCGAGTTCTTTGCCGGCTATCCCCAAGGCGTCACGGCGGAAACCACCGCCATTGCCACACCTTGGCACATTCCGATCCGCGTCTACCGCGCCCCGGCGCCGGAAGCGGCGGCGATGGTGCTTTATTTCCATGGCGGCGGTTTTATCCTCGGCGGGCTCGACAGCCATGACGACCTCTGCGCCGAGCTTTGCAGCCGCACTGGCTACGAAGTGGTTTCGGTCGACTACCGGCTGGCACCGGAACACCTTCATCCGGCCGCCTTCGACGATGCCATCAGCGCCTTCGAATGGGCGGCGGCGACTTACGAGCGTCCTGTCCTGCTCTGCGGCGACAGTGCCGGCGGCAATCTCGCCGCCGCTGTCAGTCACGCAACGCGCGGCCATGCGCGCAAGCCGATCGGCCAGATTCTGGTCTATCCCGGCCTTGGCGGCGACAGCTCCGCCGGTTCCTACGTCACCCACGCGGAAGCGCCGATGCTTACCGCGCGCGACCTCGTTTTCTACAGGGACATCAGGACCGGTGGCGAGGATCGCACCGGCGATCTCACTCTGTGGCCGCTCGCCGACGCCGAGTTCGCCAATCTGCCGCCCACCGTCGTGATCACCGCCGAATGCGACCCGCTGTCGTCGGACGGCGAAGCCTATCGCGACCGCATCGTTGCCGCGGGCGGGCGCGCCTGGTGGCTCGAGGAGCCGGGGTTGGTGCATGGCTATTTGCGCGCCAGGCACACGGCCGGCCGCGCCCGCTCGAGCTTTACCCGGATTGTCGATGCGGTAGCGGTTTTGGGAAGGGGCGAGTGGATATGGTGAGGGATGTCTTCCCGACCAGAACGGGCCTTTGTCGGCCGGTACAGCTCTATTTGCGGCGGCGTCGCCGGCCGGAAACCTGCTTCAGCCAAGGTCCTAAATGAAAGCCGCTCATCAGCAGGTACATCGGGACCATGCCGCCCAGCGGTGACGCCTCTTGCCCGGTCGAGCACATCATGTCCGGCGCGCCGCCGAGAAGCGTCAGCAGCGCCATGGTTGCGAAGGTCGGCGCGGCCGCAAAGGACAGCCAATCGGCTGCACTATGGCCGGCCGGGGTCGCATCGCCGGTGGATCCGCCTGCATGAATCTCGCTCATGTCCGTAGTCCTACATAGCGAGCGGGATGCGGTCGAACCGTGCATCCCGCTCCATCCATTTGCCCTAGCCGCATTTCCGCGACGCCAAAGACGTTCTATTCGGTGCGGTTCCGGAACGCGGCCTCTCCGGCGTCCGACACCTCGACCCACTTTTTGTCGGGAACGGCTTCGGCGCCGTAATTGTCGTGCCAGTTCCACCACTTGTACGTCGGCGTCTGCGGATAGCCCTCGGGCGAATCCTCCCAAACCTCCTGGCGGCCGAGCGGCGACAGGTCGAGATAGCTCCATACGGTCCCCATCGCCTCGTCGCCGCGGTTGTTGATGAAGTAGGTACGGAACACGCGATCGCCATCGCGGATGAACACGTTATGGCCGTGCCATTCGTCAACGCCGAAGTCGGCATCGAAGCTGTCGGTGATGGTGTACCAGGGCATCTTCCAGTCCATCCGCGCCTTCAGCCGCGCAATGTCGGCCTGCGGTGCGCGCGAGGCGTAGGCAAGCGTGGTGTCGCGGGCGTTCAGATGGGCAAGATTGCCGACCTGGTCCGCCCCCAGCGAGCAGCCGCGGCAAGCGTGGTCGGGCCAGCCGAATACGCCGGGCTCGAAGAAAGCGCGGTAGACGATCAGTTGACGGCGGCCCTCGAACAGGTCGAGCAGGCTCACCTTTCCGTCAGGCCCTTCGAACGTATAGGTCTTCTCCACCGCCATCCACGGCATCCGCCGGCGCTCGGCGGCCAGTGCGTCGCGAGCCCGGGTCACGGTCTTCTCCTTCACGAGCAACTGCTGGCGCGCGGCCTCCCACGCGTCAGGCGAAACGACCGGTGGTGTCTTCATCGCGAGCCGCGTCGTCTGCTCGCCTGTGCCATTCTGATGTGCCGTCATTGTGCATCTCCCTTGCTGGTTTGTCGCCGCAGGCGCGACGGGTTGGGTCGTGAGCCAGGATAGGGGCGATAGCGGATTGGCGAGAGTGACAAGTGTGACGCGATTCCGACGGGTCCGCTGATCACGGCCAATTTCGCCGCCGGCGACGCCCCTGCGCTCATTCGTGCCCGGACTGCTGAATGGGCCGAGCGCCGGCCAGATAGCGGTCATTGTCAAACGGCTCGGCCTGGTTGCTATCCGGACTCCACAGCTGCCGGTGGGTTCGGGTAAGATCGCCGAGGTAGACATGCAGCGCACCCGATCGCGCACCGCTCGTATTCGCAACCGCATGAACGGTATTTGACGCCATGTGCACCACGGCAGGCGCTGCGATGTCCTGCCTTTCGGGAACATCGAGTTCGCTGCCGGCAACGGGATAGATGAAGTTCGTCTCGCTGCCCTTGTAGATGCCGATCAAGGCATCCATCAGGTGGTTGTGAGGCGGGTACTGCAGGCCGGGCGACAGAGTGATGTGATAGATCGTCAGGTTCGGACTCGCATGCAGAAGCACCTCGTCGTCGTCTTCTTCGTGAGCGAGTGTTCCCGATGCGTGAAAGCGGTTGGTGTAGTCGCCCAGGACCGTCCTTACCGCTTCGAGGGGATCTGGCCCTTTCGCTGCATTGACGATATCATCGGCAACGGCGTAGAGGGGCGAGTTGGCGGGTAAAGGCATATCAGTTATCCTCCCTGAGATGCTCAGATTATCAATCTGAGATGCTCACGCTAGCGAATGCTGATGCCAGCGTCAACGGGACAGCCAGACGGACAGAATATGAAAACGACGAAGTTGACCGCCGAACCGGCGAGGCCGGCCACGGTCGAGGCGACAGCACTGTCAGCCGCCGACGTCCTTCGCAGGGAACAGGCATATGAGCAGCTGAGGAACGACATCATTGCCTGCGTGTTGCGCCCCGGCGAAGCGCTGACGGAGAAACAGATCGGTGATCGATACCAGATCAAAAAGGCGACCATCCGCGCGGCCTTGGCCCGCCTGATGCAGGAAGGACTGGTCAGGAGCGAGCCGCGCCGCGGCTACGTCGTTGCAACGCTCAGCCTGCGGGATGTCAACGAGATCTTCGATGTCCGCAGCTTGATCGAGCCGGAAGTGTTCAGGGTGGCGGCATCGAACATGACCGAGCGCGGGCTCGAGGATGTCAGGCTGGCAGCGCAAAAAGTGCTGAAGCCGGAGACGTTGCGCAGTCACGTCGCATTCCTTGCGGCCGACCGTGCCTTTCGTCTGGCCCTTGCGGAGCTCTCGGGAAATTTACGACTGGCGCATCTCCTGGACCAGATACTCGACCAGTCGGCGCGGGTTCTCCACCTCGGCTTCAAGTCCCGCGACTTCACCCAGTTGATCATCGGCCAGCAAAAGGAGCTGGTCCTTGCCTGCGAGGCAGGCGAGGTTTCCGCCATCGTCAAACTTGCCCGTTCGCAGTGCCTGTCTCTCAAGAAGCAGGTGCTCGAGGCTTTGCTTGCCGGTTCCAAGCTTCAAGACGTCAATTTGCAGCCCTTCGCCTAGAGCGGTTCCGGTTCTCCTGGAACCGGCAACCCGCTCTAACCATCTGTCTTGCCGCATTTATGCGGACGCCAAATGATTCCATTTGGCTGCAAAATGCTCTAAGGGAAGTTGGCCATTCGGTGCAATCGCCACCTTGGCGCAACGGCTGTCCCCGGCCTTGTTTTATGCCACAATCCGCGCGGCCGCCCGTCCGGCACTGCGGCCGGAAAAGATGCAGCCGCCAAGAAACGTGCCTTCGAGCGCTGCATAGCCGTGCATGCCGCCGCCGCCGAAACCGGCGGCCTCGCCCGCTGCGTACAGCCCCTCGACTGGTTGGCCGCCGGCGCCCAGCACGCGGCTGTCGAGGTCAGTCTCCAGCCCACCGAGCGTCTTGCGGGTCAGGATGCTGAGCCTGACGGCAATCAGCGGGCCATTGGCGGGATCGAGCAGCTTGTGCGGTCTTGCGGTGCGGATCAGCCGGTCGCCGAGATAGGCTCGCGCGCCGCGCAACGCAGTAATCTGCATGTCCTTGGAGAACGGATTGTCGAGCTGCCGGTCGCGGGCGCGGATTTCGCGCTCAACCTGCGCCAGTTCGAGCAGCGGCTCGCCGCCGGCCACTGCGTTCATGCGGGCGACCAGCGCCGGCAAATCAGGCTCGACGATGAAATCCTCGCCCTTCTCCATGAACGCCTTGACCGGCGCGGGCACGCCGCTGGTGGCGCGGCCGAGCACCTGGCGCCAGCTCTTCCCCGTCAGATCGGGGTTCTGCTCGGAGCCCGACAGCGCGAACTCCTTCTGGATGATCTTTTTGGTCAGGATGAACCAGGAATGATCGAAGCCGGTGCTCATGATGTGGCTGAGCGTGGCCAACGTGTCGAAGCCGGGATAGAGCGGGACCGGCAGGCGCTTGCCGCGCGCATCGAGCCACAGCGATGACGGGCCGGGCAGGATGCGGATCGCATGATCGGTCCAGATCGGTGCCCAGTTCCTGACGCCCTCGACATAGTGCCACATGCGGTCGCGGTTGATCAGCCGGCCGCCGGCGGCTTCGGCGATCGCCAGCATGCGGCCGTCGACATGATCGGGAACGCCAGTGATCATGCGTTTCGGCGGCGCGCCCATCCGCTTCGGCCAATTCTCCCGGACCAGCTGGTGATTGGCACCGATGCCGCCGGAGGCGACGATGACGGCCTGCGCCTTCAGCTCGAAATCGCCGGTGATCTCGCGCGAGCTCTTGCGGCCGCGCTCGGCATCGCTCGCCGCCAATAGGTCGCCGCGCACGCCGTCGACGACGCCGCCCGTCCGCGTCAATTCGTTGACCCGGTGACGGAATTTGAAGCGGATCAGCCCGCGTTTCTCGGCCTCGCGCACGCGCTGCACGAACGGCTCGAGCACGCCAGGGCCGGTGCCCCAGGTGATGTGGAAGCGCGGCACCGAATTGCCGTGGCCGACGGCATTGCCGCCGCCGCGCTCGGCCCAGCCGACCACCGGAAAGAATTTCAAGCCGCGCTGCATGAGCCAGGAGCGCTTCTCGCCGGCGGCGAAGCCGAGATAGGCCTCGGCCCAGCGGCGCGGCCAGAGATCTTCCGTGCGGTCGAAGGCTGCGGTGCCCAGCCAGTCCTCGAGCGCCAGCTCATACGAATCGCGGATGCGCATGCGCCGTTGTTCGGGCGAATCGACGAGGAAGATGCCGCCGAGCGACCAGAATGCCTGGCCGCCAAGCGACTGCTCCGGCTCCTGCTCGACAATGATGGCCTTCTTGCCGGCCGCAGACAGTTCGGCCGCCGCGACAAGGCCGGCAAGGCCGGCGCCGACAATGATCACATCCGCATCGTCGGACATCTATTTGGCCATGATCTCGTCCAAAAACCGGTCCCGTTGTGGGATCATGGCCGGCCTAGACTGTTTCCCAGCCTTCCTTCTCGCCGGCGCGGAAGATGGCATCGATGACCTTCTGGTTGAGCACCGATTCTTCCAGAGTGAAGACGCGGTCCTTGCCGCCCTGCGCAGCCCGCGCGAAGGCCTCGACTTCCAGCCGGTATTGCTGCGTGCCGGGAAAGCGGAACACCTGCGCCTCGCTGTGGTTCTGGTTGTGCAGCTCGACGCGGTGATGGTCGTAGAGCCCGGCGTTGAACGGTGAGAACACCTCGATGAAGCCCTTCTCGCCGTGGAAGACCATCACCTGGCGTGCCGCCATCTGCGTCGACAGGTAAAACGACAGCTCGAAGTCGCCGAAATCGGCGCGGATCGAGGAATAGATGTCGGTGCCGAACGTCTTGTCGCGCTCGATCGTCGCCTGGACGCGCAGCGGCTCCTTGCCGGTCGAAAAGCGTGTCGACACTGTCGGGTAGACACCGATGTCGGGCAGCGCGCCGCCGCCGAGATCGAGCTTGTTGCGCATGTTGTTGGGGTCGACATTGTAATAGGAGAACGCGCCCTGGACATGGCGCAGCCGGCCGATGGCGCCGTTGGCGATCAGCTCGCGCACCTTGATCCATTGCGGATGGTAGACGACCATGAAGGCTTCGCAGACCAGCACCTTCCTGGCATCGCGCAGCTTGATCAGCGGCGGAATGTCCTTGGCATCGAGCGCCAGCGGTTTTTCGACCAGAACATGCTTGCCGGCCTCGATCGCCTTGGCCGTCCATTCGACATGCTGCGAGGTCGGCAGCGGAATGTAGACGCCGTCGATGTCGCTGGAGGCGAGCAGCTCCTCATAGGAGCCGAACGCGTGGCGCGCACCGAAGCGTTCGCCCAGCGCCCGCGCTTTCGACAGATCGCGGCTGGCAATCGCGGACAGCACGCCGTTCTCCGCCTCGACGATTGCCGGCAAAAGCTGCTCGCGGCCGATCTTGGCCGTCGACAAAACACCCCATCGGAACATCAGATTTCTCCTCTCGATTGCAGGCCTGGAGGTTTGCCTGAAATCGGCGGAAAAGCCAATGCGGGAGCATGGCGGCGAACAGGGCGATCATCTGCGGCTTGTCCGGATGCCGGCGCTGCCCTTGCGGAACCCCGGTCCTGCAAAGACTATCCCCGCTTGCCGGTCAGCGTCATGTCGAAGTCGACGACGTTGGAATAAATCGGCGTGCCGACATCCATGCCGTAGCGCGACCGCAGCACCTTGCCGGTGACGTGGAATTTTATCGTGCCCGCCTTGAGGCCGCCGAGATCGGCGGTGAATTTTTCCTGAAAGGTCTTGCCGCGCGCCGTCAGCCTGCCGGTAACCAGGGCTGACGTGTCGCCGGTCCGTTTGACGCTGGTCGAACGGAACTGGATCTCCGGATTGTCGGCCGCGTCGAACACCGCGTCCGAGCGAAGAAAGGCATCGATGCGGCTTTGGCCGGTACCGACGCTTTCGGGGAAGATGGTGAAATTGACCTGGGACCGGCCGACATCGCTGTTGTCGATCAGGATACTGCCCTTGAAGCGGGCGAAGGCGCCGTCGAGCCCGCCGCCGCCGAGCTTGCCGATGGAGAAGTGGATGCTGGAACTCCCCGGGCGGATGATGTAGCTGCCGGCCGCGTCGCCGAGGGCAACGGCGGCGAAAACAGGCATGGCAAAACAAGCGGCGGCGGCCGCAAATCCGAAGATGCGCGCGTACATGGAAATGGTCCTCTTGGCAGGCAACGCTTTCTTGCGTCCTCGCCCCATCAACGAATGAGCCGTCCGCTCTATTCCCTGTCGTGATGTGACGAAGCCGTGATCATGCGCGTCAGCACGGTATCCCTCAGCCAGAAATGATGGCGCAGCGCTGCGGCGAGATGCAAAGCGACAAGTCCGATGCCGGCATAGGCGAGATACCAGTGCGTCGCTGCCCAGAAGCTTTCTGCCGTGTCCGATTCACCGAGCGGCAGATTGGGCATGACGAACAGATTGAACGGCACGCTCGGGATCTCCAGCACCGAGACCGAGACCAGCGCCCAGCCGGACAACGGCAGAGCGAGCTGAAACGCATAAAGCGCGAGATGGACCAGCGGCGCCGCACGGCGCTCGAAAGGCCCGACCGAGCGCGGCAGCGGCGGGGCCGGTCTGCCTAGGCGCCAGGCGATGCGCAGGATGACCAGTCCAAGCAGCAGGAAGCCGAAGGATTTATGCAGCTGGATCAGCTCGAAGGCGGTGCGCTGGCTGGACAGCCGCACCATGACGAAGCCGAGCACGAACTGGCCGATAAAGAGCGCCGCGATCAGCCAGTGAAGGATGATCGCCGTCCAGCCGTAGCCGGCCGTCTGGTTTTTGGGCAGTGCTGACATGGTCGGTGAACGAATGCCAGGTCGGCTTTCTTCCACCTCTCCCTTGTGGGGAGGGTTGGCTTACTCGCCGACCTTGAAAAAATCGACAAAGGCCCTGAGCGCCGGCCGCATCTGGCGGCGGCTGGGGTAATAGACGAAGAAGCCGTCGAAGCGCGGGCACCAGTCCTCCAGCACGCGAACGAGCTTGCCGGCGGCGAGCGCGTCGCGGACATAGTCCTCGAACACGAAGGCGAGCCCGGCGCCGTCGACTGCGGCGTTGGCAATCAGATGGTCCTCGTCGAGGATCAGCGGCCCTTGCACCGGTATCTCGATCTCCTCGCCGTTTTGCTCGAATTCCCAGCGGTAGAGAATGCCGCTGGAGAAGCGGAAGCGGATGCAGCGGTGAGCGGCGAGATCGCGCGGATGCTGCGGCTTGGGCATGGTCTCGAAATAGGCTGGCGCGCCGACCACCGCGCCGCGAAGGTCTGGTCCGATACGCACCGCGATCATGTCGCGCTGCAGGCTCTCGCCCAGTCGCACACCGGCATCGAAGCCGCCCTCGACCACATCGGTGAAGCGGTCCTCGATGACGATCTCCAGCACGATGTCGGGATAGGCAGCAGCAAAGGCGCTGAGCCTTGGCGTCAGCGCCAGATGGGCGGCGGTTCGCGGCACCGTCAGCCTGAGATTGCCCGCCGGCCGGTCGCGCGCCTCAATCGCCGATTCCAGCGCCAGGTCGATTTCCGACAGCGCCGGCCTGAGGCGCTCGAGCAGTTGCGCGCCCTCCTCGGTCGGAGCGACGCTGCGCGTGCTGCGCGCCAGAAGGCGCACGCCGAGGCGCGCTTCGAGGCTGGACACCGCGTGGCTGACCGCCGATGGCGCGATTGCCAGTTCCTTGGCGGCGCCGCGAAAACTGCCGCATTGGGCGACCATTGCCAGTACCGCGAGCTGTGAAAGATGGGTTCGCTTCATTGATCTATTTCTTGGAACAGCCCGTGCAAATGAGAGCCGATTATCGAACTCGGCGCAAGACGCTATCTCTGCGGCATCACAACCATCACAACAAGGAGACACGTGATGCAAACCCGCAAGCTTGGCAATAAACTTGACGTCTACCCGGTCGGCCTCGGCTGCATGGGGATGAGCTTTGCCTATGGTGGCCAGCCGGAGGCGGAGGCGATTGCCACGCTGCGCCATGCCGTCGAGATCGGGGTCAATTTCTTCGACACGGCCGAGGTCTATGGCCCTTACGAGAACGAGATCCTGGTCGGCAAGGCGCTGAAGCCGGTGCGCGACAAGGTGACGATCGCAACCAAATTCGGCTTCAAGATCCTCGAAGAAGGGAGCGGCATGGAGCGCATGGCCGGTGTCGATAGCCGCCCGGAGCATGTCAAGGCCGTGGCCGAAGCGTCATTGAAGCGGTTGGATACGGAGGTGATCGATCTCTATTACCAGCACCGCGTCGACCCCAACGTGCCGATCGAGGATACGGTCGGCGCCATGGCCGAGCTGGTGCGCGAGGGCAAGGTGCGGGCGCTCGGCCTGTCGGAGGCGAGTGCGGCGACCATCCGCCGGGCGCATGCCGTGCACCCGATCGCCGCCGTGCAGAGCGAGTATTCACTGTGGAGCCGCGATCCGGAGGGGGAAGTGTTTGCCGTCTGCCGCGAGCTCGGCATCGGCTTTGTCCCGTATAGCCCGCTCGGCCGCGGCCTGCTCACCGGCACGATCGCCAAGCCCGATGTTCTCGGCGCCGACGACTGGCGCCGCGGGTTGCCGCGCTTCCAGGCCGACGCCATGGCGGCCAATGCGGCGGTCGTCGCCGTGCTGGAAAAGATGGCCGCCGGGAAGGGCGTGACGCCGGCGCAGCTGGCGCTCGCCTGGGTGCTGCATCAGGGCGACTTCATTGTCCCGATCCCCGGTGCGCGAAAAATGCGCCATCTGGAGCAGAATACGGCGGCAGCCGATATCGTGCTGAGCCAGGCCGAGGTGGCATCAATCGGCGACGCCCTGTCGCCGGAAAAGGTGGTCGGCAAGCGCTATACCGAGGAGCTGCTGGCGCTGGTTAACGGGTGAACGGCAATCGACGGCGTAATCGAAACGGGGCGTTTCGGCACCCCTTTTTGACTAATACGGTGCGATGCAAAGCGTTGTGAGACCTCGGCGCGAGGCACCCCCCTCTGTCCTGCCGGACATCTCCCCCTCAAGGGGGGAGATTGGCAGTTCCCGCGCCCTGCCCGCCCTTCCGGCGCCGGTGATTGGCGAAAGCCGAGGCGACATCCGATCTCCCCCCTTGAGGGGGAGATGCCCGGCAGGGCAGAGGGGGGTGCCTCGCGCCGACATTTCCTACCAAGGCACGACACTGATCTCCGGCCAGTTCTCCCTGGCACGCGCGCCCTTCATCTCGTGCGTCTTCCGATTATCCAGTGCACGGTTCGGGGTAACGCGAAACGAGAAGATGTCGTCGAGCCCGAACGGCGCCACGAGCGCGAGTTGCCCATCGGTGCCGAATCTAACGCCGACCGCATGGGTTTTCGAAGCGAAATAGGACAGCGCCTCGGCGGACGACGACAGTCTGGGATAGGAACCGCCAAAGCGCGCCTCAAACCACAGATGCACCCGCGCCTGGTTGCGCACTTCGACCGGCAGCGTCAGTCCTTCGAACTGCTTCGCCGCCCGGCGGATGACCGTGTCCTCGGCTTCATAGGACAGATCGCTCTCATCGAAATAGAACAGGTCGACATCCCGGATGCCGTACCCCGAGGGCTTTCCGGTCAGGTGATTCCAGACGCTGTTGTAAAGCGCGCCGGACACGACCAGCCAGTCCCGCAGGTCAAGCGCCCGCACTCGCGACAGCGTCTCGCCAATCAGCGGATCGGCCGAGACGATATCGAGAAAGGCTGCACGCTGTTCCTCAAAGGGCAGCCCTGAATAGCGCAAATGGTCCATCGCCCTTTGGACGGCGATTCGTCACCTGCCGGCAACCCCTCTAGGTCCTCAGCGCGCCATGCGTTGTGCAATTATCGGAAAGGGCGTCGTGACGCCCATTTCTGCAGGCTAGTTTCCCTCCCGCCCAAGGCTCATTGTTCGGTCGGTCTCGGACCAGAAGACTGGCTCCTCGATTGACGGCCATTCTTCGCCATACACAAAGCCTTCGATCGCATCTAGCTTTCCTTCAATCTCATCGAAGAACAGCACCATGCCGCAAAGAAGCTGGTCAGGTCCAACGCACGCTACCCGAAGCGAACTGAACACTCGACTCTCAAAGCGCAATTCCGGGGGAACCGATGAGGGAGTGACTCTGGTCATGAATCCTACAGGATCGCGGCTGCGTACTTTGACTTTCAGCGCACGCATCATGTCAGGAGAAACGCCGGCGGAACGGCAGAACTCCTTGACGAAAAACACTTCCAGCGGGGTCAGGTGCATTTAGCTCAGCGGCAGAACGGACAGCGTTTCATTGGCGCTTGTACATCACGTCCGTCCGGATGACGTACTTGCGCCCCGACAGCACCTCGTCGCCGCGATGCTCGATCGGATGGTAGAACGCCAGTGCCATTCCTTTCTTCGGCTTCACCAGAAGACTGCTACCGGCATAGCCCGGCATCTCGCCGCGAAACGAGGTTCCTCCCCCTTCAAATCCATCTGATAGATAAATCATGAACGTGAACTGACTGCGCTCCAAGGCGTGGCGCTCGAAATAGCCGTCATGGTGCCAATCGAACTTCTGGCCCGGCCCATAGCGATAGAAACGGAAACGCTCATTCAGCCCGGTCAAGCGCCAGTCGCCGAGACCACGATAGAGCAGAGGCCGCGCCCGTGCGAAGAGCAAATCCGCAAGGTCCTCGTCATCGAAGACAACCCGGTCGTTATTGCGAAGCTCCTTCAGGACGGTGGCGCCGCCGGAGCTGTTCACCTTGGCCGCCTCGAAACCGCGCCGTTCACTGTCAGCGATCAGATCGGCGCATTCCTGGTCATCCAAGAAGCCGTCGATCGTCCCGATGTGAGTTGCCAGCCAGGTGATGGAGAGTTTGCTGGTGTGAACCATCATCGCATCCGTTCTAGGTTCTGAGCACGCCGCCGGTCTGCTTGCCGACATTCTCGACGATGCGCTTGGCCAGCGCCTCGAAATCGTCGTCGGTCAGCGTCTTTTCGACCGGCTGGATCGACACTTCAATGGCGATCGATTTTTTCGCCGCGCCGAGCGCTGCACCCTCGAAAACATCGAACACCGAGACGCCGGAAATCAGCTTTCGGTCGGCGGCAAGGGCGGCGCGAACGAGTGTGCCGGCTTCGACCGCCTTGTCGACAACGAAGGCGAAATCGCGCTTGACCGCCTGGAAGGCGGACAGATCAAGCCTCGGCTTCGTCCGCGTCGGCTTGGCCTTCGGCTCGGGCACCGCATCGATGAACACTTCGAAGCCGCAGAGCGGGCCGGAGACGTCCAGCCCCTCCAGTGTCTTCGGGTGGAACTCGCCAAACGTGCCAAGGATTACCTTCGGCCCAAGCTTGATCGTGCCGGAGCGGCCGGGATGATACCAGGCCGGGCCGCCAGCCTCGATCTGCAGCCGCTCGACCGGCGCGCCGCAGGCTTCGAGTGCTGCGATCGCATCGGCCTTGGCATCGAAGACGCCGACGGCGCCGGCGTTGCCGGCCCAATGGCGGCCGGAGCCCTCGAGCTTGGCGGTGCCGCGCCGCACGCCGGCGGCAACGCGCCGCTGCTGGTCGGCGCCGTCGCCCTCGTAAGTGCCCGACACTTCGAAAAGCGCGATATCGCCGATGCCCCTGTCGGCATTGCGCTGTGCTGCCGCAATCAGCCCCGGCAGCAGCGACGGCCGCATGTCCGACATATCGGCGGCGATCGGGTTGGCAAGCTTCAGCGCCTGCTGGCCGCCGCCGAACAATTCGGCGTGTTTTGCCGGAATGAACGACCAGGTGACGGCCTCCATCATGCCGCGCACGGCAAGTGCCCGCTTGGCGGCGCGGGTGCGGATCTGCAGCACAGTCAGGATCCTGGCGTTGACCGCATCGTGCGAACCGAGCGGCTGCGGCGCGATGTTGTCGACGCCGTGGATGCGCATGACCTCCTCGACCAGGTCGGCCTTGCCGTCGACATCCGGCCGCCAGGACGGGACCGCCACATTGACGACATCGCCCGTGCCCTCCGGCCTGAAGCCGAGGCGGGCAAGAATGTCGAGGCTTGTCGAGCGCGGCACTTCGATGCCGGTCAGCCGCTTCACTTCCGACAATGGGAACGAGACGATCTTCGGCTGATGGCCGGCATAGCCGACGACTCGGGTTTGGGCCGGCGTACCACCGCAGAAATCGAGCACCAGCTTCGTTGCCAGCTCCAAGCCGGGAACCATCATTTCCGGGTCGACGCCACGCTCAAACCGATAGCGCGCGTCGGTGATGATGCCGAGTGTGCGGCCGGTGCGGGCGGTGGTGATCGGGTCCCAAAGCGCCGACTCGATCAGCACGTCTGACGTGTTCTCGTCGCAGCCGGAATGCTCGCCGCCCATGATGCCGGCAATCGATTCGATGCCGTCCTGGTCGGCGATGACGCACATCTCCGGCGTCAGCGTGTATTCGCGGCCGTCGAGCGCCAGCACCTTTTCGCCGTCATGCGCCCGGCGCACGGTGAGATTGCCGGTGACCTTCGCAGCGTCAAAAACATGCAGCGGCCGACCGCGGTCGAAGGTGACGTAATTGGTGATATCGACGAGCGCGCTGATCGGCCTCAAGCCGATGGCGAGAAGCCTTTGCTGCAGCCATTTCGGCGACGGTCCGTTCTTGACGCCGCGTACCAGGCGCAGCGCAAAGCCGGGACAGAGCTCCGGCGCTTCGATCGTCACCTTGACCGGCGTCTCGCCCTTGCCGGGGATCGGCTCTATCGGCGCGATCTTCAGCGTGCCGAGCCCGCTCGCCGCCAGATCGCGGGCGATGCCATGGACACTGGTCGCATCCGGCCGGTTCGGCGTCAGATTGATCTCGATCAGCGGGTCGTCGAGATGGGCATAGGCGGCGAAGCTGGTACCGACCGGCGCATCGGCCGGAAGGTCGATGATGCCGTCATGCTCCTCGGACAATTCGAGCTCGCGCTCGGAGCACATCATGCCGTGGCTTTCAACGCCGCGGATCTTGCCGACGGTCAGCGTCACGTCGATGCCGGGAATATAGGTGCCCGGTGCTGCAAAGGCGCCGATCAGGCCCGCGCGGGCGTTCGGCGCTCCACACACGACCTGCACCGGCGGCTTGCCGTCGCCGGTGTCGACGGTCAGCACGCGAAGCCGGTCGGCGTCGGGATGCTGGACCGCCGTCAGCACCTTGGCGATGACGAAGGGGGCCAGGCTCGCCCGGTCGTCGACATGCTCGACCTCGAGGCCGATCGAGGTGAGACGCTCGACGATTTCCGCCAGCGAGGCGTCGGTGTCGAGATGATCCTTGAGCCAGGAGAGGGTGAGTTTCATGACTGTGTTCCGTCTGGTCTGGGCACGCTGCACTTGAAGCTATGCGGCCGCGCGTCGCACATGTGCAGGAAGGCGAGCTGCCCGCGGATTTGCTGCGGCCCGGTCGTCACGCGCTCAAGCCCCCGAACAGCGTCGGCATGTCAAGCGGCCTAAAACCGTAATGCGACAGCCAGCGCACATCGGCGTCGAAGAAGGCGCGCAGATCCGGCATGCCGTATTTCAGCATGGCGATGCGGTCGATGCCCATGCCCCAGGCGAAGCCCTGGTATTCGTCGGGATCGAGCCCGCCGTAACGGAGCACATTGGGGTGGACCATGCCGCAGCCGAGGATCTCCATCCAGTCCGAGCCCTCGCCGAAGCGCACCTCGCCGGGCCGCGAACGGTCGCACTGGATGTCGACCTCGAGGCTGGGCTCGGTGAACGGGAAGAAGGACGGCCGGAAGCGCATCTTGACGCTCGGCACTTCGAAGAAGGCCTTGCAGAACTCCTCCAGCACCCATTTCATGTTGGCGACGTTGGCCGATTTGTCGATCACCAGCCCCTCGACCTGATGGAACATCGGCGAGTGGGTGGCATCGGAATCCTGCCGGTAGGTCTTGCCGGGAATGACGATGCGGATCGGCGGCTTCTGCATCTCCATGGTGCGGATCTGCACCGGCGAGGTGTGGGTGCGCAAAAGCTTGCGCTCCCCCTGCTCGTCCGGCTGGAAGAAGAACGTGTCGTGCATCTCGCGCGCCGGGTGGCCTTCCGGGAAGTTCAGCGAGGTGAAATTGTAATAGTCGGTCTCGATGTCCGGACCTTCGGCGATGGCAAAGCCGAGATCGCCGAAAATCGCCGCGATCTCGTCGATAACCTGGCTGATCGGATGGATGCGGCCGCGCTCGGCCGGCGATTGCCTGACCGGCAAGCTGACGTCGACCTTCTCGGCGGCAAGCCGTGCCGTGATCGCCACATCTTTCAGCTCGGCGCGGCGCGCCGAAAGTGCCTCGGTGACGCGGTTCTTGAGGCCGTTGATTGCCGGGCCTTTGACCTGTCGCTCCTCGGCGCTCATCGAGCCGAGCGTCTTCAGCATCTCGGAAACCGAGCCCTTCTTGCCAAGGGCAGAGACACGCACCGCCTCGATCGCCTGCTCGTCGGCGGCCGAGGCGATCTCGGCCATCAGGGAATTTTCGAGAGTTTCCATGTCACTCATGTTCCAGATCCGATTGGAAGCAAAGAAAAACCCGCGCCAGCCCTGCCAGCGCGGGTTTCCCAAATCAAGTGTCGAATAGCTTGGGAAGCGCTGGTCTTAAGCGACAGCGCTTTCAAAAGCATTCGGCGTGGTGTTCTTCAGGTATTCGAGCGCGACCTTGGCCTTGGCCACGAGTGCGGCGAAGGCCTGCGGCTCGTGGATGGCCATGTCCGACAGGATCTTGCGATCGATCTCGATCCCGGCCTTGTTGAGACCGTCGATGAAACGGCCATAGGTCAGGCCATGCTCATGCGTCGCCGCATTGATGCGCTGGATCCACAGCGCGCGGAACGAGCGCTTGCGGTTCTTGCGGTCGCGATAGGCGTACTGCAGCGACTTTTCCACCGCCTGCTTGGCGATGCGGATGGTGTTCTTGCGACGGCCGTAAAAACCCTTGGCGGCTTTCAGGACCTTCTTGTGCTTGGCGTGCGAGGTGACGCCTCTCTTTACGCGTGCCATGTCATGATCTCCTTAAAAGCAATTCCAGGAAAGTGCCTGGCGGTTTTCCGTTCGGAATTGCGTAAAACAAATGCGTGCCCAGACCGAATGCTCTTATTTTGGCGCATGATGTTTCCAAAAAGTCTGCAACTTTTTGGCATCATGCCCTAGAGGCCGTTCGGCAGAAAATTCTTGATGACCTTCTTGCCATCCGGTTCAGCCAGAACCATCGTGCCGCGGGCATTTCGAATGAACTTGTTGGAACGCTTGATCATGCCGTGACGCTTGCCGGCCGCAGCCGACAGAACTTTACCCGTACCTGTGATCTTGAACCGCTTCTTGGCGGCCGATTTGGTCTTCATCTTGGGCATTTTGCTACTCCGTTTATATGCGCACCAATGCGCTTTTTGTTCGCTTCAGGCCGACCAAAGCCCGAAAAGCAAATGAAACCGCCACGGCATGCCCTGCCGGGCGGTTTTTTGGGAACGGCGGTCCTATACGTCAAAGCGGGCTGGCGCGCAACACCCCGTGCTCAGCAACACTGTATTCAGCAACACTGTACTCAGGGGAAACGGAACAGCACCGGCAATATGCCGGACTGCTGGGCGCCGTCGATCAGTTCGAAAGCCGGCAAGGCAACGAGGAAGACCAGCCCGTCCAGCAGCGTGGTTCGCAGCAGGCGCGGCTTGAAGCTGCCGGTGTCGCCTTCCTGATACAGCGACAGTTTCGGGAAGAAGCGCGGCACTTTCGCCAGGTAGGCCTGGTATTGCGCGCCGAGAGCCTGCTTGAGGAATTTCTCCTCGCGCAGGATAACGATGTAAAAGGCACCCGCGCAGAGCGCTCCAAAGCCGATCGTGGCGGTGATGGAGCCGATCTGTGCGCCGACACCGGCGGCAGCTAAAGTAGAGAAGACATAGAGCGGGTTGCGGGTGATCGAATAGGGTCCGCCGGTCACCACTTCTGAGGATTTGCGTCCACCGATGTAGAGCGTCGACCACAAGCGTCCGACGACGCCGAGAAAGATCAGCACGACGCCGACCATTTCGATCGTTTCATGCACTGGCGTATCGGGAGGGAAAACCGACTGGCCGAACAGCAGCGCCGCAAACATCACCACGATCAGAACGGCAAGTACCATCCTGCGCGTGTGCTGATAGCTGCCCAGTCCATATCTGGCTTCCGAATGCTTGACTTCATTGACCATGTCGGGAATCCGATCGTCGAGGGAACTAGAGCGTCTTTGCTCTCGCCGGCGATCGCAGCGTCTGGCCAAGAAAACAGGCGCCCCGCCGATCGCCGGGACGCCTTGCAACATGATTCAGGCGGATTTTATGCACGTCGCCCAACAGTGCGCAGCGGTTTTGCGACAACGACATGCACAAAACAGAACTAAAGCGCAACGCGCTTTAGCGGGGCGCCAGCACCATCATCATCTGACGGCCTTCGAGCTTCGGTTCGGCTTCGACCTTGGCGATGGGCGCCACTTCCTCGCGAACCTTGTTCAGAAGCTGCATGCCGAGTTCCATATGCGCCATCTCGCGACCGCGGAAGCGCAGCGTCAGCTTAACCTTGTCGCCTTCCTCGAAAAAGCGCCGGACGGCCTTCATCTTGGTCTCATAGTCGTGGCTGTCGATGTTCGGGCGCATCTTGATCTCCTTGATCTCGATGACCTTCTGGTTCTTGCGCGCCTCGGCCGCCTTCTTCTGGTTGGCGTATTTCAGCTTGCCGAGATCGAGGATTTTTACGACGGGCGGCACTGCATTGGGCGATATCTCGACCAGATCGAGCCCCGCCTCTTCGGCGAGCAGCAATGCATCGTTGATGGAGACATCGCCGCGGTTCTGGCCTTCGGCGTCGATTAGCTGGACCCGGGGAACCCGGATGTCACGGTTGGAGCGCGGGCCTTCCTTGGTGGGCGCCGCTGCTTTGAAAGGTCTGCGAATGGTCGTGGTCTCCTTGAGCCGTTTCGTTAAGGGGTTCTTCAGTTCAGAATTGCGAACGCGCAATGTGGTGAGCGCGCGGTCGGAGTCAATAGCACAGCATTCTCAGGAAATCACCTGCTCGATGGAATGCTCCTCTGCACCAAGCGAAGAAAGTGGCGGAGCACTTTTCGTTGAATGCCTTGCTGTGTCAAAAGACCGGCGTGAGGGAATACACCATGACCACCACCCCGATCTTTCTGGACGTCGACGGGACGAGCATCGCCGTCAGGCATGCGACAGGTGCCGAGCCCGGCATCGTCTGGCTCGGCGGCTACAAATCGGACATGCTGGGCACCAAGGCCGAAACACTGTCGGAATGGGCGCGCAAAGAAGGTCGCGCCTTTCTGCGCCACGATTATTCCGGCCACGGCGAATCGGGTGGCGCCTTTGCCGACGGCACCATCTCGAAATGGCTGGGCGAGAGCCTGGCGGTTTTCCGCCGCTTCACCCAGGGCAGGCAGATCCTGGTCGGCTCCTCGATGGGCGCCTGGATCGCACTGCGCATGGTGCAGGAGTTGCGCAAGGCGGGCGAGAACAGCGTCGCCGGCCTTGTGCTGCTGGCGCCGGCGCCCGATTTCACGTTCGAACTGGTGGAGCCGGTGCTGACCGGGGCACAGAAGCGCGACCTCAGGAAAAAGGGCTTTTTCGAGGAGCCGTCGGACTATTCAGCCGAGCCTTACATCTACACGCGCGCACTGATCGAGGACGGCCGCAACAACCGGGTGATGACCGGGCCGATCGACACGCACTGTCCGGTCCACATCCTGCAAGGCCTTGCCGATCCCGACGTGCCGTCGAGCCATGCGTTGAAGCTGGTCAGCCTGCTGCCGGCCGACGACGTCACGCTGTCGCTCATCCCCGACGGTGACCACCGCCTGTCGCGGCCTCAGGATCTCGACATGCTGGTGCGGGCAGTGGACGCGATGGTGCGGCAGGCGGGATAGATTCAGCCGTTGCGGAACGTATAAGCATATCCGTTGATGGCCGGAGCGCCGCCAAGGTGGGCGTAGAGCACTTTCGATCCCTTGGGAAAATAACCCTTGCTCACGAGATCGATCATGCCCTGCATGGATTTTCCCTCATAGACCGGATCCGTGATCATGCCTTCAAGACGCGCGCAGAGACGGATTGCTTCCTTCGTCTCCTGCGAGGGGACGCCGTAGACCGGATAGGCATAATCTTCGATCAGGACGACATCGTTCTCATCGAGCTCCTTGCCGAGTTCGACCAGCGTCGCGGTGCTCTGCGCGATCTTGAGCACTTGCGCCTTGGTCTGCGCCGGAGTGCAGGATGCGTCGATGCCGATCACCTTGCGCTCGCGGCCGTCCTTGGCGAAGCCGACCAGCATGCCGGCGTGAGTCGAACCGGTGACGGTACAAACGACGATGTAGTCGAAGGCAAAGCCGAGCTCCTTCTCCTGCGCGCGGACCTCCTCGGCAAAGCCGACATAGCCCAGGCCGCCATATTTGTGTACCGAAGCCCCGGCCGGAATTGGATAGGGTTTGCCACCCGTGGCCTTCACATCCGCGATTGCCTGTTCCCAGCTTTCCCTAATCCCGATGTCGAAACCCTCATCGACCATCTGGACATCAGCGCCCATGATCCGGCTCAAAAGGATATTGCCGACGCGATCGTAGACGGCGTCCTCGTGGGGCACCCAGCTTTCCTGCACGAGGCGGCACTTCATGCCGATCTTCGCCGCGACGGCCGCCACCATGCGCGTATGGTTGGATTGGACGCCACCGATCGACACCAGCGTATCGGCGTTTGAGGCGATCGCGTCCGGGACGATGTATTCGAGTTTGCGCAGTTTATTGCCACCGAAGGCAAGACCGGAATTGCAATCCTCCCGCTTGGCATAGAGATCGACCTTCCCGCCGAGATGACCACCAAGCCGCTCCAGTTTCTCGATATGGGTCGGCCCGAATGTGAGCGGATAACGTTCGAATTTCTCGAGCATGAGAGTGCCCTCGCTTGTTCCATTCATTGCGGTGTGGTGCGATGAACACTATCAGCTCTGACTTGAAATGTGCTCTCAAAGATCGAGCCCAGAATATCCAAAATATCGCTTCATGGCATTAAAATGTCATATATATTTAATTCTTAATCCGAATAGCGGAAGAATCTTTCATGCGCGCAGCGCTCGACCGGATCGACCTGAAAATGTTGCGCCTGCTCCAGGGCAATGGGCGACTGACCAACGCGGAGCTGGCGCAGTCGGTCGCTGTTAGCCCGGCGACGTGCCACCGCCGGACGCAACGCCTGATCGATGAAGGCTACATCAGCCATGTCAGGGCGATGGTGACCCCGCAGAAGGTCGACAGAGGCGCGTTGGTGATGGTTGGCGTCGTACTCGACCGTTCGACCCCGGAGAGTTTCGCGGAATTCGAAAAGGCCGTCGCCAAACTGAAATTCATCCTCGACTGCCATCTGGTGGCAGGCGACTTCGATTATTTTCTGAAGATCAGGGTTGGTGACATGGCGGATTTCAACCGAATCCACGGGGATCAATTGATCGCACTGCCTGGCGTTCGCCAGACGAGAACCTTCTTCGTGATGAAAGAGGTCGTCGACAATGCGCCTCTGGATTTTTGAACGGACGGCTTCGAAGCGTCAAACCATTGCACTAAGCCAGCAGACGCGATCGGCGCTGGATTTTCACTACGAACCGTCGGCGGCATTGCCCCCTTACGGGGCTTGGCTGCTCTTTTCCTCGAAATGCTCAAAAAGCGATAATCATTTCAGCCGCTTGTCCGGTTTTGGCGGTTGCTGTCTTGAATCGCCGTTTTCTTCATCCCATTTCGATTCCACGCAGCCGGAATTGGCTGTCTCCAACTGAAGGATTGGGAGAAATGAACACATCTGCATTGATCCGTCCGGCCTGGACGCCGGCGACCATCGCGTTGATGGTGATCGGGTTCATGGTGTTCTGGCCGCTCGGCTTCGCCATGCTCGCCTACATCATCTGGGGCGACCGGCTCGAGGGCTTCAAGCGCGACGTCAACCGCGCGACCGACGGCATCTTCGCCGGCTGCCGCCGCGGCTCCGACAAGGCCGCGCGCTGGGGCCATGGCTCCGCCCGCACCGGCAACGTCGCTTTCGACGACTGGCGCGAAAAGGAACTCGAGCGGCTTGCCGAGGAACGCCGCAAGCTCGACGAGATGCTGAGCGAGTTCGATGAATATGCCCGCGAATTGCGCCGCGCCAAGGACCAGGAAGAGTTCGACCGCTTCATGGCCAACCGCAACAAGTCGACATCGCCCACGACCGGCGGGTCAACCGGCTCGACGACGAACAACAAACGCGGCGGCAACTCCACGCCAGGCCTGCTCGACGAGTAAGGTCCCGTGCCCAGATAGATAATCCAACGGCGTCGCGTCAGCGGCGCCGTTTCTTTTTTGTTCTAGTCGTTTCCCTCGAATCACGTATCGTCCCGGAATGTCCTTCGGCTTCTTCCGCACCCCGACGAAACCCAAGCCCACGCCCGTCGTGGAGCGCGAGCATTGCGTTGCCGGCCGCACGCTGCCGCTCAAGATCGTCGAGAACGACCGGGCGCGGCGCCTGACGCTGCGCATCGATTCCGGCGGCCGCGGTTTGCGCATCACCGTGCCGCCGGGGCTGCGCCGCGGCGAGGTGGAAAAATTCCTCGACCGCCATCAGGACTGGCTGGAGCAAAGGCTGGCCAAGGTACCCAACCGGCCGCAGGTGCGGCCCGGCATCAAGGTGCCGGTGCGCGGCGTGCCGCATCGCATCGTCCATGAACCGTCGAAACGCGGCACCGTCACGCTGTCGCGCGACGAGCGCGGGCCGCTGATGATCGTGCATGGCGAACGCGTGCATCTGCCGCGCCGCATCGCCGATTTCCTCAAGCGCGAAGCCAAGCGCGAGATCGAAGCGCTGGTGACCAAGCACAGTGCTGCGGTCGGCAAGCGCGCCAAGGCGATCCGCTTCAAGGATACGTCGAGCCGCTGGGGATCGTGCACGTCGGACGGCAATCTGTCGTTTTCCTGGCGCATCATGATGGCGCCGCGGCCGGTGATAAACTACCTCGTCGCGCATGAGGTGGCGCATCTCAAGGAGATGAACCACGGCCCGAAATTCTGGAAACTATGCGAGCAGCTTTGCCCGGATACCGAGCGCTGCAAGGATTGGCTCAAGCGCAATGGCGGCGCGCTGCAGGCGATCGCGTTCGAGTGATTGATGCCTGCGCGGATCGAATACCGGCTGATTGGAGCGGGCTGGGCGATGTGCGATGTCACGGTTGGGGACCTTCAGGCGACCGTGGCGGCGTCTTATCTGGGCGATGCCCTCAACGAGCTGCTTGGCGCTACGCTGAACGCGCTGAAAGGCACCAGGTATTCGGTCGCACGCTTCTGTGATGAACCCGGTGAGTATCGCTTCGTACTGGTGCCGGAAGGCGCTTTTGTCAGAGTGCAGATACTGGAATTTTCAGAAATCTGGTCTGACGAGCCAGACGACTTCGGCGAGGTGAAACTTGAAGCCACATGCGGGTTGCGAGAGTTCGCAGAAGCAGTTCTCAGTGCCGCGCGTGAGGTTTTGAACACACATGGCCTCGAAGGTTACAAGGAAAACTGGCGCAAACATGACTTTCCGTTGGAGGCCATGAACAACCTAAGTCGCGCGTTGAGAGGAGGAACACTCCATTGACAGAGTGCGCTTTTGATCAGGGCTTAATTGCTCAATCGTCATTCGCCGCGTTCAACTCCTCCGGCCGCAGCCCCTCGTCGGCGTGGCGCGGCCAGGGCAGGAAATCCTTCTCGAAGCCATCGTTGCTGAAATAAGCCAGCGCCCGGTGCGCCTCGGCGCCATTGAAGGCTGCCTTGTCCATCAAATGAGCGATGACCTCATGGGCCTGCGCCAGCTTTTGCCTGAGTTCCGCGACGGTCTTTTCCGGCATGATCTTTGTTCTCCCGCCTTTGTGCCTGAGCAAGTAAGCGTTGCGCTCTTATATTAGCAAGGTAGCGCGTTCCGCTCTTACATTAGCAAGGTAGCGCGTTCCGCGCTGGCGGCAAACAGGATGCTTCTTCTCGACTCTTTGGCCGTTTCGTGCCAATCCCGCGCCATGGCGCTCGACATCAAGATATGCGGGTTGAAGACCGACAAGGCACTGGCTGCGGCATTGGCCGGCGGCGCCAGCCATGTCGGCTTCATTTTCTTTGCCAAAAGCCCGCGCTATGTCGAGCCGGCGGAAGCTGGCCGCCTGCGCGAAGCGGCGCGCGGCAGGGCCAAGGCGGTTGCGGTGACGGTCGACGCCGGCGACGCGTTTCTGGATGAGATCGTCGAAAAAATGCAGCCCGACATGCTGCAGCTTCACGGCGCCGAAACCCCCGAGCGGGTGGCCGAGGTGAAGTCGCGCTACGGCTTGCCGGTGATGAAGGCGCTGCCGGTCAGCGAGGCCGCCGATCTCGGGCGGGTCAAAGCCTTCATCGGCATTGCCGACCGCTTCCTGTTCGATGCCAAGCCGCCTAAGGGTTCGGAATTGCCGGGCGGCAACGGCCTTGCCTTCGACTGGCGCATTCTTGCCGGCCTTGACGCCGGCGTCGATTACATGCTTTCCGGTGGGCTCAATGCCGGCAATATCGGCGACGCCCTTCGGCTGGCGAACCCGCCCGGAATAGATGTTTCCTCGGGCGTGGAGAGCGCGCCGGGCATCAAGGAACCGGCGCTGATCGAACAGTTTTTCCGGGCCGTCGGGGCAGCACGCGACAACCGCGCCGCCTGACCGCGCTTCAAACCACAGACCAGGAGATCGGCGATGGACAAGCCGGCGATACCGAATTCCTTCCGCACCGGCCCCGACGAGCAGGGCATGTTCGGCATTTTTGGCGGTCGTTTCGTTGCCGAAACGCTGATGCCGCTGATCCTTGAGCTGGAGCGGCACTGGAACGAGGTCAAGAACGACCCGGATTTCAAGGCCGAGCTGACCGATCTCTCGACGCACTATGCCGGGCGACCGTCGAAGCTCTATTTCGCCGAAGGCCTGACCAGGCATCTTCGCGAGGTTTCCTCGGCGAAGGGCCTCCGGGGCGGCGCAAAAGTCTATTTCAAGCGCGAGGACCTGAACCACACCGGCTCGCACAAGATCAACAACTGCCTCGGCCAGATCCTGCTCGCCAAGCGCATGGGCAAGACGCGGATCATCGCCGAGACCGGCGCCGGCCAGCATGGCGTCGCGTCCGCTACAGTGGCGGCGCGCTTCGGGCTTCCTTGTATCGTCTATATGGGTGCAACCGATGTCGCCCGGCAAAGCCCCAACGTCTTTCGCATGAAGCTTCTGGGCGCCGAGGTGCGGCCGGTGACCGCCGGCCACGGCACGCTGAAGGACGCCATGAACGAGGCGCTGCGCGATTGGGTGACCAATGTCGAGGATACCTATTACCTGATCGGCACCGCCGCCGGCCCGCACCCCTATCCGGAGCTGGTGCGCGACTTCCAGTCGGTGATCGGCACCGAGGCGCGTGCCCAGATCCTCGAGCAGGAAGGCCGGCTGCCGGACACCATCATCGCTTGTGTCGGCGGCGGCTCGAACGCCATCGGCCTGTTCCATCCCTTCCTGGATGACAGGCAGGTGCGCATCATCGGCGTCGAAGCCGGCGGCCGCGGGCTCGACGGCATCGAGCATTGCGCCTCGATGAGTGCCGGCGCGCCCGGCGTGCTGCATGGCAACCGCACCTACCTCCTGCAGAACGCCGACGGCCAGATCATGGACGGCCACTCGATCTCGGCCGGCCTCGACTATCCCGGCGTCGGGCCGGAGCACTCATGGCTGCGCGATTCCGGCCGCGTCGACTATGTGCCGATCCTCGACGACGAGGCGCTGGAGGCGTTCCAGCTGACGACACGCGTCGAGGGCATCATTCCGGCGCTGGAATCGGCCCATGCCATCGCGCAGGCGGTGAAGATCGTGCCTGATATGGACAAGGACCAGATCGTCATCGTCAACCTGTCCGGCCGTGGCGACAAGGACGTGCACACAGTGGCCAATATGCTGGGCATGGAGATCTGATCATGGCCACTCGCATCGACCGCCGCATGGCAAAGCTGAAGGCCGAAGGTCGACCGGCACTCGTCACCTATTTCATGGGCGGCGACCCGGACTACGACACCTCCCTGTCGATCATGAAGGCGCTGCCCGGCGCCGGCAGCGACATCATCGAGCTCGGCATGCCGTTTTCCGATCCAATGGCCGACGGCCCGGCGATCCAGGCGGCCGGCCTGCGGGCGCTGAAGGGCGGCCAGACACTGGTCAAAACGCTGAAGATGGCCTCGGAATTCCGCGCCGGCGACAGTGAAACCCCGATCGTCTTGATGGGCTATTACAATCCGATCTACATCTACGGCGTCGAGCGCTTCCTGAGCGATGCGCTGGCCAGCGGTATAGACGGGCTGATCGTCGTCGACCTGCCGCCTGAGATGGACGAGGAGCTTTGCATCCCGGCACTCAAGGCCGGCATCAATTTCATCCGGCTGGCGACGCCGACCACCGACGACAAGCGCCTGCCCAAGGTGCTGCAGAACACGTCGGGTTTCGTCTACTACGTCTCGATGACCGGCATTACCGGTTCGGCGCTGGCCGACACCGGCAAGGTGGCGGCAGCGGTCAAGCGCATCAAGAGCCATACCGACCTGCCGGTCTGCGTCGGCTTCGGCGTCAAGACCGCCGAGCAGGCGCGCACCATCGGCGCGTCGGCCGACGGCGTCGTTGTCGGCACCGCGATTGTCAATGCCGTCGCCAACGTGCTCGGGCCGAAGGGCGAAAAGACCGCCGATCCGGCCGAGGCCGTCGCCACGCTGGTCAGCGGGCTTTCGCAAGGGGTTCGCGCGGCTCGCCTTGCTGCCGCCGAATAATCTTCCTACGTCTTCTTAAGGGACAGGAGCCGAAGCGATGAACTGGATCACCAATTACGTCCGTCCGAAGATCAATTCGATGCTCGGCCGCCGCACCGACATGCCGGAAAACCTGTGGATCAAGGATCCCGAGACCGGTGAAATGGTGTTCCATAAGGATCTGGAGCAGAACCAGTTCGTCATTCCGTCCTCCGGCCATCATATGAAGATATCGGCAAAGGAACGGCTGAAATTCTTCCTCGACGACGGCAAATACGAGACGCTGGAAAACCCCAAGGTCGTTCAGGATCCACTCAAGTTCCGCGACGAAAAGCGCTACATTGACCGGCTGAAGGATGCCAAGGCCAAGACCGGCATGGAAGATGCCATCATCAATGCGCTGGGCACGGTCGAGGGCCTGCCGGTGGTGGTGACGGTGCAGGATTTTGCCTTCATGGGCGGCTCGCTCGGCATGGCGGCCGGCGACGCCATCGTGCATGGTTTCGAGGTCGCCTTGCAGCGCAAGCGGCCGCTGATCCTGTTTGCGGCCTCCGGCGGCGCCCGCATGCAGGAAGGCATCCTGTCGCTGATGCAGCTGCCACGGACCACGATCGGCGTTGACAGGCTGAAGGAGGCCGGCCTTCCCTACATCGTCGTCCTGACCAACCCGACGACCGGCGGCGTCACCGCCTCCTACGCCATGCTGGGCGACGTGCACATTGCCGAGCCCGGGGCGCTGATCGGCTTTGCCGGACCGCGCGTCATCGAGCAGACCATCCGCGAAAAGCTGCCCGACGGCTTCCAGCGCGCCGAATATCTGATGGAACACGGCATGGTCGACATGGTGGTGTCGCGGCTGGAGATGCGCCAGACGGTTGCGCGGCTGCTGAGAATGCTGCTCAAGCTGCCGGAAGAGCAAAACCCGCGGGAGCCGGAAATTCTGCCGCCGGTGGCGATACCGGCCGAAGCCCGGCCGCAAGCCTGACGCGACATCACGCGGCGCGAGCGGCTGTTGTGTGCCGTTGTGCGCGCGCGTAGGATTCCTTCATGACCACGCTTGCCGCCGACCGCGAAATCGAAAGCCTGATGGCGCTTCACCCGAAGGGCTTCGACCTTTCGCTCGACCGCGTTTCGCGGCTGCTCGAGCGCCTCGGCAATCCGCAAGACCAGTTGCCGCCGGTCATCCACATCGCCGGCACCAACGGCAAGGGCTCCTGTGCTGCTTTTTCACGGGCGCTGCTCGAAGCCGCCGGCTACCGCGTCCACGTCCACACCTCGCCACATCTGGTGAACTGGCACGAGCGCTACCGGCTGGCCGCAGATGGCGGCGGCAGGCTGGTGGACGACAAGGTCTTCGCCGAAGCCATCGCCCGCGTCGCCAAAGCCAATCAAGGCCAGAAGATCACTGTCTTCGAAATCCTCACCGCCGTCACCTTCCTGCTGTTTTCCGAACATCCGGCCGATGCCGTCATCCTCGAGGTTGGCCTTGGCGGCCGCTTCGACGCCACCAATGTCATCGCCGAGCCGGCCGTGTCGGTGATCATGCCGGTGTCGCTCGACCACGAAGCCTATCTCGGCGACCGCGTCGAGCTGATCGCCGCCGAAAAGGCCGGCATCATCAAGCGCGGATGCCCGGTCGTCATCGGCGCGCAGGAAAGCGAGACGGCCCAGCAGGTGCTCATCGAAACCGCCGAGCGGCTCGACTGCCCCGCCTTCGTCTATGGCCAGGATTTCCTTGCCTATGAGGAAAACGGCCGCATGGTCTATCAGGACGAAGACGGATTGATGGACCTGCCGCCGCCGCGCCTGCCGGGGCGCCATCAATTCGCCAATGCGGCGGCGGCGATCGCGGCGGTCAAGGCGGCCGGCTTCGAGATCAGCCACCGCGCTGCCGAGAAGGCGATGGCGAATGTTGCCTGGCCGGGCCGCATGCAAAAGCTGCCACAAGGCCGGCTGAGTGAACTGGCGCCGAAGGGCGCCGACATCTGGCTCGACGGCGGCCACAATCCCGGCGCTGGCGTGGTCGTCGCCGAGGCGCTGGCCGAGCAGGAGGAAAAGAACCCGCGTCCGCTGTTCCTGATCTCGGGCATGATCAACACCAAGGACCAGAGCGGCTATTTCCGCGCCTTCAAAGGGCTGGTCCGGCATGTCTACACCGTGCCGGTGAGCCTGAGCGACGCGGGCGTGCCGAACGACGAGCTGGCGACCCGCGCCATCGAGGCCGGCCTGTCGGCCGAACCGGTCAGTTCCGTCGCCAATGCGCTGATGCTGCTGCGCGACACATGGGACGGACCGCCGCCGCGCATCCTGATTGGCGGGTCACTTTACCTGGCCGGCGCGGTGTTGGCCGAAAATGGTACGCCGCCGGTTTGAGGCGTGCTTCAGCCGGGCCACGGTGACGCCACACTTGTCAGACCACCGCGAGGAGCCAATCATGATCAAGGTAAAGCAGCTCGCACACGTTTGCATTTTCGCGAATGACCTGGAGATGACGCGAAGCTTCTATCGGGACGTCCTCGGCATGGACACCCAGTTCAATTTCCTGCGCGACGGGAAGATTTTCGGCTTCTACCTCAATTGCGGCAGCCGTAGCCATGTCGAGGTGTTCCAGAAAGACGGCGCCAGCTATGGCGACTTGAACCAGATCAACCACTTCTGCCTCGAAGTGGAAAACATCGACGCCGCGATCATCCATCTGAGGTCAAAGGGCGTTGATGTCACTTCCAAGAAACGCGCGTGCGATGACACCTACCAGGCTTGGATCCGCGACCCCAACGGCGTGAAGATAGAACTGTTCGAATATACTGAGAAAAGCGCACAATTCGTCGGCGGCGATCGTATCGCGGATTGGTGATCGCGCCTCGCCGGACAATTGTAGCGGCGCAGCCGATGGTTGGTGGACTACTTCAGCTCGACCTCGATGAAGGCGAATTCGCCATCGTTTGCGCTGATGACGTCATGTTCGACGCCCTCGTTGCGGAAATACGGCGAGCCCTTCTTCATCTCGGCAAAGGATTCGCCATCCTTGGTCAGGAGCTTCACCTTGCCGTCGGTCAACGGCACGATCACATAGTCGTGGCCATGGCGATGCCAGCCGGTGTTGTCTCCCGGGGCGAAGCGGTATTCGGTGACGATGACGCGCTCATTGTCGATGAAGACGGTGGCCTTGGCGGATCCGGTCATATCGCTTCTCCTTTGAATTCAGAAGAGAAGAATACCGGGCGGCAAGCCGCGAGTGCCAGAGCGGCCCACCAATGACGCCAGCAAAAGAAGGCCCGGCGCGAGGCCGGGCTTTTCTGCAAAATTTTGATCGGATCAGGCGAGGCTGCCGTTGATCCAGTGCGACAATGCCGTTTTCGGCGCAGCACCGACCTTCATGTCGGCGACTTCACCGCCCTTGAAAATCATCAGCGTCGGGATCGAGCGTACGCCGAACTGCGCGGCCAGCTCAGGATTCTCGTCGATGTTGAGCTTGGCGATCTTTATCTTACTGCCGAGTTCGATGGCGATGTCCTCGAGCGCCGGGGCGATCATCTTGCACGGGCCGCACCATTCCGCCCAGAAATCGACCACGACCGGCTCCTTGGCGTTGAGCACGTCGGCCTGGAAATTGCTCTTGTCGACCTTGACGGTGGCCATGCTGAGATCCTTTCGATTTGTTCGTCGCACCAAATGTGGTGGTGATCGCGTCCGTCTTCAAGCAAGTGTTGTGTCACGCTCCCGTGAGTCTAGCAAGCGCATCGTCCAAGGCCGCCGCCGGCAGCTCGATCAGCCGCGGCGCCTCGGTGAACAGCAGCGCCGCCGAGACCTCGCGTCCCGGATAGAGCGGCTGAAGCAGCGCGCGATAAAGTGCTAGCTGCAGAACATAGGCTTGCGGCACTTCGGCGAGCGTAGCTGGCGCTGGCCGATTGGTCTTGTAGTCGACGATCGAAACCTTGTCCGGCGTTACTGCCAGCCGGTCGATCTTGCCGGAAATCGAGCGCAGTTTGCCCCTTACCTCCAGGCTGCCCATGATGGCGACTTCGGCGCGCGAGTTTGGCGCAAACAGCGGCGCGAAGCGGCTGTCGGCAAGAATTCTGAAAACGCCAGCCAAGGCCTTGTCGTGCTCGTCGTCGAGCCATTCCGCGCCGGCTCTTGCCAGATAGCGTTCGGCGGCATCCCGGCGTTTTCCCTCGGCGATGCCGGGCAGCATCTGCAGCAATTTGTGCAGCGCCAGCCCGCGCATGACGGCAAAGCCGGGCTCGGCGTCGGCATCCAGTACCGGCGAATGCGTGTCGGCCACCGCTTGCCGCGCCTCGTCGATCAGCACCGAGGCGCCGGACGGCGAGAGCGGCCGCGGCAATTCCTCGAAGGGCGGCAGAGGCCGGAACAGGGTTTCAAGCAGTGGTGCAAAGCGTTCCGCCTGTCGTGCCTCATTCACTGCCGCCAGTGGCATGGGCGGCAGTTTCGTCACCTGGAAACGATGCACGGTCTCGCCAGTGGCGGGATGCCGGCGTTCTTTGCTCTCCGCGGCACCGACCAGTGCGCGGCTGACGATCGAATGCCAGGTGCCGGTATTCGGCGCCCGCTTGCCATGGTAGCCGCAGACGATCAGCCGATCCTCGGCGCGGGTCATGCCGACATAGAGCAGCCGGCGGTATTCGTCGTCGGCGAGCTCGCGGGCGCGGGCCGATGCGGCGCGTGAAAACCCATTGGCGACATCGCTGGCCGAACGCCAGAGATAGCCCTTGCCCTCCCAGCAGTCGCCCGAGCCTTCGAACGGCATCAATCTCGGCAGATGCTGGTCGCTGAACGGCGCGGAACCGCCATCGACAAGGAATACCACCGGCGCTTCCAGGCCTTTGGCGGCATGCACGGTCATGACGCGAACCTCGTCGCGGGTCTGGTCCATTTCGCGCTTGATCTCGGGGCCGGCGTTTTCCAGCGTCGACAGGAAGGATTCCAGCCCTGGCAGGCCGGTTCGCTCCTCGGCCAGGCAGAAATTCAGGAATTCGTCGAGGATATCGCCGGCCTCCGGACCGAGCCGCGCGATCATCTTCTTGCGCAGGCCGTCGCGGGCGAGAGCTGCGGCATAGAATTCGAACACCGGCTTGAATGCGGCCTCGTTCGACCATGTGTCGAGCCGACTGACGACGGCGGCCAACGCCTCGCTTTCGCCGACATGCCGGCGCAGCGAGGCGATCAGCGAGACGCCCGACGGCCTCTGGGCAGCAAGCGCGAAAAGCTGCTCTTCCGAAACATCGAAGATCGGGCTGCGCAGCACGGCGGCCAGCGACAGATCGTCCTCGGGCTGGATGAGAAAATGGCCAAGTGCGATCAGGTCTTTCACCGCGACGTGGCCGGGCAGGCTGAGCCGGTCGGCGCCGGCCACCGGAATGTCGCGGCGCTTCAGCGCCCGCGTCAGCGCATGGACGAAGCGATCGCGCTTGCGCACCAGCACCAGCACGTCGCCGGGGCGGAGTTTCTTGCCGCGGCCTTCGATGACCTCACCGTTGCCGATCCAGCCGGCAATCGTTGCGGCGACGTTTTCAGCGACGCGGACTGCCGGCGCGTGGGCATGGTCGACCGCTTGCGTCCAATCGTCTGGTTCCTCGACGACGTTGGCGCCGATCGACGGCCAGACCTCGACATGACCCGGCGCATCGGTGCGGATCGCCTTGTGGTCGAGCGGATCAGGATCGTGGCTGATGCCGCGCCGCACGTTCGGGTCGGCAAAGACCCGGTCGACGGCGGCAAGAACATCTTCGGTCGAGCGGAACGACCAGGTCAGCTTGAGATCGGCGAAGGCGGCGGCGGCGGATCTAACTTTGCCGGCAAACAAAAGCCGGCTGTCGGCAAAGGAATCCGGGGCGGCTCCCTGGAAGGAATAGATCGACTGCTTTTCGTCGCCGACAGCAAAGATGGTGCGGTGGACCGCGTCGCGTGCGCCGAGCCCGGCAAAGAACTCCTCTGCCAGCCGCTTGACCACCTCCCACTGGTCGGGACTGGTGTCCTGCGCCTCATCGAGCAGGATGTGGTCGATGCCCTGGTCGAGCTTGTACTGCACCCAAGGGCCGGCATCGGGCCGTGCCAAAAGGTTGACCGTACGGGTGATCAGGTCGTTAAAGTCGAGGAAGCCGCGGGCGCGCTTCAATTGCTCGTAACGGGCGATCAGCCAGTCGGCGATGGTCAGCGCCGCACGCGTGCCTTCCAGCATCCTGAACAAGGCCAGCCGGTCGGAGATTTCGAGAATGGCGTCGACCGCCGCCAGATAACGTTCGGCAAGATCGGGTAGCCGGTCAAGCAATGCCCTTTTAAATGTCTTTGCCGGATCGTAAGGCTCGCCGTCGGCCCTCAGGAAAGCCTTGGAGAGCAAATTCAGGCGACGTACCGGATCCTCCTCGGCAAAGGCAAGGCGGGCGTATGGCAGCAGATTGTTCAGCACGATGCGCGCATCGGCGGCCTCGGCCGCCCGTGAAAAGATGACGAGATAATCCGGCAGGAAGCCGGGCAGCGGCCAGACCGAGGCGGCTATACCTTCGGCCGTCTGGCCGGCGCGGAAATGGAACTCGTCGAACAGCGCCTGAAAACCATCGCCGCCGGCCGCGGTGATGAACGCACGCAAACCATCGCGCTTGCGCACGATCTCGGCCAGCAATGCGTCGAGCCCATGCTCGCCGCCGCGCTCCAGCACGGTGGCGAAGGCGTCGGACAATGCCGCATCGCCTGCAACGCCGCCCGAAATCATGTCGCGGCGGGCGGCGGCAAACAGCGATGCCTCCATTTGCGGATCGAGCATTTCGAAATGCGCAGGGATATTGGCTTCCAGCGGGAACTGATGCAGCACCGATTCGCAGAAGGCGTGGATGGTCTGGATCTTCAGCCCGCCCGGTGTTTCCAGAGCCTCGGCAAACAACCGCCGCGCCCGGCGCATGGTTTCGCGGTCGGGCTGGCGGCCGTCCAGCGCCTCTATCCGTGTCGAGAGCTCGGCATCGCCCAGGGCCGTCCATTGCGACAGGGTCGAAAACACCCGGTTCGACATGTTGGCGGCGGCGGCACGCGTATAGGTCAGGCACAGGATCTTGGACGGATCGGTGCCGCGCAGCAACAGCCGGATAACGCGCTGGGCGAGTACATGGGTCTTGCCGGATCCGGCATTGGCCGACACCCATGCGGAATTGCGCGGATCGGAGGCGCTTGCCTGACTGGCGACAGTGTCGCTTGGAATGGGATAGGCCTTTTTCATGCCTCCCCTCCCTCGTCGTCGGCATCGCCGCCGGCCGACCATTCGAGCACGCGGGCGAGATGGTCGTAATCGCCGTCGGTCTCACCCTCGCGGAACGGCAACGCCCGCGACAAATACCCGGTCGTCGGGTCGGCATAGTGGATCAGCAGCTTTTCCAACCTCGCCCAGGCCTCTTCGGCGAGATCGGCGGCGGTTCGCGGCTTGCGGTTGTATTCGAGGATCGATTCTTCGAACACCTCGCCATTCGGCCTCAGCCGCACGAAAGCCAGTTGCGACGGCTCACAGGCGCCAAGCTCCTTGAAGGCGCCGCGACGCAGCAGCGCGCCCTCCAGCGCCAGTTGCGGCGCGAGCAGCGTGTGCGCCTGCGCTTTGGATGGCGAGGAGCCGGTCTTGTAGTCGAGGATGTCGGCCATGCCGCCAGCCAGCAGATCGATTCGATCAGCGTAGCCGGACAGGGTCACGCCGGATCGGCCGACACCGGTCTTTTCGGCGCGTTCCTCGGCGTGCCGCCGTGCCACGGCGGCGGCCCGGCCGCGCTCCCATTCGATGATGCCGGCGGCAAGCTTTTCAAAACGCGGCCACCACACCGCCTCGACATCGGCCGGCAGGGCCGCCTCGGCAAAGCAGGAGCGGCCTGCGGCGATGAGCCCGTCCAGCGCCTCCGGCGCGCGCGGGTCGGCCACCCTCGCCGAGAAGAGGTGCAGAATGGCGTGAAACAGCGTGCCACGCTCGGCGGCGCCCGGATCGCGAATGACCGGATCGAGCGGCATCAGGCCGAGTATCCTTCTGGCATAGACCGCATAGGGATCGCGGCGTAGCGTTTCGATCTCGGTGACCGAGAAGTGGTGCGGCCGCGCGGCGAGCGGCGGTTTCGGCTGCGGCCTCGGCGCAAAGTCCTGCTTTTCGCCGGCATCGAGCGCACGCGCCCAGGCAAGCAGTTCGTCGCCGCGCCGGCGAAGTGCAGCAGCGTGGTCCTCGCCGACGAATGTAAGGATGCGCTGCAGCCAGCGCGAAGGTACCGACGGTCCGTCGCCGGAGCGGCCGGAGCGAGCCAGCACCACTTTTTTGGCGCCCATGGCCATCTGGAAATCATGGGCGGCAAGGCCGATGCGCCGCTCGGGCGGTTCAAGATCGATGCCGGTCTTCATCAGCCGCGACATGAAGCGGTCGCTCTCCGGCTTGCGCGGCCACACGCCTTCGTTGAGCCCGCCGACGACCAGCGTGTCGACATCCTGAAGCCGCGCTTCCAGCACACCCCAGATGGCGATGTTCCTGTCGGTGCCCTGCGCCGGCTTGACCGTCTCGGGCGCGATCAGCGCCTCCATGACGTCAGGCCATTCGTCAGCGGCGAAGGAGAACGACACCGAGGCCGCGACCAGCCCGCGCAAGAGCTCGGCGAGCTTTTCGCCGGCATCGCCCGCATAGAGTTCGCTCAGGCTGCCGTCAGCGGCGCGGCCGAGACTTTCGAGCGCAACGACGCTGGCGCGCACAAGGGTGGCAAGATCGGCATTCTCGTCGCCGCGAAAAGCAACCAGCGGCGCCAGCGCGGCCGTTAGCCGGATCAGCAGGTCGCGCGCCTGTTCGATGCGCCTGACCGAAAGCCGCGGCCACCAGAAGGGTGGGCGGCGATTGCCGCCGCCGTCGAATTCGAGGAGCCGGGTGTCGAAGAGCTGCGGCAGCGACGCCACGTCCGGACGCCCTGTGCCGCCGCGCAGCCCCACGAGTTCGACGATTTCGGCCGCATAGCGCACGCTTGCCCGCTCCAGGCCGAGGCCAAGCAGGGGATGCTTGAGCAGCGACAGCAGGGCGACGGGGTCGCCCGGGCGGAAGGCTGCCTGAAGCGCCAGCCTGAGCAGGCTGGCGGCTGGTGTGTTGATCAGCGGCGTGCCGCCGGAATCGTCGGCGGCAACGCCGAAGCGCAGCAGCTCGACTGAGACGCGCCGCGCCAGAGCGCGGTCGCCGGTGACGAGTGCGGCGCGCTGGCCGGGCCATTCGACGGCCTGTTTGAGCGCGACGGCGATCGCCACGGCTTCGTCGCGTTCGCTGGCGGCTTCGAGAAGCGTCACATCGGCGAAGGCCTCGGCAATATCGCCGGCCCTAAAGCGAGCGCGCGTCTCGGCCCAGAGCTCGGTGGTCTCCGCCGGGCGCAGCGCTTCGCCGACAAGTGCGGCGCGCAGCGCAAGCGGTCGCGGCGCAACAGCAATCTCCTCGACATCGGCGCGCGGCACGCCGATCTTGCCGATCAACTTTGCCAGGCCGTATTGCGGGTGGCCAAGCACGGCTGGGCGCGCGCCCGGTGTGGTGATCGCGACAAAGGACGGCTCGTCCAACGCCCGGTCGAGCCCGGGCAGCACGACGGCGCCATTGGGCAGACCGGCGATCACGGCAAGCAGCTCGGCCGTGGCGGGAATGGAGCCGGTGGAACCGGCGGCGATCACCGGTCCGGCTGGCGGATTACGCTTCAGCCGCGCCGCCTCCAGCCTTATCAGGGCATTACGATGCGCGGCCGGATTGGAACGATGGCGTTCCTCGAGCAGGTTCGGCCAGTTCTCCGTCACGATGGTCAGGAAGTCGAGTGTCACCT
Source organism: Mesorhizobium sp. M0698 (assembly GCF_040320455.1). NCBI lineage: Bacteria > Pseudomonadati > Pseudomonadota > Alphaproteobacteria > Hyphomicrobiales > Phyllobacteriaceae > Mesorhizobium > Mesorhizobium sp. M0698. Next base: position 197,271 of record NZ_JAMYPQ010000003.1, on the reverse strand, counting down.
GCCACCAGCCTGCAAGATTGCCGGTTACAAGGTCGGCGAGCCTTGCCCAATCCGTGCCTTCGGTGTCGATCTCATCCATCAGGCGTGCAAGGTCGCGCGCCAGCCAGATGGCGTCGGCGGCGGAGGCCGGTATGACAATCTCCTCGTCGAACAATGCCGCGACATGTGCCGGCAGGCGGCGTTTCCACGCCCGCACCAGCGGCGCAAGCAGCAGAAGACGCTCGACCGCGGCGATCGGCGGCGCAAGGTCGATGGCGACCGAAGCTCCTGCCTCGAAGGCGGCTTCATCTTCATCGAACTCACCAAGCGGGCGGATGACCGGCAGGATCGCCGAGCGGCTTCCCGAGCGCGAGAGAGCATCGACGAAGACGCCGCGAAGCGCCCGCGCCGCACGGCGCGTCGGCACATAGATGGTGAGATCGGCCAGCGCCAGCGGATCGCCGTCATAGGCGAAGCCGGGAACCAAGCGCCCCGCAAGCAGCGCCTCGGCCAGCGTCGGCAGGAACGGCGCTCCGGGCGGGATCGAGAAAACGCGGCGGGAGCCGCTCATTTCGACTCGGTAAGAGCGCCGGGTGCCTCAGCAACAGCATTGGGCGTGCCGGCAAGCGCGGCGGCGACCGCTGCTTCCGCCCGCGAGATCGCGTCAGGTGTGCCGACAGTAATCCAGTGGCCCTGCATTTTCATGCCGAACAGGCGGCCGGCGGCGATTGCCGCATCGAAATAGGCGTTGAGAGAGTGTGGACCGGCCGGCGCATCCTTGAAGATGCGCGGATGGACGATTGCGGCGCCGGCATAGATCAGGCCGGCGGGATCGTTGTTCGCACGCCGCAAGGCGCCGTCCGGCGCCACCAGGAAATCGGTGCCGCCGCTATGTCCGGTTGCCGACTGGAGATCCGCAAGCATCAGCAGAATGTCCATTGTCGCGCCCTCCCATGCAAGCGCAAGACGCCTGAGATTGGAGACGCCGCTGTCGATCCAGAAGGTGTCGGCGTTGAGTACGTAGAAGGGCACCCCTAAACTGGGCAATGCCTTGACGATACCACCGGCGGAGTCAAGCAAGCCCCTACTCTCATCCGAGATGACGATTCTCGGCGCACTGCGGCGGGCTACATGGTCCACGATCTGTTGCGGGAGGTAATGGACGTTGACGACGGCCTTGGCGACGCCGGCTTCGGCTAGGCAGTCCAGCCCCCAGTCGAGCAATGTCTTGCCGGCGACCTTGACCAGCGGCTTCGGCATGGTGTCGGTGATCGGCCGCATGCGCTTGCCGAGCCCGGCGGCGAGCACCATGGCGGTCGTCGGCATCGGCTGCTCATCCGACGCCTTCGGGCCCAAATCCTTAGCCGTCAAATCGAGCGTTCCTCCAGCAAGCCGTGGGCGATGTAGAAATCCTGCAGCCCGGCCAGCGCCGGATGCGCCAGTGCCCGGCGAAGATAGTCGCGGATGCGCGGCAGATGCTTCAGATAATAAGGCTTGCCGTCGCGTTTTTCGAGCCGCACGAAGATGCCGAGGATCTTGGAATTGCGCTGTGCGGCCATGATTGCATAGGTTTCGCGGAATTCGTTCTCATCGAAGGCACCGGCAGCGCGTCGCGCGGCGATGTAGGCGGCGAGCGTGTGCTTTTCGATTTCGGGTGAGATAGTGACGCGCGCGTCCATGGCGAGCGAGGCGACGTCGTAGGCGGACGGCCCGATCAGCGCGTCCTGGACATCGACGACGCCGAGGCGATCGTGACCGGAACGGTCAGCGCGCCAGATCAGGTTGGGTGAATGGAAATCGCGCAGCATCAGCGTGTATTCGCGCCCCTCCAGCCGATCGAGCACCGCACTCCATTCGCTGCGGTAACCGGCGCGCAGCGCCTCTCTAGGCGGAGCGCCTGATATCGCCGGGACATACCAGTCGACCAACAATTCGGCCTCGATCATCATGGCGTCGCGGTCGAAAGGCGGCACCTCATGGAAGACGCCGGGGCCGGCCTGCATGCGGGCCGGCCATGTTTTGCCGTGCATCATGGCAAGCAGTTCGGCCGCCGCAGCGTAGCGCTCGGCCACCGGCTGGCCGCGCTTGTCGAGAAACCCTTGGGAACCGAGATGCTCCAGCAGGAGAAAACCCTGGTCGAGATCCTGGGCATAGATTTCCGGGACGCTGACGCCGCCGGCCCGCAAGGCCCGGTCGATGGCGACGAACGCCGAAACGGATTGCGCGGTGTGAGCGATCTCGGCATAGGGTTTGCCGTCGCGGACTGGCGGTCCGAGCACCAGCCTTGGCGAGTTCATCAGCACCCGCGGCGGAAATCTGGCGAGCGTGACGATCTCGTAGGAGCGAGCCGAGGCATCACCGATGAAATGTCGTCGCTGCGCTTCGCCCCAACCGGCCTGCCCGAGAAAATCGCGCATTGCCAGCGATCGCGCCGCGCGCTCGAAGGCGGCGCCCTCTCCCGATAGTCTCGCCAGTCGGCCGTCGCCCTGCTGGAGAAGTTCGACCAGCACCGAGGTTTTCGGCAGATATGCCTCTGCCCGCTCCGGCCATTCGACCAGCGCGGCGCCTTGCGTCAGCGCCTCGTCGAAGCCCAGCTCGTCCAGCTCGGATGCCGTGCCCAAGCGGTAGAGATCGAAATGATGAACCGGCACACGCGTGTCGTAGCTCTGGACCAGCGTGAAGGTCGGGCTCGGCACGTCGAGTCCGGCATCGTCGGCCAGTGCCTTGATCAGCGCCCGTGCCAAGGTCGATTTGCCGGCGCCGAGATCGCCCTTGAGGGCGAGCACGTCGCCAATGCGCAGCGACATGGCGAGATCCTCGCCGAACCTTGCCGTCGCAGCCTCGTCGGCGAGAAAACGCTCCAGCACCAATACCGCCATCGAACGCGCTACTCGGCCGCCGCGCGGATGCCGGACGGCGTGTCGGGAAAGGCGCAAACAACCGTGGTGCCCTTATCCCTGCCGGTCTCGATGCGGACGCTGCCGCCATGCAGTTCGACAAAGCTCTTGACGATCGACAGGCCGAGCCCGGCGCCACGGCGGCGGCCGCCATTGGTGCGCGGCTCGAAGCGCCGGAACACTGAGTCAAGCAGGTCCGGCGGCATGCCGGGGCCGTCATCGTGAACGGAAAATTCCACGCCGTCGGCAAGTTGGCGGCAGGCGAGCGTTATGGTGCTCGCCTCCGGCGCGTAATTGGCGGCATTGCTGAGCAGATTGTAGAGGATCTGGCGGACGCGGATCTCGTCGCCGTGGAAGGTTTTCGGCGCGGCCGCCGCGTCGATCCTAAGCTTGATCGCATGTTCCTCCAGCCGGTCGGCGACCAGTTCGGCGGCAGCCGTAATGGTTCGATCGATGTGAACTTCGGAAATGTCGAGTTCCATGATGCCGGCATCCACCGTCGCCAGGTCGAGGATGTCGTTGACGATGGTGAGCAGGACCGAGGAAGACGAGCCGACATGCCCGATATATTCGCGTTGCTTCTGGTTCAGCGGACCAGTCGACGGCAGTGAAAGAAGCTCGGTAAAGCCGATGATGTTGGTGAGTGGCGAGCGCAGCTCATAGGAGACGTGCTGCACGAATTCGTTCTTGATCTGGTCGGACTTTTGCAGCGCCTCATTCTTGTCCTTCAGCGCCCGCTCGACATTGACGCTGTCGGTAACGTCGACGAAGGTCATCATCACCTGGCCGTTGGGCAAAGGGATGACGGCGTAGCGCAAAACGGTGCCGTTGTTCAATTCGGTTTGGCCGTGGCGGTCGCGGCGCTCGTCGTCGAAGCCGGTGATGGCGGCAACGAACCCGCCCCACGGACTGTCGACGGCACGGCGGTCGCAAAGGTTGCGGATCGTCGAGACATGGACGTTGGGTTTTGAGGCATCGGCATCCAGCCCCCACAATGCCGCGAACGCCGGGTTCGACAATCTCAGCTTGCCGTCGGGGCCGAACACAGCGACGCCTTCGGCGAGGTTGTCGAGCGTCTCGCCCTGGACCCGGACGGCGGTCTGGTAGCGGCTTTCAAGGTCCATCTTCTCGGTCAGGTTCTCGAACACCCAGGTGACGCCGCCCTTGGGCTGCGGATTGGCGACGACGCGAATGGTCTTGCCGTCCGGCAGATGCCACCAATGCTCCTGCGATTCAACCGCGCGGTAAGCGCCGAGCAGGCTCTCTTTCCAGCGCCGCCATTCGGGCTGCTCGGCGATCCTGCCTTCGCTGCGCAGGCGGTCAAGCAGCAAGGCGTTGTCCGGCGCGCTGTGCAGGAAGCCGCTGTCGAGGCCCCATAGCTTCTGGAACGCCTGATTGAAAAACCGCAATTTCTCGTCGGTGTCGAAAATCGCCACGGCGGTGTTGAGCTGATCGAGCGTGTCGGCGTGGCTCTGCATGGTCCGCTCATATTCGGCGCGAATGGCCTCGATAGCGCTGATGTCGCAGGCAAGACCAGCCGAACCATCCGCCCCGGCAAAATCGGTCACGGCAAACATACGGCGGTCGCCTTCGATGACCGTGGAGAGCGTCTGTTCAAAGACCGCGCGCGACTTGTGCTGCGCAGCGATCGTGTCGCGCGCCTGGCCGCCGAGGAATTCCTTGCCATCGCGGACCGCCGCTTCGGCATTCTCGGCCTCGACCGCTTCGGCATAGGCGCGGTTGACCCATTTCAGCCGCCCGTCGACAGTACGCAGCCATGACGGCATCTTGAGCGCATCCAGAAGACCGATCAGCGTCTCATGGTCGGCGGCTAAGCGTTGGTTCTCGATCTTCAGCCTGGCCTGGCTTCGCTGTGTCTCCGAAAGCGAGACGAAGCGAACCAGCACATGCGCCGCACTCTTGCGGCCGTGAACCTCGAGCGGCTGGCCGGCCTGCGATTCGATGACCAGATCGAACGGCTTTGCCTTGTCCCGCAGTGCCGCTACGGCATGTTCGAGTGCGGCCGCCGAACGCGGCATCAGCCAGCGGCCGAAAGCCAGGAAGGCCGCCCGGTCCTCCGGCGCGCCGCTCTCGATCGGCAATGTCCCGACAAGTTCGGGCTTCTTGTTCTCGGCCGCCCATACCACCACGCGCTGATCGCGAGAATGGAGCAGCGCCTCCGAGCGCTGCAGCGCGGCATTGACGTCGGCGATGCGGGTCCTGAGCTCGGCATTTTCCGCCGCGGTGCGCGCCCGTTCGCGGATCAGAAAGATGGCCGACAGCAATGCCGCCCCCATGACGCCGACGAACATGGCGAGTTGCATGACCTCGACCGTGCTGACCGACAGCCCGGCCTTTTGCGCCACGCGGGTTTGGGCATGTGCAGTAAAGCCAAGCAGCGGACCAACCAGCGCGGAAGAAGCAAGCAGCACACCGACACGGCTGCCGGCGCGCCATAGAAGGCTGCCGCCTCTGGCAGCGGAGCCCGTGATCGAATCGTTATGGCCGCCGGAAACGGCCTGTCCCGCGCAAGGCGGGTTATCCCCCGGCATGTCTTGGTCCTCTTCGCCGCCTGAATGCAAGACCGCCCTGATGCGTGCGCCCGGGCCTCGTCCCCGGACCGCGAATCAGCACCATAGCGCTTGCGCGAATCGGCGTGAAGAATCAATCAGCGCAAAAATAAAGCCGGGCGAAAAGTCAATTGCCCGGCTTCAATATCTAGTGGCAAGTTTCGCCGTGGTTAATAGCGGTAGTGTTCCGGCTTGAACGGTCCCTGCGGAGTGACGCCGATATAGGCGGCCTGTTCGCCGGACAGTTCGGTCAGGCGGGCACCGAGCTTGTCGAGATGCAGGCGCGCGACCTTTTCGTCGAGATGCTTCGGCAGGACATAGACCTGGTTCTCGTACTGACCGGGCTTGGTGTACAACTCGATCTGGGCCAACACCTGGTTGGTGAAGGACGCCGACATGACGAAGCTCGGATGGCCGGTGGCGTTGCCGAGGTTGAGCAGACGGCCCTCCGACAAAAGGATCATCCGCTTGCCGTCCGGGAAGGTGATCATGTCCACCTGAGGCTTGATGTTGGTCCACTTCAGATTGCGCAGCGAGGCCACCTGGATCTCGTTGTCGAAGTGACCGATGTTGCCGACGATCACCATGTCCTTCATCAGGCGCATGTGGTCGAGGGTAACGACGTCCTTGTTGCCGGTGGTGGTGATGACGATGTCGGCCGTCGGCGCCGCGTCCTCGAGCGTGACCACCTCGAAACCGTCCATCGCCGCCTGCAGCGCGCAGATCGGATCGACCTCGGTGACCTTGACGCGGGCGCCGGCGCCCTTGAGCGAAGCCGACGAGCCTTTGCCGACGTCGCCATAGCCGCAGACAACCGCGACCTTGCCGGCCATCATCGTGTCGGTGCCGCGGCGAATGCCGTCGACAAGCGATTCCTTGCAGCCATATTTGTTGTCGAATTTCGACTTGGTGACGGAATCATTGACGTTGATCGCCGGGAACGGCAGCAAGCCTTTTTTCTGCAGCTGATAGAGCCGGTTGACGCCGGTCGTCGTCTCTTCAGTGACGCCGCGGATCGCTTCCTTCTGCTTGGTGAAGAAGCCGGGCGATGCCTGCATGCGCTTTTTGATCTGGGCAAACAGGATCTCTTCCTCTTCGCTGCCCGGATTGGACAGCACATCCTCGCCGGCCTCCGCGCGGGCGCCGATCAGGATGTACATGGTGGCATCGCCACCGTCGTCGAGGATCATGTTGGAGGTGCCGCCATCGGCCCACTGGAAGATCTTGTCGGTGTAGACCCAATAGTCCTCCAGCGTCTCGCCCTTGACGGCAAACACCGGAATTCCGGCCTCGGCAATGGCCGCGGCGGCGTGGTCCTGGGTCGAGAAGATGTTGCAGGAAGCCCAGCGGATATCGGCGCCGAGCGCCTTAAGCGTTTCGATCAGCACCGCCGTCTGGATGGTCATGTGCAGCGAGCCGGTGATGCGCGCGCCCTTGAGCGGCTTCTTGTCGCCGAATTCCTCGCGGCAGGCCATCAGGCCCGGCATTTCGGTTTCGGCGATCTCGATCTCCTTGCGGCCCCAGCCGGCAAGCGCGATGTCTGCGACCACATAGTCCTTGCTACCCGTCATGGCAGTGCTCCGATGCGAATTGATTGCGGGACGCGCCCGCCCCGAAGGCGTGTCGGAGGGCGCGAGTTGCCGGCCTGACTAGCAGATCGGGAGTCGGACGACAATGGGATATAAAGAAATCTTTATCCGTGCATGTCTTCAGCTACGGCGGCCATGAGAGCGCGCAGAAGGGGTGCTGTCCAAGGTGGCCGTCCCTCAGACCTCAGATCGGCAACACTTTCAAAGCCGGAAACAAAAAACCCGCCTCGGCGGGCGGGTCTTCGGGGCCAATTGGCACCATAGCGAGATTAGTAGCATAGCTGCCGGCACAAAGCAAGAACAAAATACGCGACGGTCGCGCAAAAATGCGATTTCCTTCACCGCCGCAAGGTTGCGCCCGAACATGCCGCAGCAGGTGCCGTCGGCGAAGCCGTCAGCACTCCTCGCCGAAACGGGAAGCAACCAGTTGCTCCAGCGCATCGATGACCTCTTCGGCCTCCGGGCCGGTGGCGGTGACGCGGATCGAATAACCGGGGCTCGCCGCCAGCATCATCAGGCCCATGATCGAGGTGCCGCCGACCTTGACGCCGTCCTTCTCGACCTGGACCGTGGCGTTGAAGCCGCTGGCGATTTGAACGAACTTGGCCGAGGCGCGCGCATGCAGGCCGCGCTGGTTGACGATCGGAAAGTCGCGAACGATCTTGTCCTTTTCCGGCAACAGGGCACTCATTTGCTGCTCAGGAGCTGACTGGCGACATTGATGTATTTACGGCCGGCAGCCTGCGCCTCATCCAGCGCGGCCGTCATGTTGTCGCCTTTGCGAACGCTGGACAGCTTGATCAGCATCGGCAGGTTCATGCCGGCAATGACCTCGATGCGCCCGGATTCCATCACGGAAATGGCGAGGTTGGAGGGCGTGCCGCCGAACATATCGGTCAAAACGATGACGCCTGATCCCGTATCGACGCGGCCGACCGCGTCGATAATGTCGCGGCGGCGCTGTTCCATATCGTCGTCGGCACCGATCGCCACGGTCTCGAAATTGTCTTGTGGCCCAACGACATGTTCCACGGCATTGCGGAACTCGGCGGCCAGTTGACCGTGCGTTACAAGCACGAGTCCGATCATTCTTTGGTGGCTCCCGTCATCGCCGCTTCACAGGCGCATTTTATGCTCGCCGACCTTTCCAGGTGGCGGGAGCGCTATCTTGTCGACGCAAGGCCTGTTGACAAGCCCAAAATTGCGCCGGCCCAAGCCAATTTGACGCATTGCAGCAAAAAATCGAAATCGGATCACAGGAAAGGCGCAATCGACAGGCGCGACATCACTGCCGGCAAGGCCGCCGCTACATTGCGCCCGGCAAGATCAATGCGCGGCACTGGTACGCCGACAACGAGTTCGCTGCAGTCTTCCTGGAAGCGGGCCATTTTGCCGGCTGGCACCAGCCGGATAATGAGGTCGATCACGCAGCTTGGCTCGAACCGTATCGGTTTGGGGCCGAATCCCGGCACCTCGACGAGGCCGGCTATGCTGGCTGGTGCGCGGCAGACCAGCCGCCCGTCGCAATCTGCAGCATAGAGCTGGTCATCGCCGATCAGCCGGGAAAACAGCCCACGCTGGCTGCAATGATCGATCAAGGCGAGCGCCAGCGTCGTCTTGCCCAAGCCGGACGGTCCGGTGATGAGAATGCCGCGATCACCTATCAGGATCGCGGTGCCGTGAATATTTTCAGGCTGCACAATAGGACCAGGCGTGATTGGAATTCATCCGTCAGCCTTCCGCCGGCAGCGTCACCACGAAGCGCGCGCCCTTGATCTCGCCAGGCTTGGTGCCCGGGATGTTCTCGGCGCTCAGCGTGCCGCCATGGGCTTCAACGATCTGCCTGGATATCGACAGGCCAAGGCCCGAGTTCTGACCGAACGCCTCGCCGGCCGGCCGATCGGTATAGAACCGCTCGAAAATGCGGTCGATGTTATCGGCACGGATACCGGGTCCATTGTCGTCGATGGTGACGATGTTGAACTTGCCGGCGCGCGCCAGCGATATGGTGATGTGGCCACGTTCCTCGGGAACGAACGAGCGGGCATTCTCGATCAGGTTGGTGATCACCTGGCCGATCCTCAGGTCATGACCGACGACGAAGTAGCCTTTCACGCCCTGTGGCAGTTTGGCGACCTTGAATTCGATCTCGACCGCCTTCTTGTTGCGCGTGGCCTCGCGCGAGACGGCGACCAGATCGGTGATGAACTTCTTGAGGTCGACGGTTCCCGCATCTTCCCGCGCCAGCTCGGCATCGAGACGGGAGGCATCGGAAATATCGGTGATGAGACGGTCAAGCCGCCTCACATCGTGCTGGATGATATCCATCAGCCGGCTGCGCGAATTGTCGTTCCTGGCCAGCGGCAATGTCTCCACCGCGCTGCGCAGCGAGGTAAGCGGGTTCTTCAACTCGTGCGAGACATCCGCGGCAAAACTTTCGATCGCCTCGATGCGGGCGTAGAGCGCATTGGTCATGTCGCGCACGGCGATCGACAGATTGCCGATCTCGTCCTGGCGGTCGGAGAAGTCGGGGATTTCCTCGCGGTTCTTGACGCCGCGGCGAACCCTGACCGCCGCCGCGGAAAGCCGGCGCAGCGGGTTGGCGATGGTGGAGGCCAGCAGCATCGACAGGATGGCGGTAACCAGGGCGGCAATGCCGAACACGCGCAGGATCGCCTTGCGCTCGGCCGCGACGATCTTGTCGATGTCGCCGCCTTCGGTCGACAGCATCAGCACGCCGAGAACGGCACGGAAGCGCTGGATCGGCACCGCCACAGAAACGATCTGCTCGCCCTGCTCCGAGATCCGCACGATCGTCGACGGGCTGCCGGTAAGCGCCTTGACCACTTCCGGAAACGCGGCGCCGTTGCCACCCGGCTGCTCGCGATAGACGGGCAGCTGCTTGTTGCGGAAGAAATCGAAGACGAATTTCTGGATGCGCTCCAGAAGGTCTGGCTGTTCCTCTTCGACCGGCGGCAGGTCGTAGCGAAGGATCTGGCCGCGCGAATAGAGATGGCGGGAATCGAGCAGCAGGTTGGCGTCGCGGTCGTAAATGCGGGCGCGGGTGCGCGTCGGCGAGATCAACCGCCTGAGCACCGGCGCCACGCGCTCCGGATTGATCGGGAAATCGAGGTTATCGAGCTGATCGGAGCCCGGGCCGAGGCTTTCGCCGGCCTGTAACTCGAGCAGCTTCTCCGGATCGATGCTGATCGAATCGGTCTCGACCGTCGCCGAGGCGGCGATCGCGCCGGCGATGATCTCGCCTTGAGTCATCAGGCTCTCGACACGGGCGTCGATCAGCCCGTCGCGAAAGGTATTGAGATAGAGAATGCCGGTGACCAGGACGGCAAGGCCGGCAAGGTTGAGAAAGAGGATACGCCGCGTCAGGCTGGAAAAGATGTGATGGCCGAGAAACCGGCGCATCGGCACCGTAATTTTCGACACGAAGGCGGGCAGAATCCGCGGCGGGCGCCTGGCGGCGCCCGACCGTCTCACTCGCTCTACTTGCACTGCCATCGAATAGCAGCTCCCGCTCGACTCAAGCTTCGCGGAACCGATATCCGACTCCGTAAAGGGTTTCGATCATTTCGAAGTCATCATCAACGGCCTTGAACTTTTTGCGTAGCCGCTTGATGTGACTGTCGATGGTGCGGTCATCGACATAGACCTGCTCATCATAAGCCGAATCCATCAGCGCATCACGGCTTTTTACAACGCCCGGACGCTGGGCCAGCGAATGCAGGATGAGGAACTCGGTGACGGTCAGCGTCACCGGCTCGCCCTTCCAGGTGCAGGTGTGGCGCTCCTGGTCCATGACAAGCTGGCCGCGCTCAAGCGACCGGGCCTGCTGGTTGGGCGCCTTGGCAGCCGCCTCGCGGGTGCTGGCGCGTCGCAGCACGGCGCGGACGCGTTCGACAAGAAGACGCTGCGAGAAGGGTTTGCGGATGAAGTCGTCGGCGCCCATCTTGAGGCCGAACAGTTCATCGATCTCATCGTCCTTGGAGGTCAGGAAGATCACCGGCAGGTCGGATTTCTGACGCATCCGGCGCAGCAACTCCATGCCGTCCATGCGCGGCATCTTGATGTCGAGGATGGCGAGGTTCGGCGGGCGCGCCGCCAGTCCCTCCAGCGCCGATGCCCCATCCGTGTAGGTTTCGACCCGATAACCCTCGGATTCGAGGGCGATCGAAACCGAAGTCAGAATGTTGCGATCGTCGTCGACAAGCGCGATTGTTGCCATTTCAAGCGGCTCCCTCATGAGCTGTCCCTTCTTTCGTCGAGAAGGGGCTTTTGCAGGACAAATTAGGTACAAAATGTGGCATAGGCTGTATCCGCTGTCACGCGCGGCATGTCGACGGCCACAATTGTACCTCGATATGGATTGGACGAATGAACATCGCCAATCCTTTGGGCAACCATCAGTGTTTTTGCACATATAAACGATTTAAACAACTTTCAAAATATTTAAATCGATTAATGATTTGATATCATTCGCCTTTTCTGGTTTTGACGTTTTTAGCTCCTGCAATGGGAGTTCCGGAATTCGCCGGTAAAGACGCGGTAAATCGAAGAAGGGACACCCATGTCGGAAGCCGGCAAACGCAATCCTGCATGTGCAATCGATCGGATCGGCCTAAGAACCACGGGCGTGGTGCGCTATAATTTCGGCGCGGCCGCGCTCTACGAGGAGGCAATCCGCCGTGGCGAGGCCCGACTCACCGCGCATGGCGCGCTTGCCGCCGAGACCGGGCAGCACACCGGCCGCTCGCCCAGGGACAAATTCGTGGTGCGCGACGAAAGCACCGCGCCGCATGTATGGTGGGACAACAACAAAGCGATTTCGCCGATCCAGTTCGATACGCTGCTTGGCGATTTTCGCGCCCACGCGGCTGGAAAGGACCTTTATGTGCAGGACCTGGTCGGCGGCGCCGACGAGGAGCTGAAGCTGCCGACCAGGGTGATCACGGAGCTTGCCTGGCACTCCTTGTTCATCCGCAATCTGCTCATCCGACCGGCCGCCGCCGAACTCGAGCATTTCATGCCCGATTTGACGATCATCGACCTGCCGTCGTTCCGCGCCGATCCCGCCCGCCACGGCACGCGCGGCGAAACGGTGATTGCCGTCGATCTTTCGCACATGATCGTGTTGATCGGCGGTACCTCGTATGCCGGCGAGATGAAGAAGTCGGTGTTCACCGTGCTCAACTATCTGCTGCCGGCAAAAGGTGTGATGCCGATGCACTGCTCGGCCAATGAAGGGCCCGTCGGCGACGCGGCCGTTTTCTTCGGCCTTTCCGGGACCGGCAAGACGACGTTGTCGGCCGACCCGTCGCGCACGCTGGTCGGCGACGACGAGCATGGCTGGGGACCGCACGGCATCTTCAATTTCGAGGGCGGCTGCTATGCCAAGACGATCAAGCTTTCGGCCGAAGCCGAGCCGGAGATCTTCGCCACCACCCAGCGCTTCGGCACGGTGCTGGAGAATGTGGCGCTCGACGCAGGCCGCGTGCCGGATTTCGACGACGGCGGGCTGACCGAAAACACACGCTGCGCCTACCCGCTCCACTTCATCCCCAACGCCAGCAAGACGGGGCGCGCCAGCCACCCGAAGAACATCATCATGCTGACCGCCGACGCATTCGGTGTGATGCCGCCGATCGCGCGGCTGACCCCGGCGCAGGCCATGTACCATTTCCTCTCCGGCTATACCGCCAAGGTGGCGGGGACCGAGAAGGGCGTTACGGAACCCGAAGCGACATTTTCGACATGCTTCGGCGCACCGTTCATGCCGCGGCATCCGTCGGAATACGGCAATCTGTTGCGCGAGCTCATCGCCCGCCAAGGCGTCGATTGCTGGCTGGTCAACACCGGCTGGACCGGCGGCGCCTACGGCACCGGCAAGCGAATGCCGATCAAAGCAACGCGGGCGCTGCTTGCGGCGGCGCTCGACGGCTCGCTGAAAGCGGCCGACTTCCGCACCGACGCCAATTTCGGTTTCGACGTACCGGTGACGGTTGCCGGCGTCGACCGCGCCATTCTCGACCCTAGATCGACCTGGATCGACAAGCCCGCCTACGACCGGCAGGCGGCAAGGCTGGTCGGCATGTTCGTCGACAATTTCGAAAAGTTCGAAGCCCATGTCGACGCCACCGTGCTCGGCGCCGCACCACGCATGCAGGTAGCGGCTGAATAGCCGTCGCCCCGGGTGATGCTTCAAGGCCCGGCTTCGATCGGGCCTTTTCTTTTTTCGCCTGCCGCGCCATGAGTGCGGCATGAACGCCGACGACAAGATCATCATTACCGACGATGCGGTGATTAATCCGGGCGACCTGCACGAGGACTTCATTCGTTCGTCCGGCCCGGGCGGCCAGAACGTCAACAAGGTGGCGACGGCAGTGCAATTGCGCTTCGATGCCGCCAATGCGGCTGGCCTGTCGGAGCGGGTGCGCGAACGGACCATCAAGCTTGCCGGCCAGCGCGCCACCAAGGACGGCGTCATCGTCATCGAAGCTGGACGCTTCCGCACCCAGGAGCAGAACCGGGCGGACGCCCGGGCGCGGCTGACGGCACTGGTCGCCAAGGCCGCCGAACCACCACCACCGCCGCGCAAGAAGACCAGGCCGTCCAAAGGCGCGGTCGAAAGACGACTCAAGAGCAAGGCCGGGCGCGGCTCGATCAAGAAACTGCGCGGCCGGGTCGGGGATGAGTGACAGCCGAAGCGGCTTCGGATCTCAGATCGCCGGTTAAAGCGCGCAGCCACCGTCGGAGGCGGCTTTCGGGTCGCCGTTTTCATTTGACGGTGGCATTCTGATTTCTCCAGACCAACGGATTAAGCGACGCGATGCTCGTACTGCCCAAAGGCGTCCGCCATATGCCCGGCTACCTGTCGCGCGCCATGCAGGAAGTGCTGGTGGAAGATATCAGGCAGGTCGTGCAGAAGGCGCCGCTGTTCGTGCCGGCGATGCCGCGTACCGGCAAGGAGATGAGCGTGCGCATGACCAATTGCGGTCCGCTGGGCTGGGTCACCGACAAGGAGCACGGCTATCGCTACCAGCCGACCCACCCGGTGACCGGAAGGCTTTGGCCGCCGATCCCGGAGATGCTGCTCGAACTGTGGCGGGATGTATCTGCCTATGCGCACCCGCCGGAAGCCTGCCTGGTCAATTCCTATTCGCAGGATGCCAAGATGGGTCTTCACCAGGACCGCGACGAGAGCGATTTCTCCGCGCCTGTCGTCTCGGTGTCGCTCGGCGACGATTGCCTGTTCCGGGTCGGCCAGACGACGCGCGACGGCGCCACCAAATCGTTCAGGCTGAGGAGCGGCGACGTCGTCGTGCTTGGCGGCGAAGGGCGGCTCTGCTTTCACGGCGTCGACCGTATCTACCCGTCGACCTCGGCATTGCTCAGGAGTGGCGGCCGCATCAATCTGACGCTGCGACGGGTGACGATGCCGAAATAGGCTGTTCGGGTGGCCGGTGGCCCGGGCGGACATAATCGTCGCGCAAATAGATGCGCTCGGTCTCGTCCTCGATAAGAATGCGGTAGTGCGCCAGGATGGCGTCAAAGCCAAAACGCCCCATCAGTTGGCTTGTCCACATTGTGTTGTTTTTCTTGAAGACGACGATATCCGGGCGCAGACGCGCGAACTCTTCGCGTTTGCTTTCGACGTAGCGCGCCATGATGGCCTGGTAACGCGTGGCTTCGGCGGTGTCACCCGAGAGGGCTGCGTGCCGGGACAGGGAAAGTGCGAACGCTCCAAGCCAATCGCTGACGTGGGTCGAAACGAACTGCCCATCGATCATACGGTTCAACGGATGTCCCGAGGAAATATCCGAACTGACCAACGCTACGGTCGGCCGATCGGTGGCGGCGCGAATTGCGGCAACCAGCGCCGGCCCTGGTTTCTGGGTGCTCCAGTACGGCAAGAAAGCGATTGCCACCGCCGCCAATGCCCAAGCTCGCGAAGGAGCCGTCACGAACGTCAACAGCTTCGACGGCTGCTGCACGATCCTGGGCAGTGCCAGCAGGCAGAAAATGGCTGCCACAGCGCAAAAGATCGCGGGATAGGCATGATAAGACCAGCCTTTGGCTTGGTAGAACAGGGGAAACATGCCAGCGATCGATGCCGCCAACGCTACCGCCGCCAGCTCTGGAAACCGCCTGGCAGGCCACAGCCACCAGATCAGGAAGACAAGGAAACACCACGAGAAACCGTAGCCGATCACAATCGGCCAAAAGATGCCGATCTTTGCATAAACGTCCGCCAAGAGGGGATAGATGTCGCGCATGAATTCCGGATGGATCAGCGTGACCGTGCTGAGATAGACAACGCAGATGCCGCCAATGACCCAGTGTTCCAGGGCGAAGATCGATTTCAGACTGCGCCGGCGCACTGCAACGACCAGTGCCGGCGCCAACACCATGATCGCATAGTAGGGCTTGACCAGCAGCAGAATGCTGCCCGACAGGCCGGCGAGTACGGCGAGCCCGGGGTCTGGTTGGGCAGCTGCATCTCTGCGCGCGCGCCAGGCATGAAGCGCAAGCAGCGGCATGAAAAGTGCCATGCCGATATGCTCCCGCTCGCTGAAGGCATTTCCGGGGAAGACCACCAACATTGCGCAAAACGCTGGCCCCAGTGCAAACAATGATGCAGTTTCGGTGAAACCCGCACGCTTGACGATCACGCCCGAGAGCGAAAGTCCGATAAGCACGGCAAGGTATGTCCAGGCCTCAACCAGGATTTCCGGGGCGGTGCCCAGCAATCTGGCCGCAGCCACTGGCGGCAGATAGAGCCAGACGCTGAATGGGGGATTGGTCTCATAGATTTGCGAGTAAAGCCGCTCACCGGACAGCATACGCTCGCAGACCGTGATCAGCCAGCTAGTGTCGGGAACAGTCCCCCAACGTCGCTGCCAGAAGATCGAGAAGACGGTGACTGCGGCAATGGCCAGGACATTGCGGCTAGGAAGCAGCGACGCCGCAATATCCCGGTCGCGCCAGCGGCTCAAGCCGCCAATGTCGTTCGAGACGCTCATGCTGTTGCACCGAGGCTCTCGAGATCGAGCCATATGTCGTCCAGCGGAGCGATTGGATCCAGCCGTGTCATGGGTTTCCGGGGGCTCCTGCTCAATCGGTTTGGAGCGGCGCAGGCGCCGTGTAACGCAGATAGACAGTGATTTCCGGCTCGGCGTGCAGCAGACGATAGTCGGCCAAGGCAACCTGGATCCGCTTGTCCTGCAGCATCAGGGCAGTCCACGCGGGCGAGCCTGACAGCACGATATCGGGCTTCTTCGCTGATATCTCGGCGGCGTTTTCGCCGATCACCCGATCGCGGATGCTTTCAAGTTCCGGTCTCCGTTCGAGATCGCCGGTGACGCGGGCGAGCGTGTCCGCGTTGGAGACCGCCCAGGCGCTCGGATGGCGTGATATGAACCTGCCGCCGACCAGCCTGGCGAGGGGATGGGCAACCTGCATCTGGTCGGCAATAGACATGATGGTCGGGGTTTCGACCGTTGCGCGGATCGCGGCGACAGACCGGGCGATCGGGCCGTTATCCGTCGTCAGCGCCGCGTACTGTGCCCTGACCGCTATTTGCAGCACCAGCACGCAGCCGAAGATCAGGGCGGCCTTGCGAACGAAGCCTGCACTGCCGAATGTGCCGAACCGCACAAGCTGGATGCCAAATGCAAGTGTCGCAACAACGACCATCGGCAGCGCGTGATTGGGCCAACCCTTGCCCATGACGATGAAGGCCGGAATGAACCCCAGGGCGGTCAGGAGCGGAATCCTGACGTCCCAGTTCGTCTTTCTCAGGCCGCCGGCCGCAAGCACGGTGGCGGCGGCCAGAAGCAGCACCACTTTCGGCCAGTTTGCCAGCATATCGGCGGCAGAGGCCCTCAACGGAAGATAGACCTCCCTGACCAAGGGCAGGACGTCGCTGACGTAAGCGCGGTCGAAGAGCGCGATGGACGCGATATAGGCGGCCACGATCGCAGCGCCCACCAGGTTCTCTGCGACGAAGAGCGGTTTCAGCGACCGCCTTTCAAGCGCAAGACAGAGCGACGGCAACATGAAGGCCAGCACAAAATAGGGCGGCTTGACCATGACCACGACCGCCGCGCCGAAGCCCGCGACCATGTGCTCCAGGCGCGAGCCCGCGCTGAAATCCAGGTTCCGCTGACGTGTGCATTGCAACGCCACCCAAGGCAGAATGGCAATCAATGCGAAGTGCTCGCGTTGGCCGAATTGATCCGGCATGAAACACAGGATCAAAAACAGGGCCGCCGCTGCCGCCCACAGCGCATGGGGCTGCCGGTAGACCGGTTCATCGCGCGCGAGAATGCGGACGGAAACGAAAAGACTGGCCAGGCTCAGGCAAACGACGCCAAGCGTCAGCCAGAATTCCGCACGCATGCCAGTGAGCTTTTCCAGGAGCATGAACGGCATGTAGAGCCAGATCGAGAAAGGGGGGTTGGTCTCCACGATGTCGGTGTTGAGCCGCTCTCCGCCAAGCAGGCGGTCGCAGACGACCAGAAGCCACGACACGTCAACATTGGTCGGAATTGCAACGGTCGATAGCCAGACGGCGTATGTGACGACCAGACTGGCCAGCAGCAACGGAGCACCCGCTACGCCCACAAAGGGCGAGAAGCGGTTGGCGCCGGGCAGCAGTTCACTGAGGGATCGCGCGCTAGAGACCACGAAACACCCACCGCCCGAGGACGACATAGTTGATGACCGGCACGGCAATGCAGGTGAGCAGGATCGGGATTGCGGCAGGGACGCCGAGCATCTGGGTCAAAAGCCCCGGCAGGGCGATCGCGACGGCGAGGCCGGAAGCGGTGAGCAGGAGGAAGCGGGGCAATTCCATAGCGTGGCTGCCGCCCGAGGTGAACGTGAAATATTTATGCCCGGTGTAGGAGAACAGCGCGGCGACGGCGTAGGCCGCAAACGATGTGAGCGCCGCCGGCAGGGCCGCCGTTGCCTGTCCACGCGACAGCAGAAAAGCGCAAACTGCGTAGATCAGCGTCGACGCGATGCCAATCAGCGCAAAGCGCGATAGTCGACGATACGAGCCGGTGCCCATGACGCGGTCAAGCTGCCAATTTCTCGTCGAGGCGAGCGGTTTCGACGGCGCTGTCCTTGCGGAATACCGCCAGCAGCGAAACCCCGAAGGGCAAGCTTGCATTTGGTATGATGCGGCCTTCCGCCGAAAACACTGCCTTCATCGCCGCATTCAGTGGTTTTGGCGGCGTGGCATGGCCGGCTGGCAAGGCCGACTTGCGCAACCAGTCCACCAGTCTTGCCAGCGCCGCTACCGGGAAGAGCGCGGCATTTGTGTAGCTCAGCCGGTCGATCGCGAAACCAGCCCTTTCGATTCGTTCACGCAGCAGATTGCGTGAATAGCGCCGCATATGATGCAGCCCCACATCATGCGTGCTCCACAACCATTGGTGTGCGGGCACAGTGAGGACCACGCTGCCGCCCGGTTTCAGCACTTGGCGGATCGCGGCAAGCGACGCCTCGTCTTCGGCGACATGCTCCAGCACGTCGAACAGGCAGACGAGGTCGCAGCTTTGCGGCGCGACAGGAATGTTGTCCGGCAGATGTCCGGCGAGGAAGTCGCGGCCGGTCTTTTCCCAGGCAATCCTGCGCGCGAGATCGCTCATCTCGACTGCCGTCACTGCGCCGAACTGCTCCAGCATCCGGATGTTGCCGCCGGTGCCGGCGCCGATCTCGACGATGCGCGCGTTTTCAGGCAGGCCGATGCTGCGAATGACCGCCTCGGCGATGGCGCGACGCCCGCAGAACCACCAATGCTCGTCTTCGGTGGCGGCCATCTGTCGGTAGGCGTCGATCTCCATCAGCTCATTCCCTCATATTTGCGGCGCACGATGTAGATCGGACGCTGCTTGATCTCGGCGTAGACCCTGCCGAGGTATTGTCCGATGATGCCGATGCCGAGTAACTGGATGCCGCCAAGGAAAAGAACACTGACCAGCAGGGAGGCGTAGCCGGGCACATCAACGCCAAAGATCATTGTCTTGGCGACGATCAGCAGGCCGTAGAGGAACGACAGCGCGGAAATCGTCGCGCCGACATAGGTCCAGATTTCAAGCGGAGCGGTGGAGAAGCTGGTGATGCCTTCGAGCGCGAAGTTCCACAGCTTCCAGCCGGAGAATTTCGACTGGCCGGCGATGCGCTGATCGCGGACATATTCGACGCTTGCGGTGCGGAACCCGACCCAGGCGAACAGGCCCTTCATGAAACGACGGCGTTCGGGCAAAGACCGCAGCGCCTGGATGACCTGGCGGTCGATCAAACGGAAGTCGCCGACATCGTGCGGGATCTTCTGCTGCGCGATCCAGTTGTGAACGCGGTAGAACATCGAGGCGGAGCGCTGCTTGAGAAAGCTGTCGCTCGACCGATTGGCTCGCTTGGCCAGAACAACCTCAAAACCCTCGCGCCACTTTTCCACAAGCAGCGGAATGACATGCGGCGGATCCTGCATATCGACATCCATCGGAATCGCTGCATCGGCATCGCAGCTGTCGAGCCCCGCGGTCATCGCGGCTTCCTTGCCGAAATTGCGTGAAAGGTCGATTACGTGGATGCGTGGATCGGTTTGTTGGGCTTCGATCAGCTTTTCGAGCGTCGTATCGCTGCTGCCGTCGTTGACGAAGATGAACTCGAGGGCAACGCCTTTGTCCTTCAGCGGCGCGGTGCTTTCGCATACCGCCTTCAGGAATGGAGCAATTGCGCCTTCCTCATTGTGGACAGGCACGATCAGGGCAATCGTTGCGCCGCCGCTGCCCGGACGTGCGATGCGGTCAGCTGCCGGCCGATCGATGTTTAGGAATGGCGCATTCATTTGTTTGCCGAGCCCGCAGATCAGGCCCGACAATAGAAAGACTGGGTTAAGATGACTTTAAGGAATGTCCCGGGATTTCACAGTTTCCTGAGCGCCACTTCCTCGACCAGATGGTTGGCGCCCTTGCGCAGGATGAGATCGGCACGGGCGCGGGTCGGCAATATATTCTCGCGCAGATTCTTCAGGTTGATGTTGGTCCACAGGCCCTCGGCGATGGCGCGGGCCGCATCCTCGGAAAGTTGCGAATAGCGGTGGAAGAAGGAGGCCGGGTCGCGGAAGGCGGTTTCGCGCAGCCGCATGAAGCGGGCGATATACCAGTGATGGATCAGCGCCTCCTCGGCATCGATATAGATGGCGAAGTCGAAGAAATCCGACAGGAAAGGCACGATCTTGCCGTCCTTGGGCAGCTTGCCCGGCTGCAGGACATTGATGCCTTCGAAGATCAGGATGTCGGGCCGGTCGATGGTCTGGAACTCGCCCGGGATAACGTCATAGGTCAGGTGCGAATAGACCGGCGCGCGGACGTTGCGCTGCGCCGATTTGATGCCGGACAGGAAGCGCAGAAGGGCGCCGACGTCGTAGCTGTCGGGAAAGCCCTTGCGCTCCATCAGGTTGTTGCGGCGCAGGACTTCGTTCGGCAGCAGGAAACCATCGGTGGTGACCAGGTCGACCTTGGGACTCGACGGCCAGCGCGCCAGCAGCTCCTTTAGCACGCGCGCCGTGGTCGATTTGCCGACCGCGACGGAACCGGCAATGCCGATGATGAACGGTGTCTTGGCCGCGTCCAGCGCGTTGAAGAAGGCCTGGCGCTGCCTGAACAGGAGTTGACTGGCTTCGACATGAGCCGACAACAGCCGCGACATCGAAAGATAGATGCGCTCGACCTCGTGGAGATCGACCGGATCGTTCAGCGACCGCAGACGACGGACCTCGTCCTCGGTGAGCGTCATCGGCGTATCGGCGCGGAACCGCGACCATTGCTCGGCCGAGAAGAAACGATAGGGTGAATACTTCTCGGTAGGAGCGAGCTGGTCCATCGAGTTCCTCCGCAGCGATCAGCCCCGGTCCAGCCGAGACGCCTTTTCGGCGATGCCCGAACGACCGGTGCGGCGTTCAAGCTCGTTGAGCACATCGCTCAGCGGAATGTCCGCTATGCCGAGAACGACAAGCCAATGATAAATGAGATCGGCGCTTTCCGAAACAAGCGCGGCCCTATCGGCGCTGACGGCTGCGATCACCGTTTCGACCGCCTCTTCGCCGAATTTCTGCGCTGCCTTGCTCATGCCGCGCTGAAAGAGCTTGGCCGTCCACGAATCCGGATCGCCGGAACGTGCGCGTTCGCCAATGATCTTCTCCAGATCGGAGAGCGAGAACTCGGTCATGACGGCGTTTACAGCCTCTTCTTAGCCGGAAAGGCTCTAGGACCGATTACCCGGCGAGTCCAGCCGCATCGGCAGTCCGGCCTGAGCCATGTGCAGCTTGGCTTCGGCGATGCTGTAGGTGCCGAAATGGAAGATCGACGCCGCCAGCACCGCGCCGGCATGGCCGTCGCGAATGCCTTCGACAAGGTGGTCGAGCGTGCCGACGCCACCGGAAGCGATGACCGGCACGCGTACGGCATCGGCGACCGCGCGGGTAAGGGCTATGTCATAGCCGGCCTTGGTGCCGTCGCGGTCCATCGATGTTAGCAGGATCTCGCCGGCGCCGAGATCGACCACCCGCCGAGCGAACTCGACGGCGTCGATGCCGGTCTTCTCGCGGCCGCCATGGGTGAATATCTCCCAGCGATCAGCCTCGCTCGCAGCGGACACTTTCTTGGCATCGATGGCGACGACGATGCACTGGTTGCCGAATTTGTCGGCAGCCTCGGCGACAAAATTTGGGGTCTTCACCGCCGCCGTGTTGATCGACACCTTGTCGGCGCCGGCCAGTAGCAGCTTCCTGATGTCGGCGATCTGACGGACGCCACCGCCAACGGTCAGCGGCATGAAACATTGTTCGGCGGTGCGGGCGATGACATCGAAAATGGTCTCGCGGTTTTCCGACGAGGCGGTGATGTCGAGAAAGCAGAGCTCGTCGGCGCCGGCCGCGTCATAGGCTTTTGCCGCTTCGACGGGATCGCCGGCATCGACCAGGTCGACGAAATTGACGCCCTTGACGACACGGCCGTTCTTGACGTCGAGACAGGGGATGACGCGGGCTTTCAGCATCAGATCCTCTCGATCGCCGCAAGAAAGTCGACAAGCAGCTGGCCGACGACGGGCGGAACTTCGGACTGGGAATCAAAGGCCGGGTCGTAGGCCGAGAGCGTCACGCCGACGATTGGGATTGACCTGGCCAGTCCGCAGGCAAGCTGCCGTAGCTGTTCCGGACTCGGGCCGCCCGGGTGCGCGTAGCGGTTCACCTGCAACACATCCGGATCGAGGACATCCAGGTCGAGATGCAGATGCGCCCGCACAGTCCCTGTCGCCGTGAGCTTTCCGATCATATCGAGTGCACCGGCACATTCGGTGCGCACGATCGGCAAAGTTTCCAGCAGTCGCTTTTCGTCGGGATCGAGGTCGCGGGCATCGACCAGCATGCAGCGCGCCGGGTCTATCGGCCGGAACCCCGGAATTGCTGCCGCCATCGGATGCCAGCAGAGCCCGAGCGTCGCCGCCAGCGCCATGCCGTCGAGAAAGCCGTAGGAGGACGTCTCCGGCGTGTTGAGATCGCCATGCTGGTCGATCCAGATGATCGAATCCGCAACTTCGCCGGCGACCGCACCGGCGGCGGTCAGGCAATTTCCAGCAAGGATAATGGGGAAGCGTCCTCCATCGCGGGCGAGGTTAACCTTGGTCGCGATGGCGTTGCAGACGGCGAAGCCGGTTGCAATTTCGCGCCCCTGCTCGTCTCCGACCTTGCCGATATCTTCGACGGCGACGTCATGGCCAGCCACGGTCAGGGCTTCGACCAGCCCACCGCCGATGATGGCGTCCGGCCCCTGGCCGCACCCTTCGTGATAGTGCCCGCTGTCGTAGGGAGCAACGATAATCGAGACCTTCACGTTTCACACCCCTGCCATCGGTTTGCCACGCAGGATCGCCAATGCCTCGGCCGGGTCGATGCGGCCGTCGTAGAGGGCGCGTCCGGAGATCGCACCTTCGAGCTTGCGGGCATCGGGCATGGTCATGCGCACGATGTCGGCGATCGAGGCGAGCCCGCCCGAGGCGATAACCGGGATCGACACCGCGTCGGCGAGATCGATGGTGGCGTCCCAGTTGATGCCGGTCAGCACACCGTCGCGGTCGATATCGGTGTAGATGATGGCGGCGACGCCGGCACCCTCGAATTTCCTCGCCAGTTCAATGACGCCGAGGCTCGAGGCTTCAGCCCAGCCTTCGACCGCGACCTTGCCGCCCTTGGCGTCGATGCCGACGGCGATCTTGCCCGGGAATGCCTTGCAGGCCTGCCTGACCAGATCCGGATCGCGCACCGCCACGGTGCCAAGAATGACGCGGGCCAGCCCACGGTCGAGCCAGTCCTCGATCTGCGCCAGGGTGCGGATGCCGCCGCCGAGCTGCACCGGATTGCTCGTCGCCTTCAGGATGGCGCCGACCGCGGCGCTGTTGACGCTCTGGCCCTTGAAGGCGCCGTTGAGGTCGACGACGTGCAACCATTCGAAGCCCTGCTCTTCGAAAGTGCGCGCCTGAGCGGCGGGATCGTCATTGTAGATGGTGGCGGTCGCCATGTCGCCATGCCTGAGGCGCACGCATTTGCCGTCCTTGAGGTCTATCGCCGGAAACAGAAACACCTTCAGGCGCCTTCGACGATGACAAAGTGGCCGGTCGAGCCGGCGAGCCTGTACTTCAAGGCCTCCTGGTATTCAGGCGAGCCGTAGCATTCCAGCGCCTTTTCATAGGATTCGAATTCCACCAGCACGTGGCGATTGCCTGCCGGTCCTTCCGGGCTGGTGTACCGCCCGGCGCGCACCGGGAACTTCGCGCCGTATTTCGCGAAAGCCGCGGCATTGGCCTCGATGTACTGCTTGTAGATCTCGGGATCGTGGACATCGACCATTGCCATCCAATAGCCCTTCTTGCTCATGGTTCAGGGCCTCCAGCCTAGGAAATTGGTGATCAGCGCCAGGCCCAGCGCCTGGCTCTTCTCGGGGTGGAACTGCGTTCCGGCTAGGTTGTCGCGGGCGACAGCGGCCGTTACCGGGCCGCCATAGTCGGCAACCGCCAGCACCTCATCCTCCTTCCGTGCATCGAGATGGTAGGAGTGGACGAAATAGGCGTGCAGTCCCTTGCCACCCGTCGCAATGCCGGAAAACAGCGGATGCTTGCGCTTCAGGTCAATCGTGTTCCAGCCGATCTGCGGGATCTTCAGTGTCGGATCGGCCGGCGTGATCTCCTTGACGTCGCCGGCGATCCAGCCAAAGCCCTTTGTGACGGTCTTTTCCAGGCCTCGCTCCGACATCAGCTGCATGCCGACGCAGATGCCGAGGAACGGCCGAGCCTTGGCGATCGCCACCTCCTCGACCGCTTCCCACATGCCGGCGACCGCACGCAGTCCAGCGGCGCAATCGGCATAGGCACCGACGCCGGGCAGGACGATGCGGTCGGCGGTCCTGACCCGCTCGGCATCGGCGGTGAGTTCGATCGCGGCGGCAATGCCGGCTTCATGCGCGGCACGCTCGAAGGCCTTGGTGGCCGAGCGCAGATTGCCCGACCCGTAATCGATGATCGCCACCCTCATCTCAGGGCTTTCCCGGAATATGGTTCAGCCCCAGCGCCAGGCCCATCTGCGCCGACCGGGCATGTGCTGCGTCTGGGACGATGCGTTGCACCGTCGGTTGTTCAGCCGACTGAGCATCGGCTTCCAATGCATAGCGGACGTCTGCGTCGTCGAGCCTGTCGGCCTCGACCACGCCCCATTCATGCCAGCCGCGACGGCGCAGGGCTGCGATCCGCAAGCCCTGCCCTTCCAGTCCGACAAAGAGCATGACAAGCAGGGATAAAAGCGAGCCGGCTGTTTCCAGGTCCAGCCTTTCGCCCAGCATCGAGAGCAGGCCCATGGCGACAAACGCCAATGCCGCCTCGACCCACAGCCGGTGCCAGGCCAGCCACAGCGGCGGCACCAAGAAGCCGAGCCAGGCAAAGCCGTCACGGATAAAGGTAGTGTCCACGCTTTCGCTGCGGCCTGGCGGCTCCATCACGACATAGATGGCCATGACGCTATCCTTTCAGGGATCCCTTGGTGGAGGGAACCGCGTCCGGCTGGCGCGGGTCGCGCTCAAGCGCCGAACGCAGCGCACGCGCCACGGCCTTGAAGCAGGTCTCGGCGACGTGGTGGTTGTTGGCGCCGTAATGATTGGTGACATGCAGCGTGATGCCGGCATTCTGCGCCAGCGCGTGGAAGAATTCGCGCACCAGCTCGGTGTCGAACGTACCGATCTTCGGCGACGAGAATGAAACATTCCAGACCAGAAAAGGCCGGCCGGAGACATCGATTGCCGCCCGCGTCAGTGTCTCGTCCATGGCGAGATCGATCGAGGCGTAGCGCATGATGCCGCGCCGCTCGCCCAATGCCTTGGCCAGCGCCTGGCCGAGCGCAATGCCCGTATCCTCGACCGTGTGGTGGTCGTCTATGTGCAGGTCGCCCTTGGCCTTCACGGTCATGTCGATCAGCGAATGGCGCGACAACTGGTCCAGCATATGGTCGAAGAAGCCGACGCCCGTCGAAATGTCGGATTTGCCCGAGCCGTCGACCTGAACCGATACGGCGATGTCGGTTTCCCTGGTCTTGCGACTTATCTCGGCGGAACGGGGCGCCATGACCTCATCCTTGTCTCAGATTTTGCACGATTCAGGCGTTCACATGCCTGAAAACGAAAGCCTTCTAGCAGCATGATCCGGCGATTGCCAGTTACCGCTGCGGAGCCCGATCCGACCCGGTGGATGGCCGGTTTGCAATCATCCGGCCTATACATACATATGGCCGATCAAATCACTCGTAACGCGCCAATCGCCTTGATGGGATCGGTGCTGATCGGAGCAGAAAATGTCGAATGAACTGACCATGCATGCCACGACCATCCTGACCGTGCGCAAGGGCGGCAAAGTGGTGATCGCCGGCGACGGCCAGGTCAGCCTCGGCCAGACCATCATGAAGGGCAACGCCAAGAAGGTGCGCCGCATCGGCAAGGGCGGCAACGTCATTGCCGGTTTCGCCGGCGCCACCGCCGATGCCTTCACTCTGCTCGAGCGGCTTGAAGCCAAGCTCGAACAATATCCCGACCAGCTGACACGCGCCTGCGTCGAGCTTGCCAAGGACTGGCGCACCGACCGCTATTTGCGGCGGCTGGAAGCGATGATGCTGGTGGCCGACAAGTCGGTGTCGCTGGCGCTGACCGGCACCGGCGACGTGCTGGAGCCCGAATTTGGCGTCATGGCCATCGGCTCGGGCGGCAATTACGCGCTGGCAGCGGCACGCGCGCTGGTGGACAGCGACAAGGGCGCAGAGGAGATCGCCCGCAAGGCGATGCAGATCGCGTCAGACATTTGCGTCTACACCAACAACAACTTCGTCGTCGAAACCCTCGATGCCGCCTGAGCGGAGCCTCCGCTATGGTTTTCGGCCGGTGACCCAGAGGGACCTGCCGATGATCGCCGGCTGGCTTGCCGAGCCGCATGTCGCCGAATGGTGGAACGACCCAGAGACCGAGATTGCGGAGATCCGCGAGCATATCGACAGCATTTCGGTCGAGCCGCTGATTATCGAGCTCGACGGAAAGCCCATCGGCTATTTGCAGAGCTACGATCCGCATCTGGAGGACGGCCATCCCTATAGCGACCAGCCGTTCGGCACGCTCGGCATCGATCTGTCGATCGGCGTGCCGGAGCTTGTCGGGGTCGGCCACGGCTCGGCGATCGTCCGGCAGTTCGTCGAGCAGCTTTTCGAGGAAGGTACGCCGCGCGTCATCATCGACCCGGAACCCGCCAATGCACGGGCTATCCGTGCCTATGAAAAGGCCGGTTTCACGGCTATCGATCGCAGGAAGTCGGAATATGGCGATGCCGTGCTGATGGCGATTGATGCCCCAGAGGGTGATGCCGGACAGGGTGACGCAGAAGAGGGGCAATAGCAGCATGAGCGTATCCAGCGACAAAACCGTCTCGGCCTACTACGACAGTTGGCGAATGGGGCTTCTGCTGGTTCTCGGCCTGGTCATCTTCCAGGCCGGGGTCCTCTACGGCATGGGGCGGACGCCGATCTGTACCTGCGGCTACGTCAAGCTGTGGCACGGCATTGTGCAAAGCTCGGAGAATTCCCAGCATATTTCGGACTGGTACAGCTTCTCGCACATCATTCACGGCTTCCTGTTCTATGCGCTGGCGTGGTTCGTTTTCCCGCGCTCGCCGATCGGGCTCAGGCTGGCCTTTGCGGTGGTTATAGAGGGCGGCTGGGAGCTGCTCGAGAACAGCCCTTTCATCATCGATCGCTATCGCGCCGGCACGATCTCGCTCGACTATTATGGCGACAGCATCATCAATTCGGTGTCGGATACGCTGGCCATGGTGCTGGGGTTTGTCATGGCGCGAAGGCTTCCTATATGGGTGGTCGTAACCCTCGCCCTCATCTTCGAATTCGGTGTCGGCTATCTCATCCGGGACAATCTGACACTCAACGTGATCATGCTGCTGCATCCGTTCGAGTTCATTCGGCAGTGGCAAAGTGGAATTTAGTGACATGAGCACCTTCTCTCCTCGCGAAATCGTTTCGGAACTCGACCGCTTCATCATCGGCCAGAAAGACGCCAAGCGTGCCGTGGCGATTGCCTTGCGCAACCGCTGGCGCCGCCAGCAGCTCGAGGGCCAGATGCGCGAAGAGGTGATGCCGAAGAATATCCTGATGATCGGCCCGACCGGCGTCGGCAAGACCGAGATTTCGCGCCGCCTGGCACGCCTTGCCGGTGCGCCTTTCGTCAAGGTCGAAGCCACCAAGTTCACCGAGGTCGGTTATGTCGGCCGCGATGTCGAGCAGATCATCCGCGACCTGGTCGAGATCGCCATCGGGCTGGTGCGCGAGAAGATGCGCGAGGACGTCAAGGCACGTGCCCACATCAACGCCGAGGAACGCGTGCTCGAAGCGCTCGTCGGCAAGACGGCGAGCCCGGCCACCCGCGACAGTTTCCGCAAGAAGCTGCGCGACGGCGAGCTCGACGACAAGGAGATCGAGATCGAAGTGGCCGATACCGGCAATGGCGGCATGCCCGGTTTCGAGATCCCCGGTATGCCGGGCGCCAATATCGGCGTGCTCAACATCAATGACATGCTGTCGAAGGCGATGGGCGGCAAGAAGACCAAGTTGCGCAAGACGACCGTCAAGGAGTCCTACGGGCTGTTGATCAGCGACGAGTCCGACAAGCTGCTCGATCAGGACGAAGTGGTGCGCAGGGCACTCGAATCGACCGAGAATGACGGCATTGTCTTCCTTGACGAGATCGACAAGATCGCCTCGCGCGAAGGCGGCATCGGTGCCGGTGTTTCGCGTGAAGGTGTGCAGCGCGACCTGCTGCCGCTGGTCGAAGGCACCACGGTTGCGACCAAATACGGACCGGTGAAGACCGACCACATCCTGTTCATCGCCTCGGGTGCGTTCCACGTCGCTAAGCCCTCCGATCTGCTGCCGGAATTGCAGGGCCGCCTGCCGATCCGCGTCGAGCTGCGGGCGCTGGAGAAGGGCGATTTCGTCCGCATCCTCACCGAGACCGAAGCCAGCCTGATCAAGCAGTATATCGCGCTGATGAAGACCGAAGGCGTCGATCTGGTCTTCACCGACGACGCCATCGATTCGTTGGCCGGCATCGCCGTGGACCTCAACGCCAGCGTCGAGAATATTGGCGCCAGGCGGCTGCAGACGGTGATGGAACGGGTGCTGGACGATATCTCCTATGACGCGCCGGACCGCAACGGCACCTCGGTGACCATCGATGCCGCCTATGTCGAGAAGCATGTCGGCGACCTCTCCAGAAACACGGACTTGTCGCGTTTCATCCTGTAGGAGACGCTTCATTCTCGAAGAGGGTCGGGGAATTGCTCCCGGCCTCCCCAATTTGGCCCAGCATTCCCGATGTGTGGCCAAATGGAAGCATCCGGCAAGCTTTCGTCCCGTCGGGTGCAGGCGTCTCTCGACTCCCGGTGGAGCATTACCTAGTTTGCCGGCGACTATTTGGGCGGCGGCGCATGAAAAAACTGATCCTCGTCATTTTGGGGCTGACGCTGGCGGCAGCCATGTTCGCCGCGCAAGCGGCAACGATGGTGCCGCCGGGCAACCGCAACACCGAGCAGCCCGACATACCGGGCGCTTCGAGCCGGCGCACCCAGGCGACCAACACCACCTTCCAGGCGAAATACCGCAAAGTCTTTGCGCTGCTCCAGAACGATGCCGAGCTGCGCGGTAAGATCAAGCAGGCAGCCGCGGCCTATGACATCGACCCAATGCATATCGTTGGAGCCATCGTCGGCGAGCATACCTATAATGTCGATGCCTATGACCGGCTGCAGACCTATTACGTCAAGGCGATCTCGTATCTGTCGAGCAAGCTCTCCTTTGCCTATGATGGCGAGGACATCACCGATTTCGTGCAACGGCCGCAATTTGCGAAATGCGCAGGGAAGTCCGACAGCTACGATCTGTGGGAGTGCCGCGAACAGGTGTGGAACCGGTCGTTCCGCGGCAAAACCGTCAACGGCGAGAGCTTTCCCAACGACCGCTTCGGCGCCACTTTCTTCCAGCCTTATTATGCCGGCCAGACTTTTGGCCTTGGCCAGCTCAATCCGCTGACGGCACTGCAGATGAGCGATCTCGTGCACAAGGTTTCCGGCCTGCCGGAACTCGACGTCGGTGACCCCAATGCGGTCTACAAGACGATCATGGACCCTGACCTGACACTGCCTTATGTCGCGGCGACGATAAGGAAGTCGATCGACGCCTATAAAAGCATTGCCGGCTTCGACATCTCAGGCAATCCCGGCATCACGTCGACGCTCTACAATGTCGGCAATCCCGAACAGCGCGCCTATGCGCTGAAAGCCGAGAACGACAAGCGCCGCGCTGCGGGCGAGCCGGAAAAGCTGCCCGAGGAAAATTACTATGGCTGGCTGGTCAACGACAAGCTGCCGGAGCTGAAAGCGCTGTTTTAGCCGAACGCGTTCGGCCAATTATCCACGCGGCGGATCAAGCCGCCAGCAGCGATTTTAATTTGACCGCCTGCGAGACTAGCGCTTCCGGCGCCGGCCTTGCCTGCTTTGCAATCAGCATCTCGGCCAGCCTTATGTCGCGGGCGACCGCGTTGCCGGGGCCGATGCCGCTTGCCGCAACCAGCCTGCCGTCCTCGGCGAGGTGGAACAGGATGAAGGCGCCGTCGCCGAGGTCGCGGCGCACGATGCTGCGGCCTTCGTCCGACAGGCCGGCGATCTGCAAGGTCAGGCCGCACTGATCCGACCAGAACCACGGCACCGCCGCATGGGACTCGCCGGCGCCAAGCATATTCCTTGCGGCGAGCGCGCCCTGCTCCTGTGCATTGCGCCAGGCTTCGAGCCGCACGCGCCGGCCGCCATAGATGGCGAGCGGAAACGAACAGCAATCGCCGGCGGCAAAGATATCCCGGTCGCTGGTGCGAAGCTCGGCGTCGACGGCGACACCATTGTCGACGGTCAGCCCCGCCTCCGCGGCAAGTCCGGTCACCGGCACGGCGCCGATGCCGATCACGGCAAGATCGGCGACAATGTCGTGTCCACCGGCGAGCGCGATGCGCACTTCGGCGCCATCATCGGCAATGGCGGCGATGCCCTCGCCGCACAGGATTTTCACGCCTTCGGCTTCATGCGCCTGATGGATGATCTCAGCGATCTCGGCCGGCACGCCGCGCATCAAGATGCGCGGCTGCGCCTCGATAACTGTGACCGCCGCACCCAGTCTGCGTGCCGCCGCGGCAAGCTCAAGCCCGATGAAGCCGCCGCCAATGATGGCGATGCGATTTCCGGCGCTGAGATGGGCGCGAATGGCCAGCGCGTCGTTGAAGGTCCGGAGGTAGACGCAGCGCCCACCAAGGCCCGGCATCGGCAGCTTGCGCGGCACCGAACCGGTCGCCAGCAGGAGCTTGTCGTAGGCCAGGACGGAACCGTCCGAGAGGCGCACGACATGCGCCGCGCGGTCGATCGCCACCGCCTGAACCGAATGGATATGCCTGATCGATCTTTCGGCCAGGATCGCGTCGGTGGCGATTGCCTTGAGCAGGGGCGCGTCGGCAACCATCGCGTCTTTCGACAGCGGCGGCCGCTCATAGGGAAGATGCGGCTCGTCGCCGACCAGCGTCACCGGTCCATTAAAGCCGAGCTCGCGCAGCGCAAGGGCGGCGCGCCCGCCGCATTCGCCGGCGCCAATGATGACCATTCCCTTCGTCATCATCAACCAATCCGGACAAGGACTTTGCCGGCGTCGACTTTGACCGGATAAGTTCTTAGATCGACGCAGACCGGCGCGCCCCTGGCAGCCCCTGTCTTGTAGTTGAAGCGGCCATTGTGCTTCGGGCATTCGATGATATCGTCCATCACCAGCCCGTCGGCCAGATGCACCTTCTCATGCGTGCAAAGCCCGTCGGTGGCGAAATACTCGTCGTCGGGGCTGCGATAGATGGCAAAGGTGCGGCCGCCATGGTCGAAGCGCATCACGTCCTCTTCGTCGATGTCCTCGGCGTCACAGGCCTCGACCCAGTCGCTCATCTACGGCTCCCCCAATACTTGGCACCCTCGGCATGGGCTTGTCATTCGGCAGCCACCGCAGCGGTAGCGTTGTCGTTGTGGAAGTCCTCGCGATAGGGCCTCGCCGTCGGCGGCAGTTCGCGCTTGATGAAATAATCCTCATTGCGCAGCTGGCGCAGGAAAGCCGGTATCATCTCGCGGTAGCCGGCCAGGATGGACGATGTCGGCGTCGGCAGATCGTGCTTGATCAGTTCGTGCAGCCTGGGCAGCGCGTGATAGGGCACCATGGGAAACATGTGATGCTCGACATGGTAGTTCATGTTCCAGTAGATGAAGCGGCTTATCGGGTTCATGTAGACGGTGCGGCTGTTGAGCCGGTGATCGGTGACGTTTTCAGCCAGGCCGCCATGCTGCAGCAGGCCGACCATGACATGGTGCCAGGCACCGTAAAGCCTGGGCAGACCGACCAGCATCAGCGGCAGGAACGAGCCGGTATAGAGCGCCAGCGCAATGGTCGCGGCATAGATTGTCGTCCAGATGCGGGCAATGCGAATTGCCTTCGGCTGCTCCTGGTCGGGAATGAACGTTCTTTCGGCCGGACTGACGATACCGGCTGCATTGCGCAGCATGTCGCTCATCGCATGCCAGGCGTCGAGAATGCCGACGAAGTTGAGCACCACGCGCAGCAGATCGGGCGGACGCATCACCGAGATCTCCGGATCGCGGCCGACGATGATGGTATCGGTATGATGGCGCGTGTGGCTCCAGCGCCAGGTCACCGGGTTGCGCATGATCATGAAGCAGGCGACCTGATAGACCACGTCGTTCATCCACTGCGTCCTGAAAGCGGTGCCGTGGCCGCATTCGTGCCAGCGTGAATCGGTGGAGGAACCGTAGAGGACGCCGTAGACGAAGAAGAACGGCACGCACCACCAGCTGCCCCAGAACCAGGCGGCGCCGGCGCCGCTGAGGATCATGGCGCCGAGCCAGACGATGGTATCGCGGATCGCCGGGCCGTCGGAGCGCTGCATCAGCTCCTTCATCTGCTTGCGCGGCACGTCGGTGTGATACCACTCGGCCGCCGCCAGCCCGCTCTCGACGGCAAGCTTCGCGTCGCGGCCGATCAGGCTATAGTCGCGTCGGGACGCCGCTGCGGAGCTCGTATTCCCGGTTCGGAGTCCAATATCCACCATAGCGGAGGCCTCGATCATATTCGGTCAGCGTTCAAAATAACGCCGAGCCCTGATAGGCTCAATATCACAAAGATAGTTTCTATCATTTTCCATCAGAATGGTGTAAAAGGGCCAAACAGTGGAATGAGGCAGCGATGGCGAAACGGCCGACGATCACCGACCTGGCGCGCATTTCGGGGGTCAGCGTTGCCACCGTCGACCGGGTGCTGAACAACCGCTTGCCGGTGCGCGAGGAAACCGCGCGCCGCGTCTATGAGGCCGCGACCAGCATCGGCTATCACGCAGCCGGATTGATCAAGCAGCGGATGCGCCATGAATTGCCCGAATACCGGCTCGGGTTCCTGCTGTTGAGACGGGAGGACGTCTTCTACAGTGAATTTGCCCGCGAGCTTGAACTGGCGGTATCGCAGTCGCCGCGCTTTCGCGGCGTGGCCACCATCGACTTCGCCGCTTCGCTGGCGCCGGACGAGATCGTCGAGCGGATGCGCAAGCTGGCCGCCAAATCCAGGGCCGTCGCCCTGGTCGGGCCTGATCACCCGACGCTGACGGTCGCCGTCGAGGCTCTCAAAGCCAATGGCGTACCGGTGTTCTCCCTGCTTTCCGACTTTGCGTCCGGTATTCGCGAGGGCTATGTTGGCCTGGACAATCGCAAGGTCGGCCGCACCGCTGCCTGGATGATCTCGAAGGCCGCGAAGAGACCTGGCAAGGTTGCCCTCTTCGTCGGCAGCCATCGCTTCCATGGCCATGAGCTTCGCGAGATCGGTTTTCGCTCCTTCTTTCGCGAGCAGGCGCCGGAATTCACTCTCCTCGAGACGTTGGTCAATCTGGAAGCGAACCAGATCACGCATGATGCAATGATCGAGCTTCTGGCCCGCCACCCTGATCTCGCCGGTTGCTATGTCGCCGGTGGCGGCATGGAAGGCGCGATCTCGGCGCTGAGGGAGGCAAAGCCGGCTGAGATGCCGGCGGTCGTCTGCAACGAGATCACGCCCGACTCCCGCGCGGCGCTGGCAGATAATTTCCTGACCATGGTGATCTCGACGCCACTGGCGGCGCTTTGCCGCGAGCTTGTCGGGCTGATGGCGCATGCCATCGAGACCGGCGCTGCGAATGCGCCGGGCCAGACCTTTCTGCCCTTCGACATTTATCTGCCGGAAAACATCTGACGTCGCGGTCATCGGCGGCAGACATGATGTAATCTATCAGAACGCTTTCAGGCCTGGCTTGCGTTAGCGTCCGTCTAAAAGCGCTCGAAATGCCGAAAATCCATTCCTCATGGCGAAATCTCGCTTGACGCCCAAGCGAAATGGAATAAATATTTCACCAACTGAGAATTTTGGTTCTTTCGTTCCGGAAGATCTGTTTCAGGCAAATGCCTCCGGAACTAAAAATGGCAATCGGGAGAGAATTCCCTGCGAGATCGGGGATTCCGGGTAGATCGGTGCAGCCGGACACCAATGTGGAGGAGAAATAAAATGAAAAAACTGCTTTTGGGCGTCGCGTTCGCGGCGCTGATGAGTTCGTCCGCCTTTGCTGCCAAGATCGGCGTGTCGATGGCGTTGTTCGACGACAATTTTCTCACAGTGCTGCGCAACGGCATGATTGAACAGGCCAAGGGCATGGACGGCGTCGAGCTGCAGGTGGAGGATGCGCAGAACGACGTCGCCAAGCAACTCGACCAGATCAAGAACTTCGCCGCCTCAGGCGTCGACGCCATCATCGTCAACCCGGTCGACACCTCGGCGACTCAGGCGATGTCGGACGCAGCCGCCGCTGCCAAGATTCCACTGGTCTATGTCAATCGCGAGCCGGTCAACGTCGACACGCTGCCCGAAAACCAGGCCTTCGTCGCCTCGAACGAAGCCGATTCCGGCACGCTCGAGACCAAGGAGGTCTGCCGCCTGTTCAAGGAGGCCGGCAAGACTGAAGCCAACGTCTATGTGATCATGGGCGAGCTGTCGAACCAGGCAGCGGTGCAGCGCACCAAGGACATTGACGACGTGATCGCCACGCCGGAGTGCAGCTTCATCAAGATCATCGACAAGCAGACGTCGAACTGGAAGCGCGAAGAAGCGCAGAACCTGATGACCAACTGGCTGTCGACCGGCAAGCCGTTCGACGGCGTCATCGCCAATAATGACGAAAGCGCCATCGGCGCCATCCAGGCGATGAAGGCCGCCAACATCGACATGAAGTCGGTTGTCGTCGGCGGGGTCGACGCTACCCAGGATGCGCTTGCCGCGATGCAGGCGGGCGACCTCGATGCGACGGTGTTCCAGGACGCGGCCGGCCAGGGTGCCGGCGCGCTTGACGCAGCGCTCAAGCTGGCGAAGGGCGAGAAGGTCGAGCACAAGGTCTACATCCCGTTCCAGCTGGTCACGCCGGCAAATATCGACAAGTTCCTGAAGAAGAACTGAGGCGGACCTGTCCGATACGGAGCGGCGCGCCAAGGTAAGACAGCGCCGCTCCGCTTTTTCCCTCTCGGCCTGAACAGCGCCGAGTGGAGACCGTGGCTGACGGAGGAAGCACGATTGGCACAGACATCTCACGGCGTCGGCGGGCTCAGCTATGATGCGAAGCGGCGCGCATGGCCGGCCGAATTCAACGTCTTCCTGGCGCTCGTCATCCTGGTCGGCGCTTTCGAGCTGATCGGCCGGGTTTTCCTGGGCGACAGCTTCCTGTTCAACACCCGCGACAATATCGATGCGATCTTCAACGAAGCGCGCCTGCAGATCATCATCCTGCAGGTGTCGATAGTCGGCATCATTGCCATCGGCGTGACGCAGGTGATCATTACCGGCGGCATCGACCTGTCCTCAGGTTCGATCGTCGGCGCCACGGCGATGATAGCCATGAGCTTCGCCCAGGTGGCGACCGTCAATGGCAACCCGAACCCGAAGGCGATGTTCATCGCGCAGGGCTGGACCGACCTGCCGGTGATCGTGCCCGTGCTGGTCGCGATCGGCTGCGGCCTGCTGGCCGGCCTGGTCAACGGCGCTTTGATCGCCTACACGCGCATCCCGCCGTTCATCGCCACGCTCGGCATGATGGTCACCGCGCGCGGCATCGCCAAATGGTGGTCAAAGGGGCAGCCGATCTCGTTTCCGACCGAGAGTTTCGCCGCCATTGGCAAGGGGCTGATGCCGGTCATCATTTTCATATCGCTCGCAGTGCTGTTCCAGCTGATCCTGAGTTACACCAAATATGGCAAGCACTGCTATGCAATCGGCTCCAATGAGGACGCCGCGCGCATGTCCGGCATCAACATCGCCAACCACAAGATCCTCGTCTACGTCATTGCCGGCGTCCTCGCCGCGCTCGCCGCCGTGGTGCTGAGCTCCAAGAATCTCACCGCCCAGGCCGGCATGGGTGTAATGTACGAGCTCGACGCGATCGCCATGGCGGTTATCGGCGGCGTCTCGCTGTCGGGCGGCCGCGGTTCGATTATCGGGACAGTGATCGGCTCGCTGATCTTCGGCGTCATCATCTCCGGCTTCACCTTTCTGCGCCTCGACGCCTATTATCAGGAGATGGTCAAAGGCGTGATCATCGTCGGCGCAGTCGTACTCGACCAGTGGCGCCAACGCCTGCGGGCGATGAGGGCTTGATCATGTCAGACATCGTCCTGAAGACCGAAAACCTGACCAAGTATTATGGCGGCGTCCATGCGCTGGAGGGTGCCAACTTCGAGCTGCGCAAGGGCGAGCATGTCGCCATCATGGGCGACAACGGCGCTGGCAAATCGACCTTCGTACGCCAGATCACCGGCGTCGAGCAGCGCACCAGCGGCAGGATGTGGTTCGACGGCAAGGAAGTGAATTTTGCCGGCCCCATCGAAGCCCGCGAGGCGGGCATCGAGACGGTGTTCCAGAACCTGGCGCTCGCCGACGACCTCGACGTGCCGTCGAACCTGTTCCTCGGCCGCGAGCGGGTGCTTTTCAATCTCGGGCCCTTCTCGATCCTCGATCGCAAGTTCATGCGCAAGGCGACCGAGGCAGCCTTGGTCCGGACAGCGGTCAAGATCCCCAATCTTTCCAATACTATCCGCCACATGTCGGGCGGCCAGCGCCAGTGCGTAGCAATTGCCAGAACCGCGACCTTTGCTTCCAAGCTCATCATCATGGATGAGCCGACGGCGGCACTCGGCGTGCAGGAGACGATGCAGGTCGAAAACATCATCCGCACGCTGAAGGAGAATGGCGAACCGCTGATCCTGATCTCTCACAACATGCGCCAGGTGTTCGACCTGGTCGACCGCATCGTCGTTTTCCGGCGCGGCCGCATCGTCGCCAATTTGCGCAAGCAGGACACCGACGGCAACGATATCGTCTCCTACATCACCGGCGCCAAGACCGGGCAGGCGGAACTTGCGGCGTAACGGCCAACGCCGAGCACAGGCGCTGACACGCCCTCCCTTCCGAACCATCCTCAAAGGAAAACTCTTCATGCCTCTTCGCTTTGCTCTTCTCGGTGCCGGCCGTATCGGCAAGGTCCATGCTCGCGCCGTCGGTTCCAATCCTGAGGCCAGGCTGGTCGCAGTTGCCGACGCCTTCGAGAAGGCGGCGACCGATCTGGCCTCTGCCTATGGCGCCGAAGTGCGCAGCATCGATGCCATCGAGAAGGCCGGCGATATCGATGCGGTCGTCATCTGCACGCCGACCGATACCCATGCCGATCTGATCGAACGCTTCGCCAAAGCGGGTAAAGCGATTTTCTGCGAAAAGCCGATCGACCTCGACGCCGCCAGGGTGGAACGTTGCCTGGCCGTCGTCGACAAGGCCGGCGCCACCCTGATGGTCGGCTTCAACCGCCGCTTCGATCCGCATTTTGCCGCCGTGCGCAAGGCGATCGACGACGGCGCCATCGGCACTGTCGAAATGGTGACAATCACCTCGCGCGATCCCGGCCCGCCGCCGCTCGACTATATCGGCCGCTCGGGCGGCATCTTCCGCGACATGACCATTCATGATTTCGACATGGCGCGCTTCCTGCTCGGCGAGGAGCCGGTGGCGGTCAGCGCGCATGCTTCGGTGCTGGTCGACAAGAAGATCGGCGAGGCCGGCGACTTCGACAGCGTCAGCGTCATCCTCGAAACTGCCTCCGGCAAGCAATGCGTTATCTCCAACTCACGCCGCGCCACCTACGGCTACGACCAGCGCATCGAGGTGCATGGCTCGAAAGGCATGATTGCGGCCGAGAACCAGCGGCCGGTGTCGATCGAACTGGCCAATGAGAAAGGCTATACGCGGCCGCCGCTGCACGATTTCTTCATGACCCGTTATCTCGACGCCTATGCCAACGAGATCGCTGCCTTCATCGCGGCAGCGACGTCAGGCAAGAAGGCGGCGCCGAGCGGCAAGGACGGGCTGGTGGCGCTCAGGCTGGCGGATGCGGCGCTGAAATCGGCCAAGAAAGGCAAGACCGTCCGCCTCGACAAAACAATCTGACTATCAAGCACAGGAGCAAGGCGATGAACGGTTCAGCCGGTCGCAATTCCGAAACACGCGCCATCGTCACCGGCGGCGCACAAGGCATCGGCTTTGCCGTCGCCGAAGCGCTGGCCGATGAGGGCTGCCGGGCGCTGGCGCTGATCGGCCGCTCGCAGGAGAAGGGCGACAAGGCTGTCGCCATCCTCAAGGGGGCAGGCGTCGATGCCATCTTCATCAGCGCCGACGTCTCAAAAGTGGCCGACTGCAAGCGTGCGGTCGAAACGGCGATTGGCCATTTTGGTACCGTCAACGCGCTGGTCAACGCCGCTGCCACCTCGGCTCGCGGCTCGCTGGTCGAGACCTCCGAGGATCTGTTCGACCAGATATTCCAGACCAATGTGCGCGGCCCGTTTTTCCTGATGCAGGGCGTGGTGGCGCATTTGCTGGCGCGCCAGGTACCGGGCTCGATCGTCAACGTGCTGTCGATGTCGGCGCATTGCGGCCAGTCGTTCCTGGCGCCCTATTCGTCGAGCAAGGGAGCGCTGGCGACACTCACCAAGAATGTCGCCAATGCCTATCGCGGCAATCGCATCCGC
The DNA here is from genome assembly GCF_040320455.1 of Mesorhizobium sp. M0698. NCBI lineage: Bacteria > Pseudomonadati > Pseudomonadota > Alphaproteobacteria > Hyphomicrobiales > Phyllobacteriaceae > Mesorhizobium > Mesorhizobium sp. M0698. The sequence continues at coordinate 158,397 of NZ_JAMYPQ010000003.1, read as the reverse complement.
TGCAATGCGGTGCTGCCCGGCTGGATGGACACCGAGGGCGAGGCGATCGTGCAGAAGAAATGGCACGACGCGCCGGAGGACTGGTTGGAGAAGGCCGAAGCCGCGCAGCCGATGGGCCAATTGGTGAAACCGGCGCAGCTTGCCCGGTTGATCAGCTATATGATCAGCCCGCAGTCCGGCGTCATGACCGGGTCGCTGGTCGACTACGATCAGAGCATCGCCGGGGCGTCACCGGAATAACGCCGGCAAGTCTAGCGGAACGCCGCCCATCACTTCGTCATCCACGGGCAGAGCAAGGAGCGCAGCGACGCGGCGCAGACCCGAGGATCCATGCCGTGACATCTAGGCGTCGCTACAATGCAGAATTTAGTTCCGCAGCACTCCTTGGCCAAGGCAACGGCATGGATCCCAGGGTCTCCGCGACGGAGCTCCGCTCCTGCTTCGCCCTGGGATGACGAAGTTCGGGGGGCTTCAGCCAATCGCGAATGGGCTGGAGTAAACCTCCTCCTCACCAGGCACGTGACAAGCGCATCCGCATCGACTATATCAGCCCTCATGATCAACCTGACCGCCACATATTGGTACTTTATGAGCTCGCTGGCGGCGGGAGGATTGCGCTCGATCTGAAGATTGCAGCAATAACATCCGAACAGCCGCCAGACCTGGCGGCTTTTTTGTTTCAGCCGGCAGGTCTCCCAATCAGGAGCAGAAGCCGTGTTGACGACCACAGACGATCTTCGGGTCAAGGAAATCAGAGAACTGAGCACACCCGACGAGGTGATGCGGGAAATACCGCGCACGCTGACGGCGACGCGCACCGTTGCCGCATCACGCAATGCCATCCACGCCGTGCTGACCGGCGCCGACGATCGGCTGGTGGTCGTCGTCGGCCCCTGTTCGATCCACGACCCGGCCGCCGCCGTAGACTATGCCAGCCGTTTGGCATCGCTGCGTGAAAGCCTGTCGGACCGGCTGGAGATCGTGATGCGGGTTTATTTCGAGAAACCGCGCACGACGGTCGGCTGGAAGGGCCTGATCAACGATCCCGACCTCGACGGCAGCTTCAACATCGACAAGGGGTTGCGGATGGCCCGCAACGTGCTCTCCGCCGTCAACAATCTCGGCCTTCCGGCGGCCACCGAATTCCTCGACATGGCCACCCCGCAATATATTGCCGACCTCGTCGCCTGGGGCGCGATCGGCGCACGCACGACAGAGAGCCAGATCCATCGCGAGCTGGCGTCAGGCCTGTCCTGCCCGGTCGGCTTCAAGAACGGCACCGACGGCAATCTGCGGATTGCCGCCGAAGCGGTGAAGTCCGCCGCCCAGCCGCATCATTTCATGGCGGTGACAAAGGGCGGGCGCAGCGCCATCGCGACGACCACCGGCAACGAGGACTGCCACGTCATCCTGCGCGGCGGTATTGTGCCGAATTATGACGCGGCAAGCATTGCTGCTGCCTGCACTGAGCTCGGCCGGATCGGCGTGGCGCCGCGGCTGATGATCGATGTCAGCCACGCCAACAGCAGCAAGAAGCCGGAAAACCAGCCGCTGGTGGCGGCTGACATGGCGGGCCAGATCGCGGCGGGCGACGAGCGCATCGTCGGCATCATGATCGAGAGCAACCTCGTCGCCGGCCGGCAGGACGTCGTGCCCGGCAAGCCGCTCGTCTATGGCCAGAGCATCACCGACGGCTGTATCGACTGGGAAACCACCGAAACGGTGCTGCACGGCCTTGCCGACGCCGTCGAGCAGCGCCGGTCGGCGAGACGTGCCATGATCGCCGATCGCCCGGGAGCCGCGTGAGCACTTCTCCTTCTCCCCTTGTGGGAGAAGGTGGATCGGCGCGCAGCGCCGAGCCGGATGAGGGGTGCTGGAAGAAACTCGGCGCAAAAATATTGAGGGATTTTAAGCGGTTATTTCTTCGCTGTAGCGATCCGTCCAACACCCCTCATCCGACCGAGCTTCGCTCGGCCACCTTCTCCCACAAGGGAAGAAGGGGAGACCAGCGCGGGCTTACTACCGCACCGCAATCCAGCGCTGTTCCGCGAACGAGCGCGCCATCGCGTGCACCGTGCGCTCGATCTCCAGGCCTTCGTCGAAATCGATGATCCGCGCCGGCTTGCCGGCAAGTCGCGTCAACAGTTCCCGGCATTCGATAATCTTGAGGTCATTAAAGCCAAGGCCGTGGCCGGGCGCCGGCAGGAAGGCGTCATAAGGCTTATGATGCGGCGCCACCAGGATGGTGCGGTAGCCTTGCTCGGCCGGCCGGTCGGCCGTCAGATAGAGTTGGAACTCATTCATCCGCTCCTGGTCGTACAGGATCGAGCCCTTCGAGCCAAAAATCTGGATGGCGATCCGGCCTTTGCGGCCCCACGCCGAACGGTTGACCAGCAGCGTGCCGGCGATGCCGTTTTCGAGATGCATCAGGATGCTGGCGATGTCGTAGGTCTCGACCGCGCGGCGCCCGCCCGAGGCGACGTGGCGGTCGGCATAGGGCCTGGCCATGTCGCACATGACGCGGGCGACACGACCGAACAGGACCGCAATGATCGACAGCGGGTGCACGGCGAAATCGTCGAGCGCGCCGTAGCCGGACGCCGCCTCGTGCTTCCAGAAGAACAGCGCCTCCGGATCGGCCATGAAGTCCTCGTCCATCTCGATGCGCAGATGGTTGACCTCGCCGATGATCTTCTCGTCGAGCAGTGCGCCGATATGGCGGATTGCGGGGTTCTGGATGTAATTATAGCCGAGCGCGGCCACCTTGCCGGACTTTTGGGCCGCCGCAGCCATTGCTTGCGCCTCGGCGAAGCTCGGCGCCATCGGTTTTTCACACCACAGATGCTTGCCGGCTTCGAGGATGGCGATGGCCATTTCCGGGTGGAACTGGTTCGGCGTGGTCAGCGAAACGACATCGACTTCCGGGTCGTCGACGACGGCGCGCCAATCGCCGGAGGCCTTGGCGAAGCCGAATTCGCTGGCACGGCGTTTGGCAAGGTCCTCGTTGACCTCGCCGAGATGGACCAGCCTTGGCTTGTCCACATCGGGAAAGACGGTGCCGACCGCGTTCCAGGCGATGGCGTGGCACTTGCCCATGAAACCCGTGCCGATAAGACCTACCCCGACCATCTGCCTTGCCTCCGTGTGCGCAAATTGTGTGGATGAATTAGTCCATTTTGTCTGGAGATGGAACGCTTGTCTCATTTTTTATGGTGTTCTTGCACAGGCCCGCTATGATGGGGCACAGAGGGAACCAGACGATGAGCCTGGGCGGAGCGACGATGGACGAACGGGTGCCGCGCGATTTCGAGACGCTGCGGGCGACGATCCTGGAGCGGCGCCACAGCCTGCCGAAACGTATCGCCCAGATCGCCGCCTATGCGCTCGACAACCCAGACGATATCGCCTTCGGCACCGCTGCCAGCATCGCCGCTTCCGCCGGTGTCCAGCCTTCGACCCTGATCCGCTTTGCCCAGCAGCTTGGTTTTGATGGTTTCACCAGCCTGCAGTTGGTGTTTCGCGAGCGCCTGCGCGAGCGCAACTCATCCTATGATGAAAGGCTGGCGGCATTGCGCGCCAAGGCCGAGGAAGGCGCCGGCCACCGCGCGATTTTCGACGGTTTTGTTGCCGCAGCCAGTACCTCGCTCAACGACATTTCGCGCACGCTGAATGAAGACCATTTCGAAGATGCGATCACCGTGTTGGCCAAGGCCGAAACCATTTACGTGCTGGCCAAGCGGCGCTCCTACCCGGTCGCCTCCTATATCGCCTATGCATTGGGCAAGCTCAAGATCCGCAACCAGCTGATCGAATCGGCCGCCGGCCTCAATGCAGAGATGATCGGCTTTGCCTCTCCAAGGGACGCCGTGATCGCCATCAGCTTTTCGCCCTATGCCCCGGCCACCATCGAGGAGGCGCGCGTCATTTCGGAGCAAGGCGTGCCGATCGTGGCGATTACCGACAGCTCCTTTTCGCCACTCGCCCAATTCGCCAGGGTCTGGTTCGAGGTCGCCGAGGCCGATTTCGCCGGCTTCCGCTCGCTGTCGGCGACGATGGCTTTGGCTATGGCGCTGACCGTCGCGGTCGGCGAGAAGCGGCGCGATACTGGCAAGAAGCGCAAGCCTTAGATCACCTCTATTGCGGTTTCGCCTTCTGCCGAAAGCCGCGCTGCGTCGCGGGCAGGCGGCGACCCGAACTGGCGGGCATACTCCCGGCTGAACTGGGAAGCACTCTCATAGCCGACGGCGAAGGCGACACGTGCGACGTTGCCCGGCTCGGCAATCAGCAGATGGCGGGCTTCCAGCAAGCGGATTTGCTTTTGATACTGGATTGGGCTCATGGCCGTCGCCGCCTTGAAGTGACGATAAAACGCAGCACTGCTCATACGGGCAATCTCGGCCAGATCGCCGACCCGGACCGGCTGATGGGGATGCGAACGGATCCAGGCGATCGCCCGGCCAATCCGGGACAGATGGCCATCGGCGCGCGCAAGTTCACGAAGCTTTCCGCCTTGGGGGCCTTGCAGGAGCCGAAACAGCATCTCTCGCTCGATCATGGTCGCGAGCACGGAAATCTCCGCTGGCCGGTCAAGCAGCCGCATCATTCGACGCAACGCGTCGAGCAGATCGTCATCAGCGGGAGAGGTGGAGAAACTGTCGCCACTGAGGGCCGGCGCGTGCTCGACGAGGAGCGCGGCGACGGCCTGCAGGTCAAGGGTCAAGCCAATGGCCAGGTAAGGACGCGCCGCGCTCGCTTCGATTATCTGGCTGATGGTGGGCGTCTCGACAGTATAGATGAAATAGCTGGCCGGATTGTAACGAAGAGCTCGGTCGCCGATCAGAACCGTCTTCGCGCCCTGCAGTACGAATAAGATCCCCGACCCCCACACCCCTGACAATGGCGGCGTGGCGACTTCGCTGCGGCCGATCGAAACGCGGGGAACCGCCGTTCTTGTTCGTCGCCCGCGCGCATGGCGGCCGGCGATCTCGATCAACTCCTGCAGCGCCTTGCTCATTGCGCCAGCATCGCGCATTCGCACCGGCGCCGCAACAGCGTGAGAGGATTAGGCAAGAGCCGGAGAATTTCCGGCGCGCAACGCCCGCTGCCTCGCACCATTTGTGGGTCTTCCACAAGAAAAATGGAGACACCGATTATGAGAACATCGAAAAGCGCGCTGGTGACCGGCGCCAACAAGGGTATAGGCCATGAAATCGCCCGGCGACTGGCGACCATGGGCTTCAAGGTCTGGCTCGGCGCCAGGAGCGCCGAACGCGGCATGGCGGCGGCGCAGGCATTGCGCGCCGAAGGCCTCGACGTGGAGTGGCTTGAGCTGGACGTCACGCGGGATGACAGGGTGAAGGCGGCAGCCGAGGCATTCAGGCAGGCCAGCCCCTGCCTCGACGTGCTGGTGAACAACGCCGGCGTCGCCATCAATTACGACCTGCCGCCGAGCCAGCAGCGGATCGCCGACATCCAGGCCACCTACGACGTCAATGTCTTCGGCCCGATCCGCGTGACCCAGGCATTCCTGCAGCTGCTGCTAGCAGCACCTGCTGCCCGGATCGTGATGGTGAGCAGCTCCACCGGGTCCATCGGCCGGGCGCTCGATCCCGCCACTGCGAACCACGCCGTTAACATGATGGGCTACGGCAGCTCCAAGACAGCCTTGAATGCCATCACGGTGGCGTTCGCCAGGGAGCTCGCGCCCCAGGGCATCAAGGTCAACGCCGCGGCGCCCGGCTACACTGCCACCGATCTCAACGGGTATAAAGGTCACCGCACGGTGCAGCAGGCGGCCGAGATCGTCATTCACCTGGCGACCTTGGACGCCGATGGCCCGACCGCCGGGTACTTCAACGATGATGGCCCGCTTCCTTGGTAAATCAGCTGGTTTCAGTGGTAGACACTTGACGTTCGTCTGACTTCAAAGTTTCTGAACGCGCGAGCCTTGCACAGCACTTTTCAGTCTTGGGAATGCTCGTTCCATATTGACTATGGATTGGAATTATTATTTCATATTGCCGGCGCCACGCTGCCGCTCGCGCGTGTTACCCAAGACAACAAAGCCGATGGGAGGTTCGAATGGGCGAAGCCGTGGAAGCGAAATATTCGCCGCTCGACATCATCACCATCGGCCGCGCTTCCGTCGATCTCTATGGTCAGCAGATCGGCTCGCGCCTCGAGGACATTACTTCCTTTGCCAAGTCGGTCGGCGGCTGTCCGGCCAATATCGCGGTCGGTACTGCCAGGCTCGGCCTGCGCTCGGCGCTGCTCACCCGCGTCGGCAATGAGCAGATGGGCCGCTTCATCCGCGAGCAGCTGACCCGCGAGGGCGTTTCGGTCCAAGGCCTCAAGACCGATCCGGAGCGGCTGACCGCCCTGGTGCTGCTGTCGGTCGAGGATGAAGGCGTCTCGCCGATGATCTTCTATCGCAGCGATTGCGCCGACATGGCGCTTTCGAAAGACGATATCGATGAGGCGTTTATCGCTTCGGCACGCGCGGTCGTCGTCACCGGCACGCATTTTTCACGGCCCAACAGCGACGCCGCCCAGCGTAAGGCGATCCGTGTCATGAAAGCCAAGGGCGGCAAGGTGGTGTTCGACATCGACTACCGCCCCAACCTCTGGGGTCTCGCCGGCCACGCCGAAGGCTTCGAGCGCTATGTGAAATCCGACCGCGTCTCGGCGCAGTTGAAGACGGTGCTGCCCGATTGCGATCTCATCGTCGGCACCGAAGAGGAAATCATGATCGCCTCGGGTGCAGACGATTGCCTGAGCGCGCTGAAAACCATCCGCTCGCTGTCGGCGGCAACCATCGTGCTGAAACGCGGCGCCATGGGCTGCATCGTCTATGACGGGCCGATCAGCGACGACCTCGAGGACGGTATCGTCGGCAAGGGATTTCCAATCGAGGTCTACAATGTGCTCGGCGCCGGCGACGCCTTCATGTCGGGCTTCCTGCGCGGCTGGCTCGGCGAGGAAGGCCTGGCGACGGCGGCGACCTGGGCCAATGCCTGCGGCGCCTTTGCCGTGTCGCGGCTGCTCTGCGCACCGGAATACCCGACTTTCGAGGAATTGCAGTTCTTCCTGAAAAACGGCAGCAAGCATCTGGCGCTGCGCAAGGACGAGGCGATCAATCACATCCATTGGGCGACCACGCGCCGGCGCGACATCCCCTCGCTGATGGCGTTCGCCTGCGACCACCGCGTCCAGCTGGAGGATGTCGCGGCAAAAGCCGGCGCCGATCCGTCGCGAATCCCAGCTTTCAAGGTGCTGACGGTCAAGGCTGCGGCCAAGGTTGCGGCTGGCCGCGCCGGCTACGGCATGCTGCTCGACGAAAAATACGGACGCGAGGCGATGTTCGAATTCGCCCACCATTCCTTCGCCTGGCTCGGCCGGCCGGTCGAGTTGCCGGGTTCGCGGCCGCTTCGCTTCGAGTTCTCGCAAGACATAGGTTCGCAACTGACCGAATGGCCGGTCGACCACTGCATCAAGTGCCTGTGCTTCTATCATCCCGACGATCCCGCGGCGCTGAAGAGCGAACAGCAGCAGAAACTGCGCGCTTTGTTCGAGGCCGCGCGGAAAGTGGGCAGAGAACTTCTGGTCGAGATCATCGCCGGCAAGCACGGCAGGCTCGACGACATGACCATCCCGCGCGCGCTCGAGGAACTCTACGCACTCGGCATCAAGCCCGATTGGTGGAAGCTCGAACCGCAGGCATCGGCCGGCGCATGGGCAAAGATCGAGGCGGTGATCCTGAAGAACGATCCGTGGTGCCGCGGGATTGTGCTGCTTGGCCTCGAAGCGCCGCAGGACGAATTGGAAGCGGCCTTTGCTGCCACCGCCAAGGCGTCTATCGTCAAGGGCTTTGCCGTCGGCCGCACCATCTTCATCAACGCGGCCGAACAATGGCTTGCCGGCAAGATGTCAGACGATGAAGCGGTTGCCGACATGGCATCTCGCTTCGAGAGACTGACCGAGGCATGGCTTGCGGCGCGCGGCCGCAAAGCGGCATAAGAAGGCGCGGCATAAGGACTGCGGAGGAACCGACATGACCAAGACAATCCGCCTGACGATGGCGCAGGCGCTGACCCGCTTTCTTGCTCGACAGATGACCGAGATGGACGGGAGGAAAGTGCCGATCTTCGGCGGCGTCTGGGCGATCTTCGGCCACGGCAATGTCGCCGGCGTCGGCGAGGCGCTCTACCAGGTTCGCGACGAACTGCCGACCTTCCGTGCCCATAACGAGCAGGCAATGGCGCATGCGGCGATCGCCTACGCCAAGGCCAATTTCCGCCGTCGCTTCATGGCCGCGACCAGTTCGATCGGCCCCGGCGCGCTCAACATGGTGACCGCTGCGGCACTTGCGCATGTAAACAGGTTGCCTGTCCTGTTTCTGCCCGGCGACGTCTTCGCCAATCGCATTCCCGATCCCGTCCTGCAGCAGGCCGAGGATTTTTCCGACGGCACGGCGACGGTCAATGACTGCCTCCGCCCGGTGTCGCGCTATTTCGACCGCATCACGCGGCCGGAGCAGATCATGCCGGCGCTCAACCGCGCCATGCAGGTGCTGACCGATCCCGCCGAATGCGGCCCGGTGACGCTGGCGCTGTGCCAGGACGTGCAGGCCGAGGCCTATGACTACCCCGAGAGTTTCTTTGCCGAGCGACTCTGGACGCCGCGACGGCAGCGCCCGGACCGCAACGAACTGGCGGCCGCAGTCGCGGTACTCAAAGCGGCGAAAAAGCCGCTGGTGATCGCGGGCGGCGGCGTACTCTATTCGCAGGCATCCGAGGAGTTGGCAAAACTGGTGCAAGGCGCCGGCGTTCCAGTTTGTGAGACGCAAGGCGGCAAATCCTCGCTCCCGGACGATCATCCGTTGAACATGGGCGCGGTCGGCGTTACCGGCACTTCGGCGGCCAACAGGCTGGCCGAAGAGGCCGACGTCGTGCTTGCCGTCGGCACCAGACTGCAGGATTTCACCACCGGCTCCTGGGCATTGTTCAAGCATGCCGGCAGGACCATCATCGGGCTCAACGTGCAGCCTTTTGACGCCGGAAAGCACCAGGCGCTGCCGCTGGTCGCCGATGCGGCGGAAGGGCTCGCCGAACTCGCTGCGGCGCTGAAAGGCTGGAAAGCCCCTTCAGGCTGGACCGACAATGCGATCACGGGCAAGAAGAACTGGCAAGCGGATGCCGACAAGGTGACGGCGTCGACCAATGCCGCCTATCCGTCCGACGCGCAAGTGATCGGCGCAGTACAGCGCGCCATGGGCTCCGGCGTGGTACTGCTTCATGCCGCCGGCGGCTTGCCCGGCGAATTGCACAAGCTATGGCAGGCGGGCGCGCCCGGCTCCTATCACGCAGAATACGGCTTCTCGACAATGGGCTACGAAATCGCCGGCGGGCTTGGCGTCAAGATGGCCAAGCCGGACGAAGAGGTCGTGGTGATGATCGGCGACGGCTCTTACCTGATGCTCAATTCCGAGATCGCGACCTCGGTGATGCTCGGCCTCAAGCTGACCATCGTGCTGCTCGACAACCGCGGCTATGGCTGCATCAACCGGTTGCAGATGGCGACCGGCGGCGCCAACTTCAACAATCTGCTGAAGGACGCCCGTCACGAAACCTTGCCCGAGATCGACTTCGCCGCGCATGCTGCGAGCATGGGTGCGATTGCCGAAAAAGTGCCATCGATCGCCGGGCTGGAAACGGCGCTGGCGCAAGCGAAGAAGAACACGCGAACGACCGTGCTGGTCATCGACACCGACCCGCTGGTTTCGACCGAGGCCGGTGGAAGCTGGTGGGATGTCGCAGTGCCGGAAGTCTCGGCACGGCCGCAAGTGAATGCGGCGCGCAAGAAATACGAGGAAGCGCTGAGCGGGCGGGTTCTTTAGCCATCCGCGAACGCGCCTCGAATGTCTGAAACTGGAGTGACGACTTGAAAGCCAAACTGGGCATGTCCCCCATTGCATGGTGGAACGACGATCTTGCCGAACTCAGCGATGATGTGTCGCTGGAGGAGTGCCTGCGCCAGTCGCGCTCGGCTGGCTTCACCGGCATGGAAATGGGCCGCCGCTTTCCCAACGATCCGGAGATCATGCTGCCGATCCTGAAAGAGGCCGACGTGACGCTTTGCGGCGGTTGGTTCTCCGGGACGCTGGTCAATGAGGATATATCGGGGAATAAGGATCGCATCCAGCCGATGATCGACCTGTTCAAGGCGGTGAATGCGCCCTGCATCGTCTATGGTGAAGTCGGCCGCTCCATCCAGGGCGACCGCTCCAAGCCGCTCGCCACCAAGCCGAGGCTTTCGGACGATGAGATGAAAGCCTACGCCCGGCGGCTCACGCAGTTCGGCGAATGGTGTGCAGAGCAAGGCATGCCGCTCTCCTACCATCATCATATGGCGGCAGTAGTTGAGACCGAGCCGGAGCTCGACGCTTTCATGCGCTATTCGGGCGAAGGCATTCCGCTGCTGCTCGACGCCGGTCACCTGGCCTTTGCCGGCGGCGATGTGCTGCGCGCGATAAACAACCACCACCGGCGCATCAACCACGTGCATGTGAAGGACGTACGCATGGAGGTGATCCAAAAGCTGGATCGCAACAAGCAATCGTTCCTCGACGCGGTGGCACTTGGCGCCTTCACCGTGCCGGGAGATGGCTCGCTGGATTTTGGCGCCATCGTCCAGAGGCTCGCCGACCATGGCTATGAAGGCTGGTTCGTGGTCGAGGCCGAGCAGGATCCGAAGAAGAACCCGCCGCTCAAGATGGCGCAGGTCGGCTACAAGGAATTGATGCGGGCTATGACGGCGGCCGGCTATACGGTGGAGACACAGGGCTTTCCCAATGCTTGAGAGTTCGCGAGGAAAGGTGTTGATCCGATGAAAGACTCCGAGCACCCGTTTTTCCGGCCGCTGTGGCGGCGCGTCGCCGTTGTCGCGGTCTGCCTGGTCTGGTCGGTGATCGAATTCGCCACCGGCACGCCGTTCTGGGGCGTGATCGCGCTCGGCTTCGCCGGCTATGCCGTCTGGCAGTTTTTCTACCTCTACAAGCCGGCTGACGAGGACGAGCCATCGGCAGACGCCAAACCGAAGGAATGACCATGTCGAAACTGCTCGTCAAAGCCAATAAGGGCCACGGCCGCATCGCCCATGTGACGCCGCAAAGCGCCGGCTGGACCTATGTCGGCTTCGATCTGCATCGGCTCAGGCCCGGCGAGAGCGCTTCCGGGCAAACCGCGGATCGTGAGGTCTGCCTGGTGTTCGTCACCGGCAAGGGCAAGGCCAAGGCCGGCGGCAAGGATCTCGGCTTGCTCGGCGAACGCATGTCGCCCTTGGACGGCAAACCTTGGTCGGTCTATGTGCCGCAGGGGTCGGAGTGGTCGGTGAGCGCCGATACCGATCTCGAACTTGCCGTCTGCTCGGCGCCAGGACTGGGCGGCGGTCTGCCGGTCCGTGTCATCGGGCCCGACGATCTCGGCCAGGAGGTTCGCGGCAAAGGCACCAACACGCGCTATGTCACCAACATCCTGCCGGAGGGCAAGCCGGCCGATTCCTTGCTGGTGGTTGAGGTCATCACACCCGGCGGCCACACATCGAGCTATCCGCCGCACAAGCACGACCAGGACAATCTGCCGGCTGAATCTTATCTCGAGGAGACCTATTACCACCGTCTCAACCCGCCACAGGGCTTTGCTTTCCAGCGCGTCTACACCGATGCCGACGAGAACGGTGCTCGTTCGCTCGACGAGGCGATGGCGATCGAGGACGGCGACGTCGTGCTGGTCCCCAAGGGTTATCACCCCTGCGCAGCCTGCCACGGCTATGATCTCTATTATCTCAACGTCATGGCCGGACCGAAGCGGACGTGGAAATTCCATAACGCGCCCGAGCACGAATGGCTGATGAAGGCCTAACCACTTCCCCTTCGCCCCAACCGCTGGTCCAAGCGAAAAATCGTCGGCTAACGACCCGGCTGTGTGGTTTTGTTACCGAAAACGCCGCAAAGCTTCGTCAATTCGTCATGGAAATCACCTATGGCAGCGGGGCTGACGAGGACTTTCGATGCGCTACGCGATCTATTTCACCCCCCGACAAGACGAACCGCTGGCACGTATCGCCGCCAACTGGCTCGGCCGCGACCCATTCGGTGCCGCCACAAAGCCGGTCGAGGCTGCGGGCGAGTTGTCGGCGGCAGAAGTTGCCTTCCATACCGCCTCGGCACGCCGCTATGGCTTTCATGCGACACTGAAGGCGCCCTTCAGACTGGCCTCCAACGAGACGGAAACGTCGCTTCGTGCAGCACTCGACGATTTTGCCGAGGCGACGCCGGTGGTTACGATCCCGCGCCTCATCGTCAGCCAGATCGACGGCTTCTTCGCGCTGTTGCCGGAAGCACCGCTGCCGGCGCTCAACCGCTTCGCCGACGACGTGGTGCGCGACTTCGACCGCTTCCGCGCGCCGTTGACGGAAGCCGAGATCGAACGGCGCAGCCCCGATTCGCTGAAGCCCGACGAGTTCCGCAATCTCTGCCAGTGGGGCTATCCCTATGTCTTCGAGACGTTTCGCTTCCATATGACGCTGTCCGGCCGGGTGTCGTCACAGGAAAGCCCTCGTCTTCGCCTAGCAATCGACAGCCTGTTTGCGGACGTGCTGCAACGGCCGGTGGCGGTGGACGCGCTGACGCTGTTTGTGGAAACTGAACCGGGCGCACCGTTCATGGTGCTGTCCCATCACGCGCTCGGGCGCCGCCCGGCCAGAAGAACTGCCTAAATGACTATTTGCTTTAACCGCATGGTGCGAAGCCAATTCATTTTCAATTGGCTGCAAAATGCTGCAAGGACTGCCTGAAATGACCGCCGAGACCGTTCTTGACAATGCCCGCATCGTGCTCGCCGACCAGATCGTCGAAGGGTCGATCGTGCTGCGCGATGGGGTGATCGCCGCCATCGATCCCGGCGCTGGCCGCAGCGGCGAGGACATGGGCGGCGACTTCATCATCCCTGGCCTGGTCGAGCTCCACACCGATCATCTCGAAGGCCATTACGCGCCACGGCCGAAAGTGCGCTGGAACCCGATCGCCGCGGTGCTCGCCCATGACGCGCAGGTGGCGACCGCCGGCATCACCACCGTGCTCGACGCCTTGCGTGTCGGCATGGACGAGGATGCCGACCTGACGGCCGCCGACATACGCAAGCTGGCCGACGCGATCGAGGACAGCGTGCAGCAGGACCGGCTCAGGGCCGACCATTTCCTCCATCTGCGTTGCGAGGTTTCGGCGCCGGACTGCCTCACGGCCTTCGCCAATTTCGACGGCGACGAGCGGGTCAGGCTGGCGTCGCTGATGGACCATGCGCCCGGACAGCGCCAGTTCGTCAATTTGGAAACCTACGCCTATTACTACCAGCGCAAGCTGAAGCTGACCGATCGCGATTTCCAGAAATTCTGCGAAAAGCGGATGGCGGAATCGGCGAGGAATTCGAGCCCGAACCGCAGCTTCATCGCCGCTGCCTGCCAAGAGCGCGGCATCGTGCTCGCCAGCCATGACGACGCAACCGTCGGCCATGTCGACGAAGCGATCGAGCAAGGTGTGCGCGTCGCCGAGTTCCCGACCACTGAGGAGGCGGCGCGGGCTTCAAAAGAGGCAGGGCTCGGCGTATTGATGGGCGCGCCGAACGTCATGCGCGGCGCGTCGCATTCGGGCAATGTCTCGGCCCGCACGCTGGCCGGCGATGGCCTGCTCGATATCCTGTCGTCGGACTACATTCCGTTCAGTCTGATCCAGTCAGCCTTCTTCCTCGGCGACGTGGTCGAGGGCATTTCCTTGCCACAGGCGGTGGCGATGGTCTCGAAGAATCCGGCCGAGGCGGTCGGCCTCACCGATCGCGGTGTCATCGAGCCCGGCCGGCGCGCCGATCTGGTTCGCGTGCGCGTCGACGACCATGTCCCGGTCGTCCGCACGGTCTGGCGGCAGGGACGCCGAGTCGCATGATGGTGTCGGCATCGGTCGAGCGTGAATTGTCCGCTACGGGATTTCCGATCCGGGACGGTGTCTTCGTCGCCGTCGTCGGGCCGAGCGGTGCCGGCAAGGACACGGTGATCGGCTATGCGCGCGCCGTGTTTGCCGACGAGAGCCGGCTGGAGTTCGTGCGCCGGGTGATCACCCGGCCGAGCGATGCGGCCACCGAGGATCACGATACGCTAGCCGATGCTGCCTTCGTCGAGGCCGAAGCGGATGGCGCCTTCGCCATTTCCTGGGAGGCGCATGGCCTGCGCTACGGCATCCCGGCCGAAGTCGACTGGTCAGTCTCCAACGGCCGTGTCGCGATCGCCAACGTCTCGCGCGCGATCATCCCGGCGCTGCGGGAGCGCTACGCCAATCTGGCTATCGTCGAGATCACGGCTACACCGGAGATCCTGGCCGAGCGGCTGGCATTGCGCGGTCGCGAGTCGCGCGGCGAAGTGCTGGCACGGCTGGCGCGCAGTGCCAATGTGGCGCTGTCCGGACCGGGTGTCACCTCGATCGACAATAGCGGCCCTCGTGAAGCCGCCGGCGAGCGCTTCGCCGAGGTGCTGCGCAAGGCCATGGCCTTCTCCGACATGTCGGGCCTTATCTAAAGTAGCGCCCATCCGATGCATTCGGTATGGGCGCTACTTGTCTAACCGATATCTTTTTGGAAACCGGTATCCACTTTTCGGGATTATGGCCTCATGCGGCGTGCCGGTCCCGACCAGCGTGACGAGTATCCGTGGCAGTGGTTGTCGAAGGCTTCGCTGGCGCATCCGCTGGTGTATCCAGAACTGCAACGTGGTGCCGATACACCATCTCCCAGCCCTTCCAGCCGGTGAACAGCAGTATGCAGACCACTATGAACGACAAGAGCGCACCCCATGGGCGGACCGCGGCTTCGGCGCCTTGCGCATAGCGAAGGTAGAAATTGATCAGTGCCACAATGACCGCGGTCAAGTTGCCCAGCATGTGGTACCAGGCGTCGGACAAGGCGCGAATGCGCGGCTCGTTGAGGAAGTCGATAAAACCGGCTGTCGCAGCGAGAAGGGCCATTACTATGGCTGCCCCGATCAGCCACATCGATGCTCGTGCCCAGAAGGCATCGGCAGTCCCCCAGAAAACCAGGTCGGTGACAAACGCACCGACAAGAAACGCGACAGGAAAAGGTATCAGCATCGGGTGGAGGGGGTGAGTTCCTACTTTGGCGGTACTAACTGGATTCGTGGGCATGGAACGCCTCCGCGCAGCAAAGCTTAAATAAACGCTCAGATACGGGTTTCGTTCCAAATAGAGACCGACCTGAACTGCTGTCGCGAAGCTCCGGCTGACTCTTTCACGCCACCTGCCATGGCAGTCGGCGTATTTCATCCAGCTATTTTTGCGTCACTCAGCGGCAGCACCCGCCACGCCCTTGCGTGTGGCTTCCAGCATCCGCCGCCGCGCCCTGAACACGCCCCATTGCTGGTCGACCAGCACGCCGATGAGGATCACCCCGCCCATGACGGCGAAGTTGAGCGAGGACGGGATGCCGAGCAGGTTGACGAGGTTCTGCAGCTCCTGCAGCAGCACGGTGCCGAGCAGGACGCCGATCAGCGAGCCTTCGCCGCCACGCAGCGAGAAGCCGCCGAGCACCGCGGCCGCGATGGCATAGAGCTCGTAGAACTGGCCGTGGCTCGCCGGCGAGATCGAGCGTGTGTACATGGCGAAATAGATAGCTGACAGCGCCGTCAGCACGCCGCAGATGACATAGGCGGCCATGACGATGCGGCCGGTGCGGATGCCGGAATATTTTGCCGCTTCCTCGTTCTTGCCGATGGCATAGAGATAGCGCCCGAACACCGACCGGTGCAGCACCACCCACATGACGACGGCGATGACGATCAGTGCGATGAAGCTGTTCGGCACGCCCCAGGACCGCCCCGCCGTCAGGAACTCGAGTTCCGGGAAGTTCTGTCCGAAGGCAAAGCCGGCGGTGCCGTCGGCGGTGTAGAAGCGCGCCACGCCGCGATAGATCAACAGGCCGCACAAAGTCACCACGAAAGGCTGCAATTTGAGCCGGGTGATCAGCCAGCCATGCGCCAGCCCGATGATGCCGCCGAGCACCAGGATCAGCGGCAGGGCGACCGGCCAGGCCATGCCGCGCGTGGCGATGAAGTCGATGAACAGCACGCCGAGCAGCGCAACCACCGAGCCGACCGACAATTCGATGCCACCGGTGATGATGACGAAGGCTTGGCCAATCGACAGGATGCCGAACAACCCGATCAGGTTCGAGGTGTTGGCGAGATTGATCGGCAGCAGGAAGCGTGGGTTGATGATCGCCACCACCGCGCCGACCACCAGGATCAGGATCAGCAGGCCGAGATCTTTCTTGCTCATCGTCTTCTCCCAATGCCTGCGAACTACTTCGGCTGCTTGCCGACCGCCAGCAGCAGCACGTTTTCCTGGCTGAACCGGTCCTTGTCGAGAATGCCGGAGATCTGGCCTTCATGCATGACGGCGATACGGTCGGAAACGCCGATCACCTCCTCCATGTCGCTGGAGATCATCAGCACGGCGACGCCGGCATCGGCCAACGCCCGCATCAGCCCGTAGATCTCGGCCTTGGCGCCGATGTCGATGCCGCGGGTCGGCTCGTCGAGGATCATCACCTTCGGCTTCATCGCCAGCCATTTGGCCAGCACGACCTTTTGCTGGTTGCCGCCCGACAGCGTGCCGGTGCGCGTCTGGACGGAGGGCGCCCTGATGCCGAGATTGGTCTTCTGCTTCTCGGCGGTGGCGGATTCCGCGCCGGCCGAGACCAGCGAGCGCCGCGAATGCGCCGGCAGATTGGGCAGCGAGATGTTCTGGGCAATCGACAGGTCGAGCAGGATGCCGGTCAGCTTGCGATCCTCGGGGACGAGGAAAATACCGTTGGCCACTGCGTCCGCAGCCGAACCTAGAACCAGATCTTTTCCGTCAAGCTGGAACGAGCCGCCAAAGCTCTTGTCGATGCCGAACAGGACGCGCGCCAGCTCCGTCCGGCCGGAGCCGACGAGACCGGCGAGGCCGAGGATCTCGCCATGCCTGACATCGAGGTCGACGGGCCGGTCGGGATAGGCAGCGGTGCGAATGGCCTTGACCGACAGCGCGACAGAGCCCGGCGGGCGCGCCGATTCCGCGGCCTTCTCGCGCTCCTTCAGCATGCGGCCGATCATCAGCTTGACCATCTGGTCGTGATTGATGGCGCTCTTCGGCAAGGTTCCGGCGAGCATGCCGTCCCTGAGCACGACGACGCGGTCGGCGACGCGCTCGACCTCGTGCAGGCGGTGCGAGATGAAAATGACGCTGATGCCGTCTGCCTTCAGCGCCTTGATGACACCGAGCAGCTTGTCGGTTTCGGCGATCGGCAGGCTCGATGTCGGTTCGTCGAGGATGACCAGCCGCGCCTTGATCGACAGCGCCTTGGCGATCTCGACCATTTGCTGCTGGGCCAGCGACAGCGCCGACACCGGAGTATCGGCCGAGAAATTGGCGCCCACGCGTTTGAGCAGCGGCGCCGCCAGCGCTCGCAGCCTGGCGCGGTCGACCAGCCTGAACGGGCCGGCGCGCAGCGGTTCGCGGCCGAAGAAGATATTGGCGGCGACGTCGAGGTTCTCGAACAGGTTGAGTTCCTGGTGGACGAAGGCGATGCCCGAACCGATGCTGGCCTCGACGGTCAGACTGTCATGGGCGACCCCATCGACGGTGATGGTGCCGGTGTCCGGCCGGGTCACGCCGCCGAGGATCTTCATCAGCGTCGATTTGCCGGCGCCGTTTTCGCCGACCAGGCCGATGACCTCGCCGGGCCTGACCTCGATCGAGAACCCGTCCAGCGCGACAACGCCGGGATAGGTCTTGCGCACGCCGTCGAGGCTCAGGAACGGAGCGGCCGTGGATGCAACGATGGATGGATCGGAATAATTCATCACGCCTGACAGCAGCCGGTGAGCCGTTTTGGCCTCAGACTGACGGGCCTTGCGAGGCGCGTCAATAGAATCGCCGGCTCAGGGCGAACCCTTGAGCCGGCGCAACTTATTCGCTCAGTTTCCCGACATCGCCTTGAGGTTGGCGGCGTAGGCGTCGACATCGTCCTTGCCGATGATCTTGGTCGGCACGATGATCAGGCCATCGGCGGGAACGCCCGACTTGTCGCCCTCGAGATAGGCGGCCATCAGCTTCATGCCCTGATAGGCCCATTCGAAAGGCTGCTGTACGACGGTGGCGGCGACGGTGCCTTCCTTGACGCCGCCCAGCGTGATCGGATCGTCGTCGAAGCCGACGACGGTGATCTGGCCGAGCTTGCCGGCATCGCGCAGCGCTTCATAGATGCGCGGCGTGTTGTAGGAGTAGAAGCCGACCATGCAGGTGACGTCGGGGCTGGCGACCAGCGCGTCCTCGACGTTCTTCTTGGCGCGGGCCTGGTCGATGTCGTCGCCACGCACGTCGACCAATTCGATCTTGGTGCCGGCGAGGCCGTCCTTCATGCCCTGGATGCGTTCCTTGGCATTGTCGGCGCCGAGCAGGCCAACGAAGCCGAGGCACTTGCCGCCGTCGGGCATTGCCTTCTTGGCGATCTCTGCCGCCTGCTTGCCGGCATCGACATTGGAAGAGCCGATATAGGCGACACGCTTGGTCTGCGGTGCGTCGCTGTCAGTGGTGAACAACGCCGTTTCCGAGGCGATCTTGTTCAGCCCGTCGGTCGACGTCTTGGGATCGACGGCCGAGACCATGATCGCCTTAACACCGGCCGTCACCAGATCGTCCATAAGGCGCTGCTGGATGGCGACCGAGGACTGCTCCGGATATTTGAGTTCGAGATTGTAATTGGGCAGTTCGCCTTGAGCCTTCTTGACGCCGGCTTCGGCAGCCTTCCAGAAATCGGAAGCGCCGTTGACGACGAAGGCCAGTGTCGGCTTGTCGTCGGCCCGCGCAATTGCGCTGACGGACAGGCCGAGCAGCAGGGCCGCAGCGGCGACGGACGCATTTCGTATCGCAGATTTCATATTCAACCTCCCATTTGACTCAGTAATTTCGCTGATGATGAACGTGCCGGCGCGGCTTGGACGCCCTCCTCCTCAGGGTTTCGGCAGCGAAGAACGACGCCATTCCAGCCGCGATCGTCGACTTTAGAGACTCATTCGTCGTTCGTAAATAGTCCGATTTGTCTGACATTTCCTCGAAACGGCAGGCGAGCTCCGGCTGACGGGAACCGTCCGACACCAGGCTGGCTCGCGTTCCGAACACGCGCGGTCCGATGTCGTCCGGGCATGATGGATTGACGTTATAGGGATGCCAGATATTAGTAAAGAGTATTAGTTGATCGGGATACTCGCCACAAACGAGAGAGGCCTCCCCAGTCACAACCGTTTTGGATTGGCGACTAAATCGTCTAAGAGGGTCGATTATATCTATTAGTGGCGCTTTGCCTTATAAATGCGAAAATTCGAGGGACTAACGCCATGAACGAACCACTTCGGGATGCGGTCCTTCAGGGTACCAGACGGCGCAAGCCGTCCGGGAAAAACCCCAAGGGCCGCGTCACCATGACCGACATCGCCAGGGCCGCAGGCTGTTCGCAGGCGACGGTCTCGTTCGTCCTCAACAACACGCCAGGCATCAGGCTGTCGCAGCAAACCCGAGAGCGAGTGATTGAGACCGCACGAACGCTGGGCTATTCGCCGCCCGTGTTTTCTGCCTTGCGAGCCCCTGTTGCCGCATTCGGCGGGCTGGATGGCGTGATCGGCTTCGCAGTCGACCAACTTGCGACCAGCCCGGAGGCGGTCGTCGCCATTGAAGGGGCGCGGCAAGCCTCATGGAACGCCGGCAATGTGCTTTTGGTGGCGCAGACCATGGGCGACGAGGTGATGGAGCCTCGCGCCATCGCGGCGCTGACCAAGCGGGGCATTTCGGCGCTGATCTACATGACCATCTTCACCCGCGAGATCGTCGCGCCGGACCATCTCTACGGCCTCGACATTCCGGTCATCCTGCTCAACTGCTACACTGCCGACTATGCCTTCCCCGCCGTGGTGCCGAGCGAGATCGCCGGCGGCCAGAGCTCCACCCGGCACCTGATCAGCCATGGCCACCGGCGTATCGCCACCATTACCGGCGAGCCCTGGATGCAGGCGGCGCAGGACCGGCTGAAGGGCTACCGCCGGGCGCTGGCGACGGCCGACATCCCGTTCGACCCGGCGCTGGTCGTCGAAGGCGATTGGTCGGCGAGCGCCGGCTATGCCGCGACCGTCAAGCTGTTGGCGTTGAAGGACCGGCCGACCGCCATCTTCTGCCAGAACGACCGCACCGCGATCGGCTGCTACGAGGCGCTGAAGGAGGCCGGCCTGCACATCCCCCGGGATATTTCGGTGATCGGTTATGACGACGAGGAGATCGCGCGGCATCTGTTCCCGCCGCTGACGACGTCGATCCTGCCGCATATGGCGATGGGACAATGGGCGATCGAGCAGCTCGAAGTCCCCGCTGCTCCCGGTCGTGGCCGCTATCCCATCACCAAGCTCGAATGCCCGCTGGTGGAGCGGGAGTCGGTTGGCGCTCTGGCGGGCTGAGGCGAGAGCGCCGGCGATCGACAATGGCACAGGCTTGACATCGGGCCCGGCATATACCCGATTGATTTCATGAGATTGCAAAGCTGCTACAATTTTCAGGACTTCCGCCGGCTGGCAAAACAGCGCCTGCCAGGTCCGATCTTCAATTATATCGATGGCGGCGCGGACGACGAGACGACGCTGCGGCGCAACACGGCGGCGTTTGAGGACTGCGATCTCGTCCCCAACGTCCTTGCCGGCGTCGGACAGGTCGACATGTCGGTCACCGTCATGGGCCAGAAGCTGGCGATGCCGGTCTATTGCTCGCCGACGGCTCTCCAGCGACTGTTTCACCATAGCGGCGAGCGCGCCGTCGCCGCGGCGGCGGAGAAGTTCGGCACGATGTTCGGCGTCTCTTCGCTCGGCACGGTCAGCCTGGAGGAAGTCCGCAAGCACAGGACGCCGCAGGTCTATCAGTTCTATTTCCACAGGGATCGCGGCCTGAACCGCGCCATGATGGAGCGCGCCAAGATGTCCGGCGTCGAGGTGATGATGCTGACGGTCGACAGCGTCACCGGCGGAAACCGCGAGCGTGACCTGCGGACCGGCTTTTCCATCCCCTTTCGGCTTACGCCCGGCGGCATGATGCAGTTCGCGATCAAGCCGAGATGGGCTATCGACTATTTGACGCACGAAAAGTTCAGCCTGCCCCAGTTGGACGGCCATATCGATCTCGGTGGCGGAGCGCTTTCCATCAGCCGCTATTTCACCGAGATCCTCGATCCATCGCTGGATTGGAAGGACGTCGAAGACATGGTCCGCTTCTGGAACGGCCAGTTTTGCCTGAAGGGGATCATGAGCGTCGCCGATGCCAGAAAGGCGGTCGACATCGGCTGCACCGGTATCGTTCTGTCAAATCATGGCGGCAGACAGCTGGACGGCTCGCGCAGCCCCTTCGACCAACTGTCGGAGATTGCCGACGCGGTGGGCGACAAGATAGACGTGATCATCGACAGCGGCGTCCAGCGCGGCACGCATGTGCTGAAGGCCCTGTCACTGGGCGCCAAGGCCGTCGGCGTCGGGCGCTACTATCTCTTCCCGCTGGCAGCCGCCGGACAGGCCGGCGTCGAACGGGCGCTCGGCCTGATGCGAACCGAGATCGAACGCGACATGCGGCTGATGGGATGCAGGTCGGTGGCAGAGCTTTCCAGGGGGAATGTGCGGTTTAGGTGATAGAGCCGGGAAGTGGCGCACGGCATAAGCTTTTCGAAGTGCGAAACTATACCGACCTGCCGCTGCTCCTGCCGTCCGTTTCGAAGACAGTCTCGCCGGAAACAGCATCCGTATATCCGCCCTCAAGCTGCTGCAACGTATGCCGGAACCGATCAAGATTGCCCAGCATTTTGGGCCTGGCATCGACCATGTGCTGAAAAGTGTCCCACTCTCCAATCGAGAAGAAGGCGCCATCTCCCGATTTGATGAGAGCCATTTTTCGCAATCCCTCGAAATTGCGCGGAGCGCTGCTGAACAGTTCGACGAATTCGTCTTCACTACCCGGCTTGACCCGGAAGCGGACGCTGTTGAATGCCGTCATGTACGTTCCCCCGTGAAAGAACTGAAAACCTCGAATATGCGAGGCCCTAACGCACCTCGAACCCTTCGAACAGGTGTACAGGAAAATCGGAAGGTTGGCTTCAGTCACCTCTGGCCGAAAGCCCCGTTTCTGACGCTATTTTGCCAGGAAGAGGACGACGCTCGATCTCAATCGGTACGCCCTTCCGACCGGCAATGAAACGCGCTGTTAACGCCGTTCGCGGGTGACAGGATGTTGGCCGCAGTTCGAAGGTATAATCTGCGTCTCGCTGTCAGTTGCGGAGGCGAAAATGAATTTGCTTCGGATTGCGCTCTTGTGCACGGCCATGATCGACGTTGGAATGCCGGCCGTTCGCGCTGAGGATCGGCCTGTGCCGCAGAACAATAAAGCCGCAACAACGCAGCCGCCCGTTCATTGTGAAGGCCAAAATTGTCTCCCGCCGGCGAAAGATCCCGTGCAGGAATGCACTGGCCAGGATTGCACGCCAGGCCCGCCGACTGAACCGGGCCCGGAGATTAAGCAGGCCGACTGAGCCCAGCATTAGCTGACGATCCCCTTTTTGGCATGGATGGCGCTCAGCCCTCGCGACTTTCCGGCCACCGGTGGTAGATTCTGTTACTTATGTTCCCGGGGGTAGGCATGAGTTTATTGGCGCGCCCGAAGAGATTCGAACTCCTGACCCCCAGATTCGTAGTCTGGTGCTCTATCCAGCTGAGCTACGGGCGCGCAACAGGCCATGCTTTGCATAGCCCCGCGATCCGATCCTGGCGACCGGCCGCGAATGTGAGCTGTTCCCTAGCGACTGAATTTGCGAAAAGCAAGCCGATCCTGGCCAAAAGTTTTGCCGTCATGTTTTGCCGTCATGCGCCGGCCGGCGAAGGCAAGATCGCGTCACGCGGCGGCCGAGCCGATAGGTCGTCGTCTTGGATCAGTCATTTGCCAATCGGAACGGCCCGTAACGAAAGACGCCGTTGCACGGCGGCCGAGCTGATGGCTCGTAGCCTCGGACCAACCATTTGCGAATTGAAACGGTCCGTAACGAAACGGTTCGTTACGCCGGGCGGCGCAGTCCGTTGCGGGCCTGGTCGAGCCGGACCGGCTGGTCGGGAATGGTGACCGCGAATGTGGTGCGGCCGCCGATGCTTTCGACCAGCTCCACCGTGCCGCCATGGGCGCGGATCAATTCATGGGCGATCGCCAGGCCAAGGCCGGTGCCGCCGCTGCGGGCCGAGCCGCGGAATGCCGCGAACAGGTTTTCTCGCGCCTTTGGCGGCAGGCCGGGGCCGGTGTCGGTGACGACGATGCGGCTGACGCTGCCGATGCGCTCGGCCGATATGGTCAGGCGGCGCACCACGGCGCTCTCGGTGTCGGCCGCCATCGCCTGCACGGCGTTGCGGCTAAGATTGGTGAGCACGCGGAACAGCTGGTCGGAATCGGCGTCGACCTCGAGCACCGGATCGACGGCGTTGACGAATTCGATGCCGCATTCGATGTCGAGCAGGCCCTGGACGTCCTCGACCAGCTGGCGCAGCCGCAGCCTGCGGCGCGACGGCGGCGGCTCCTGGGTGCGGCCATAGGCCAGCACGCCCTCCGAGTAGGACACCGCACGGTCGAGCGCGCGCAGCAGTTTTGGTGCGAAGGCCTGCACGGTCGGGTCCTTGACCTGGCGCAGGCGGTCCGACATCAGTTGCGCCGAGGCGAGGATGTTGCGCATGTCGTGGTTGATCTTCGACACGGCCAGGCCGAGATCGGCCAGGTGCTTCTGCTCGGTCAGCATCTTCTGCAGCCGCTCCTGCATCTGCGACAGCTCGCGTTCGGCGACGCCGATCTCGTCGGCCCGGGCGGCGGGGTGAATGATGCGACCGGGATCGTCGGGCGCCTCGGAAAAGGACAGCATCGAGCGTGTCATCGTCCTGATCGGGCCGATCATGATCAGGTCTATCGCGGCGTAGACCAGCATGGCGGTGAACAGCGAGATCAGCAGCGAGACGAAGGCGACGTTGCGCGAATAGATCAGCATGGCATTGCGCAGGCGGTGGTCGGGCATGATCAGCTCGAATTCTTTGTCGCTGTCGCCGACCGGCCCGAAAACGCGCAGCATCCGCTTGCCGCCGAAAAACAGCGTGTCCAGCGCGCCGGTCATACCCTTGATCATGCCGACATTGGCGATATCGATATGCTCGTCGACCTGCGGCGGCATTTCGGCCACGACCAGAAGCCGCGAGACGCCGCCGTCGCGCACGGCGATCGCCTTGGCGCCGATCGCCATCAGTACGTCGTTCTGGGCGGCACGCGACAGCGAGGCAGGTTCGCCCTGCACCAGGACGATGGAAACCGCGGCGGCGGTGCTCAGCCTCTCCTTCAGCCAACTCAGCCTGTAGCTGGCGATCCAGGGCACGAAGATGAGGATTTCGGCCAAGAGCACGAAGACGATGGTGAGCAGCAGCAACTTGGTCGACAGGCCGCGCGCCAGCGGCACCCTGCGGGTGGCCGCCTTCGCCTGGGCGATGCGTTCGTCGGTTGCTGGGACTTCACTCATGCTCGTCGTCACGGCTGCCTGTCATCACGGCTGCTTGTCTTAGGGACTGCTCGTCTTCACGATCGCTTGATCGGGTGAGATTAGGCGATTGCGGCTTTTTTGCCAAATTCATCCTTGGCCGAAGCCGGACAAAGGGCCGCAAGACTTCGATGCCGGTCCGACAATGCCGGCCCGACACGCTGGATTGACTTCCAAAACCCTTCTTTCTATAAGCCCGCTCACGCTCGGGCCATTCGTCCCGGCGCGGTTTCGATCGCGCCAAAACCGGCCCGGCAAAGCTCCTGTTACAAAGTGACAGAATCAAGAAGGGCCGCACCCCGCGGTATTTAAACAAATGAAGCGTACTTACCAGCCGTCCAAACTCGTCCGCAAACGCAGGCACGGTTTCCGTGCCCGCATGGCCACCAAGGGTGGCCGCGGCGTCGTCGCAGCCCGCCGCAACCGCGGCCGCAAGCGTCTCAGCGCCTGAGCACCAAGCGAGAGACAAGATCGTTGCCCGCAACCGGCAAGCCAACGGGTGCCCATCCCAAGCGGCTTCTGAAGCGCGCGGAATTCCTGGCTGTCCGCCGCGGCGAAAAGCGCCGCGGGCGGCTTTTCCTCGTCGAGGTCCTGGGCCGCGGCGACAGCGAGGCGCCGCGCGTCGGCTACACCGTCACCAGGAAGGTCGGCAACGCCGTCGTTCGCAACCGCATCCGGCGGCGGCTGAGAGAGGCCGTGCGCACGCATGCCGCGGATGACATGGCGCCCGGCAATGATTATGTCATCGTCGGGCGCGAAGACGTGCTTACCACTCCGTTCGGCCAGTTGAAGGCCGAACTCTCCCGCAGATTGCGTGGAACACGATAGGCCAAGGGCTTCGATGGAAAACAACCGCAACTTCTTCATCACCATCGCACTGTCGGTGCTGATCCTGGCGCTTTGGCAATATTTCTATGTGATGCCGCGCAGCGAGATGCAGCGCGAAGCCGCCCGCATCGAAGAGCAGCGCGTGGCGGAGCAGAAGAAGGCTGCCCAAGGCACCAGCCCGGGCGCCAGCGAAACACCGGTGCAGCCGGGCGCCATTCCGAGCGCGCCTGGCGGCGACGCCGTGACGCCGGCCAGCCGCGACCAGGCGATTGCCTCGACCAGCCGCGTCAAGATCGACACGCCGAGCCTCGAAGGCTCGATCAACCTCACCGGCGCGCGTCTCGATGATCTCAAGCTCAAGCACTACACGGAGACGGTCGACAAAAACTCACCCAAGATCGCGCTGCTCAATCCTGAGTCGCTGCCGAACGGATATTTCGCCGAGATCGGCTTTGTTGGCGAAGACAAGGTGGGAACGCTGCCGGGACCCAAGACCGTTTGGAACGTCGACGGCAATCCGACGCTAACGCCGGCTACACCAGTGACGCTCACCTTCACCAACGACAAGGGCCTGACTTTCAAACGCTCATTCTCGGTCGACAACGACTACATGTTCACCGTTTCCGACACCGTGCAGAATTCCGGTAGCAGCCCTGTCTCGCTGTTCAATTACGGCCGCATCACCCGCTTCGACAAGCCGGCGGTCGCCAGCATCTATGTGTTGCACGAAGGCCTGATCGGCGTCACCGGCAGCGAAGGCCTGCAGGAACACAAATACGCCGATCTCGAGAAAAACAAGCAGTACACACCGAGCAAGTCCAAGGACGGTTGGCTGGGCATCACCGACAAATACTGGGCGGCGACGCTGGTGCCGACAGAGGCGCAGGAGTTTCAGCCAAACTTCGCTTATTACGAGGACGGCCGTCATCGCTATCAAGCCGACTTCCGCACGGACGCGATTGCGCTGCAGCCCGGCGAATCCAAGACCATTGAATCGGAGATCTTTGCCGGCGCAAAGGAAGTCAACAAGATCAATGCTTACGAGAAAGATCGCAAGATAAGGCTTTTCGAAAAGCTGATCGATTGGGGCTGGTTCTGGTTCATAACTCAGCCGATGTTCTCGCTGATCGACACGCTTTACAAATTCTTCGGCAATTTCGGTCTGGCGATCCTCGCCACCACCGTCATTGTCAAGGCGCTGTTCTTCCCGCTCGCCAACAAGTCCTATGCGTCGATGGCGAACATGAAGAAGGTGCAGCCCAAGATGCTCGAGATCCGCGAGAAATACGCGGACGACAAGATGAAGCAGCAGCAGGCGATGATGGAGCTGTACAAGACCGAAAAGATCAATCCGCTCGCCGGCTGCTGGCCGGTGGCATTGCAGATCCCGGTGTTCTTCTCGCTCTACAAGGTGCTCTACATCACCATCGAGATGCGGCACGCGCCGTTCTTCGGCTGGATCCAGGATCTGGCGGCGCCGGACCCGACGTCGATCTTCAACCTGTTCGGACTGATCCCCGTTACCTTGCCGCACATGCTGATGATCGGCGTCTGGCCGCTGATCATGGGTGTGACGATGTTCCTGCAGATGCGCATGAACCCGACGCCGCCGGACCCGACGCAGGCTGCGATCTTCACCTGGATGCCCGTGATCTTCACCTTCATGATGGCGGGTTTTCCGGCCGGCCTGGTCATCTACTGGGCCTGGAACAACACACTGTCGATCCTGCAGCAGGGTGTGATCATGAAGCGGCAAGGCGCCAAGATCGAATTGTGGGACAATCTGGTCGCGCTGTTCCGCAAGAAACCGTCGCCGGCGGAATAGCCGGCACTCCGACTATGCGAGACCAAAAAGCCCCGGTTCGTCCGGGGCTTTTTGCACAAGCTGCCCGCCTGGATTAAGCGATTGGTACTGCCGGACGGATCGCGCTATTTTGACCTGGCTGGCAGTTGCTCGACGGAGCTCGATATGACCGGACCCAATCCATCGATCAAGCATCCGATCCCGTTGCACACGCGCGTCGGCTTTCTGAAACCGCTGGTGACGGCGCCGAATATCGAGATTGGCGACTTTACCTATTATGACGACCCTGACGGACCCGACAAATTCGCCGAAAAATGCGTGCTGCATCATTATCCGTTCATCGGCGACAGGCTGATCATCGGCAAGTTCTGCGCCATTGCCGAGGGTGCGCGCTTCATCATGAACGGCGCCAATCACGCCATGTCCGGCTTTTCGACCTATCCGTTCAACATCTTCGGCCATGGCTGGGAAGAAGGTTTCGACCCGGCGACATGGTCGAAGGAGGTGCGCGGCGATACAATCGTCGGCAACGACGTCTGGATCGGCATGGAAGCGGTTATGCTGCCCGGCGTGAAGATCGGCGACGGCGCCATCGTCGCGGCAAAGTCGGTGGTGACGCACGATGTGCCGGCCTATGCGATCGTCGCTGGTAATCCGGCCAAGGTGGTGAAGATGCGCTTCGACGACAGGACCATCCGGCGGCTGCTGGCGCTGGCGTGGTGGCACTGGCCGGTGGAAAAGATCAGCCGCAATCTCGATGCCATTCGTGGCAGCAACATTTTTCTTCTGGAGGCAGCGGTTTGAACGCGTTGAACAAGACCACGATCGGCATCGAATTGTTCACGCGAGCCTGGATCTTCATCCGCGGCGTGCCGGCGATGAAATTCCTGCCGCCGGAGGGTCCACCCGAGATCGCCTTTGCCGGCCGCTCCAATGTCGGCAAATCGTCGCTGATCAACGCGCTGGTCAACCAAAAGGGGCTGGCGCGCACCTCCAACACGCCGGGCCGCACGCAAGAGCTCAACTATTTCGTGCCTGGCGGATTTTCGGGAGAAGGCGCCGATCTGCCGCCGATGGCGCTGGTCGACATGCCAGGCTATGGCTACGCCACGGCACCGAAGGAAAAGGTCGACGAGTGGACGAAGCTCGTGTTCGACTATCTCAAGGGCCGGGTGACGCTGAAGCGCGTCTACGTGCTGATCGATGCCCGCCATGGCATCAAGGCCAAGGACGACGAGGTGCTGTCGCTGCTCGACAAGGCGGCGGTGTCGTATCAGATCGTGCTGACCAAGACCGACAAGATCAAGGCGGCGGGGGTACCGCGGCTGATCGAGGAAACGCTCCAGAAGATCAAGAAACGCCCGGCGGCATTTCCCTTCGTGCTCGCCACGTCGTCGGAAAAGAGCGAGGGCCTCGAGGGATTGCGTGCGGCGATCGTGCTCGCCGCCAATGGCGGATAGGCCACCGACCCTGGCAGCCTGTCAGGCGGGGCTGGAGACCCGTTCCTGCTCTGCAAGCTGTTCGGTGCCGTAGGCCTTCAGGAACACATCGACGCCCGACCTGACGATGTGTTCGATCTCGGCCGCACTTGGCGCCTTGGTGCGATAGGCGAAAATGCACTGGCGGAAAAGACCGGCCAGGCACAGCTCGGTGAACTGATAGGCGGCAAGCTCGACGTCGTCGATCTTCAGCAGGCCGCGTTCGATAGCCATGTTGAGGAAAACGACGACCCTGTCATGGCCACGCTTCGGGCCGCGTTCGTAGAACCGGGCACCAAGCTCCGGGATGCGTTCCGACGCGCCGATCACCGTCCGCTGCGCTAGGATGACCCTCGCCGAAGTGATCTTCATGGACAGCACGATGCCGAACTTCACCAGCGTCTGGCGAAGGTCGCCAATCTGGTCGAGCACTTCGTACATGTTCTTGAAAATCGTGCCGCGCTCTTCCTCGATCAGCGCTTCGAACAGCTCTTCCTTGTTGGCGAAGTAGACATAGATGGTGCCCTTGGACACGCCGGCCTCGCGCGTAATGTCGTTCATCGACGCGGCTTCGAAGCCCTTGTCGATGAAGACACGGCGCGCACCGTCGATGATCTGGCTGCGCTTAACCGGGTCTTGCCCCGCGGCCGGGCGGCCGCGCGGCAGACTGTCCAGCAGATCGCACTGCTCCTTGCCGGCGCTGGACAATGGGCCTGAATCAGGCAAAGGAGCGGCCTTGGGGGCTTCGGCCATAATGTCACACCTCGTAAAATAATTCGAACCATCCGGTTCGATTGCTCTTGATATGGTCCTCTTTAAGCGCTAAGTCAACGTCGAGATCGAACCGAACGGTTCAGTCTGACAAAATTCAGCGCCAGTTAATTTTAGAGAGATATCATGTCCTCGAACGCGCCCACCAGTGCCGAAGTCCGCCCCTTCCCCAGTGCCAAGGTCCAGCCTGCGATCGAAGCGCCGGAAACCCCTCTCAAGCCCGCCGACGTCACCCCGCTGGCTCCCGCCAAGAAGAAGCGCTCGATGCGCTCGATGTTGCTGCCCATCATCGGCCTGGCCCTGCTGGGCGCCGGCGCCTGGTATGGCTATGATTACTGGACCGACGGGCGCTTCATGATCACGACCGACGACGCCTATGTCCAGGCCGACACGGCGTTCATCTCGCCAAAAATCTCGGGTTATGTCGATCAGGTCAAAGTGACCGAGGACCAGCAGGTGAAGGCCGGCGACCCGCTGCTGATCGTCGATGACGGCGACTACAAGATAGCCGTTGCCCAGGCCGAGGCGCAGATCGCCACGTTGAGCAAGACGCTCGACCGCATCGATGCCCAGACCGAGGCGGCGCGCGCCTCGCTCAAGCAGGCGCAGGCGCAGAAGACCGCCGACCAGGCCGCGGCCGATAATGCGAAGCGAGCTCAGGTTCGTGCCGCCCAGTTGCTCAAGACCCGCGTCGGTACCCAGGCCCAGTTGGACGATGCCCAGACGGCGGTCGAGCAAGCCAATGCCGCACTAGCCGGCGCCGACGCGCAGATCGCGGCGGCTCAGGCCAATATCGGCGTGCTTCAGGCGCAGCGGGCGGAATCGGCAAGCACGCTGGCCTCGCTGCAGCTTGCCCACGACAAGGCGGTGCGGGATCTGTCCTTCACCGTGCTGCGCGCACCCTATGACGGCGTGGTCGGCAACCGCTCGGTCGAGCAGGGCGACCTGATCAGCCCCGGACAGAAGCTCGCCGTCATCGTGCCAATGGACAAGCTCTACATCGTCGCCAACTTCAAGGAGACCCAGCTTGCCCGGCTGGTGCCTGGTGAAAAGGTCAGAGTGTCGGTCGACGCGATCGACGGTCAGGACATCGAGGGTACCGTGTCGTCGCTGGCCCCGGCTTCGGGAGCAGTGTTCTCGCTGCTGCCGCCGGAGAACGCCACAGGCAATTTCACCAAGGTGGTGCAGCGCGTTCCGGTTCGCATCGACGTGCCCGCGGATGTGCTGAAGACGGGCAAGCTGCGCGCCGGCCTGAGCGTCGTCGTCGCCGTCGACAGCCGCACGGCGCCTTCGGCATCGAAGTAAAGCGGAACCGGGAGCAAAGGTCATGGCGACCGCAACCCTAACTGCAGGATCGGCGCCGACGCCAGCCATGCCGGTGCCGGTTGACCACATCTCGACACGCCGCGTCATCGCCTTCCTGGCAATGGTGTTCGGCATGTTCATGGCCATCCTGGACATCCAGATCGTCTCGGCCTCGCTGGCCGAGATCCAGGCGGGCCTGAGCGCCAGTTCGGACGAGATTCCTTGGGTGCAGACGGCGTATCTGATTGCCGAGGTGGTGATGATCCCGCTGTCGGGCTTCCTCAGCCGGATGCTGTCGACGCGGGTGCTGTTCACAATCTCGGCGGCAGGTTTCACCGCGGCCAGCGCGCTGGCGGCGACCGCAACCAATATCGACCAGATGATCGTCTACCGCGCCGTGCAGGGCTTCATCGGCGGCGGCATGATCCCGAGCGTCTTTGCAGCCGCCTTCACCATCTTCCCGCCGTCGCGTCGCGCCATCGTCTCGCCGATGATCGGCCTGGTAGCGACGCTGGCGCCAACCATCGGCCCGACCGTCGGCGGCTATATCAGCCATGCCATGTCCTGGCACTGGCTGTTCCTGGTCAACGTCGTGCCCGGCATTCTGGTGACGACGGCCGCCTGGTCGCTGATCGACTTCGACAAACCCAATCTCAAGCTGTTCAGCAAGTTCGACTGGTGGGGGCTTGCCGGCATGGCCGCCTTCCTCGGCTGCATGGAATATGTGCTGGAGGAAGGTCCCAACAACGACTGGCTGCAGGATCAGGCGGTGTTCATCTGCGCCGTCATCATGACCTTCGGCGCGGTGCTGTTCTTCTGGCGCGTGTTCACCGCCGAGGAGCCGATTGTCGATCTGAGGGCTTTCAGCAATATCAATTTTGCCTTCGGCTCGC
This sequence comes from Mesorhizobium sp. M0698, assembly GCF_040320455.1. Taxonomy (NCBI): domain Bacteria; kingdom Pseudomonadati; phylum Pseudomonadota; class Alphaproteobacteria; order Hyphomicrobiales; family Phyllobacteriaceae; genus Mesorhizobium; species Mesorhizobium sp. M0698. Next base: position 126,590 of record NZ_JAMYPQ010000003.1, on the reverse strand, counting down.
TGTTCTCCTTCGTCGTCGGCATCGGCCTCTACGGTCTGACCTATCTTTATCCGGTGTTCCTGGGGCGGATCCGCGGCTACGATTCGATGATGATCGGCGAGGCGCTGTTCGTCAGCGGCCTAGCCATGTTCTTCACTGCGCCGATCTCCGGCATCCTGTCGAACAAGATGGACCCGCGCATCATGATGATGATCGGCTTCTTCGGCTTCGCCACGGGGACCTGGTGGATGACGCATCTAACCGCCGACTGGGATTTCTATGAACTGCTGATCCCGCAGATCCTGCGCGGCTGCTCGATGATGCTTTGCATGGTGCCGATCAACAACATTGCGCTCGGAACCTTGCCGCCGGAGCGGCTGAAGAATGCGTCTGGCCTGTTCAACCTGACCCGCAATCTCGGCGGCGCCGTCGGCCTGGCAGTCATCAACACCGTGCTGATCGACCGCAATGCCTTCCACTACGCCAGGCTCTCCGAGCACGTGCAATGGGGAAGTGCCGCTGCGCAGCAGAAGCTGCAGAACATGACGCTCAACTTCGAGCAGACCGCCGGGCTCGACGCCTCCAAGGCGGCCATCTCCAAACTGTCAGGCATGGTCCAGCAGCAGGCGTCGCTGCTGTCGTTCATGGACGTATTCTTCATGCTGACGGTTTTGTTCGCGACGCTTGGGCTCTTCACCCTGGTGATCCGCAAGCCAGCCGCTCAGGGCGGCGGTGGCGGAGGCCATTGAGGCGCGCTGGATCCCCCGCCTGGCGCCCTCGCGCATGACCCCGAAATGCGATTTTCGGGGTCATGCGCAAAATCAACCATTACGAAGTCCTCTCGCGCTCCGACAAAGTCAGGGTCGCAGCCGTCCTCACGCCGTCGCCGGCTTGAAGGTCAAGGCAACGCCATTGATGCAGTGTCGCAACCCGGTCGGCGGCGGACCGTCGTCGAATACGTGGCCGAGATGGCCGCCGCAGCGGCGACAATGGACCTCCGTGCGGGTCATGCCCAAAGACCTGTCCACGGTCTTGCCGACGGAATTCGGGATTTCCTGCCAGAAGCTCGGCCAGCCTGTGCCGGAATCGAACTTGGTCTCTGACGAATAGACCGGCAGGCCGCAGCCGGCGCAAGCGAAGATGCCTTTGCGGTGCTCGTTGAGCAGCGGACTGGTGCCCGGGTATTCCGTGCCCTCCTTGCGCAGCACATTGAAGGCCGCGTCGGACAGGATGGCGCGCCACTCGGCTTCGGTCTTGGTAACCTCGAAAGTCTCAGCCGCGCCTGCATCCTGGGCTCCGCCCATGCGCAGCGCGGTGGCGCCTGCGACAACGCCAATGGCTGCCGCACCACTCAAAAGAAGCTCGCGACGGTTCATGGCCATTCCTCCTGTCATTGCTTGTGCCAAATTCGACCGCCACACGGAAATCAAAAGCCGGTGACGATCGCTGTCCTCAAAGCGGGACTCCGCGCCTATCCACATCTTGCGTGAACGGCGCGGAGTGTGCGCAGGGAGGCCCTTAGCGATATCTTCGCCGGCAGCGTGCGTTTGTTACATCTTCGGCAGGAGAACCTTGTCGACGACGTGGATGACGCCGTTGGACTGCTCGACATCGGCGATCGTCACATTGGCGACGTTGCCGTTCTCGTCGGTCACGGTGACCTTGCCGCCGTCGGCCTTGAGCGACAGTTCGCAACCACCGACCGTCTTGACCTTGTGGGTGCCGCCGTCGTTCTTCACCATCTTGGCCACGTCGGCGGCCATCGCTTTGGCGCCGATGACATGGCAAGTCAGGATCTTGACGAGCTTGTCCTTGTTTTCAGGCCTGAGCAGCGTCTCCACCGTGCCGGCTGGAAGTGCCGCAAAGGCCTCGTTGGTCGGCGCGAACACAGTGAAGGGGCCAGCGCTTTGCAGCGTATCGACCAGGCCGCCTGCCTTGACGGCAGCGACCAGCGTCGTGTGGTCCTTCGAGTTGACAGCATTTTCGACGATGTTTTTCTGGGCATACATGGCGGCGCCGCCGACCATCGGATTTTGAGCATAGGCAATGGTGGCGAGCGCGGAAATGGCGACCGTGCCGGCAAGCAAAATGGTGGCGAATTTACGCATGATTTCAATCTCCTCGGGTTATCGTTCCCCTCATTTGGGAACGCAAGGAGATACGCGATAGAAATGCTGGAGTTTCGCCCTCTCCGCAAAAAATATTTGTCGCTGCAATTTGCCCGGCGCGGATCGACAGCCGCCAACAAGCTTTGCATGCGTTTAAATCGCGGGAGATAGATTTCAGGTCTGCTTCCGGAGATGAGAAGCGGTCAGATGCTCTTCAGATCGCCCGCTGCGACCACCGGTCCAGTCGGCTGGCCGGTCGGTGAACCGCCGGCAGGCTCAACGCTGACCGCAAGCACGGCGCCTTGCGCCAATTTCTCCTGGACGGCGGGCGGGATGGCCAAATGCGCGGTCGCACCGGCCGGGATGACGCCCATCGACACCGGCGCCTTCTTGCCTTCGATCATCCACAGCTCGAAGTCCTTGCCGGCGGCCCGCTCGCCGGAAACGTGGGAAAGACCGACCTCGTGACGGGCGGCATCGTAGACGACGAGATATTTGACGTCGCTGCCTTCGGCCGCCAGCGAGGCGACAAGCCGCGCCTGCGGCGGTTCGGTGGACGGGCGGAAGTAAGGCACGGCGATGTAGATCGCCAGCGCCGCAATGGCGGCGGCGGCAAGACCGCGCCAGAAGCCAAGGCTCGACCACAGGCCGGCGCGCGGCTCTGCAGCGAACAGCCGGCGGTCCAATGCTTCCTTGACCCTGATCGGAGGCTCTGTCTCCGGATAGGCGGCGGCCATCGGCGAAAGATGCGCCTCCCAGGCATCGACAAGGCGCGCGAAGGCGGCGTCCGCATCGATGCGGCGCGACGCGATCTCGCGTTCATCGGCGGCCAGAACGCCAAGAACGTATTCGGCGGCGAACAGGTCGTCGCCCCCACGTTCCGGTCCATTGTCGTCAGCCAGCGTCATCTTTCCAGGCATTCTCTCAGTTTCAACAGGCTGCGCCGCAGCCAGGTCCGCATCGTGTTCAGCGGTACGCCATAGCGCTCCGCCAGTTCGGCATAGCTTTTGCCATCCAGATAGGCGCCCCGGACGGCCGCCGCCCGGTCCTTCTCCAATTCCTTGAGACAATGGTAAATGCGTTCGGACTCACCGCCCGCCACGGCCATGGCCTCCGGCCCCGGCGCCGGATCGGCCACGTCGAGCGCGGCATCGATATAGGCGGCAGGCTCTCGCCGCGCCCTGATCCGATCGATCGCATGATTGCGCGCAATGGCCACCAGCCAGGAGATCGGGCTCAGATCCGAAACGGCGAAACGGTCCGCCTTCGTCCATATCTTGACGAAGACCTCTTGAAGCGCCTCTTCTGCATCTCCCCGATCCTTCAATACACGAAGGCAGACGCCGAAAAGTTTCGCGCTGGTCTGCCGGTAGAGCAGATCGAACGCAGCCCGGTCCTTCATCGAAGTCCGGACAATCAGGTTGCTGATGTCCTGCGGCGTCATCCGCCGCCAAATTAGGCGATTGCAATGTATTTGCAACGACTGAAATGGTCTTGCGCACCGGCAGCGCCAGCGTCGATTGCCAATGAAATCGCCGCCCGCTAGCTTGCAATGAGCGGGAGGGCGACCATGTCGATCGAGCGGGTTCTGTGGGAGCATGACGCAACCGGCCAGGTCGCACTCGTGCACAAGGGAGAGATTACACCGCAAGATCTCGTCGATGCGGCGATCGCCCGGGCCGAGGCCACCCACCCGGAGATCAACGCCATCGCCGAACCGCTCTATGAGGCGGCGCGGGCGCGGGCGAAAACCGTCGACCGCAAGCTGCCGTTTGCCGGAGTGCCCTTTGCGCTGAAGGATCTTGGCATCGCTATGAAGGGCGTGCCGACGCATGGCGGCAGCCGCATCCCGGCCTTCACCCCCGATTTCAGCTCGGTGATGACGGAGCGCTATCTGGCCGCCGGCCTGATTCCGATCGCCACCAGCACCGCACCCGAACACGGGCTGAGGCTGGTGACCGAGTCGGTGGCTTACGGCGTCACCCGCAATCCATGGAACACCGCGCACACGACCGGCGGTTCCTCGGGCGGTGCGGCTGCGCTGGTCGCGGCCGGCGTCGTGCCGGTGGCACATGCCTCGGATGGCGGCGGCTCGATCAGGGTGCCTGCGGCTTGTACCGGGCTGATCGGGCTGAAAACCTCGCGAGGCCGCGTACCCTTGACGCCGCTCGTCACCGAAAGCTGGTACGGCTTCGTCGTCGACCATGCGTTGGCCCGCTCGGTGCGCGATACGGCCCTGCTGCTCGACCTGACCCACGGGCCTGACCCGCTGTCGCCCTACGCGGCACCCTCGCCGAACGGCAGTTTCACTGCGGCGGCTGGGCGCGATCCGGGCAAGCTCAAGCTCGCCTTCTATCGAAAATCGCCGCTCGGTCTGCCGATATCGGAAGAGACGTTGAAAGCTCTGGATGCGGCGATCGGGCTGGCGCGCGAAGGCGGACACAGCGTCGAGGAGATCGACCTGCCCTATATCGATCGCGATTTCATCGCCGATTTCGCCAGAACCGTCGCTGCGGCGGTGGCCGGCACGATGCGTGGCGAGGCCTTGCGCGTCGGCCGCTCCATCTCAGGCGACATCGAACGCGCCACGCGCGTGATGAGCCGGTTCGGTGAAATTCTCTCGGCCGGCGAAATCTATGCCGGCCTGCAGCGGCTGCACGCCACTTCGCGCCGGCTTATCGCCGAAACCGCGCACTATGATGCTGTGCTGATGCCAGTTATCGCGCACCCGCCGGTCGCCTGCGGCACCATGGACCCGAAAGGCGCCGACGAATTCATCGAGAATGTCCTGGACAGACTGCGCCTCGCCGGCCTGCTGAAGTTCAAGCCGCTATTCGGCCAGCTGATGGACAAGAGCCTGTGGTTCACCCACTGGCCGGCGATCCAGAACGTCAGCGGGCAACCGTCGATCACGCTTCCGGTTTACGTCACCGATGCCGGCCTGCCGCTCGGCGTCCAGGCCGCCGGCCGCCCCGGCGACGAGGAAACGCTTTTGTCGTTCGCTGCGCAGATGGAAAGGATCTCGGGCTGGCTGGGCCGACGGGCGCCGCTCCAGCGGCCGGCATAGGCGGTGATTTGATCGATCGTGACAGCAAAGCCGTTTGCCCCCTCGTCCAATTCCCGCTAAGACGCCGCCGTTCATGCCAAGCTGGGAACCACGCCGATGACGGATGTCGCCGCCACCGCCGAAATGCAGGCCGCGCTGCTTTCAAGGGCGCTGCCCTATATGCAGCGCTACGAGAACAAGACGGTCGTGGTGAAATATGGCGGCCACGCGATGGGCGACATCGCGCTCGGCAAGGCTTTCGCCCGCGACATCGCACTTTTGAAACAATCCGGCGTCAACCCGATCGTCGTGCATGGCGGCGGGCCGCAGATCGGCGCCATGCTCAGCAAGATGGGCATCGAATCCAAATTCGAGGGCGGCTTGCGCGTCACCGACCAGAAGACCGTCGAGATTGTCGAGATGGTGCTGGCCGGGTCGATCAACAAGGAGATCGTCGCGCTGATCAATGCCGAGGGCGAGTGGGCGATCGGCCTGTGCGGCAAGGACGGCAACATGGTGTTTGCCGAAAAGGCGCGCAAGACCATGATCGATCCGGATTCCAACATCGAGCGGGTGCTCGACCTGGGCTTCGTTGGTGAGCCTGTCGAGGTCGACCGCACATTGCTCGACCTCCTGGCGCGGTCCGAAATGATCCCGGTGCTGGCGCCGGTGGCGCCCGGCCGCGACGGCCATACCTACAACATCAACGCCGACACTTTTGCCGGCGCCATCGCCGGCGCCTGCCAGGCGACGCGCCTGCTGTTCCTTACCGACGTGCCCGGCGTGCTCGACAAGGACAAGAAGCTGATCGACGAGTTGACCGTGGCCGAGGCCAAGGCCCTGATCAAGGACGGCACTGTCTCGGGCGGCATGATCCCCAAAGTCGAGACCTGCATCGAGGCAATCGAGCGCGGCGTCGCAGGCGTCGTCATCCTCAACGGCAAGACGCCGCATGCGGTGCTGCTCGAGCTGTTCACCGAACACGGCGCCGGCACGCTGATCGTGCCGTGAGGCCGGGTGTCTGAGGGGCTCAAGCGTTTGGCGAAATAGCGGTCACGGACTGACGCGACAGGCGTTCGACAACCATCGATTCCTCTTCCTCGTCTTGCGGCGCGCCCCAGAATTCGGCGAGCGTCGGGCCATTTTTCAGGCGGCGGTCGCGGACCAGAAAGCCCCAGACTTCGCGGAACCAGACGCGGCGGCCCATTTTGGTGTACCAGCGCATCGAATGCCGTTGCTCCGGATCCTTGTGGAACAGGATGCGCGCCAGCGCCTTGGGCCGCGACTGCACGGCCAGTTCGATCAGCTTGACGGCGAAGAACAACATCCACGGCTTGAGGCGGGTCATCTGCAGGACCTGATGCTTGTAGTCCCACAGGCGGGCGTCCAGCTGGATCACCTTGCGGTCCCTGGCAATCCTGAAGAACGGCGTCCAGCGATGCGGCGTCACATAGAGCGCCTGGATCTGGTCGGGGTCATAAGCGATCAGCTGGCGGAAGCCGCGCCAGAGGTCGCGCAAACTTTCGTCCTCGAAACCGGCCACCCAGGTCGCCATCGACAAGATGCCGTTGAGGCGCAGCAGCCGTATCGCCTCGCGGTCGGATGAGGTGCTGCCGCCCTTGCGGATCAACTGGAGCGTCTGCTCGTCGGTGTTTTCCATACCAAGCAGCCAGCGGATGACGCCGGCCTTGCGATAGAGATGCAGGCTGTCGGCGTCGCGGACGATGTCGTCGGCGCGGGTCGAGCCGACGATCAGTACCGGCACATTCTCGGCGATCATCGCATCGAGAAAGGCGCGCCAGGCTTTTTTGGAGGATGTCGGGTTCTCGTCGGCGAGGTTGATCAGCTCGACGCCATGCTCGCGATGCAGCCAGGCGATCTCTTGCGCGAACTTCACGGGGTCGCGATGCCGCCATCGCGTCCAGAAGCCGCGCTGGCCGCAATAATTGCACAGATGTGGGCAGCCTCGCGAGAACTGCATGACCACCGCACGCTTGCCTCCCCAATAGCTGTAGCGACTGAAATCGATCAGTTCCCAGCCGATGCGGTAGACGTCGAGGTTGGCGATCGTTCTTGCCGGCTTGGTGGCAAAGGGCTGGCGCAAATCGTCAGGAAAAGCGATCCCCGCCACGTCCGACAGCGGCTTGCGTTTCTCAAGCGCTTCGACCAGCGCGACGATTGTCGCCTCGCCCTCGCCGCGCACGATGAAGTCGAAGGCATGCGTTTCGGCCAGTATGTCGCGCCAGTGATAGGTCGGAAACACGCCGCCATAAATCAGGATTGTCGCTGGCTCGATGTCCTTGACCATGCCGGCGATCAGCAGGGCTGTCGGATGCGCAGAGGTCGAGCCGGAATGGCCGATCAGAATGCAGTCGGGATGATCGCTCAAGGCGTCCCGGACCAGCGTGGCAAGCGGCATCGGCCCGAATTCGGCATCGACGAGCCGCACCTCGTGTCCCGCGTCGATCAGCGGACCGCCCAGTGTCAGCAAGCCGAGCGGCGGCAGATGGTCGTCCGGCACACGGCTGCCGATGGCGGTATGCGGCGGGTTGATCAGGACGATTTTCATGGCGGGCCTTATGCAATGGCGGTCCGCATGTCGTAGTCGGCGATCTAGTTCCGGAGATTGGCTCGCTTCAGCAGTTTGTGTGCAGCTTTTCCGCAGAAATGCCTATCGTCTGAGATGTGCAAGCGGGACATGGCCGGGCCCCTTGATGTTCTGCAGCACAAGCTGAGTGTGTACGTCGCGCACGCCTTCGAGCCGCATCAGCCGGTGCATGACGAAGGCATTGAGCTCGTCGACCGACGGCACCATGACATGCAGCAGGAAATCGTAGTCTCCAGTCATCGTCCAGCACGACGACACCTCGTCCATGCGCTGCACGGCGGCGATAAAGGTTTCGGGCGAGCCGTCGCTGTGGGTTACGAGGCGCACCTGGATGAACACTTCGACCATCAGCCCGACGGCGCGGCGGCTGAGCACCGCAGCAAAGCCCTTTATGATGCCCGCCTGCTGAAGGGCCTCGAAGCGCCGCGCGCAAGGTGTCGTCGACAGCCCAATCTCCTGCGCCAATTCGGAGACCGGCTTGCGCCCGTCGCGCTGCAGGATGTCGAGCATCTTGATCTCGAATTCATCAAACTGAGGCATTTTCACTCTCCCAAAGCTCGATCGTGGAGTCTTTTACCTCCAACCCCGCATTTGAGCCACCATCAAAGCTGATTTGCCTCGCGCCATCCGGCTAGAATTTCCGGCAATCCGCTGATCATGATTTCCAGGGAGAGCAAGCCATGACAATGAACGTTGCCGACTATGCCCGCGAATGCGCTGCGCGAGGCCTTCGCGGCGATTATTCGGTCTGCCGTGCCGATTTCACCGTGGCGCAGGGCTACAATTATAGCGACGAAGAACAGGCGGTGTGGCGCACGCTGTGCGACCGCCAGACGAAGCTGACCAGGAAGCTCGCCCACCATTCCTATCTCGATGGCGTCGCGGCGCTCGGCCTTCTCGACAAGATCCCGGATTTCGGTGCGGTCAGTGAGAAGCTGCGCAAGCTCACCGGCTGGGAGATCGTCGCCGTGCCGGGGCTCATCCCCGCCCAGCCGTTCTTCGACCACCTCGCCAACCGCCGCTTCCCGGTCACCAACTGGCTGCGAACCCAAAAGGAGCTCGACTACATCGTCGAGCCCGACATGTTCCACGATTTCTTCGGTCACGTGCCGATCCTGACGCAGCCGGTCTTTGCCGACTTCATGCAGATGTATGGCAAAAAGGCCGACAGCGTGATTGCGCTCGGCGGCGACGAGATGATCACCAGGCTTTACTGGTACACCGTCGAATACGGGCTGATACGCGAGCCGGGCCAGCCGCTGAAGGCTTTCGGTGCCGGGCTGATGTCATCCTTCACCGAGCTTCAGTTCGCGGTCGAAGGCGGCGAGGCGCACCATGTCCCCTTCGACCTGGAAACTGTAATGCGCACCGGCTACGAGATCGACAAGTTCCAGCGTGCCTATTTCGTGCTGCCGTCGTTCGACGCCCTGCGTGATGCTTTCGAGACCGCCGATCTTGCGGCGATCGTGGCGCGCCGCAAAGGCGAGCCAGCGCTCGACCCGGCGAGCCTATAGGCTGTCGGTTATTTCCAACGCCTCGGCCTTCAGCCGGGCCAGCTGGTCGCGCTGAAGGTCGAGCGACGCCGTAACGAAGCGCAGGATCGTGGCGAGTTCAGTGTCGCTGAATGTGGCGATCACCTTTTCCCCCTCCTGCGCGATCGCGCCATAATAGCGCGTCGATAGTTCTCGCGTGAGTTCCGTCGCCTCTATGACCACCTTGCGCCTGTCCTCGAGGCTGCGCGTTCGTGTCAGCAGGCCGCGTGCCTCCAGCCGGTCGATCAGCGCGGTGACCGCGGCCGGCGTCAACCCTGTTGCGGCCGCGACCTCGCCAGCCGATCGCGGGCCGCCATAGAGCAGCGCCAGGCAATGGCGTTCCGCCATACTCAGCCCAAGCTTATCGCCCACTGCCTCGTCATAAGCCTGCGTCGCGTCCTGCCAGCCCATAATGGCAAGGCTGATGGCGGTCTTCATGTCGGCCCGATTCATGCTTGACGAATTTATTTCGATCATCTAACTATCAATCTGCCTAACATTACGGCCATTATAGTAATATGCTGCATCAGGCGCAAGGCAAGGCCTGTCGCAGCCTGCAAGGAGTGAAACATGAATCAGACCCCAATGCGCGGCCTACTCACACCGGCTGAGGAGTTCAAATATGCCAAGCTGGCGATGGAGTGGTATGGCTGGGGCTCTCCCATTGGCCTTGGCATCGCTCTGGTCGCGCTGGCGGCGGCCGCCCTGCTGTTCCGCCTCGCCATCTTCGGATTTTGACAGTCTGGCAGCGGCGCGGTTGAATGCAGCAGAAGGCTTAGGGCCGAGCTCAGGCGGCTTCGGAAATATCGCGGTCGATGATCGACAGATTGCGGCCGCGATGCTTGGCCTCGTAGAGCCGCTGGTCGGCGGCGCGCATCAGCTCCGAAACTGCGGCGTCTCTGCCGCAGGTGATGCCGCCAATACTGACTGTCAGCGGAACCGTTCGTTCGTCGACGGGCCGGAAACGGATACGCTCGACTTCACGCCGGATGCGCTCGGCGACGCGCCTGGCCTCGTGTTCGGTGGCACCAATCAGAAGGGCGCAGAATTCCTCACCGCCGATGCGGCCAAGCACGTCGCCGCTGCGCACGCCACGCTCTATCGCGTTTGCGATCAGGAGCAGCGCATCGTCGCCGATCAGATGGCCGTAGCTGTCGTTGATGGTCTTGAAATGGTCGGCATCGACGATCAGCAATGCCCCGCGATCGGATTTGCGCCGGGAGCCGTCGAGAGCGGCAAAGAAACTTTCGCGGTTGAGCATGCCCGTCATGTCGTCGCGGCTCGCCTTTTCCGCCAGGCGCCTGTGCGCGGCGGCGAGTTGGGCATGGGCGCGGGCGAGCTCGCGATGCGCGGTCTGCAACCTTTCGCCCTGCCAGAAGGTATAGGCGCCGACGCTCCAGGCAAGCGCGAGCGGGCACACGGTGGATGTCAGCCAGATGGTGCGATTGATCGGAAACCCCATTGCCGGCACGACGATCAGCGTCAGCAAAAGCGAGACCGCGACGGAGGCGAAAGCGATGGCGGCAGACTTTAGAAATATGCGATTCATCGCTTGCTCCCACTGGTCCGTCTTGGTTCCAGCAAAGCGCTGAATGTCACCTTTCGGCGATCCTTAAGATTTTAATCATGGCGCCATTTTTACCACCCAGGGCGCGCATAGGTTGTGGATAAACCTCCTGTTAGAAAGATCGTTTCGTGCCATAAGGACGTATGACCACACTTCCCGACCCCGCCCGCTTTGCCCATGTCACCGACTGGGTGTTCGATCTCGACAACACGCTTTATCCGCATCATTCGAATCTGTTTTCGCAGATCGATGTGAAGATGACCGCCTACGTCGGAGAATTGCTGACGCTGCCGCGCGAGGAAGCACGCAAGCTGCAAAAGGAGCTCTACCGCGAATATGGCACGACGCTGAACGGATTGATGACGCGCCACGGCATCGACCCCGACGATTTTCTCGAGAAGGTCCACGACATCGATTATTCCTGGCTGGTTCCAGATCCCGTCCTAGGCACCGCCATTCGCCAGCTTCCCGGCCGTAAATTCATCTTCACCAATGGCGATCGCCGGCATGCCGAACGCACCGCGCGGCAGTTGGGCATTCTCGAGCATTTCGATGATATTTTCGATATCGTCGCAGCCGGACTGAACCCCAAGCCGGCGCGGCAATCCTATGAGAAATTTGCCGAACTCCACGCCGTTACCGGGCAAAATGCGGTGATGTTCGAAGATCTTGCCCGCAACCTGTCGGTGCCGAAATCGCTGGGCATGACCACAGTGTTGGTGGTGCCGCGCAATTTCGAGCCGACCTTCTCGGAAATCTGGGAACGCGACCCGGCCAACGAGGACGATGTGGACTTCGTCACCGACGACCTCGCCGGCTTTCTCACGGCGATCGTGGAAGTCCCTGCTTGAGGCAGCCGGCGCGCTTCAAGTCCTTGCTTGCATGTCAAAGTTTATAGAAGCGGCTGACGATCCCCCAGGCCTCGTCGGCAGTGTCGACGAAATCGATGATATCCTGGTCGCCGGGCGTGATCGTGCCTTGCTCGGCGAGGAAATCGAGGTCGATCGCCCTTGCCCAGAAAGCCTTGCCGAACAGGATGACCGGCACGCGTTCCATGCGGCCGGTCTGGATCAGGGTCAGCGTTTCGAAGAACTCGTCCATCGTGCCGAAGCCGCCTGGAAATACCGCAACGGCCTTGGCACGCATGACGAAATGCATCTTGCGGACCGCGAAATAGTGGAAGTTGAAGCAGAGTTCCGGCGTCACGTAGGCGTTTGGCGCCTGCTCGTGCGGCAGCACGATGTTGAGACCGATCGACGGCGCGCCAACATCGTCGGCGCCACGATTGCCGGCCTCCATGACGCCCGGCCCGCCGCCGGTCACCACGACGAATTCGCGAAAGTACGAGGTGGCCGATTGCTGCGAGCAGAGGCGGGCGAATTTGCGCGCCTCCTCGTAATATTTGCTGTTTTGCTCGAGGTTCTTCTTCTGCGTCTCGTTCTTGGCCGCCCAGGCTTCGCCGCCGGGCTCGGGAATGCGGGCGCCGCCGAACAGGATGACGGTCGATTGGATGCCGCGCTCGGCCAGGATCATCTCCGGTTTCAGCAGTTCGAGCTGCAGCCTGACCGCGCGCAACTCGCGCCGCGTCATGAAATCGGGATCGTTCCAGGCCAGCCGGTATGTCTCCGCGCGCGTTTGCGGCGTGTCCGGCACGCTTCTCGACCGCTCCAGATCCTCGTCCGAATGCGGCAGCGGCGTCCATCCCGTCTTTTCCATGGGAGTCATATTTGCTTTACCCGTCCAATCATTCACCTGCGCCGTCCCGTGACGCTGCCGCGATTGACCCTCCCCAAGCCTTCACATAGGGTCCGCGCGACTTTCAAACAGGTTAAGGCGCCGGCCCTTAACAGCTTGGTAATGGAGCGAATTCATGTCGAAGCCCGATCTCGCGAGCCTCGAGGAGATTATCGAGAACGCCTTCGAGGAACGCGACACGATTTCGACCGCAACCCGCGGCGAGACGCGCGAGGCCATCCAATCGGCGCTCGACCTGCTCGACCGGGGCGTCGCCCGCGTCGCCGAGCGGCAGGCCGACGGCAAATGGCACGTCAACCAGTGGCTGAAGAAAGCGGTGCTGCTGTCGTTCCGGCTCACCCCGATGGAGATCATAAAGGGCGGTCCCGGTCAGGCGGTATGGTGGGACAAGGTGCCTTCGAAGTTCGACGGCTGGAGCGCCGTCGATTTTGAGAAGGCGGGCTTCCGCGCCGTGCCGTCGTCGATCGTGCGCCGCTCCGCCTATGTCGCGCCCGGCGCCGTGCTGATGCCGTCCTTCGTCAATATCGGCGCCTATGTCGACAGCGGCACCATGGTCGACACCTGGGCTTCGGTCGGCTCCTGTGCCCAGATCGGCAAGAATGTGCATCTGTCGGGCGGCGTCGGCATCGGCGGTGTGCTGGAGCCGATGCAGGCCGGCCCAACCATCATCGAGGACAATTGCTTCATCGGCGCCCGTTCCGAAGTGGTCGAAGGCTGCATCGTGCGCGAAGGCTCGGTGCTCGGCATGGGCGTCTTCATCGGCCAGTCGACCAAGATCGTCGACCGCGCCACCGGCGAGATCTTCTACGGCGAGGTGCCGCCTAATTCCGTCGTCGTCGCCGGCTCGCTGCCGGGCAAGCCTTTTCCAAACAACGAGCCCGGCCCCAGCCTCTACTGCGCCGTCATCGTCAAGCGGGTCGACGCCAGAACCCGTTCCAAGACATCGATCAACGAATTGCTGCGCGATTGATCTTTCTCAACGAATACGGACGGAATTCGCTTGCCTGACAGATCAGACCTCATCTGGCTTTTCTTCAGAACTTCGGGCCGCGTCAGCCGCGCGGCCTATTTTCTGGGAGGACTGCTGGTGGCCATCATACAGGCCCTCCCACTCTACCGTTTCACGCTGGTTCCGGAAGGCACTACCGAGAGCAACATGTGGTCGTTCATTTTCTTCATCGCCTTCATTGCCTCGCTTTGGTCGAACGTGGTGCTGGCGGTGAAGCGGTTGCACGACCTCGACAAGCCGGGCGTTGCGGCGCTGGTGCTGTTCGTGCCGGTTGTCTCGATTATCGCTTTCCTCGTGCTTTGCCTATTTCCCGGGCAGCCGGGACCCAACCGCTACGGCAAGCGCACCAACGCACCGGCCGAACCCTGAGCGCCGATCGGATATTTCGTCATGCGCTACCGCTCGCTTGATTCGAAACTGATCCTCGAAACCGCCGAACGGCTGGAAGAGCGCGTCGCCGAGCGTTTTCCCGATGCCGGCTTGCGCGGCGTCGCCGCCGAGCTCGTGTCGCTGTCGCGCGATCTGGCAAAGGCAGCCAAGGCGCTGGAGGCGCCGATCTGGTGGCTGCGCGGCCTCATCATCGCCGCCTTCGTCGTCGGAGCGCTGATGTTCCTGTTCGTCGGCACAATCCTGCCGCTCGGCCGCATCTCGGGAAACCACGATGCCTTCCAGTCGATGCAAGGCATCGAAGCCTCCCTCAACATGATCATCCTCGCGGTGCTGGGCTTTCTGGCCCTGATTCGCTCCGAGGAGCGGATCAAGCGCAAGCGGGTGTTTCGCCAGCTCCACGGGCTGCGTTCGCTGATCCGACGTCATCGACATGCACCAGCTGACCAAGGATCCGGCAACGCTTTCAGCCAGTTTCAAGCCGACTGCGCATTCGCCAGCCCGCATCACCAACGCCGCCGACCTTGCCCGCTATCTCGACTACTGCTCCGAGATGCTGTCGATCACCGGCAAGATCGCCGCGCTGTTTGCGCAGTCGGTCAATGACGCCGTGGTCATCGACGGCGTCAACGACATCGAGAACCTGGCTTCGAGCCTCTCGCGAAAGATCTGGCAGAAGATCACGCTGATCGAAACCCCTCATGGGCAGCCGGCACGTGCGGCGAAGACCTATCCCGAGCCGGGTCCGCCGCGTCGGCCTGCAGTCCGCAGACAACCGGGGCCGGCAAGCTAAAACCGGCCATCCGGCGGCAGATCCGCTAGAACGGTTCATCGTTTCGCAGAAACGCCGAACCGCTCTATCTTTTTGTTTTGACGCAATTCCGGACGGAAAACCGCTTCACACTTTTCCTGGAATTGCTCCAGAGCGGCGGAACGGGGAGTTCCGAAAGCCCGGTTTTGCGCCGGATGCTCTAAGCGAATGTTAATCACCCTGGCCCAGCATGCCGGCGAAGACTGTGTCGACCGGCACGGAGCGCTCGACTGGCAAGCGACCTATCCCTGACCACCAACGAGCCGCGCAAAACGTGGAGCGCCGCCGCTCGCCTGTTTGCCTGGTTCTCTTCGCCGATGAAATTGGAACCGGAAGCTGTCCGCGCCCGGCTTCTCGACACCACCTTCGAGCGCAAATTCGCGGTCCTGTTCGGCACCATCAGCGTTCTGTTGGTTGCGGTCAGCGCCGCTCTTGCCACCGGGGATTGGTGGCCCTACGCCTGGATTGCCGCCGACCTGATGCTTTTCACCGTCCGCGTTCTGCTGATGCGGGAATGCGAGCAGGCCCGCAGGCGCGGCTCGAAAGGGCCGCTGGCGGGCCTGATGGCAGCCAGCGGCGTCTGGTCGGTCGTTTTCGGCCTCGGCTGCTATGGCTGTGTTGCCAGCGGGAATATGGCGCTTTCCGTACTTGCCGCCTTGAATGTCGCAGGCGTCGTCGGCGTGGTGTCGTCACGCAATGCGGCGACCCCGCGCTTCGCCATATTCGTCATGTTGGCCGTAAGCCTGCCTTACGTGGTCGGTGCATTGTTTTCTGCGGCGCCCGGAATGCCGATCGTCGGAATTCAAACGCCGTTCTATGTGGCCGGCGTCATCATCGTGCTGCTTCAGAACCACGCAATCAATGCCCGCATGATCCGCGCCGAACTGGACAATCGCGACCTGGCCATCAAGGACGCGCTGACCGGCCTGCCAAACCGCATCTTCCTGCAGGAGAAATTGCGCGACATGTGCCGCGACCTTGCGGCGCCGGCCGCCAATGGCGGCAAGCCGTTTGCAGTGCTCAGCATGGATCTCGACGGTTTCAAACAGGTCAACGACCGTTTTGGCCACGCCGTCGGCGACGTGCTGCTGCGCAAGGTGGCCGAACGATTGAAGCGCGGCTTCCGTCCGGGGGACGTGGTCTTCCGTATCGGCGGAGACGAATTCGTCATTCTTTTGCCCGCAACCTCGGAGATCGAGGCCACCTACCTGGCAAAGCGGGCCATCGAAAAGGTCTCGGTCCCCTTCGACCTCGGGGTCGGCTCCGCCATCCATGTCGGCTTGAGCGTCGGCAGCGCATGCGCACCCGCCGACGGAGGCGATCCGGAAATCCTGCTCACCTGTTCCGACCATGCGCTCTACGAGGCCAAGCGCACCGGCAAGGGCCGTTACTGGGCGCCTGTGCGGGCTACGATCTGACGGTCGCGACAACGGCTTCCGGCGTCTGGCAGGGCGATCCGCGCCTCTTCTGCTCGGCCGCGCGCACCAGTGCCGTAACATGCTTCAGCAACGGCGCCGGCGTGCCGGCCTTTTCGGCCAAACGCAGGACCGCGCCTTGCAGTTCGCCGATCTCCGTCGGCCGGCGGCGCTGAAGGTCATCCCACATCGACGAACGCGCGGCAGGGTCGATGGCAAGCATCCGCCGCGCCAAGAACTTGAACAGCCAGTCGGGCAGGCGAAGCACTTTCGGCAGCAGCGCGGGACGCAGGCCGGCGATGCGAGCGGGTTCGATGCCCGTCGCCATCATTGCCGCCAATGCTTCGTCGATCTGGCCGGCCAGGATCAGCCGCCAGCGGCGATCGGCAAGCTCTGCCGCCAGCGGCAGGCCGGAAAGCGCCACCAGCGCGTTGTTGAGGTTGAGCAGCAGCTTGCCCCATAGCACCGCTTCGATGTCACCATGCGTGGCAACGGCAAAGCCCTCAACGTCAAGCAGTTCGTCAAGGCCTGTCGGACCCTGTTCGATCATCACCTTGCCGCCGCTGGCGCGGTGCAGACGAAGCGGCAATTCGCCCTCCGCCGATTGGACCACGTTGAACGGCACCATGCCCGCGAGCACCCGCCGGGCGGCGAGATGGGCTCGCAACTTATCGGCATTGTCGACGCCGTTCTGCAGACTGAGTACCACCGCATCCGGTCGGGCATGGGCCGCAATAAGCCCGGCCATGTCCTGCGTCGCGCCGCTCTTGACCGTTAGCAGGATGACATCGGCACCGGGGAATGCCGCGGCCGGATCGGCGGTGACCGACAATGCCTCCGGCTTGACGGATCGGTCGCGGCCATCACGGTCGGTGATGCGCAATCCACCTTTTTGCAGCGCCTTCTCGATGCGAGGCCGCGCCAGCAGAACCACCTTTCGTCCGGCAAGTATCAGGCAGCCGCCGGCGTAGCATCCGATACTGCCGGCACCGGCGATTACGATCGTCCTGCCATGCGTGATCATGCGATGGCCCTGTCCTGGTCGAGAGGCCTGGCCGCAACTATACGGCATGAAAACCATAATGTCGGCGGCATGGCTGGCCCTTATGTCTGGCCGTGACAGGCCTTGCGCTTTCGACTATCGCTTTTGCCCATGACGCTGCCTACCGATCCGACCAGAAATCTGGCTGCTCTCATCCGCTGCGCTTCCGTGACGCCCGCCGAAGGCGGTGCGCTGAGCGCGCTGGAAGAAATGTTGAAGCCGCTCGGCTTTGCCGTCGAGCGCCCGGTGTTTTCCGAATCCGGCACACCTGACATAGAGAACCTTTACGCGCGGCGTTCCGGCAACGGCCCGCATCTGATGTTTGCCGGCCATACCGATGTCGTGCCGGTGGGCGATGAAACAGCCTGGACGCACCCGCCCTTTGCCGCCGACATCGCCAATGGCGAGATGTTCGGCCGCGGCGCCGTCGACATGAAGGGCGGCATTGCTTGTTTCGTCGCGGCGGTAGGGCGACATATTGCGCAGAAGGGCGGCCCGAAGGGTTCGGTCTCGCTGCTGATAACCGGCGACGAGGAAGGGCCGGCGATCAACGGCACGACGAAACTGCTCGAATGGGCGGCTGTCAAGGGTGAGAAATGGCATGCTGCGATCGTCGGCGAGCCGACCAATCCCGACGCGCTCGGCGATATGATCAAGATCGGCCGGCGCGGCTCGCTCTCCGGCACGGTCGTCGTCAACGGCCGCCAGGGACACGCCGCCTATCCGCAGCTAGCCGACAATCCCGTGCGCGGCCTGGTGACGCTGGTCGACGCCTTGCTTGACCCCGTCTTCGACAACGGAACAAGGGATTTCCAGCCGACCAATCTTGAGGTCACCTCCATCGATGTTGGCAACCCTGCCACCAACGTCATCCCAGCGAAGGCGGCGGCTACCTTCAATATTCGCTTCAACGACACATGGACCGTCGAGACGATCCAAGCCGAGATCCACAACCGCCTCGACCGGGCGGCGAAACGCAAGAAATACCGCGCCGGCAAGAAGACGCCGGTCGACTACGAGATCGTCTGGCGCGACGGGCCGAGCCATGTTTTCCTGACACGCGACGACAGGTTGATCGAGACGCTTGGCGGCTCGATCATGGCGGTGACCGGCAGAGAGCCGGCGCTCTCCACCTCCGGCGGCACCTCCGATGCCCGCTTCATCAAGGATTATTGTCCGGTGGTCGAATTCGGCCTTGTCGGCAAGACCATGCACATGGTCGACGAACGCGTGGCGATTGCCGACCTCGAGACGCTGACGCAGATTTATCTGCGCTTCGTTGAAGACTGGTTTGCGCAGGACATATCCTAGTGATGCTTTCAGCGGATGAAACCTACGCTTCGCTTGCCGGTGCCTGGCGGCTGATGCTCGGCAAGGCCGACGGATTTCGCCTGCTCGACCTTTCGGCGGACGGTTTCTGGAACTCCTTTTTTGCCATCGTCGTCGCGGCGCCGGCACTGATCGTCGGCTGGGTCGGTATTGCCAACGAGATCGGCGATCCCAACGCATTCGTCGGCCGTTTCAGCATGTTGATCCGCCTGGCCACCGTCGATATCGGCGCCTGGGTGCTGCCGCTCATAGGCCTCGCCCTGGTGGCGCCGCGGGTCGGCGTCGGCGGCCGTTTCGTCCATTATGTCGTGGCCAGCAATTGGGCCTCGGCGATCATCGCCTGGATGATGCTGCCATCGGCGTTGATCCGGCTTTTCCTGACGTCGGCCAACGAAGTCTCCGGACTCGTGTCGCTGCTGTTGTTCGCGCTGTCGATGGTCTTGACCTGGCGGATGACCAACGTTGCGATCGGCAGGGGTGCGGCCGCCGGCAGCGCCGTTTTTGCCGGCATGTTCGTGGCGTCGCTGATCGTCCTGTTCGGCCTGCAGGCGCTGCTCGGGATCAGCGTTCCGGATCAGCCAGGCGTCGGATAATCGACGCCGACGAGAAACAGCCCGTCGGGCGGCGCCACCTGACCGCAGGCGGCACGGTCGCGCGCCTCAAGCGCCGCCTTGAGGTCGGCAACAGTCCAGCCGCCTTCGCCGACACGTTTGAGCGAGCCGACCATCGAGCGCACCTGGTTGTGCAGGAATGACCGCGCCGAAGCGCGGACCTCAATGAAATCGCCCGCCCGGCTGACATCCAGCCGGTCGAGCGTGCGGACGGGGCTGGTGGCTTGGCACTGGGTCGAGCGGAAGGTGGTGAAATCATGCCGGCCAAGCAGCACCTTTGCCGCCTCGTGCATGGCACCGGCATCGAGCTGCTTCGGTACCCACCAGATCTTGCCCTTGTCGAGCGCCGCCGGCGCGCGGCGATTGACGATGCGGTAGAGGTAATGGCGGCCGATCGCCGAGAAACGCGCATCGAAGCCATCCGGCACGACGGCGGCCTTCAGGATGGCGATGCGCACCTTGGCCGCTTGCAGATGCGCGTTGACTGCGTCGCGCACCTTGTCGCCGGGCCATGCCTTGATCAGATCGACATGCGCCACCTGAGCGGTCGCATGGACGCCGGCATCGGTGCGGCCGGCGGCGCGCAGCGAAACCTGCTGACCACAGAACTTCTCGATCGCCTGCTCGATCGCCTGCTGCACCGATGGCTGGTTGGCCTGGCGCTGCCAGCCGGCGAAGAGACTGCCGTCA
The DNA here is from genome assembly GCF_040320455.1 of Mesorhizobium sp. M0698. Taxonomy (NCBI): domain Bacteria; kingdom Pseudomonadati; phylum Pseudomonadota; class Alphaproteobacteria; order Hyphomicrobiales; family Phyllobacteriaceae; genus Mesorhizobium; species Mesorhizobium sp. M0698. Next base: position 106,701 of record NZ_JAMYPQ010000003.1, on the reverse strand, counting down.
TATTCGATGTCGAGGCGAAAACGCGGCATTCCCGGATCGAGGCGAAATCAGGCGGCAAGGGCTGAGCCGAAGGCCGAGGCGTAGACCAGCCTGCCGGTCTCCGGCGCCTCGCCCCAGGCAAGCGCCTGCAGGGCTTCGCCCTGATAGTCGCTGTCGAATTTCGCGGCACGGGCACGGCTGTAGCCGAAACGCCCATAATAGGCCGGATCGCCGAGCACCACGGCGAGCGTCTCGCCGGCAGCTTTCAGGCGGATATGAGCCTCGCGTACCAGGGCACCGCCGATGCCGGTGCCGTGGAACGACGGCTCGACCGCTAGAGGCGCCAGCGCCACCGCCGGGAAACTCTTGCCGCCATTCTGCACGAAGAGCCGTGAAAACAGGATATGGCCGACCACTTGCCCGTCTTCGTCCGCCACCAGTTCGACGACGGCATCACCGCCGGTGACCAGCGCGTCGACCAATCCGGCCTCCGTCTGCTGGCCGAACGCGTGTTCTTCGACAAGGCGGATCGCCTCGCGGTCCCGCGGCGTCGCCGCGCGTATGGACATCATGCTCATGACAATTTCATTCCTTTTTCGAGCTTGGCCCCGCGCAGAAACTCCTGCGCGGCAATGGGCCTTGCGCCCGCACGTTGAACTTCGACCAGCCTGATCGCGCCTGACCCGCAGGCGACCGTCAGACGGTCATCGAGAATTCCTCCCGGTTCGCCGGCGCCTTGCGAGAGCGTCGAGCGAAGCAGTTTCAGCCGTTCCACGTGGCCGCCGATTTCGGCCTCGCACCATGCACCGGGAAAGGGCGACAGGCCGCGAATCTGGTTGTGCACGTCGCCGGCAGGTCGCAGCCAGTCTATGCGAGTCTCCGATTTATCGATTTTCTTGGCGTAGGTCACCCCCACCTCCGCCTGTGTGGTAAATGTCAGCGTATTCCGCTCCAGCCGTTCGAGCGCTTGCACGATCAGCGCAGCACCGAGGACCATCAGCCGGTCGTGCAGATCGCCGGCCGTCATGTCGGGTCCAATGGGACATTTTTCAACCATTGCCACCGGCCCGGTGTCGAGGCCTTCCTCCATCCGCATCACCATAATGCCCGTTTCGGTATCGCCGGCCATGATGGCGCGCTGGATAGGGGCAGCGCCGCGCCAGCGCGGCAACAGCGATGCGTGACCGTTGAGGCAACCGAGCCGCGGCGCCTCGAGAATGGGTTTGGGTAGAAGCAATCCGTAGGCGACGACCACGGCGACGTCGGCGCGCAAGGCGCGGAACGCCTCCTGCTCCGCCTCGCTCTTCAGCGACACCGGCGACCGCACCTCGATGCCAAGCCGCTCCGCCTCGCGCTGCACCGGCGACGGCGTCAGTTCGAGCCCGCGCCGGCCGCCGGCGCGCGGCGGCTGCGTGTAGACGGCCGTCAACCCGTGCCCGGCCCCGGCAATCGCCCGCAGCGTCGGCACGGAGAATTCAGGCGTACCCATGAAGATGACACGCAGGGGCATTTCGTCGACGCCTACCCCACCATCTTGCCCGGCGCCTTGTCCCTGGCGAGCTTCTTGAATTTCTTGACCACCATGTCGCGCTTCAGCTTGGAGATGTGATCGATGAACAGCACGCCGTTGAGGTGGTCGATTTCATGCTGCAGGCAGGTCGCCATCAGCCCCTCGGCCTCGATCTCCTGCAGCTTGCCGTCGCGGTCGAGAAACTTCACCCGCACCGCCGCCGGACGCTCGACCTCGGCATAGTAATCCGGGATCGACAGGCAGCCTTCCTCGTAGACCGAACGCTGGTCGGAGCTTTCGAGGATTTCGGGATTGATGAAGACGTGCGGTGCCGGCGTCTCGTCCTCCTTGGCCAGGTCGATCACCAGCATGCGCAAGGGTTCGCCAACCTGGATCGCCGCGAGGCCGATACCGGGCGCGTCATACATGGTGTCCAGCATGTCGCCGGCCAGTTTGCGCAGATCGCCGTCGACACGCTCGACCGGTTTTGAAACCTGGCGCAGGACGGGATCGGGGAGGATGATAAGCGGCTTGATCGACATGGCGTCTCACCTAAGACCTCGCAGGAAAAGCGTCAACCGGGGCGCCTTCGGGTCGTTCACGTTTTGATCTGTGCCGGCAGACCGAATCATCTATGCTGTCGACATGAACGATCTGGCCACCATCCTGTCCGAACCTGTCGCCCGCCTCGGCGCCACCACGATCACGCTCGGCCAAGCCCTGGGTTTCGGCGCAATGCTGTTCCTCGGCCTGTTCGTGGCGCTCGTCGTTGCGCTCTGGCGATCGGCCAAGGCGCGTGCAGTGGCGGCCGCCGAAGCCGCCGACCACGCCCGCGACGCCGAGGTGCGGATGGCTGGTATCTTGGCAAGCCAGGCGGAAATGCAGGGCCGCATGGGCGCCATCGCCGAAGTGTTCGGGGCGCGCCAGGCGGAACTGACACAGTCGATCGGCCAGCGTCTCGATGCCATGACCGGCCGCCTGGGCCAGACCATGACCGAGCAGACGAGATCGACGCATGAGAGCCTCGCCAAGCTGCAGGAACGGCTGGCGGTCATCGATATCGCGCAAGGCAACATCCAGTCGCTGGCCGGCCAGGTCGTGCAATTGCAGGCGATCCTTTCCAACAAGCAGACGCGCGGCGCCTTCGGCCAGTCGCGCATGGAAGCCATCGTCGCCGACGGATTGCCGCACGGCGCCTATGAATTCCAGGCGACCTTGTCGAATGGCAGCCGGCCCGACTGCCTGGTGAAGATGCCGAACGGCGCACCGTCGCTTGCCATCGACGCAAAGTTTCCGCTCGAGGCGTGGAATGCCATCCGTGCCGCCGAAGGCGCCGACCTGCAGAAGTCCGCTGCACAGGCTTTCCGCCGCGACATCGAGGTGCATGTCCGGGATATTTCCGAAAAATACCTGATCCAGGGCGAGACGCAGGACACCGCCTTCATGTTCGTGCCCTCAGAATCGGTGTTCGCCGAAATCCATGAGAATTTCGAGGCCGTTGTCCAAAAGGCGCATCGATCGCGGATCGTCATCGTCTCGCCATCGCTTTTGATGCTGTCGATCCAGGTCATCCAGGCAATCCTCAAGGATGCCCGCATGCGCGAGCAGGCACACCTGATCCAGGGCGAGGTTATCCGGCTGATGGAAGACGTCTCCCGGCTCGACGAGCGGGTGCGCAAATTGCAGACGCATTTCGGCCAATCGGCCAAGGATATCGACGACATTCTGGTCTCGACATCGAAGGTGACCAGGCGCGGACAAAAGATCGAGGCGCTGGAGTTTGGCGTGCAGCCGGCGGAGGACACCGCTGGTTCGAATGGCAGCGGAGCAAAAGCGGAAAGCAGCCCGCGCGTCGCCGATTCGAAAACCGGGCAGTTGAGGCTAAGGGTCGTCGAAGGCGACGATTGAGAGCTACGCCGGAACCGGAGGCTTCGCCCGGGTCTGGCGCTACTGCTCCTCGATGATGGTTGTGCCTTCGAATTCCGGCAGCCAATGCAGCGCCGAGCGGTGCCAGATCTGCTTTCTCGGCACCAGTTGCTCGCGCTGCCGTGCCGTGCCGACCCTGATACCGTAAACCTTCGGTCCCTCGCCCGCCGACGTGGCGTAGAGATGCGAGCCGCACTCACCGCAAAATGCCTGGGCGCGCTTGGCGCCGCTCGAACCGGTCTTGATGTAGATCTTCGGCGTGCCCTTGGTGATCCTGTAATTGTCCTCGGACGCCGGCACGGTGACGCGAAAGGCCGTTCCGGTTAGCTTCTGACAATCGATGCAGTGACAAATGGTGGTCTTTTCCGGATCGACTTCGGCCTCGTAAGTGATAGCGCCACAATGACACGCGCCGTCGATTTTCATCTTCGTTCCTCCTGGAGCTTTTGCCCGCAATCATAACCGGGACTGCCCGATGGCGCAGCCATTTTCCTCAGGCCGGTTCCCCTCCGGACGCCGCCAAGGCCTTGCTCCGGCGTTCCCAGGTGCCGGTGGTCTGCGGCTTGACGAACAGCCGCGTCACCTCCGGCATCTCCGCTTTCAGCCGCGTCTCGAGGCGCTCGACACAGGTCTCTATCTCCGGCGCCGACAAATGATCCTCGAACTCGATGCTCAAAGCGGCGACGATCTCCTGCGGACCCATATGCAGCGTCAGCACGCCATTTGCCCGTTGCACCGCCGGGTCCTGCTGGACGATGGCCAGCACCTCTGTTTGCACCTCGGGCGAGGCCGGCTCGCCGAGCAGCAGGCTCTTGCTTTCGCGCGCCAGGAAGATCGCGGTCCCGCCCAGGATGAGCGCGATGCCGATCGACGCGGCGCCGTCGAGCTTCGGCATGTCCAGCAGTTCCGCCGCCGATATCCCGGCGAAGGCGACAACGAGGCCGAGAAGTGCCGCGCTGTCCTCGAAGAGTACGGTGTAGACACTCGGATCCTTGCTGAGCTGCACCGCCTCAAGCCAGCCGTGGCTGCCTTTTTGGTGGCGGAATTCCTTCAGCGCCACCAGCCAAGAGGTGCCTTCGAAGAGAAAGGAAAGGCCAAGGACAGCGTAGTTCACCTTGGCGTTGGCGATCGGCTCCGGCGCCATGATGTGCGTCACGCCTTCGTAGAACGATATGCCGGCACCCAGTGCAAAGACGAGGAGCGCGACGATGAAGCTCCAGAAGTACAGCTCGCGGCCATGGCCGAGCGGATGCGTGCGGTCGGCCGGCCGGGAGGCACGGTGCATGCCGTAAAGCAGCAGGCTGCCATTGCCGGTATCGACGAGCGAGTGGACGCCTTCCGAGAGCATTGCCGAGCTGCCCGTGAACAAGGCAGCGGCAAATTTGGTCAGTGCGATCGCAAGATTTCCGGCGAGCGCCGCATAGATCACTTTTTTCGACCCGCCATGCGCCGCCATGGTGTGCTGCCTTGGTTGATGCACCGAGATTGGCGGAGCGCCCGCCCACGCTCCACAGCTCTCACAACGCCCGAAGTGCCCAGTTGTTCACAAGGTCAGTTGTTAAAAAGGGCGGCGCGGGGCTATTCGACGACCTCGTCCGTCCAGACCTTGAAGCCAGCCAGCGCGCCCGGCCCAAAAATGTGGGTCAGCGGCACATCGGCGGCATCGCGTCCGGAGGCAATCAGGATGCGGCCGATGCGCGGCGCGTTATTGCGCGGGTCGAACGCGTGCCAGCGGCCGCCGAGATAGACCTCCATCCAAGCGGCGAAATCCATGTCCGACCACGGCTTTGGCAGGCCGATATCACTGATATAGCCGGTGCAGTAGCGGGTCGGAATGTTCAGGGCGCGGCAGAAGGCAACAGCGAGGTGAGCAAAGTCGCGGCATACACCACTCTGCTCGCGATAGGCCTCGGCGGCGGTGCGCGTCGGCCGTGCATTGAAATAGTTGAAGACGATGTGGTTATGGACGAAGTCGCAGACCGCCTGGACGCGCGGAATGCCGAGCGGGGTGCTGCCGAACAGCCGCCACGCTTCATTCGACAGCACGTCGCTCTCGCAATAACGGCTGGGCAGCAGGAACAGCAGCGTCTCCGATGGCAGATCGCGCACCTCGTGCTGCCACGCCGTCAGCTCGCGCGTCTCGAAGGAGCCGGCGTCGCGGATCACCGCGTCCGTGCCGAACGCAAAGCGCCCGGCCGGCGCAACGAAACGGTTGCACCAATTGCCGAAACTGTCGCGGTAGCTTTCGATCGGCACCGGCGGGTTCGACGTCAGGAAGTCCGGCCGCTCAAGATCGGATGCGCGCGAATAATGGACGTTTAGCATCGCGATCAGCGGTGTTTCCTGCGGGAAGTCGAAGCTCATCTGGCAACCGATGTGGATCCGCATTGTCGTCCTGACCGGCCTGCCTGATCATCAGCCGGCGAAACGCAAGGGCTGATGCTGCAGTGCGAAGAAGACCATGGCACGGACCGCTGCGGTTTACGAGGGAATTAGAAACCGGTTGACAGCCATCGGCCAGGGCGACTGCACGGCAGCGGCCTCTTGCAGTCGAGCGTTTTCTCTTGTTTCACTTCGCCAGACGTCAACTGGAGGAACGAATCATGGCTAAGGGTGCGATGAAGGCAGGCAAGGAAGCCCGCAAGCCGAAGAAGGACGCGAAGAAACCCGCTCCGGCGCCGGCCCTGAAGGCACCGCCGGTGAAGGCGATGAAGCTGAAGGACAAGTAGGGCCGCAGCTACCGTTTCGGCTTATTTCGACCGGCCGCAAACGCGGCCGGTATGATTGTTCACTAAGCTCACGCGCATCCCCTATGGATGCGGCGAAGGCAATTTTTGCGCTTTTCAAGAAATCGCCCGGAAGCCATCGAAACGGAGCGTTCCGATGTCGTGGATTTCCTGTTCCTCGCCGGCCTGTTCGAGATCGGCTGGGCGATCGGCCTCAAATACACCGACGGATTCTCGAAGCCGCTGCCGACCGTCCTGACGGTAGCCTCGATGATCGTCAGCCTGACCTTGCTCGGCCTGGCGCTGAAGGCATTACCGGTCGGCACCGCTTACGCGGTGTGGACCGGCATCGGCACCGTCGGCACGGCGCTGTTGGGATATGGCTGCTCGGCGAGCCAGCGACGGCGATCAGGCTGGCCTGCATCGCGCTAATCGTCTGCGGCATCATGGGACTGAAGCCCGCGGCTTAGCCGATTCTGACGGACGAGCGCGTTCGGGGCCGCTGCAAGGCGGCCCTGATTCTTGAATTCGGCTGATCAGTGCCGGAAGGCGCTATCGCGCGGAGAAGCCGGGCGGCGTCCTGCCGGTGCGCTGCTTGCGCGCCGCATAGCGTGCGTCACGCTTGGCCTTGCGTTCGGCCTCGTCGGCAAGAAAACGGGCGATCCGCTCGTTCTCTTCAGCTTCCCGGATCTTCGCTTCGGCCTGTGCGGCTTCTTCCGCGGCGATGCGTGCCGCTTCGGCAGCTGCCTCGCGCTCGGCCTTTTCGGCCGCTTCGCGCGCCAGCTTTTCCTGCTTCAGCCTGGCCTTTTCGGCCTCGCGTATCGCGCGGGCCTCGAGGATCGCCTTGCGCTCGGCCTGTCGTGCCAGCACCGCTGGATCATCTGGCGCCGGCTTTGCCTTGAAGCGCTCCAGAAGCGCCTTCTTTGCCTCGTTTGCGGCATTGCGCCGCTCGAAAACGTCTTTTTCCCTATAGATAGCCAAGTCCACTTCCCTGAAGTCAATTTGCGAGGCTTACATACGCGTGAAAACCGAGAGTTCAAGCGCCAAAACGGTATGCCAGCCATGAAATTCTGATCTGTTGCAACCGGGAGACGCCATTTCGATTGAATTCGGCTGAAAGCACCCGCACTGTTCACCATCCAGGCATCTGGCGGGGCGGCGGACAGATCGCTACGTGTAGCGCCAAGACAAAACGCTGGGATGACACACTATGGAACTCGGTCTCTACACCTTCGCCGACGTCAGCCCGGAACCGGGTCCCGGTGCGATCGGTGCGCATGAGCGGTTGCGCAATTTGATCGAGGAGATCGAGCTCGCCGACCAGGTCGGGCTGGACGTCTTTGGTCTCGGCGAGCACCACCGTCCCGACTATGCTGCCTCGGCTCCGGTGGTGGCGCTGGCGGCGGCGGCCGAACGGACCAAGCGCATAAGGCTGACCAGCGCTGTCACCGTGCTGTCGTCCGACGATCCGGTGCGCGTCTTCCAGCAGTTTGCCACCCTCGATCTTCTGTCCGGCGGCCGTGCCGAGATCATGGCCGGGCGCGGCTCGTTCATCGAGTCCTTTCCGCTGTTCGGCTACAATCTCGAAGATTATGACGAGCTCTTCGCCGAGAAGCTCGACCTGCTGCTCGCCATCCGCGATCATGTCAAGGTGACCTGGTCGGGCAATCTGCGCGCGCCGATCAACGACCGCGGCGTCTATCCGCGGCCCTTGCAGGACAAATTGCCGATCTGGATCGCCGTCGGTGGAACACCGCAATCCGTCGCCCGCGCGGGCGTGCTCGGGTTGCCGCTGGCACTGGCGATCATCGGTGGCGAGCTGGCGCGGTTCGCACCGCTGTTCGATATCTACAGGGATGCAGCCAGGCGCGCCGGCAACGATCCGGCAAGCCTTGCCACCAGTCTCAATGTGCACGGCTTCATTGCCGACACCACGGATCAGGCAGCCGACGATTTTTACGGGCCGCAGGCCGAGGTGATGAACCGCATCGGCCGCGAGCGCGGCTGGGGGCCGACATCGCGGGCGCATTTCGACCAATCGCGCGGCCCAAACGGCGCGCTGTTCGTCGGCAATCCAGAACAGGTGGCCGAGAAGATCATTGCCCAGCACAGGATATTCGGCAACGACCGCTTCCTGCTGCAAATGGCGATCGGCACCATGCCGCACGCCAAGGTGATGAAGGCCATCGAACTCTACGGCACCAAAGTGGCGCCGATCGTGCGCCGGGAAACTGCGAAGGCCGTTCCCGCCGTGGCGGCGCCGGTTGCCTGATTCCCAGTCACCTGATTCATTGCCAAGGCCGCGAGGCGGCCTTGCCGGTGACGCCGGCTAACGGAACCTTGAAGCGACAGAGGCGTTTTCGCCAACGGTCTGCACCAATCGCGGTGTGCCGCCGAGGGTCAGAATGAAAGCCGAACCCGACGCTTCGGGCGCAAGCGCTGCCGAAAGCCCGGATCCGCGCGTCGAGGCGCGGGCGGATGCGCATCTGATGCGTTCGCTGCTCGTCGGCATCTTCATTCTCATGGCGATCTACGCGCTTTACTTCGCCCGCGCCTTCTTCATGCCGGTCATTCTGGCTTTCCTGCTGGCGCTGACGCTGACGCCGATCGTTCGCTTCCTGCGCAAGCATGGCATGCCCGATGTCATTTCAGCGACACTGTTGGTGCTGCTTTCGTTCTGCCTCGTCGCCGTCGCGGGATATCTGCTCAGCGGCCCGGTCATCGACCTCATCAACAACACCTCGACGATCGGCCAGCAGCTTACCGAACGTCTGGCACAACTGCGCCGTCCGTTCGAACGGATCGTGGAGATTTCGCGCCAGATCGAGGGCCTGACACAGACATCCCAGGAGCCGGGCGTTCAGAGGGTGGCGACGGCGCCATCCGGTATTCTCTCGCAGGCCGCCGGCAATGTGCTGTCGGCCGGCGCCAGCGTTACCATCGTCTTCGTCCTGTCGCTGTTCCTGCTCGCCTCGGGCACGATGTTCTATGAAAAGATCGTCCAGTCCTTCCCCAGTCTCAGCGAAAAGAAGCGGGCGCTGCGCGTCGTCTACGACGTAGAACGTGAAATCTCGCATTATCTGCTTACTGTCACGGTCATCAATACATGTCTCGGCGTGGTCATCGGGCTCGGCCTGTGGGCGCTCGGCGTGCCCAACGCGCAGGTCTGGGGCGCGGCAGCGGCTCTGCTCAATTTCCTGCCCTATATCGGGGCGCTGACCACCATCACGCTGGTTACGATCATCGCGCTGATAAGCTTCGACACGATTTCCTATGCGCTGCTGGCGCCGGCCTTCGTCCTTATGTGCGATGTCGTCGAAGGCCAGTTCGTGACGCCGACGGTGGTCGGCCGCCGTCTCGAAATCAACGCAGTGGCGATCCTCATCGCCATCGCCTTCTGGTCGTGGCTGTGGGGTTTTGTCGGCGCGCTGCTGGCGGTGCCGCTGCTGGTCGTCATCAAGGTGTTCTGCGATCATTTCGACGGCCTCAGTCATGTCGGCAATTTCCTGGCGGCGCAGCATACGGCAGCGATCGAGGACGAAGAGATTCCCGAGGTGAAAAAGTAGCGGCTTAAAGGGTCAAAAGCGTCCCCCCGATGGGGCAGATCACGACCTTGCATCGGTCGCACGTCCGTTGTGCCCTCAGCGCTCCATCAACATTTTGAATTTGCCGCCTCGGCAACGGCTTCCTACATCCCTTCGGCCCACAGGAAACCCGCGCCGATGACCGTTCTTTCCGTTCTCGACCTGTCGCCGATCGTCGAAGGCAGCAACGCTTCACAGTCACTCGCCAATTCGCTCGATCTCGCCCGTCATGCCGAGCGGCTGGGTTACCGGCGCTATTGGCTGGCAGAGCACCACAATATGCCGGGCATCGCCAGCGCCGCCACCTCGGTGGTCATTGCCCATGTGGCCGGCGGCACCAATACGATACGCGTCGGCGCCGGCGGCATCATGCTGCCCAATCATTCGCCGCTGGTCATCGCCGAGCAGTTCGGTACGCTTAACGCTCTGCATCCTGGCCGCATCGATCTCGGCCTCGGCCGGGCGCCCGGCACCGACATGGCCACGGCACGGGCGCTGCGCCGTAACCTCGACGCTGGCGCCGACAATTTCCCGCAGGACGTCGTCGAGCTGATGGGTTACTTGCAGCCGGCCGAAGACGGCCAACGCATCCGCGCGGTGCCCGGCGAAGGCGAAAAGGTGCCGATCTGGATTCTCGGTTCCAGCCTCTACGGCGCGCAGCTTGCCGCCATGCTCGGCCTGCCCTACGCCTTCGCTTCGCATTTTGCGCCGGCCGAGCTCGACCATGCTCTGGAGATCTACCGCTCGCGTTTCCAGCCTTCGGAGCAGCTCGACAAGCCTTATGTGATGCTCGGCCTCAACGTCTTCGCCGCTCCTTCCGATGCCGAGGCGCGGCTGTTGTTCACCTCGCTGCAGCAGGCCTTCGTCAATCTGCGCACCGGCCGGCCCGGCCGATTGCCGCCGCCGGTCGAAGGATATGAGCGCGACCTCGATCCAATGGCCAAGACCATGCTCGGCCAGGCGCTTTCCTGCGCCGCCGTCGGCTCCCCGGAAACGGTCAGGCAAGGCATCGAGGCGTTTGTGCGCCGCACAGGGGCCGACGAGCTGATGGTCACAGCGCAGATTTTCGACCATGCGGCGCGGGTGCGCTCGTTCGAGATCCTGGCCGACGCTCACAAATCGCTGTCGGAAGCTGCCTGAGAGTTGGTTCGCCACTTGCCACTGTTGCGGGCAAGGCCGGCCTTAGGCAGGGAACATCGCGAACAGGTGTGCGAAGACATAGCGAACATTTCGCGCGTTTTAGGCGGAGGTTTTCGATCCGTCATGCTCGTCCGTTAGCGGGAAACGCGGCGTCCACTAAATAACGATCACCTTGGTGCCGATTGTGGAGCGGTCATAGAGATCGATGATGTCCTGGTTCATGAGGCGAATGCAGCCCGCAGACACGGCTTTGCCGATGGACCACCATTCGGGGCTACCGTGCAGGCGATATCCAGTGTCACCCTTCTCGTTGAAAAGATAAAGCGCCCGCGCACCGAGCGGGTTCACGAGTCCGCCCTCCATATGGGCCGGTATGATGCGGCCTCGCTTCTGCTCGCGCACGATCATCGCGGACGGCGCGCTCCAATCCGGCCATTCGCGCTTCCTCGCAACGTGAGCAGTGCCATGCCACTCGAAGCCCGCCTTGCCGACGCCGATGCCGTAGCGCAGTGCCTGACCGTCTCCCAGCACGTAGTAGAGAAACTTCGCTCCTGTATCGACAATGATGGTGCCAGGCTCCTCGTCAGTTGCATAAGGCACTGTCTGCCGACGGAACTTTGGGTCGACCTTGTAGATCGGAACCGGCGGAATGCGGAAACCGGCGTCGGTGAGGCCGCCATAGGCCTGGGGAAAGGTCTGTAATGCTCCGCCGGTGGTGCAGCCGGAGAATGCGACCATCCCAGCAAGTCCCAGCCCAATTAGGATCGATTTCACGCGCATGACTCAAGCCGGCGCCCGTGTGAACGATCAGCCGCATCTCGTCATATTCCTAATCCGACATGCTTCGATTGCCAAGATTTTCCTGACTGTCGGCTGGCTGATTGTTGGCCACTTGGCTCGATCGGCGCCGCGTCCTTCAATTGCTCGGTTTTCGAACGACGAACGCCCGTAGTGGCTGCGAAGGCCCGGGGTCGGCAGGACAGAGGGAGCGCTGTCCGTCCGGCATTGCAAAGTTTCTGAACAGAGCCCAAGCGCTACGCGCTGACGCTCTGCGCAGTCGCACCTAGCGGACGGCATGAATTGCGGATCATCAGGCGTCCCTTGAGCGTCAGCTTGCGCGGCGGCGCATCCCTGTTTCCGGCGAGCCGGTCGAGCAGCAGATTGGCCGCCTGTTCGCCAATCGCCTGCACCGGCTGTGCGACCGTGGTCAATTGCGGCCGGAACACATCCGACCACGGAAAGTCGTCGAAGCAGGCGACCGAAATATCCTCCGGACAGGACAGGCCGATATCGCGAATGGCCTTCATGGTGCCGATCACCATCGGGTTGTTGGCCGAAAAGATGGCGCTCGGCCGGTCGTGCAGCGAAAGCAGCTGCATGGTGGCATTGTAGCCGTCGACTTCATGGAAGTTGCCGAAGCGGACGAGTTCGGCCTCGGCCGGCAGGCCGGCGGCCTGGAGGGCCTCGCGGTATCCCGCCATGCGGTCATGCATCGGCGAGATATCGAACGAGCCGGAGATGTAGCCGATGCGCCGATGGCCGAGATCGATCAGGTAAGTGATGGCGTCGAACACCGCGCGCTGATTGTCGAGAACGACGGCATCGGTGTCGACACCCTGGCAAACACGGTCGAGCAGCACGACCGGCACATTGGCGTCGTCGACAATCCGTTTGAGGATCGCGCCGTCACCGACACGCGCGACGATCAGTCCGTCGACCATGCGGTCGAGCAGCAGCCTGATCTGGTCGTCCTGCGTGTTCAGGTGCTCGTCGGTGCAGCACAGCATGACGGCGTAGCCGGCCCTGTCGAAAGCCTGCTGGATGACCGAAACCACGTCGGTAAAGAACGGATTGGTGATGTGTGGGACGGTGAGCCCGATGGTGCGTGTGGTGCCCATCTTCAGGCTGCGGGCAATGGCGTTGCGCTTGTAGCCGATGTCGCGGATCGCCTGTTCGATGCGCTGACTGAGCTCGGGGCTGACGGTCGCGGTGCCGTTGATCAGCGCCGATACGGTGGCCACGGAAACACGCGCGGCCTCGGCCACATGAAGCATGGTCGGAGCCGTGAATTTGCGCTGCTTTTTTCGTCCTGACGCTGTCATTTTCGAAACGTTTCACCACTCCACGGTAGCAATACGTACGGAATCTTATGATTTTGCGCAAGAATTGAAATGGAACAATCTCAGGCTCCAGATATTGCCTTGACATGATCGAAACGTTTAGATTAGCGTTTGAGGTGTTCGGTGACGACGGAGGGAGGCCGTCCTTGTCATGCAGCACGGCAATTCCATCCCTGCGCAAGGCGCTACGGCGGACGGCTCGGCTATCGTAGTGAGCGCCGAGCACATCTCCAAGTCCTTCGGCGGTATCGCCGCGCTCGTCGATGTCGGCTTCGAACTGCGGCGCGGCGAGGTCCATGCGCTGATGGGCGAGAACGGCGCCGGCAAGTCAACGCTGATGAAGATCCTGTCCGGCGTCTATACGGACTATAACGGAACGGTCAGTATCGATGGCTATCCGGTGCGCTTTGCCGGCGTCCGCGAAGCCGAGCGCGCCGGCATCGCCATCATCCACCAGGAGCTGAACCTCGTTCCCGAACTTAGCGTCGCCGACAATATCTTTCTCGGCCGCGAGAAGCTGATCGCCGGGCTGATCGTCGACCGCAAGGCGAGCAGCCGCGCTGCCGGCGCGCTCTTGCAAAGGCTCGGCATCGAGCTCGACCCGGATGCGCGCGTCGGTGCCTTGCGCGTCGGCGAACAGCAGCTGGTCGAGATCGCCAAGGCGCTGTCGATGTCGGCGCGCATTCTGATCATGGACGAGCCGACCTCGGCGCTTTCGCCGGCCGAATGCCAGCGGCTGTTCCGCATCATCCGCCAGCTCGCCGACAGCGGCGTGGCGATCGTCTACATTTCGCACCGCATCGACGAGGTCATGCATCTGGCCAGCCGCGTCACCGTGTTTCGCGATGGACGCCACGTCCTGACGCGGGCGATGGACAAGCTCGACGAAGACGCCATAATTTCGGCGATGGTCGGGCGAAACCTGCTTGCTTCCTCCCAGGAGCACCGCATCCCCGGTGGCAACACGGTCCTGTCCGTAAGCGAGCTGTCGCTGTCGAAGCCCAATCGCCATGGTTGGCGCACCGTGCTCGATGGCGTCAGCTTCGATCTTGCCGCAGGAGAAATCCTCGGTATCGGCGGGCTGCTGGGCTCGGGCCGTACTGAAATCCTGGAAACCATCTTCGGGTCCAGCGGCGGACGTGCCGGCGGTGAGATCAGGCTCGATGGCGAGGCAGTAGAAATCCGTTCGCCGCGCGATGCGCGCCGGCTCGGCATCGCTCTGGTCACGGAAGACCGCAAGACGCAAGGCCTGCATCTCGAGGCCTCGATCACCGACAATGTCGCGCTGCCGCTGGTCGGCGCGCTGGCGCGGTTCGGCGTGCGCTCGCTGGCCGGTGAGCAAGGGCTGGCACGGGACGCCGTCAAGGCGCTCGGCATTCGCTGCGAGACCGTCGAGCAGCCGGCGGGCACGCTGTCCGGCGGCAACCAGCAGAAGGTCGTCATCGGCAAATGGCTAGCGACGAGGCCGCGGGTGCTGCTGCTCGACGAGCCGACACGCGGCATCGATGTCGGTGCCAAGCGGGAAATCTACGATCTCATCTTCAAGCTGGCGCGAGACGGGCTGGCGATCGCCGTGATCAGCTCGGAATTGCCGGAGCTGCTGCATCTTTCCGACCGTATCCTGGTCATGGCCGACGGCCGCCAGACGGGAATCCTGTCCCGCGCGCAAGCCAGCGAGGAGGCCATCATGCGGCTTGCGGCGCCGCGACGGACGATGACGAGGCCTGCCGCATGAGCATTTTGCATATCCTGTCCCGGACGAAGCTCTATTGGGGCCTGATCGCCATCTTCCTGATCGGCGTGCTCGGCTCGCCGATCAGCTCCAAGGGCAACAACATCTTCCTGTCCTACGGCAACCTGCTCGATGTGCTGCGCCAGGTGTCGACCACCGGGCTGATTGCCACCGGCATGACTGCGGTGATCATCACCGGCGGTATCGACCTTTCCGTCGGCTCGCTGATGGCTATCTGCACGGTCGTCTGTGCCATGCTGCTGACGGTCCCCGGCGTGACGCCGGCGGTGGTGCTGGGGGTGCCGACAGTTGCCCTGGCAGCCCTTTGCCTCGGCATTCTCGTCACTCGTTTCATCCTGCTGAACATCGAAAAATCCCGCGCCGGCGCGCAGGCCACGCACGACATCAGGTTGGACAGCGTTCGCGGGCTGGTGACGCCCGGCATTGTCGGGGTGATCCTGTGCAGTCTGGTGCTGTGGTTCCTGCTGCCGCAGGTGGGCTCAAAATTCGGCGTGCTCGGCGTGCTGCTGGTGGCGCCTTGCGTCGGCCTGCTGTTCGGCGCGCTCAACGGCTTCATCATCGTCGCCGGGCGGCTGCAGCCCTTCATCGTGACGCTGGCGATGATGGTCACTGCGCTCGGCATCGCCCGGCTGACAGCCGGCCAGAACAATGCGGTGCTGCCGGTCTACACCGGCTCGAATGCCACCGCCGATTTCGAAATGCTGCGCACTCTGGTATTCGGCGTGATCCCGATGCCGGGCCTGTTCTTCCTCGGCGCCATCCTGATCTACGGCGCCGTGCTGCGCTTCACCCCGTTCGGCCGCTATGTCTATGCGATCGGCGGCAATGAGGAGGCGGCGCGGCTGTCGGGCATCGCCGCCGGCCGCGTGAAGATCGCCACCTATGCCGTGTCAGGGCTGCTGGCCGGCATCGCGGCGGTGCTCTATGTCGCGCAGTACCGGCAAGGCAAGCCGGACGCCGGCGCCGGGCTGGAGCTCGACGCGATTGCCGCCGTGGTCATCGGTGGCACCAGCCTGATGGGCGGACGCGGCAGCCTGACCGGGACGTTCTGCGGCGTGCTGATCTTCGGGCTGCTCTCGAACATCCTGCAGCTGCACAACATCAATTCGAACCTTCAGCTGGTGCTGAAGGGGATGATCATCATCGGTACCGTGCTCGTACAGGAGCGCAGTGCCGGTGATCTTCTCTTCTATCTGCGACTGCCCGGTGGGCAAGCGCACAAGGAAACGGCCGCGGCAAAGCGGCCGTCGCAAGAGACCGCGTCTCTGAATATTGGAGGAAACAAGAAATGAAACGACGTGAATTGTTGAAGCTCGCCGGGCTGACAGCGGCACTCCTGACCACGACCGCCATGCTTGCCGGCGGCGCCCATGCGCAGGACAAGAAGTGGAAGATCGGCTTCTCGCAGGTGACGACCATCGAACCCTGGCGGGCTCAGTTCAACAAGGACATCCTGGCCGAAGCGGCCAAGCATCCGGAAGTCGAGCTGATCATCACCGACGGCGAGGACAAGACCGAGAAGCAGGTCGCCGATGTCGAAAACCTTATCCGTCAGGAGGTCGATGCGCTCTTGGTATCACCGAAAGAATCCGCCGGCCTGACCGGTGTCGTGCAGCAGGCGATCGATGCCAAGATCCCCGTCTTCGTGCTCGACCGCAACGTCGAAACCAACGACTACACGCAGTTCGTCGGCGGCGACAACAAGCTGATCGGCCGGGCTGCCGGTGAATATGCCGTCGAGCTGCTTGGCGGCAAGGGCAAGGCCGCCGGCAACGTCGTCGAGATCTGGGGCGGCATGGGCACCCAGCCGGCACACGACCGCCATGACGGCTTCCATGAATTCACCGACAAGGAGCCGGGCATAAAATACCTGCTCGACCAGCAGTCGGGCGATTGGAAGCAGGACCAGGCCTACAACATCATGGCGACGGCGTTGCGCAACAACGAGAAAATCGATCTCGTCTACGGCCACAATGATCCGATGGCCTATGGCGCCTATCTTGCCGCCAAGGACGTCGGACGTGAGAAGGACATCAAGTTCATCGGCATCGACGGCCTGCCCAATGAAGGCGTGCAGCTGGTCGCCAATGGCGAGCTGACGGCGACGTTCACTTATGTGACGCCGGGCGCCGAAGGGCTGCGGCAGGCGATCAAGTTCCTGAACGGGGAGAAGGTGGAAAAGACCATCACCCTGCCGACGCAGAAGATCACCAAGGAAAATGCCGCCCAGATCCTGAAGGACAACGGCCTCTGAGACGAGGCTTTCCTGCCGGGCGTTCAGCGCCCGGCAGGAACAACAACCAAATGCCGGCAGGCAGCAGCTCAAGCCAGCTTGGCCAGTAGCTTCATGAAAATGGCCGCTTCCTTGGCGGAAAGCGGCGCCAGCGTTTCCTGCGTAATCTCACGGGCAAGCGGAATCAGCCGCTCGATCGCGTCGCGCCCCTCGGCGGTCAGATTGACCAGCAGGCGCCGTTTGTCGACTTCGTGTTTGCTAAGTTCGACAAAGCCACGCGCTTTCAGCCGGTCGATGACGCCCTTCACGGTCGCCGCATCCATGGCGATCAGGCTGCCAAGCTGGTTCTGCGAGGTCTCGCCGACGTCGTGCAATTTGGCCAAAGCGGCAAATTGCGGCGGCGTCAGATCGGCGATGTGTGCGGCGAAGATCGAGACATGGCGCTGATGCGCCTTGCGCAGGATGAAGCCGACCTGCTCCTGCAAGCGATAGTCGTTTTCGTCAGGCTCCTCGGCCTCGACCAGCTTGAGCAGATTGTCCTCGGCGCTCACCGCAGCCCATCCCATGCCTTAATGTCCTTGGCCGCCAGCCCACCCATGCGGTCGTGCACGCGCGGGCCGCAGGTCATGGCGAGGCAAAACAGGATCTCGTCGGGACGGGGGCCATCGCTGATGCCGATTTCCATGGCATCGAAATGGCTGCGCACATAGGCGGCGTTGATGTGGCCGAGCGGCACATCGAGCCGCGCGCCGAAGCCGCCGACCTTCTTCGCCGAGGGCACGATCGCCTTGGCGTCGCCGAGCCGTTCGCGCATGGCATAGCCGCCCGGCACATGCCACAGCGCGCCATGCTCCAGCTCGCCCGCCATGCCGACGATGGCGCCCTTGCCGTAACCGTCGATCTGTTTGACGTCGCCGCCCAATGCGGCAACAAGCCTGTCGGAGAGCAGCAGCCCGAGCGGCTTCAAATCCTCCATGGCGCTCTGCAGTTCCTCGACGTAACGGCCGGCGAACGGGTTCTTGACCACGGCCATGGCCGCCGCGCGGCGTCGCGGCACCTTCGCCACCGGCCCGCCTTCGTGAAAAATCTCTTCGGTCAGCACGGCGATCTTGCGGATCGGAAACTCAGGCATGAGCAATTTCCCTCTCTAAAACTTTATTGGCGAGCGCCATCGGACCTGCGATGCGCGCCTGACCGCCGAGGAAAAGCGCCGCGGCGGCAATCAGGCCGCGCCGCCGAAACTCCTCGGCAACGGCAAATCCGCCTTCCAGCGCAATAGCGATTTCAGCGGCGGAAAGCAGCCCCACGCCCTGCGTCACCAAACGGTCGCCGAGATCGCTGTCAGGTGCGAGATCGCGCGCCCGTACGCGCCTAACGGCCGGATGACCGGGCAGGTCGACGGCGTTGGCGATCAAGGTCGCGGCGGCATCGGCTTCAGCACCCGTTCGCGCCAGCACCGTGACCGCGTCGGCGATGCCCAGCGAAAAGGAGCGGCCGCGCCAGCCGCTTGTCGCGACACCGCGGATCCCGTCTTCGGGGCGGATCGTGAGACGATCTGCCAACCCATGACCTGTCCCGGCAATGGCAAGCGTCATCGACTGCCCGTGGCCGAGATAGATCGCGCTGTCGCCGCCATTGTTGACATAGGCGCGCTCTAGCCGGCGGCCGGCAAGCAGCGCGCCAAGCACTTCGTCGGCTACCGAGCCGGCGACGGCCGCCATCGGTGTGATGAATTGTTTCGCTAGCGGAACGACCGCCGCTTCCATGTGGCGCGCCGTCGGGCCAGCGAAAGCACGTGGCCGCGAGGCGGCCGGGCGCCGCAGTTCGGGCAACTCTTCGACCAGTTCGGGCAGGATTGTCTGGAAGCGCGCCACTGCCTGACGATATGCGGCGCTGCATTCACTCGCCTCGCCGAATGCCTCGACGATCAGGTCGATCGGCCCATGATTGAGGTGAAGCCTCCGGCCGTCCTCGAGCCAATGCGCCTGCGGGCCGTTCATCGCCCGGCCCCGTTTGCGGCCGCGCGACGCAACTGCGCCAGCGGCGGCCAGGGATTGTCACGGGGTGCGGCCGTGCCGCGGCGCGGATTGAGATATTCGCCGCCCTTGGCCAGGATATCGTCGACGCTGCGGATTTCGCCTTCGTAGCCGCCAAGCCTGACATAATCGTCGCGGCGCATGGTGAACTCGATCGGCGCCACCAGCGCCGGGGTCGGCACATAGCCGAAGGCGCCTTCCGGCACGCGGGTGACGTCGACCATCAGCGTGATGCCGCCGCCCGGCCAGACATAGACCGGCGCGCCGCCGACCGTCACATAGGTCGTCAAGCCCTGCACCGAGCGGGTCAGATTGACCGGGTTCTCGGTGACGCCGGCGCGCAGCGAGCCGCCGGCGCCGCCGACGAAAAGCACGGTGCAGAGCGCCGGCTCGCAATTGTCCTCGATCAGTTCGACCGACTTCCGCAGCCGCTCCGGGAACGGTTCCTGGACCGGCTTCAGTTCGTCGTCGAGCTCGTAATAGGCGAATTGCTCGCCGGTGGTCGAGACCATCAGCAGCGACATGCCGGGGCGCGCACCCTTTTTGGCGTTCCATTCACCAAGGATCGACAGCGGGTCGGAAATGCTGGTGCCGCCCCAGCCGAGGCCGGGCTCCGACACCTTGAAATAACGGCCCGGCGTCGAACGGCGGCCGATGATCTTGATGCCGGTATCCTGCCAGCCAAGCACCTTGCCGGCCTGATGCTCGGAGACGACGCCGGTGATGTGGTCATCGACCACCACCACCTCGTCGACAAGGCCGCGCCATTGGGTCGCGAACATGCCTATGGTAGCCGAACCGCAGCCGACGCGCATGCGCTGCTCGAGCTTGCCGTCGATGACCGGCGGCTTGCCGGCTTCGACGATGATGGTGGCGCCGCCGTCGATCACGAGTTCAACCGGTTTGCGGTTGCACAGGGCGAGCATGGCGTCGCAGGTGGCGCGCCCTTCAGCCTTCGAGCCGCCGGTCAAATGATGTACGCCGCCCAGCGACAGCATCTGCGAGCCGTATTCGCCGGTCGTGACATGGCCGATCGCCTCGCCTTGGGCACGGACCGTCGCCGTTTCGGGGCCGATATGACGGTCGGTGTCGATCTTCACCTTGACGCCGCAATAGGAGAAGATGCCCTCGGTGACGACGGTGACCAGATCGACGCCCTCGACCTCCTGGCTGACGATGAAGGGCGCCGGCTTGTAATCGGGATAGGTGGTGCCGGCGCCGATGGCGGTGACGAAGCGGCGGCCGGTGTTGACCAGTTCGCCGTCCCATGCCTCGCCTTCTTCGGCAAAGGGTACGATTGCGGCGCCGGTCTCGGCCGCGTGGTCGAGGATGGTCAGTGGATCCATCCGCACGATCCTGCCGCCAACATTGCCGTAGCGGTCGCAGGCGCCGGTGCGGCCATCGGCGATGTAGCACATGACCGGACAGGCATCGCAGCGGATCTTCTCGGCCACCAGCTTCTCGCCGGGATCGTGTGTCTCGAAGCGTTCGGCAAGCTCGCTCATCGGCGCGCCTCCTTGTCGAGGATGGCGGCGCGGATGCGGGTCGGCGTCGCCGGAATTTTGGTGACCAGCACACCGGTGGCGTGGCGGATGGCGTTGAGGATCGCCGGCGCCGTCGGGATCAGCACATGCTCGCCCAAACCCTTGGCGCCGAAGGGTCCTTCCGGATCCGGAACTTCTATCAGGATGGTCTCGATCGGTGGCACGTCGCCGATCGTCGGGATCAGATAATCGTGCAGGTTTTCGGTGCGGCCGGGGATGAATTCCTCCATCAGCGCCATGCCGATGCCCTGGGCGATGCCGCCCTCGATCTGGCCCTCTGCCAGTAAAGGGTTGATGGCCTTGCCGACATCGTGAGCGGCGGTGATTTTTATAAGCTTCACGGTGCCGAGCCTGAGGTCGACCTCCAGTTCGGCGATCTGGGCGCCATAGCCATAGACGGCATAAGGCTTGCCCTGGCCCTTGGCATCGAGCGGCAGCGTCGGCGGGTCGTAGCTTTCCTCGGCGCGGAAGACAAAGCCTTCGGCGTCTACCTTCAGCGAGGAAAGATCGATGCGGCGCGTCGCTTCGCCTTCCCCGATGCTCAGACTTGTGCCGTCCAGCGCAATCGCCGCCTTTTCCGAGACATTGGCGAAACGCAAGATCTCATCGCGCAAGGCGCGGCCGGCCTTTTCGGCGGCCTTGCCGGTGACGAAGGTCTGGCGCGAGGCCGATGTCTTGCCGGCGTCGGGGGTGATCGCCGTGTCGGCGCCTTTCAGCCGCAGCTTTTCAAGCGGAAGACCCAACGCGTCGGCGCAGATCTGCGCGATGACAGTGTTCGAACCTTGCCCGATATCGACCGCCCCCTGATGCAGCACGACTTCGCCCGATGCCGAGATGCCGACCTTGATGGTCGACGGATTGGGCAGCGAGGTGTTGCCGCAGCCGTACCAGCAAGAGGCGACGCCGACGCCGCGTTTTTTTTCGCTGCTGCTACGGGCGTTGAACGCGTCGGCGTCAGTTAGGGCACGCCGCCAATGTGAGCGCAGGGCCGCCAGGCAGTCGGCGATGCCGACGCCCGACTCGAGCCGCTGCCCGGTAACTGTTTCGGATCCGTTCCGAAGGCAGTTCTTCAGGCGAAAGTCGAGCCGATCCATGCCGAGCTTGTCGGCTAGCTCGTCATAGAGGGTCTCCTGCATGATCGTCGCCTGCGGCACGCCGAAACCGCGAAAGGCGCCGGCAATCGGGCCATTGGTGTGGATGGCGCGGCCTTCGGCGCGATAGTTCGGCGTCGCATAGGGGCCGGAGGCGTGCACCGGCACGCGGTTGGCGACCGTCGGCCCCCAGCTGGCATAGGCGCCGGTGTTGAAATCGCCGGCGAAGACCATGCCGGTGATGCGGCCGTCGGCATCGGCGCCGATGCTCGCTCTCATCAGAGCCGGATGGCGCTTCGTGGTCGAGATCATCGATTCGGTGCGGCTGTAGGCGAGCGCCGCCGGCCGGCCGGTTTTCATGGCGACAAGGCCGATGAGCGGTTGCAGCGAGACGTCGAGCTTGGAGCCGAAGCCGCCGCCGGTCGCGGTCGGCACGATGCGCACCTTTTCCGGGGCAAGGCCGAGCACTTTTGCCGTGTCGTCACGGTCCATATAGGGCGCCTGCGTGCAGGCGACGACGACCAGCGTGTCGCCGTCCATGAAGGCATAGCCGGCTTCCGGTTCGATATAGGCATGCTCGACATAGGAGGTGTCGATGGCGCCGGAAACGACGAAAGCCGCACCGGCAAGCGCGGCTTCCGGGTCGCCACGCTCGACGAAGCCGGAAGTGAGCAGGTTCGAGGGCCGGTTTTCATGGACCAGTTGCGCACCGCCGGCCTGCGCTTCGCCAGTTTCCAGAAAATGCGGCAACTCGGTCCAACTGCAAGGAAAATCGGCAAGGTCGAGATCGAGGATAGCCTCGCGTTCGCCGGCAACCAGCGCCACCGCCTCACCACGAAAGCGCGAAACCCCTTCGGCCAGCGCCGGCTGGTCGGCGAAGGGCGCGATGACGCCGAAACAATTCTTTCCCGGAATGTCGGCGGCGGTGAAGACGCCGGCAATGCCGGGACGGGATTTCACCCAGCGATCGAGATCGCCGAAGCTGAAGGCCGCATGATAATGCGGCGAGCGGGCCACCAGCACCGACAATGCGTCGGCCGGGAATGAATCACCGCCGAATTTTTCGCCGCCAGTGACTTTCGGAAGGCCATCGAGGCGGATCGGGGAGGAGCCGACGGCATGGCCAGAGGATGGCATGCGCTGATCGAGACCATCGGCGTGGCGCCAAGCATCCATCACCGCGGTGACGATCTTGCGGTAGCCGGTACAGCGGCAGAGCACGCCGCCAAGTGCATCCTGCGTTTCGGCCTCGCTCGGGCAAGGCGTCCTGTCCAGGAGTGCCGTTGCCGCGACCAGCAGGCCGGGCGTGCAGGCGCCGCATTGCGCTGCGCCATGGCTGAGGAACGAAGCCTGCAGAGCCGACAACCGGCCATTGGCGAGGCCTTCGACTGTCGTCACCACGGTGCCGGAGGCGGAAGCCGCGGGCATCAAGCAGGCGCAGACCGGCTCGCCGTCGACCAGCACCGTGCAGGCGCCGCAATCGCCGGCATCACAGCCGATCTTGGTGCCGGTCAGCCGCAACTCGTCGCGCAGCACCGCGGACAGCCGCCGCACCGGCGGCACACAAACGCTGACGGCGGCGCCGTTGACTTCGAAGGCGATGTCGGCGCGCTCCATGCCCATCAGGCCGCCGCCCTTTCGTCGGGAACAGCGCCCATCGCACCAAGCACGGCGCGGGCGACGATCTCGCGCGCAGCGTCCAGCCGATATTCGGCGCTGCCGCGCACGTCGCCGATCGGCGACAGCTCGTCCATCGGTGCGGATTGGATCGCAGTGGCCAGCGCGTGGCCGACGGGCCGGCCGCGTAGCGCCGCCTCGACACCCGCCAGGCGCCTGGCGACAACCGAGCAGGAACCGACGGCGACGGCCGCGTTCCTGACCATACCATCTTCGACGGCCAGGCGTGCGGCGGCCATGGCGATGGAGATGACGAGATAACGCCGCGCGCCGAGTTTCACGAAGGCGGAGCTGCCGGCGGTCGCGGGTTTGGGAATGCGGATTGCCGTGACCATTTCGCCGGGCTGCAGTGCGGTGCGACGATTGCCGAGGATGAATTCTGCAAGGGGCAGATGCCGGGTCGCCACAGCGGAACGCAGTTCGACTTCGGCATCGAGCACCAGCAGCGCCGGCACGCCGTCGGCGGCCGGCGAGGCGTTGCAGAGATTGCCGGCAATCGAGGCAACGTTCTGGATCTGCACCGAGCCGACTTCCCGCGCCGCCTGCTTCAGCGCGTCGAAAGCCGCCGGCAGAGGACGGCGGACGAGATCGGTCCAGGTGGTGCGCGCGCCGACGAGCCAATGGTTTTCGGCTTCGGCAATGCCGCGCAATGCCACCAGGCCATTGATATCGAGGACATTGTCGCGGAAAGGCTTGCTGCCCTGTGCCGGATAGAAGTCGGTGCCGCCGGCGAGGATGCGCCATTGCCCTTCGCGGAGCAAAGCGAGGGCGTCGTCGACCGTGGTGGGTTTTGCGTAACGGATCACGCTTTGCCTTCCCAGAATGGGCTTCCCGAGAGGGGATCCTGCCGAAAGATTTTCCCGAGCATTCAAGGCAGGAAATTCATTCGTATGCAAATGATATCAAGCCGGCAGGAATTGTCAAAGCCAGAGTTTGCACGGCTGTTGGCACCGGTGCACCCGGAACGCATTTGTTATGCCATGAGAGGTTGACGCAGCCGGCCATCTGGTCAAGTTTCTGCGTCCGGTCGCGTTTTCATTGGAGCCTAAGCTCAAGACCAAGAAAATAAGGAGGCTCCATGGCCGACGAAGCGCTTGTCGTTATCGACCTGCAGAACGATTTCTGCCCGGGTGGCGCCCTTGAAGTGGCCGGTGGCGACGAAATCGTGCCGTTGGTCAATGACCTAATCCGGCGGACCGAGCACGTCCTGCTGACGCAGGACTGGCACCCTGCCGGCCATTCGAGCTTTGCCTCCAGCCACCCCGGCAAGCACCCGTTCGAAACGATCGACGTGCCTTATGGCCACCAGACGCTGTGGCCGGATCACTGCATCCAGGGCAGCCTGGGATCGGATTTCCATTCGGGCCTCGCCTGGAGCAAGGCCGAGTTGGTGATCCGCAAGGGGTTCCGTCCTGCGATCGACAGCTATTCCGCATTCTTCGAGAACGACCGGACGACGCCGACCGGCCTTGCCGGCTATCTCCGGGATCGGAACATCGAGACGCTGACCCTGGTCGGCCTGGCGACGGATTTCTGCGTCGCCTTTTCGGCGCTCGACGCGGTCAAGCTCGGTTTTGAGACGTCCGTGCGGCTCGACGCCTGCCGCGGCATCGATCTCAACGGCTCCGTGGAGAGGATGCTGGGCCGGATGCGCGATGCCGGCGTGACACTGATTTGAACGTCATCCAGCCGAACCTGACAGACTTTTGAGGGCTTCATGCGGTTTGCGGCGTTGACGGCAAGTGCTGCACTTATTGCAGCAATCTTTTCTCCGAATGCGGTTCTCGCGGCCGAAGCGCACGAATTGCCGGGCGCCGCCATGTCGCTTTGGTGGGTGCTGCCGTTTGCCGGGCTATTGCTTTGCATCGCGACCGGCCCGCTGCTGTTCCATCATGCTTGGGAGCACCATTACGGCAAGATCGCTGCCTTCTGGGCAGCGTTGGTGATCGGGCCGCTGGCCATCGCCTTCGGCATCCCGTCCGCCACGCAGGCGGTGCTGCATGCGCTGCTCACCGAATACATGTCGTTCATCATCCTGCTGTTTGCGCTGTTCACGATTTCGGGCGGTATCTTCGTTGCCGGCAACATACACGGCACGCCGCTGGTCAATGCCGGGCTGTTGCTGGGAGGGGCGCTGCTTGCCTCGATCATTGGCACAACCGGCGCCTCGATGATCCTGATCCGGCCGCTCATCCGCGCCAACGACAACCGGCGCTTCAACGCCCATGTCGTCATCTTTTTCATCTTCCTGGTGTCCAACATCGGCGGGTCGCTAACGCCGCTGGGCGATCCGCCGCTGTTCGTCGGCTTTCTGCGCGGCGTCGATTTCTTCTGGACGACAGTTCACCTGCTGCCCGAGACGCTGTTCGTCGCCGGCGTGGTGCTGGCTGTTTTCCTGGCGATCGACATCATCATGCATCGCCGGGAGGAAGGCGCGCCGAAGATCAAGGATCCGACGCCCGACAGCAAGGTGCGCATTCGCGGCCTGGCCAACATCCCGCTGCTGGCCGGCGTAATCGCCGCGATCCTGATTTCCGCTGCCTGGAAGCCGGGAGTGAGTTTCTCTTTTCAGGGCGTCAGCCTCGAGCTGCAGAATCTGGTGCGCGACGCCGCCATCCTGATACTGGCCTTCACTTCGCTTGTCGTCTCGCCGAAGGAGTTTCGCGGCGCAAACGCCTTCAGCTGGGGGCCGATTGCCGAGGTGGCGAAGCTGTTCGCCAGCATCTTCATCTGCATCGTGCCGGTTGTCGCCATATTGCGGGCCGGGCTCGACGGCGCGCTGGCGCCGTTGGTGCTGCTCGTCAGTTCGCCGACCGGCGCGCCGGACAACCTTGCCTATTTCTGGCTGACCGGAGCGCTGTCGTCCTTCCTCGACAATGCGCCGACCTATCTGGTGTTCTTCGAGCTGGCTGGCGGCGATGCGCAGCATCTGATGACCGAGCTCGCCTCGACGCTGGCGGCGATCTCGGCAGGCGCGGTGTTCATGGGCGCCAACACCTATGTCGGCAATGCGCCGAATTTCATGGTCTATGCCATTGCCAGGCATCGCGGCATCAAGATGCCGAGCTTCTTTGGCTATATGGCATGGTCGGGCGCGGTGCTGATCCCGACATTCCTGCTTGCCGGCTTGCTGTTCTTTGCCTGATCATCCGACGCCGACATAGCGGCGGACCGCGGAGGGATCGGAACGCAGTTCCTCGACATCGACCGTCTCGCGGTTGCGGCCGTTTTCGATGAAGCAAACGCGGTCTGCGACCGAGAGCACGGCATCGACGCGCTGCTCGACAAGAATTGTCGACACGCCAAGCGCACGCAGCTTCGACACCGTTTCGCGGATCTTGGCGATCATCGATGGCATCAGCCCTTCGGTCGGCTCGTCGAGCAGAAGCACCTGTGGTTCCAGGCACAGGGCGCGGGCCATGGCCAGCATCTGCTGCTCGCCGCCGGATAGCGTGCCGGAACGCTGCCTGAGGCGCTGGCGCAGCAGCGGGAAAAGATCGAGCACGTTTTCGCGCGTCGCCTTGCCCTTGTTGCGGGCCATCAGGCCGATCTCGATGTTTTCACCCACCGTCATCTCGGCGAACAGCCGCCGGCCCTGCGGCACGTAGGCGACGCCGGCCTTGGGCACCTCGTGCGCCGGCAAGCCGGTCAATTCCCGCCCTTCGAGCCTGATCGAGCCGGCGGCTGCCGGCACCAGGCCCATGATCGCCTTCAGCGTCGTCGTCTTGCCGGCGCCGTTGCGGCCGAACAGGCAAAGCACCTCGCCCTCGTTCAGAACCAGATCCAGCCCATAGAGCACCTGGACCTCGCCATAGAAGCAATCGAGCCCGGAAACGGTCAGTGCCTTGGACTGGACCTCAGTCATGGGTGGTCCCCAGATAAGCGTCCTGCACCGCGGCATTGGCGCGGATCTGCTCGGGCGTGCCTTCAGCCAAAATCCTGCCGGCGTTGAAGACGGTGATGCGGTCGGCGAGCCGCATGACCACCGGCATGTTGTGCTCGATCAAAAGCACGGTGGCGCTATCGGCGATCTCGCGCACCAGCTCGATGAAATTATCGATCTCGCTGTCGGCCAGCCCTTGCGTCGGTTCGTCGAGGATCAGCAGCCGCGGCTTCAGTGCCAGTCCCATCGCCACTTCCAGCAACCGCTGGTGACCGTAGGACAGCTGCCCGGCCGGCATGTCGGCGCGGTCGGCAAGGCCGGTACGCTCAAGCGCGGCCATGACGCCGGTGTGAACCGCGCCCTTCGAGCGGCCGTCGGTCAGCGTGCGCTGCACCGGCAGGGCAACATTGTCGTAGGCGCTGAGATTGGCAAAGACGCTGGTGATCTGGAACGTATAGGCGATGCCAAGGCGAACCCTGGCGTAGGCAGGCAGGCTGGTGATGTCGGCGCCGTCGAAGACGATCATGCCCGACGAGGGCTGGATGCGGCCGCTGACCAGGCTGACGAAGGTGGTCTTGCCGGCACCGTTGGGGCCGATGATGGCGCGAATCTCGCCCGGTATCAGCGCGAAGTCGACGCCGTCGACAGCACGCAAGCCGCCGAAACTGCGCGACAGGCCTTTGGTGGTGAGCAGCGGCATCATGGCAACCACCCGAGCCAGCGCTGGCGGATGGTGCCGAGAATGCCTCTCGGGAAGAACAGCACCAGCAGGATGAGCGCTATGCCGACGATCAGCAGATAGGCCGAGGTGTAGCCGCTGGCGACGTCGATGACATAATACATGAACAGCGTGCCGATCAGCGGACCGAGCGTGGTGGCGGCGCCGCCCAGCAGCACCCAGAGCAGCGGCAGGATGGAATATTGCACCGAAGCGAAGCTCGAGCCGACATAGCCGAACAGCAGCGCATAGGCCGCGCCGGAAGCCGCGCAGATGCTGCCTGAGATGACGATGGCGGCGAGCTTGCTGGAGAACGTATCGTAGCCGAGCATCTTGGTCCGCTCCTCGTTCTCGCGGATGGCGACCAGCACGCGACCGTAGCCGGAGCGGACTATCGCCAGGCTTATGAGCAGCACGATCGAGAACAGTGCCAGCGCGCTCATATAGCGCACGGTCGGGTTGGTGAGGTCGAGTGACGTGCTGCCCAGGACAAGGACACGCATCGGCTGCGGCACGACCATGCCCTGGTCGCCACCGGTCCAGGCAGCGAAATAGAGGATGACGAGATAGAATACCTGCGCGAACATCATAGTGACGATCATGAAGGCGACGCCGAAGGTGCGCAGCGCCAGCAGCCCGATCCCCAGCGCGAGAAGCGCGCCGCAGGCAAGCCCGGCTGCGAAGGCGGCCGGCACGCTCCAGCCGAGATGGATGACGGCAAGGCCGGCGCCATAGAGCCCGGCTGAAAAGAACATGGCATGGCCGAGGCTAAGCAGCCCGACATAGCCGAACAGCAGATTGTAGCCCATGGCGAAGACCGCCAGCACCATGATGCGGGCGAGCAGGCCGTGATGGTATTCCGGCAGGACGAAGCTAAGCCCGAAAAGCAGGGCGATGGCGCCGAGGTGCAGCGCATATGGCTTTGCCGGCGAAGCATCCTTCATCGCGATGTCGTCCCGAACAGGCCCTGCGGCCGGAACACCAGCACCATGGCGACGAGCAAGGTGGCGATGATCTTGGCCAGCGTCGGTGAGAAGAACACCGAGATGATGCCGTCGGAAAGGCCGATCAGCACCGCGGCGACGACCGTGCCGCGCAGCGAGCCAAGGCCGCCGATTATGACGACGATGAACGAGAGCAGCAGCGGATCCTGCCCCATCAGATAGTGCGCCTGGCTGATCGGCACGATCAGCACCGCGGCGACAGCAGCCAGCATGGCGCCGAGCGCGAAAACACCGGCATAGACTCTGGTCACCGGGATGCCGAAGGCCTGCGCCGTCTCGCTGTCATATTGCGTGGCGCGCATGACGAGGCCGATTTTCGTGCGCGTCAGCACCAGCCAGGTCGCGACCAGCAGCAGCGCCGACGCGGCGATGATCGACAGCTTGTAGCCGGAATAGCCGAACCACGGCAGGAGGATGCGGTAGCTGAACGGCGGCTCCACCGGCCGCGCCTCCGGGCCGTAGAAGGTCAGCGCCAGTTGCTGGATGATGTAGAGCATGCCGATGGTGGCGACGATGGTGGCTTCCGGATTGTAGTTGAGCCGGCGCAGCACCAGCCGTTCGGCGAGCAGCGCGATCAGGCCGACGATCAGCGGCGCCAGCACCAGGGCGGCCAGGAAGCCGAGCGCCGGATGGCCGGATATCGCCGTTGAGATCGCCCAGGCAAGCACCGCGCCCAGCATGAAGAACTCGCCATGCGCGACATTGACGACGCGCATGACGCCGAACACCAGCGACAGGCCAAGCGCCGTCAGCGCCAGCACGGCGGAGGTGACGAGGCCTTCGAGAGCGGCGAGGAGCAGGTGAGGTCCGAAGTGCATCGGTTACACACCCATCGCAGGTGCGAGGCGCACCCCCCTCTGTCCTGCCGGACATCTCCCCCTCAAGGGGGGAGATTGGCAGTTCCCGCGAAGGCGGCCACCTACCGGCCTCTGCGATTGGCGAAAGCGCTGGTGACAGCCAATCTCCCCCCTTGAGGGGGAGATGTCCGGCAGGACAGAGGGGGGTGGGCCGAAGCGCACTGTGCTTAATGAAACCAAGCTCACAGCGTCTGCGTCGTGTAATCCCCCTCAGGCTCGTAGAGGCCGTCCTCGATCTTGGTCTTGTGGACGACATTCAGCCGGCCGCCTTCGACCTTGGAGATGTTCTGGATACCAAAGCACTGGTGGATCTTGCCGTTGAAGGTTTTCGGTCCCTGCGGATGCTCGGGCCCCTCGGCGAACTCGGTCAACGCCTCGGTCGCCTCGACCAGCTTGGCGCGGTCTTCCGGGCCCTTGTAGCCGGCATCCTCCATCGCCTTCTTGACGACGTAGAGCGTTTCCCAGCAGCCGAACATGTGCGCGGCGGTGGAGACGTCCTTGGGATCGCCGACGGCGGCACCATTGTCGTCGATGCCGACGGCGGCGCGGTAGGCCTTCTGTGCAGGGGAATCGTCGGGCTGCGCGTAGCGCGGCGAGCCTTCCCAGAAATGGCTACCGTCGAGGAATTCGAGGCCGGGGCTGTTGATGTCGGTGGCTTCGAGCGAATCGATGAAGCCGAACAATTGCGGCCGATTGGAGCCGTAGAACTCGCCGAGCTCCTTGACGAAGGTGAGCACCGCCGGGCCGACCATGACGTGGTAGATCACCTCGGTCTCCGCGGGGATCTGCGGGAAATATTTGGTGAAGGAGGATTCCGTCGGCGGAATCGCGATCTGCGCAATGACCTCGGCGCCTTGCGCCTTCAGCGCCGGCGGCAGGTAGTCGCGATGGTCATAGCCGAAAGCGAAATCGGGGAAGATCTGCGTCACTTTCTTGCCGGCATTGGCGGCAATCCACGGTGCCATCGACTGGATCTGGCTCTTCACATCGGTGATGCCGGGCTGGAAGACGTAGCGGTTCAACTTGGTCGACGCGACGTGGTGGCCTTCGCTGACGACGAAATAGGGCATCTTGGCCTCGCCGGCGGCCGGCGCCGAGCCGATGACGACATGCGAAAACAGCGTGCCGTAGACTATATCGGTCTTGTGCTGGGAGGCGAACTTGCCGACCACTTCGGCGCCCCGGCCGGGATCGGTGCCGTCATCCTCGATGATCACGTCGACCGGCCGGCCGTTGATGCCGCCGGAATCGTTGATCGCCTTGACGGCAGCCGCTGTGGTCTTCTCGTACCAGCGGCCATAGGCGGCGCCGATGCCGGTGCGGTGCGACTGGAAGCCGATCTTGATCGGCGCCGAGCTCTGCGCCTGGCTGTAACGCACGAAACCCGGCGCGACGGCAAGACCGGCGCCGGCGGCAAGGCCCTTCAGCGCCGTGCGGCGGGTGAGAGCGGATCTGGAGAGATCGAAAAACCCATTCTTGTCAGTCACGGCAGTTCCCCTTGTTTTTGAGCTTTGACCAATGGCTGTAGCAGGCAGGCCACTCTTGTTAAGAGGGGCGAAAATTGCATGTGTACAAACTAAATCACCAAAGCTCTGACGTGGCAAGCGAGCTTTCCGCAAGGTTCGATTGACGGGCATCGCACACCTCGTTCATCCGGCGCTCGGCGTCGCAAGCAGCCATAGGCCGAGGACGGTGTAGGCGATCATCAGCACGGTGAGCGGGAACTGGCTGAGCGCGGCGCGAGCCGGAATGGCGTGCAGCCGCCAGGCCAAGCCATGGGCGACAAGCACAGCAAGCATGTGGCCGGCTATGATGACGCCGGCCTGGAGGTTCCACAGCCACCACGCCGAACCGGCACCGGCGACGACGCCGGCTTCAATTGACATGTCGGCGGTACCGAACAGGTTCCAGCCCAGCGCAAACGGGTCGGAGAGAGCGGCAATCGCATATTGGCCGTCGACCAGCAACGCCGTCAGATAATGCGCGAAGTGGTAGGCGAGCGCGATCGGTACGATCGACCAGACCAAAAGCCCGGCGGCGTGACCGAGCGAATGCTTGCTGCCGGCAAGGTTCTGGCCAAGAAAGACGGCGAGCTCGAACACGGCCGCAAGCACGGCAAAGGTCATCACAAGGCCGAAGCTGCCGATGCCGATCAAAGCGGTGCGTCCCGGAAATTCCACCGGATTGATGCCGAACCAGCCTAGCCAGAAGAAGGTTTTCGACAGGCCGTCGAAGGACACCGACGACAGCGCAAGCAGCAGGAAAGCGACGCCGCTGAGCGGTAGCGGCGCGGCAGCGAGCAGCTTGGCGCCCGGCCAGCAGAGTTTTAGCCGGCCGTCTGCAATACGTTCGACGATGGCGAAGCGCGCCACCATGGAAAAGAACACGGTCAGGAACTCACCGCGCAGGGTCCAGTCGCGGTAGCCGAAGACCTGCATGGCGGCGAAGCTCAGCAGCCAGTAGAGGCCGGCGGCCCAGGCCAGCCGCGCCGGATCGTCGGGCGCAGGGTCGATCAGCTCGAACCAGGCGAAGGCGAAGAACAGCAGGAAAGCCGGCCAATAGCCGAGCCGTTGGGGGAGCAGATACGGCTGCGTTCTGCCAGACAGGCGCGAGGCGACGCGGCATGGCCCGTACCAGGGGTTGAGCCACGACCAGAGATCGCCGGCGAGCCCCTGCAACAGAGCCAGGCCAACCCAGAGCAGCGTCCATACGGTCAGCGGCATCGGATTGGAAAGCGGATCGCGGCTGCCGAACAGGCCGGCGGCAATCAGAATTGCAAAGCCGGCAAAGGATACCAGGCTGACGGCAGTCCGCGCGCCGTCGCCGAAGGTAAAAAGCGGCAGGCGTTTG
This sequence comes from Mesorhizobium sp. M0698, assembly GCF_040320455.1. Classification (NCBI taxonomy): domain Bacteria; kingdom Pseudomonadati; phylum Pseudomonadota; class Alphaproteobacteria; order Hyphomicrobiales; family Phyllobacteriaceae; genus Mesorhizobium; species Mesorhizobium sp. M0698. The sequence continues at coordinate 74,070 of NZ_JAMYPQ010000003.1, read as the reverse complement.
CGCCAGAAGCGGTCGAGGGAGTCCGGCGGCAGTAGCGCCAGCACAAGGAAACTGGCGGCAACCGCGAGCGCGCCGCCGGCAAGGTAGTAGCGGGTGGGAAGAAGCAGGACGTGGCCGCGGTCGGAGGCGTGGGCGAAGGCGGGCGTGGATGGGAATGCCAAGGAAGCGACGAGGCCGGGAAAGGGCCTGATTGCAGAAATGCAGCGCTCTACGGCGCCCCCCTCTGTCCTACCGGACATCTCCCCCTCAAGGGGAGAGATCGGCGGTTCCGCCGTCGGCTCTCCTCCTGCAACTTTAGCGATTGGCGAAAGCAGCAATGAGGGCGCAATCTCCCCCCTCGTGGGGGAGATGTCCGGCAGGACAGAGGGGGGCGCGAAGGAACTCATACTACGCAAGAGTTCCCCTACCTCACACCTTCACCAACTGCTCCACGCGGTCCTTCTGGCCGAAGATGCGCAAATAGCGCGAGACCTCTTTCTCGTCGCCTGTCGACTTGGCCGGATTGTCGGAAAGCTTGACCGCCGGCCTGCCGTTGGCTTCGGTGACCTTGCAGACCAGCGAGATGGCGTCTAGCCGGTTGGTCTCGGTCGGCGCGCAGCCCTCGAAATCGTTGGTCAGGTTGGTGCCCCAGCCGAAGGACATGCGCACCTTGCCGCGGAAGTGGCGATAGGTTTCCTCGATGGTCTCGACCTCCAGCCCATCCGAGAAGATGAGCAGCTTCTGCTTGGGGTCCTTGCCCTTTTCGCGCCACCAGGAAATGATCTTCTCGCCGCCTTCGATCGGCGGCGCGCTGTCGGGGCGGAAGCCGGTCCAGTCGGCGACCCAGTCCGGTGCATCGCGCAGGAACGCCGCGGTGCCGAAGGTGTCCGGCAGTACGATCAGCAGGTTGCCGCCGTAGTAGCGCTGCCAGTCCTGCAGCACGTTGTAGGGCGACTGTTTCAATTCCTTTTCCGAATTGGTGAGCGCGGCGAACACCATCGGCAGTTCATGCGCATTGGTGCCGAGCGCCTCGAGATCGTTGTCCATGGCGAGCAGCACGTTGGAGGTGCCAGTGAAGGCCTCGCCGATGCCCTCCTTCAACGCTTCGACGCACCAGCGCTGCCACAGGAAAGAATGACGGCGGCGGGTGCCGAAATCCGAGATGCGGATGCCGGGCAGCGCCTTCAGCCGCTCGGTCTTGGCCCACATCTTGGCCTTGGCCCGGGCGTACAGCACGTCGAGCGCGAACGGCCCGAACGCCCGCATGGCCGCGCGAGATCGAAGTTCATTGATAATTGCCAGCGCCGGGATCTCCCACAGCGTCGTGTACATCCACGGACCGCTGAAGGCGAGTTCGTATTGGCCGTCGCGCTTGGAAAGCTCGTATTCGGGCAGCCGGAAATTTTCCAGCCAGGCGAGGAATTCCGGTTCGAATATCTGCTTGCGGCCATAGAAGGTGTTGCCGCCGAGCCAGATCATCTCTTTCTTAGAGAAGCGCAAGGTGCGGGCATGGTCGAGCTGCTCGCGCAGCTCCGTCTCATCGATCTCCTCGGCAAGGCGGACCGAGGTGGTGCGGTTGATCAGCGAGAAGGTGGCGTCGACCTTGGGATACATGCCCCAGATCATCTGCAGCATCAGAAGCTTGTAGAAATCGGTGTCGAGCAAGCTGCGGACGATCGGGTCGAGCTTCCAGGTGTGATTGTAGACGCGCCGCGCTATATCGGTCTTTGCCATCGCTCAATGCGCCTTCGCTGCTCGCTCTAGCTTTTGTCTAGCGCAATTCCGGACGGAAAACCGCTGCGCACTTTTCCTGGAATTGCTCCAAATGCCTCTTAGCATCGAATTTTTGAACGCGCCTCCCGCTTTGCGGGCTGGCCCGACAAAAAGAAGCCCCTGCGGCAAGCGGCGCCTACGGCAGTTTCGGCCTCAGGAAGCGGTCTTGGCGCCGACCACCTTGAGCGCTGGACGCTTGCGGCGAATGCCGATGCGGCCTGCCACCGGCGCGTCGGCGCGGCGGTCGGCCTGCTCTTTCTCGGCAAACAGCCAGTCGATGAACAATTGCACGATCGGCGCCGACCGCATCTCGTTGCGGCAGACGACATAGAAATCGTCGACGGCCGGCACGGAAAGACTGAACGGGGCGACAAGCAGGCCCCTGGCGAGCAGTCCGCTTGCCGTCACCGTGTCGCCGAGCGCCACGCCATGGCCGTGGACAGCGGCCTCGGTCGCCATCCGCGCGTCGCCAAGATGGTGGCGGCGGCCGCGCTCCAGGTCCAGCGCGTCAGCGGCGGCCAGCCAGGTATGCCATTCGCGGCCGTCGTCGCCATGTAGGAAGACGTGATCGGCGAGGTCGCGGACGGTGCGGATCGGGCGGTTGTTGATCAGCGTCGGGCTGACCACCGGGAACAGTTCGAGGCCCGACCATTTGCGCATCCAGCAGTCGGTCCAGCTGCCGTCACCATAGTGCACGCAGACATCGATATGCGGTGCGCGGACGTCCTTGGCATCATTGGATGGGATCAGCGTCAGCCTGATATCCGGATATTGCGAGGTGAAGCTGCCCAGCCGCGGGATCATCCACAGCAACAGTAGCGCCGGCACGCAGGATACAGAGAGAACGCCGGTGCTGGCCGGCCTCGTCATTCGCTGCGTAGCGGCGGCAATGCCGTCGAAGGCGGTCGACACCGCCGGCAGCAACTCGGCGCCGTGCGGCGTCAGCTTCACCCGCTGACCGGCACGCTCGAACAGCTTGACACCCAACGATTGCTCGAGCGCCTTGATCTGATGGCTGATGGCGCCGTGGGTGACGTTGAGCTCAGCCGCCGCCTTGCTCAGCGAGGCGTGGCGCGCCGTCGCCTCGAAGGCGCGCAGCGGGTTGAGCGGTGGCAAACGCTTGGCCATTTGGACCCTAGGCTCTGTGAGATTTTCTCACAGATAACACACTAACAATATCAATTGATTTTTCAATGCAGCTACGGGACACTTTGCCCAGGCATTGCATCAAGACGTGAAATCTGCAGGCAGCCGACGGCTGCGGCTATCGGGGCCGCTGTCCGCGCGCCGCACCAGCCATGGAGGACCGACATGGGTTACGACCGCGGCAAGCTCGAAGCGTTGCGCCGCAAATACGGCGAGAGCCATGGCGGCGAAATGTTCGACCCGAAATTCCAGCGTGTCGCCGACAAGATCTTCTCCAAGACCGGCACGCGACTGGCGCCCTATTCCGGCATCCCGACCTTCCTCGCGGCGCCCTATCGTGAAATCGCCGCCGACAATCCGGATTTCGGCGATCTGCAGGTGGCGATGATCGGTGTGCCGATGGATCTGGGCGTCACCAACCGGCCGGGCGCCCGTTTCGGGCCAAGGGCGCTGCGCGCCATCGAGCGCATCGGCCCCTACAATCATGTGCTGGAATGCGCACCGACGCATGAGCTGAAGGTCGCCGACATCGGCGATGTGCCGTTCCAGAGCCGCTACCGGCTAGAGACCAGCCATGACGACATCGAACGCCGCACCAACCAGATCGTCGACGCCGGCGTTCTGCCGCTTTCGGTCGGCGGCGATCATTCGATCAGCCATCCGATCCTGAAGGCGGTCGGCAAAAAGGCGCCTGTGGGCATGATCCATATCGACGCCCATTGCGACACCAGCGGCCTGTTCGACATGACCAAGTTCCACCATGGCGGGCCGTTCCGTAACGCGGTGCTGGACGGCGTGCTCGACCCGAGCCGCACCATCCAGATCGGCATTCGCGGCTCGGCCGAGTATCTGTGGGAGTTCACCTATGAGTCCGGCATGACCGTCGTGCATGCCGAAGAGGTGACCGGCCTCGGCATTCCCGCCATTATCGACAAGGCGCGCAGGATAGTCGGCGACGGCCCGACCTATGTCTCGTTCGATATCGACAGCATCGATCCTGCCTTCGCGCCGGGCACCGGCACGCCGGAGGTCGGCGGGCTGACGACGCGCGAAGTGCTCGAGCTGCTGCGCGGCCTGAAAGGCCTCAACATCGTCGGCGGCGACGTCGTCGAGGTGGCACCGCAGTACGACGCGACCAGCAACACGGCGCATGCCGGCGCGCAGGTGCTGTTCGAGATCCTCAGCCTGATCGTCTTCAGCCCGGCAATCACCAGCAAGGCGGGCTGACACGCTCGACCATGATCCCGAAAAGTGGGAACCGGTTTTCGGAGAAGATCATGGTCCACTAGAGAACCCAAAGGCGACCGCCGCGCTGGAGTCGGCGGTTGCACTCAAACAAACAAGCTTCCAGCAGGGGAATGACAATGACACTTCACATGAAGCTCAAATCATCCATCGCCGCCGTGCTGATGCTCGGCGCGACCGGTCTTGCTTTCACCAACCAGGCCGCCAATGCCGACGCGATCGACGACATCGCCAAGGCCGGCGCCATCAATGTCGGCATCTTTTCCGACTTCCCGCCCTTCTCCTCGGCCAGCGCCGACATGAGCATCAAGGGCTACGACATCGACGTGGCGCAATCCATCGCCGACCAGCTCAAGGTCAAGCTCAATCTGGTCAGCGTGACCGGCCAGAACCGCATTCCGTACCTGACCGACAAGCGGGTCGACCTGCTGATGAGTGTCGGCTATTCCAAGGAGCGTGAGCAGGTGATCGATTTCGCCGCCGCCTACGCGCCCTATTACATCGCAGTCATCGGCCCGGCAGCACTTGCGGTCAAAGGCAAGGAAGACCTTGCCGACAAGTCGATCGCCGTCAATCGCGGCACGCTGGAGGACACCTCGCTGACCGAGGCGGCACCGGCCTCGGCCGACATCCGCCGCTTCGACAACTATAATTCCGTCATCCAGGCCTTCATCTCGGGTCAGACCCAGCTGATGGTGGTCGGCAACGATGTCGGCGCCCAGGTGCTCGCCCGGCAGGAGGAACTGAAGCCGGAGCAGAAATTCCAGCTTCTCACCTCGCCCTCGCATATCGGCCTCAACAAGAAGGAAGACCGCCTCAAACAAGCGGTCAACGATGCGGTCGCCAAGATGCTGGCCGACGGCAAACTGGACGAAAGCTCGAAGGCCTGGCTGAAGACACCGCTCGATCCCGCCAATCTCAAGGATTGATCGCCAGTGACCTATAGCCTCGACTTCGGCTGGCTTGCCGGGGCGACAGGGGCGATCGCGCGCGGCGCGGCCACGACGATCCTGTTGATCGCCGTGACCACGCTGGCGGGAACGTTGCTCAGCATCCTCGGCGCCGCAGGGCGGCGGAACGGTCCGCTCCTGCTCAAGCGGGCGATCGGCGTCTATGTCGAGGTGATCCGCAACACGCCGTTCCTGGTGCAGCTATTCTTCATCTTCTTCGGGCTGCCCAGCATCGGCGTCAGGCTCGATCCGGTGCTGGCAGCCATGCTGGCGATGACGCTCAACATGGCCGCCTATACGATCGAGATCGTTGGCGCCGGGCTCGACGCGGTGCCGCCCGGGCAGACGGAAGCGGCACTGGCGCTTGGGCTCAGGCCGCGCCAGGTCTTCATCAAGATCGTGCTGCCGCAGGCGCTCAAGGTGATCTATCCGGCGCTGACCAGCCAGATCGTCATCATGATGCTGGAATCCGCCGTGGTATCGCAGATCGCCGTTCGCGAGCTGACCTATGAAGCCGACATGCTGCAGGCGCGCACGTTCCGGGCTTTCGAGACCTATTTCATCGTGACGATGGTCTATCTCATCCTGTCGATTGGGCTGCGCCGGCTGCTGGTCGGCGGCGGGCGCCGGCTTCTCGGAGCCGGCGTGTCATGATCGAATTCACCTTCTGGGACATTCTGCGCAACCTGCTGCTGGCAGCGCGCTGGACGGTGCTCTTGTCGCTGGCCGCCTTTGTCGGCGGGGCCGTGGTCGGCATGATCGTGCTGTTCTTCCGGATCGCCAAGAATAAATGGGCGCGCCGGTTTGCCTCCGGCTACATCGCGCTTTTCCAGGGCACGCCGCTGCTGATGCAGCTCTTCCTGATGTTCTTCGGCTTGCCGATGCTGGGCTTGCGCATCGAGCCGTGGACCGCGGCGGTGCTTGGCCTGACCTTCTTCGCCAGCGCCTATCTCGCCGAGATCTGGCGCGGCGGCGTCGATGCACTGCCGCGCGGCCAGTGGGATGCCGGCGCCAGCCTCGGCCTGCACTATCTGCAGGAACTCCGGCTGATCATCCTGCCGCAGGCGTTTTCGATCACCCGTGCGCCGACGGTCGGCTTCCTGGTGCAGCTGATCAAGTCGACCGCGCTGACCTCGATCATCGGTTTCGAGGAGCTGGTCAGGACATCCAACGCGATCAACAATGCGACCTTCGAACCGTTCAAAGTCTACGGCTTGGTGGCGCTGATCTTCTTCGTCATGTGCTTTCCGCTGACGCAATACGCACGTTCGCTCGAGCAGCGGGCGACGGCCCGCTGAGCGGGCGACCAGCAATTCAACGCCCGAATACCAGCTGCGGCGCGATCCTGTCGCGCCGCAGCCAGCGCACCAGCAGGAGTGCCGCAACCACCGCCAGTCCCGACGACAGGCCGATCCAGATGCCGACGCCGTTGAAGCCGAAACGAAAGGCCAGCAGCACGCCGAGCGGCAGCCCGATGCCCCAATAGCCGATCGCGGCATAGATCATCGGCACCTTGGTGTCGTGCAGGCCGCGCAGCATCCCGCTGGCGACTGCCTGCGCACCGTCAAAAACCTGGAACAGCGCGGCAAAGGCGAGGAACGACACGGCAAGCGCCACCACCTCGGCATTAGCCGGATTGCCCAGATCGATGAAGGCGCCGATCAACAGATGCGGCCACAGGATCATCACTAGCCCCATCAGCGCCATGAAGGAGACACCGACGACATAGGCGGTCCAGCCAGCCCGGCTGACACCTTCCGGATTGCCGGCGCCGTGGGCAAGTCCGACGCGCACCGTCACCGCCTGGTTGAGGCCGAGCGGCACCATGAAGGTGATCGAGGCGATCTGGATGGCGATCGCATGGGCGGCAAGCGAAGCCGCATCGATCAGGCCCATGAGAAAGGCCGCCGCGTTGAAGATCGTCACCTCGAACGCCAGCAGGCCGGCGATCGGCAGGCCGAGCCGCAGCAGGCCCTTGAAGCGCGGCCAATCGGCGCGCCAGAAGCGTCCGAACAGACGATAGCGCCGGAATTTCTTCTCAAGCATCACCACCGCCGCCATGCCGGCGAACATCAACGTGCTGGACAGAGTGGTGGCAAGGCCGGAGCCGGCGATGCCCATCGATTGGATGCCGAGATTGCCGAACATGAACAGCCAGTTGAAGAAGGCGTTGCAGGCGACGGCAACGAAAACGATGATCAGTGCCCAGCCCGGCCGCTCCAGCGCCGAAATGAACGAGCGCAGGACGATGTAGCCGAAAAAGGGCAGCACCGCCCATTCAAGCCAGCGCAGATAGATGCCGGCCTGGTGCGCCAGTGCCGGCTCCTGCCCCATGGCCAGCAACACGCTCTCGCCGTGCCAGAGAAGGGCCCATATCGGAATGCAAATGAGGATCGCCAGCCACAGACCCTGGCGCACGGTGCGGCGCAGGTCGCGCACCGAGTGCCGGCGACGGCCGAGCTCGGTCGCCATCATCGGCGAGGTCGCCAGCATCAGGCCGAGCCCGAAGATGAGCGGCATGAAGTAGAGGTTGGCACCAAGCGCACCGCTGGCCAGCGTGTCCGGCCCCAGCCGCCCCATCATCATGACGTCGGTAGCGGTCATCGCGGTCTGGCCGAGATTGGTCAGCACCATCGGCCAGGCGAGCGCCAGCATCGCCCTGATTTCCCGACGCCAAAGGTTTTCCGGCGCGCGAGCGTCGGCTTCGATCGCAGACATTCTAGTTTTCCGCCTATCCGATTGCGGCACGTCGGCAAGAGCCGGAAGCCGCGTCTCAGCGCGGAACGGCCATGATCGGCCGGATTCCGCATTACGGCGAGTTTGTCTATGAAATAGGCACCGGTGGCAAGAGGCTGACTTGCGGAAGGGTTAAGCCAGTCGGTTCAATGCAGGCTATTGGAGAGGCTATGGAAGCCGCTATGGTCGCGGCAGATCCATTTGAAAGGCAGCCTGATGAGCGCGTTTCCCGAAATCTATCTGGTTCGGCATGGCGAGACGGAATGGAGTGCGTCCGGAAAACATACCGGCCGAACCGACATACCGCTGACGCCGGCCGGCGAGGAAGCGGCAAGGCGGATCGCTGAGCGGCTCAAGGGCCTGTCCTTCTCGGCGGTGTGGTCGAGCCCGTCGCAGCGCGCCTTCAACACCTGTGCGCTGGCCGGCTTCGGCTCGTCAGGCGTGAAGAAGGACGATCTGGCGGAGTGGGATTACGGTGCCTATGAGGGATTGACCACCAAGCAAATCCTCGCCGAGCGCCCCGGCTGGCGTCTCTTTCGCGACGGCTGCCCGAGCGGCGAGTCCGCCACGGATGTCGGCTCGAGGGCGGACCGGATCGTCAGCCAGTTGCGCGAGGTCGGCAGCAATGTCCTGGTCTTCTCAAGCTCGCATTTCCTTAGGGTGCTGGCCGCATGCTGGCTCGGCCTGCCGCCGCAAGCCGGCGCGTTTTTCGTGCTGGATACCGCCAGCATAAGCGTGCTCGGTTATGAGCACGACCTTGACGAGCCGGTCATCCGGCGCTGGAACCAGAGATAGCAACCGATCCCGATTTATCGGATCGCGTCCAGCGCCTGCCTTTGCCTGTGCATTTCGAGAAACACGCGGTAGTCGCGATCGAACCGGCCGGCGGCAGCCGGATTGGGCTCTCGCGTCCTGCCGCCCTGTTGCATGGCGACGCAGGCAGCGTTCAAATCGGGAAAAAGCCTGGCCGCGGTGGCGGCAATCATGCCGGTGCCGAGCAGCACCGCTTCATCCGCCAGCGGCTCGACCACCGTGCAGCCGGTGGCATCGGCATAGAGCTCCATCAACAGCGGGTTCTTGGTGTGGCCGCCGGTGACGTGCAGCGTGTCGATCAGATAGCCGTTCTCGTTCAGCGCTTCCAGCACATGACGGACGCCAAGCGCGATGCTGACGGCGGTGCGCCAGTAGAGCTTGCACAGACTGTCGAAGGAGGCATCCAGCGTCAGCCCGCTGATGACGCCGACGGCATGCGGGTCGGCGAGCGGCGAGCGGTTGCCGTGGAAATCGGGCAGTACGTGCAGCCTTGCGGCGAGGTTGTCGCCCTCGGCGGCGCGCAGCTCGGCGACGCGGTGGGCAATCCTGGCATGCATGGCGGCATCCGGCTCGCCGCCGGCGCCATGCCAGCGGATGATGTGGTCGAGCAGCGCGCCGGTGGCCGACTGGCCACCTTCCGACAGCCACAGGCCGGGAAGGGCTGCGCCATAATATGGGCCCCAGACACCGGCGAAAGGCTGCGGATCGGGCGACATCGCCATGACGCAACTCGACGTACCTGCAATCAGGGCCAGATGTCGGCCGATGTTCGTCGCGTCACCGGCGAAACCGCCGAGCACGCCAAGCGCGCCGGCATAGGCATCGATGACGCCGGCGCCGACCCGGCATTTTTCGGTGAGGCCAAGCTCCGTCGCGGCTTGCGCGCCGAGCGGGCCGATATCGGCACCGACCGGGCTTGCCTTTTCCGGCAGGTTGCCGTGCTCAAAGATATCGCCGAGCCCGACGGCTTCGAAGAAGTCGCGCCGCCAGCCGGTCGCTTCATGGGCTAGATAGGTCCATTTGGCGGTCAGCGTGCATTGTGAACGGGAGAGCGAGCCGCTTGCCTTCCAGGTGAGGAAGTCGGTGAGGTCGAATAGATAGCCGGCTTCGTTCCATGTTCCGGGCAGGTTGCGCTTCAGCCACATCAGCTTCGGCGTCTCCATTTCCGGCGACATGACGCCGCCGATATAGTCGAGCACAGCGTGGCCGCTTTCAGTGCATTCGTCGGCCTCGGCAATTGCGCGATGGTCGAGCCAGACAATGGTGTCCCAGCGCCTTTCACCAGTGACGGACACGCTGAGCTGGCCGCCATGCCGGTCTCGCACCACCAGCGAGCAGGTGGCATCAAAGGAGATGCCGACGATATCCTCGGCCCGCACGCCCGCCTTTTCGCGGGCAGCGCGGACGGCCATGCACACCGCCGACCATATATCCTGCGAATCGTGCTCGGCATGGTCGGCCTTCGGCTGTTGCATGGCGATCGGGTGCTCGGCGCGGCCGAGCAAGGCGCCACCGGTGTCGAGAATGCCGGCACGAGCGCTTCCGGTGCCGACATCGACCGCGCAAACGAAACTGTTGGTCAAGGTGTTCTTGCTCTCGCTCCCAGGCCTGCAATCAGATCGGGCAATTGCAGCATGTCAGCGAATATAAAGTCCGGCTCACTCGACGCAAGCCGCGCTTTCAATGCCGGGTTGCCGGTGTGCGAGCCGCCGGTGAAGGCAAGGACGCGCATGCCGGCCGCCCGCGCCGCCTCGATGCCGGCCGGGCTGTCCTCGACGACGAGGCAGTTTCGCGGGGCCGCTCTCATTTTATCTGCTGCGTGGAGAAAGAGATCGGGCGCCGGTTTGCCCCGCGCCACCATGGCGGCGCTGAACAAATGCGGCTCCAGCAGCCCAAGCAACCCGGTGACGGCGAGCGCATAGCGGATGCGTTCCAGGGTGCCGGAGGAGGCGACGCAGCACGGTACGCCGAGCCTCGGCAGGACCTGTGCGATACCTGGCATCGGTTTCAGCTCCTCGCGGAATCTGCGCATCAGTTCGGAGCGCATCTCGGTCAGATGCTGGTCGGTGAGATCGAGCCCGAAGTCGCTTGCGAGGATTTCGCGGACGCTCTTCATGCTCTTGCCGAGGAAGTGCTCGTAGGCAATGTCCTCGCTGACGTTGCCGCCGGCAAGCGCGATCATCTCCAGCAATGCCGAGACGGACAGCATCTCACTGTCCACCAGCACGCCGTCACAGTCGAAAATGACTAGTTCAGGCGTCATCGCGCTGGATCGGCTTCAGAGGTCGCCGGCGAGATAGCGCGTCAGTGTCGCGCGCGCGCCGTCCGCCCACAGCAGTCTCAGCGCTTGGCCGAAGGCTTCAGCGAACGGCGGCGAGCGGCCGACATCGCCATAGATGTCCTCCATGGCAAGCCAGGCGGCAGGCATGTCCCTGGCCGCCTTGGCCGTCGCCTGCAACCGGCCCCAGTTCGGGTCGTTGGGCTCGGTGACGGCACCGGAATCCGTCGTGCCGAAGCAGTAGCGACACCAGAGCGCCGATTCCAGCGCAAGGCCGGTGACACTTTTGCCAGCCTTCAGCCGGTCGGCGATGGTCGGGATGATGAATTTCGGCTGGCGGTTGGAGCCGTCGAGGCAAAGCCGGCGTATGGTGTCGCCGATCTTCGGATTGGAGAAGCGGTGCTCGATGAGCTGGTAGTAATCTTCGAGGTCGGTGTCCGGAACCGGCGGCACGGTCGGGATGATTTCGTCATGCTCGAGCTTGTCGAGGAAGCCGCGTACCAGCGGCTCCTGCATCGCCTCATGGACGAAATGGATGTCCATCAGCCCGGCCGGATAGGCGATGGTCGCATGGCCGCCATTGAGGATGCGGATCTTCATCAGCTCATAGGGCGCGACGTCGCTGACGAACTGCACGCCGACCTTTTCCAGCGGCGGGCGGCCGTCGGTGAAACGGTCCTCCAGCACCCATTGCTTGAACGGTTCGCAAAACACCGGCCAATTGTCGTCGAGGCCGAACTCGCTGGAGAGAATGCCGCGCTCGCGGTCGGTGGTGGCCGGCGTGATGCGGTCGACCATGCCATTGGGAAAGGCAACGTTCTCGCTCACCCAGTTTGCCAAACCTTCGTCGATCAGCCGCGCAAGGCCGATGACGCCATCTGAGGTGACGTGGCCGTTATGGGGGATGTTGTCGCAGGACATAATTGTGAAGGGCACGATACCGTCGGCGCGGCGGCGCAGCAGCCCGGCGAGGACGAGGCCGAAGACGGTCTTCGGCGTCGCCCCCGGCTCAGCGTCGGCAACGATGTCGGGATGTGTCGGATTGAAGACGCCGGATGCCGGATCGATGAAATATCCGCCCTCGGTAATGGTCAGGGAGACGATCTTGATCGACGGATCGGCAAGCCGCTCGACGATTGCGACCGCATCGCCCGGCACCAGAAAGTCGATCATGACGCCGGTGACGCGCGCGCTCATATGGCCGCTGTCCTGCTCGACCACGGTGGTCAGCCAGTCCTGCTCCTGCAACTTGCCGCGGCCGACCTTCTCGCCCTCGAAGACGCCGGCGCCAACAATGGCCCAGTCGTGGCCGACACCCGAATTGAACAGGTCGTCGAGATAGACGGCCTGGTGCGAGCGATGGAAATTGCCGACGCCGAAATGCACGATGCCGGCCTTGAGCGCGGCGCGATCATATTTCGGGCCGGCGACCTTGGGCGGCAGCTTGGCGAGGATGGAAGAAGAGAGTTTCACGGTCATCTGCTTTTACCCTTTAGCGGGACGGCTCTTCCCCCCGTGGAGGAGACGGGGGGAAGAGCGCCTTCGCCCCCTCAACTCATCCACTGGCCGCCATCGACATTGTAGGTCTGGGCGACGATGTACTCGGCCTCATCGCTGGCCAGGAACACCGCCATGCCGGTGAGGTCTTGCGCCGTGCCCATGCGGCCATAAGGCACGGCTTCGCCGACCAGCCTCTTCTTCTCGCCCCTCGGCCGGTTCTCGAACTTGGCGAACAAGGCATCGACATGGTCCCAATGCTCGCCGTCGACGACACCCGGGGCGATGGCATTGACGTTGATGCGGTGTTTGATCAGATCGAGCCCTGCCGACTGGGTGAGCGAGATGACCGCCGCCTTGGTGGCGCAGTAGACGGTGACCAGCGCCTCGCCGCGGCGCCCGGCCTGGCTTGCCATGTTGATGATCTTGCCGCCCTTGCCCCGGGCAATCATCGAACGGGCGGCGGCCTGCAACGTAAACAGCGTGCCGGCGACGTTGACCGAAAACAATTTGTCGTAGCTTGTCTTGGTGATCTCGATGATCGGCGCCAGGTCGAACAAAGCAGCGTTGTTGATCAAGATATCCAGGCCGCCGGCCCTGGCTTCGACCGCCTTGACGGCCTCATCGATAGACGCGAGATCGGTGACGTCGAGCTTTACCGCGTAGGCGTTGCGGCCGATTTCCGAAGCCGTCTTCTCGGCGGCTTCGAGATTGATGTCGCCAATCGCGACCGTCGCCCCTTCGCGCATGTAGGCTTCGGCAAACGCCCTGCCGATGCCGCGCGCCGATCCGGTAATCAGCGCCGATTTACCCCGGAGCCTCATTGCAGCATCGCCTTCCCGTCGGCGCCGAAACGATGCAGCTTGGCCTTTTCCGGCGTCAGGTAGATCGTGTCGCCGTGATGGGCGGCCAACTCGCCGTCGGCACGCACCGTCAGCTGCCCGACACCATCCGCCTGGACGTGCAAAAACGTGTCGGAGCCGAGATGCTCGGCAACCCCGACCGTCGCCTTCCAGTCGCCTGACGTCTTCGAAATGTTCATATGCTCCGGGCGAATGCCGACTGTCTTGGCGCCATATTTGGCGGCCGGCGCGCCTTCGATCAGGTTCATCTTCGGCGAACCTATGAAGCCGGCGACGAACAGGTTCTTCGGCGTCTTATAGAGCTCCATCGGCGAGCCGACCTGCTCGATATTGCCGGCATTGAGCACGACGATCTTGTCGGCCATGGTCATCGCCTCGATCTGGTCGTGGGTGACGTAGACCATGGTTGTCTTGAGCTGGTGATGCAGCTCGCTGATCTCCAGCCGCATGGTGCCGCGCAGCGCCGCGTCGAGATTGGACAAAGGCTCGTCGAACAGGAAGGCGGACGGCTGGCGCACGATGGCGCGGCCGATGGCGACGCGCTGCCGCTGACCGCCGGAGAGCTGGCCGGGGCGGCGGTCGAGGTAGTTGGTGAGGTTCAGGATCCGCGCGGCGTCCTTCACCTTCTTGTCGATGGTCGCCTGGTCCTCGCCCGCCATCTTCAGCGGGAAGGCGATGTTCTTGGCCACCGTCATGTGCGGGTAGAGCGCATAGGACTGGAACACCATAGCCAGCTTGCGCTTGGCCGGCGCCTCGCCGGTGACGTCGCGACCATCGATGATGATGGTGCCGCCGCTGGTATCCTCGAGACCGGCGATCAGACGCAACAGGGTGGATTTGCCGCAGCCCGACGGGCCGACGAAGACGACGAACTCTCCGTCCTCGATGACGAGATCGAGGCCGGGGATGATGGACGTCGCCCCGAAGGATTTGGAGACGTTCTTGAGCGTGATGTTTCCCATGGTTTCCTCCCCCGAAGGGCTATCTTTTCGTTTTGCGTCAGGCGATGCCCGCTACTTTACCGCACCGAATGTCAGGCCTCGGACCAGCTGCTTCTGGCTGAACCAGCCCATGATCAGTATCGGCGCGATCGCCAGCGTCGAGGCGGCCGAAAGCTTGGCCCAGAACAGCCCCTGCGGGCTGGAGAAGGAGCTGATGAAAGCGGTGAGCGGCGCGGCCTCGGTGGTGGTCAGCCGGATCGTCCAGAACGCCTCGTTCCAGGCGAGAATGATGTTGAGCAGCATGGTCGAGGCGATGCCGGGGACCGCCATCGGCGTCAGCACATAGATGATCTCGTTCCAGAGCGATGCGCCGTCCATGCGCGCCGCTTCCAGGATCTCGCCCGGGATCTCGCGAAAATAGGTGTAAAGCATCCAGACCACGATCGGCAGGTTGATCAGCATCAGCATGACCATCAGGCCGATGCGGCTGTCGAGCAGACCGGTATCGCGGAAGATCAGATAGATCGGAAACAGCACGGCGACGGCCGGCATCATCTTGGTGGAAAGCATCCACATCAGGATGTCCTTGGTGCGTTTGCCCGGCGAAAACGCCATCGACCATGCCGCCGGTATGGCGACGAGCAGAGCCAGGATGGTCGAGCCGACCGACAGGAACACCGAGTTCAGGAAGAATTTGAAATAGCCGTTCTGCGCCTGGACCTCGGAATAGCTCTCCGTGGTTCCCGACGGGAACAGGTTGAAGCCCTGGATAGCCTCCTGCTCCGACTTGAACGAGGTGATGATCGTATAGAGGATCGGGAAGAAGATCAGCAGCGCGACGATCCAGGCGGCCGCGGTAGCAATCGTCTTGTGCTGGGTGGTGACTGCACGTGCCATGGTCAGGTCCTCCCTATCGGCGATGTTGGCGGCAGGGTCGACCCCCACTCCGGTTTGCTGCGCAAACCACCTCTCCCCCGATCGACGGGGTAGAGGAAGGGCGCGGCTTCGATGCAGGCCTTTCCTCTCTCCCGGGCAGGGGGAGAGGTGTCCCGCGCAGCGGGACGGAGTGGGGGTGGTTCAGCGCACGTGCCATCTTATCCTCCCTTATTTATCCAGGTTCTTGCCGACAGCGCGCATGGCGAAGAAGGCAACGATGTTGGCGAGAATGACGGCAATGATACCGCCGGCGGACGCCTGGCCGATTTTGAACTCCAGCAATGCCTTCTGATAGACGAGGAAGGGCAGGTTGGTGGAGGCGTAACCCGGGCCGCCATTGGTGGTGACGAGGATCTCGGCATAGACCGACAGCAGGAAGATCGTCTGGATCAGGATGACGACGGTTATGGCGCGCGACATATGAGGCAGCGTCAAATAGATGAAGCGGCTGATGAAGCCGGCGCCGTCCATTTCGGCGGCTTCCTTCTGCTCGACGTCGAGCGACTGAAGCGCGGTCAACAGGATCAGCGTAGCAAACGGCAGCCATTGCCAGGCAACGATGATGATGATCGCCAGGAGCGGGTGCTGCCCGAACCAATCGATCGGCTGCCCGCCGAAGAAGCGCGCAATATCGGCGAAAACCCCGTACTGCGGATGCATGATCATGTTCTTCCAGACCAGTGCTGCCACCGGTGGCATGACGAAGAACGGCGAGATGACAAGGATGCGGACGATGCCCTGTCCCCACATCGGCTGATCAAGCAGAAGGGCGAGCAGAATACCGCCGATCACCGTGATCAAAAGCACGCTGACGACGATGGTGAGCGTGTTGAGGATCGACTGCAGGAATGCCGGGTTGGAATAGAACAGCGCGTAGTTCGAAAACCCGACGAAGCCGTCGCGCATCGGATTGAGCGGGTTGTATTGCTGGAAGGAAAACCACAGCGTGAATGCCAGCGGCACAATCATCCAGACCAGCAGCAGCACCACGGATGGCGCCATCATGAAACGGGCAAGCGAACGGGTCTGCTGAGTAGCCATGACGGTCACCCTTCGAGGTCGGCCAAGTTTTTCAGCGGTGTGAAAGCTGGCCGCCCGAACTGGGATTCGGGCGGCCGTTGCCGGTCGCCATTGGCAACCGGCACCGGGAGGAGCTTACTTGATGTAACCGCCCTCGGTCATCGTCGCGGTGGCGGCGTCCTGCGCCTGCTTCAAGGCATCGTCGACGCTCGACTGGCCGGCAAGTGCCGCCGAGAAGAGCTGGCCGACGGTGGTGCCGAGACCCTGGAACTCAGGAATGGCGACGAACTGGACGCCGACATAAGGCACCGGCTTGACGGTTGGGTGCGTCGGATCGGCGGAGTTGATCGAGTCCAGCGTCATCTTGGCGAAAGGTGCTGCCTTCTGGTATTCGGGATTGGCATAGAGCGACGAGCGCGTTCCCGGCGGAACATTGGCCCAGCCTTCCTTCGAGGCGACGAGCTCGGCATAGTGCTTGCTGGTTGCCCAGGATACGAACTTTTGAGCGGCGTCGGCCTTCTGCGTGCCGGCGGGGATGGCTAGCGACCATGCCCACAGCCAATTGCCGCGCTTGCCGAGGCCATTGTCCGGCGCCAGCGCATAGCCGACCTTGTCGGCGACGGTGGAGTTCTTCGGGTCGGAAACGAAGGAGGCAGCGACGGTAGCGTCGATCCACATGCCGCATTTGCCCTGCTGGAACAGCGCCAGGTTTTCGTTGAACCCATTGGACGACGCGCCCTCGGGGCCGTCGGCTTTCATCAGGTCGACATAGAACTGCAGCGTGTTCTTCCATTCGGGCTGGTCGAATTGCGGCTTCCAGTTCTCGTCGAACCAGCGCGCGCCGAACGAGTTCGACATGGCGGTCAGGAAGGCCATGTTCTCGCCCCAGCCGGCCTTGCCGCGCAGGCAGACGCCGTTCACGCCGTTGGCGCGGTCGGTCATCTTGTCGGCGGCCTGCTTGATGAAGTCCCAGGTCGGTGCATCGGGCATCTTGAGCCCGGCCTTTTCCATCAGGTCCTTGCGGTACATGACGAAGGAGCTTTCGCCGTAGAACGGGGCGGCGTAGAGCTTGCCGTCGACCGACAGGCCGCCGGCTATGGCCGGGATGATATCCTTGACGTCGTAATCGTCGCCGAGCTTGTCGAGCGGCAAAAGCCAGTTCTGCTTGGCCCAGATCGGCACTTCATAGGTGCCGATGGTCATCACGTCGTACTGGCCACCCTTGGTGGCGATGTCGGTGGTGACGCGCTCGCGCAGGACGTTTTCCTCGAGCGTGACCCACTGCAGCTGAATGTCGGGATTTTTGGCGGTGAAGTCGTCGGTCAGCTTCTGCATGCGGACCATGTCGCCATTGTTGACCGTGGCGATGGTGATGGATTCGGCATGCGCTGCGAAAGCGAGGGCGCTGGCCGAGAACAGGCCTAGGGTGAACGTGCGAAGTTTCATCAAAATTCCTCCCATAAACCAAGATGAGCATTTGCCTTGGCTGTGAGCAATTACTCACTTGCGATGAATTATGTCAAGACGGATTCGTTGCTGCAGCGCAGCACGCCGGGTCTCGTGCAGCGGCAAGCCTGGGACGTTTGCGGCATGTCTGACGAAGGATTCGGCCGGGCTGATTGGGCCCGGCGCTTTGCTCGGGCTTGCTGGGATTCAGCCTACTGGCAAGCGATCTCGCTCAGGATCCAATCGCGGAAGGCGCGGATCTTCGGCACGTTGCGTCGTGCCGTCGGATAGACCAGCCAATAGGCGTGGCCGTCGTCACCGACCAGATCAAAGGGCTGGATCAGGCGGCCGTCGGCAAGTTCGGTCTTGAACAGCGCCTTGGTAACGATCGCCACGCCGTGGCCGGCAATCGCGGCATTGGCCTCGTAGGCCTGCGCGCCCATGCTGGTGCCGGGACGCTTGGCCAGCTCCTCGACCGGCAGGCCGGCGGCGGCAAACCAGTCCCGCCACCAGATGTCACCCGGGTCGAGGATCGGCAGCCGCAGCAGGTCGGCCGGCTCCTTGACGCCGCCGATGCTTGCCGCGAGCTTTGGACTAAGGACCGGCGTGAAATCGGCCCTGAAAAGCATATGGGTCTCGACGCCCGGCCAGTTGCCGCCGCCGGAGCGGATGGCGATGTCGATATCCTCTCTGGCAAAGTCGACAACCCTGTTCGAAGTATCGACGCGCACCGCCAGCGACGGATGCGCGACCTGGAACGAACCGAGATGCTGCGCCAGCCAATTGGAGGCAAATGTCAGCAGCGTCGAAACGCAAAGCACGCCGTCGGCGCCGGTGCGCGCGGCGGCATAGGCGCCGCTCAACAGCGCGAACGCCTCGCTGACCGCGGGCGCCAGGCGCTGGCCGGGTTCGGTCAGCACGATCTGTTTTGGCTGGCGCAAGAACAGGGGCGCGCCGATGCGCTCCTCCAGAAGCTTGATCTGATAGCTTGCCGCCGCCTGCGTCATGCCAAGCTCCTGGGCGGCCTTGGTGAACGAGAGATGCCGCGCCACCGCCTCGAACACCCGGATCGCCTGAAGCGGAGGAAGCTGCGAAACCAGCTGTCGTGAATTGAGCTCCGGCATAAGCCCTCCTTATGGGCAGTGATCGACGTTTGATTGGCGGCACCGGCCGGTCCTACCGATATTCCGTATTGAAGATCAATTACGCCTAGGGATAGCGAAGGCTGACGATCATGACCACAATACAGGAAAAGCTGCTTCTTGCTCCAGCCCATGGCTGGTTTTCACGGTTGGCGCGGGGGTTGGCAAGGCACGCGGCGCGGAAACGGGCCTATCTCGACGTCCGGGAGCTGCCGCCGCATCTGCAGCGCGACATGGGCTTTCTCGACGGCAACGATCCTTGCGGCCGGCACCAGTAGTGACGCTCGTTTTATCGGGGCTTCAGGTGCGTTTCGATTTCACATGATCGCCAGCGGCTCGGAGATCATGCGCCCGCCAGCAAGGCGGCGGCGGTCCGCTCATCGGTGATGAGGCCGTTGACCAGCCGCCGGTTGACGGCCGCGAAGATGCCCGGCAGCTTGCGGTCGCCCATGGCAAGCGCGATCACCAGCGACTTTTCGCGCGACGGCAGCGGTGCCGACGACACCCGATCATTGGTGATGCCCTCGATCATGCGGCCGTCACGATCGAATACCCAGCCGACGATCTCGGCGACGCCGCCGGCCTTCTGCAGCGCCTTTAATTCACCCTCCGAAATGAAGCCGTCCTCGTAAAGCGGCGCCTTCGGGCCGAGATCGCCGATGCCGACAAAGGTGACGTCGGCCTCGGCCGCAAGCGCCAGCGTCGGCTGGATCATCGGCTGGCTGAGCAGCATCTCGCGCTCCTCGGGCGAGGAAGCGATGACCGGCAAAGGCATCGGAAACGAACGCGCCTTGACCCTGTCGGCCATGGTGAAGATGACGTTGTAGAAGGCCGCCGAGCCGTCCGGCGAGATGTTGCCGGTCAGCGACACCACTTTGTGCTGCGGGCATTCCATCGGCGGCAGTTGCTCGATCGCGGCCTTCAGCGTGCGGCCGGTGCCGATCGCCAAGACCATAGGCACCCGCGCCCCCAGCCGCCGTTCGATCTCGGCCGCCGCCGCCTCGGCGACGCCGATGACGGTGGAGGAAGAAGAAGGGTCGCTCGGCACCACCTCGACCAGATCGAGCGCAAAGCGCGATTTCAGCCGTGCCGCAAGGTCGAGGCAATTGGCGATCGGATGGTCGACGCGCACCTTGATCAGCCCTTCGGAGACTGCGAGCGACACCAGCCGCTGCGCCGTCTGCCGCGAGATGCCAAGCGTGGCGGCGATCTGGTCCTGGGTGTTGCCTGCGACATAATAGAGCCAGCCGGCACGCGCCGCGTCGTCCAGCCTGTTGCCGCCGCTGTCCTGCCGCGAATTCAAGTTCCTGCCTCCCAACCCCGCCGAGCATAAGAGGCGGAGCGCAGTAGTTTCGCAGGGAATGAACTTGCGCGCAATTGCCTATTGTAAGAGCAATTGCTTAGTGATGAAACTTGGGTGTTTGGAGCGAAGTGACAGGTCGACCCAGTCTCGTTGCAACAGCAAGACTGTCGAGGTCGCACCAATCCCGGTTCTAAAGCGCGTTGCGTTCGATCGGCCTCATGCGACGCGTTTTAGGTTCCTTTTTATGCATGTCGTCATTGCAAAACCGCTGCACACTTTGCGCGACATGCATTAGCGGGGGACGCGGCGGTTTATCTCGCGCGCTAAACGCTTTAAGGAATTTTTTGAGAATGGAGCCTTGCATGACGCCGAAAGCGGTTTTCTGGGATATGGACGGCACGCTGGTCGACAGCGAGCCGCTGCACGAGGCGGCGCTGATTGCGGCGCTGCACAGCGTCGGCATCGCGCCGCCGGCCGACCTGCATGAGCGCGTGCTCGGCATCGCCGCATGGCCGGTCTACGAAATGCTGCGCGACGAGTTCGGCCTCGACCTGCCTTTCGACGACTGGATCGTGCGCAAATACGATCACTATCTGCCGATGGCCGAAACGCTGACGCCACGCACCGGCGCGATCGAGATTTTCAATGAGCTGCTCGCGCTTGGCGTGCCGCAAGCGGTGGTGTCCAACTCGGACAGGCTGATCGTCGATGCCAATCTGCGCGCCGTAGGCCTCGTATATCCCGGCATGAAGACGGTCAGCCGCAACGACGTGCGTGAAGGCAAGCCGCATGCCGAACCTTTCCTGCGCGCCGCCTGGTTGGCCGACGTCGATCCCGCCGAGGCCGTGGCGGTCGACGACAGCGTGACCGGCGCCACGGCGGGGCTGGCAGCTGGAATGAAGACGATTTTCTGGCCAGAGGTGCCCATGGAGGGGCCGCCGGGGGCGATTGTCATCAACAGCGCCGGCGAATTGCGGGCCGAACTCGGGCTTTAAGCCAGGCCCGGCGGGACCGCGCTCAACTCCGGTAGGCAGGCTCCTGCTCGTCGAGGATCGCCTTCAGTTCGGAAAGGTGGCGCTCGGCCTGGCCGGGATAGTCTTCCTGTTCCCTTGCCGCTTTCTCCGCGATCTCATCCGACAGTACCCGCAGCGGCCGGCCGGTCCACAGCGCCTTGATATAGGTTTCGGCGGCGCGCTCGAAATAGAACATGCGGTTGAAGGTGTCGGCGACGCTGTCGCCGATGACCAGCACGCCATGGTTGCCCATCATCATCACCTTGACCTTCGGGTCGACAAGAAGCTGGGAGCAGCGCTCGCCCTCTTCCTCGAAGGCCAGCCCGCCATAATGAGCGTCGACGACATGGCGGTTGAAGAAGATCGCCGAGTTCTGGTCGATCGGCGGCAACGTCGAGTCGGCGAGCGAGGCAAGCACGGTGGCGTGGATCGAGTGGACATGCATGACGCAGCGTGCATGACGCACGTTGCGATGGATGGCACCATGCAGGCCCCACGCCGTCGGGTCGGGCGCATTCGGGCCGACCAGCGTGTCGGGATCATTGGCGTCGATCAGAAGCAGATCGCTCGCCTTGATGCGCGAGAAATGCACCTGGTTGGGGTTCATCAGGAATTGCGAGCCATCGTCGTTGACCGCCAGCGAAAAATGATTGGCCACCGCCTCGTGCATGTTGAGCCGCGCCGTCCAGCGGAAGGCGCAAGCCAGATCGACGCGCTCCTCATAGAACGGCAGGTTGGTCAGCACTTCCTTCTGCAGGCGGGCGATGCTCATCGTAACCTCCGTGAAAGAGGCGAGGATGCCGCGCGACTGGAACGCGCGCAACCGGTTTCGTTTGGTGCAGGCGAACGCGATTGCTATGCCGCCGTGCTGGTGGCAGTGCCGGCTCTCAGCCCGCCATACTCGACGATGAAATCTATCACCTCCTGAAGCCCTTTGCCGCGCGACAGGTCGGTGAAGCCAAACGGCCGTTTGCCGCGCATGCGGGCAGCGTCGCTTTCCATCACGTCGAGATTGACGTTCACATAGGGCGCAAGGTCGCTCTTGTTGATGACCAGGAAATCCGACCGCGTGATTGCCGGGCCGCCCTTGCGCGGGATCTCCTCGCCCTGGCAAACCGAGATGACATAGAGCGTCAGGTCGGCAAGGTCCGGCGAGAAGGTGGCGGCTAGGTTGTCGCCGCCCGATTCGATGAAGACGATGTCGAGATCCGGGAATTTTCTGGTCATTTCGGCGATCGCCTGCAGATTGATCGAGGCGTCCTCGCGGATGGCGGTGTGCGGGCAGCCGCCGGTCTCGACGCCGATGATGCGATCCTCGGGCAGCGCCTGAAGCCGGGCCAGCATCATGGCATCTTCCTTGGTGTAGATGTCGTTGGTGACGACGGCGATGGAAAACTCGTCGCGCAGCGCCTTGCAAAGCTTTTCGGTGAGCGTCGTCTTGCCGGAGCCGACCGGGCCGCCGATGCCGATGCGAAGAGGACCGTTGGCTTGTGTCATCTAGGGAACTCCGTGATGGCAAGAATGGCGAAGCCGAGCCCGATCAACAGACAGAGCGGCGAATAGTAGCTGACATCAAGCCGCGCGAAAGGCTGTTCGGGCGCCAGCCGGCGCCACCAAGGCGTGAAGCCGGCAATGCCGCGCGCCAGGAAGACCAGTGCGATGAGCAGCGCTGTGGCGGCGAGCCCGGCCTTGGGAAAGGGCGTGGCAAACACGCCTTCGAGCGCCATCGGCCACAGCGTCGCCAGGCCGAGGCAGGCGGCGACGGCGAAGCTGGCGAAGGGCGCCGGCATTTCGTCGACGCCACGGAAGCCGACCACCGCGCGGGCGCAGGAGGCAGCGTCCCTGCCCGGCCGGATGCCGCCAATGCCCCAATAAACATGCAGCGTGGTGATCAGCAGCAGGACCAGCGAGAGCGCGAAAGCGAGGACGATCATGAGCGGAACAGCCGCGAATACTGGGCCTCGTGCTTCATCGCCGTGACGTCGGAGATGAAAGCGCAGCCGCCGAGATCATCGAGGGTCGAGCCGGCAGCGCGGTCGGCCGTCGCCAGGGCAAGCGGTTCGAAGGCGGCCAGTAGCGTCATCGCGGCACTCTGGCCAACGATGCCAAGCCGGATCGCAGCCTGGACGAGATTGGAGAAGAAGGCCTGCAGAAAGGCCGCCAGGGCGTCCCGCAGCGCAATGCCGTGATCGCCGGCAACGGCGCCGACGGCAACGCAATAGGCACATTCGGCCGGCAGGCGATCCAGCACCTGGCACGGCCAGGCGAAGGCCGCCTTCAGGAAAGCAGCGCCCTGCAGCATGGTCTCGGCATGGCGCTCGCGCGAGCCTGCCAGAGCTTCGGCAAGGGCGACGATTTCATCGAGATCGCCGGTTTCGCGCCCCCTGCGCCAGCTTTCGGCAAACAGCACCGCATCATTCCAGCCCGAACCCATCTCGACCAGCGTTTCCAGCCACGCGGCGAGCTCTTTGCTGTCGGCAACCAGCCCGGCATGCACGGCTTGCTCGAGACCATGGCTGTAGGAAAAGCCGCCGACCGGGAAGGAAGGCGACAGCCACGCCATCAGCCGCAACAAAGCAATATTGGAAGGCTGGGCAACGTTGGAAGGCTGGTCAGTCATGGTCATGGTCATGCGAATGGCTGTGGGAATGCGATTCGCTATGGGTATGGGAATGCGCTTCGGCGTGGCTGTGCGCATGCGCCTCGGCATGAGCGTGGCCGTGGCCGCCATGCCCGGAATAGGCGCCGCGCACCGGCTTGAACGGCTCGGAGACGTCGCTAACGGTGGCGCCCAATCCCTCCAGCATCGCCTTGATGACATGGTCGCGCAGAATGAGGATGCGCCCAGCTTCGATGGCGGCTGCGAGATGGCGGTTGCCGATGTGCCAGGCAAGCTCTGCCAGATGGACAGGGTCGCTGGCCCGGACGTCGTAGAGCGCCTCCTCGGCCGCGATGATCTCGATGTGGCGGCCATCCTCCAGCACCAGCCGGTCACTATGGTTCAAGGTCACCGGTTCGGGCAGGTCGACCAGCACCTTGTCGCTACGGGCCGTTTCGATGGCGCGACGGCGCAGATGCCGCTCGTCATGGGCAAGCACCGCACTGTCGTATGGCGTGGTGGTTCCGGCTTCGCCCGCGGCCAGGACGGAGACGGCGCGCGGGAATTTGGTGAAGTCGGTGCGAATATCGAGCTTCATGTAAAAACTGCCTCTCCCAAAAAGCCTAGCCTATCGCGTCCGCCGCCCCAATGGGGCTCAGACGATCGTGTCGAAGAGCCGCAGGATGAACGATATCTGATAGACGAGCGCGCCGGCGACAAAGGCGATGTGAAAGCGGCGGTCGCGCAGCAGGATCGCAATGACGCAAAGCGCGACGAAAACCGGCGTGCGGATCAGATATTCGACGCCAAAATGGGCGAAATGCTCCGGCCCTTTCAGCAGCGTATCGATCACGTCGAGCAGATAGGTCGCCGCCAGCAGGCCGAAGAACCAGGCACGGCGCGAATAAAAGAAATCCTCATAGCTGGTGTAGTCCAGCATCGAATCCGGAAACAGCAGTGCGCAGAGCAGGAACAGCGTGACGGCGTAGAAGATGATGAACAGGTATTTGCCGAAGGTCCAATTCTCGATCTGGAACAGGCCGAACTCCCACCACCAGAAATGCACCAGCATTAAAAGCACCGACGCAACCCAGGCGAGGTGCACGGGATAGAGCCGGTATTGGCCGGGATGCTGGACGATGCGGGCGACCCCCGACAGCAGGCGGGTGACGCCGAGGCCGATCACCATGCCCAGGACGATGCGGATATGCGGGAAAATGTCGTGGGCGTAGGGGAGTTGCGGGTCCATAAGCCTGGCGCGGCATGTTCTACATCGGTCGTTCTAACGCCTATGGTTCAGAACAGGAAGTAGCGTTGCGCCATCGGCAGCACGGAAGCCGGCTCGCAGGTCAGGAGTTCGCCGTCGGCGCGGACCTCATAGGTTTCGGGGTCGACCTCGACATGCGGCGTGGCGTCATTGAGCACCATCGAATGCTTGCCGATGCCGCCGCGGGTGTTTTCGACCGCGACCATCTGCTTGTCGACGCCGAGCCTGCCGCGCAGGCCTGCGTCGAGCGCGGCCTTCGAAACGAAGGTCACCGACGAATTGGTCATCGCCTTGCCGTAGGCCCCGAACATCGGCCGGTAATGCATCGGCTGCGGCGTCGGGATCGAGGCGTTGGGATCGCCCATCGGGGCGGCGGCGATCATGCCGCCGATCAGCACCATGTCCGGCTTGACGCCGAAAAAGGCCGGATTCCACAGCACGAGGTCGGCGCGTTTTCCCACCGCCACCGAGCCGATGTCCTTCGACAGGCCATGCGCGATGGCCGGATTGATGGTGTATTTGGCGATGTAGCGGCGGACGCGGAAATTGTCGTTGTCGCCGGTCTCCTGCGGCAGCGAACCGCGCTGGCGCTTCATCTTGTCGGCGGTCTGCCAGCAGCGGATCGCCACTTCGCCGACACGGCCCATGGCCTGGCTGTCCGACGAGATGATCGAGAAGGCGCCGATGTCGTGCAGAATGTCTTCGGCGGCGATGGTTTCCTTGCGGATGCGGCTTTCGGCAAAGGCGATATCTTCGGGGATCGACGGCGACAGATGGTGACAGACCATCAGCATGTCGAGGTGTTCGGCCAGCGTGTTGATCGTGTAGGGGCGTGTCGGGTTGGTCGAGGACGGAATGACGTTAGGCAGGCCGCAGACCTTGATGATATCAGGCGCGTGGCCGCCGCCGGCGCCTTCGGTGTGGAAGGCATGGATGGTGCGGCCCTTGATCGCCGCGACCGTGTTTTCGACGAAGCCGGACTCGTTCAGCGTGTCGGTGTGGATCATCACCTGCACGTCGTAATCGTCGGCGACCGACAGGCAGCAGTCGATTGCAGCCGGCGTCGTGCCCCAGTCCTCGTGCAGCTTCAGCGAGCAGGCGCCGGCGAGCACCATCTCCTCGAGCGCGGCAGGCAGCGACGCGTTGCCCTTGCCCGACAGGCCGATATTCATCGGGAAGGCGTCGAAAGACTGGATCATGCGCGCCAGATGCCACGGCCCAGGCGTGCAGGTGGTGGCCAGCGTGCCGTGCGCCGGGCCGGTGCCGCCGCCGAGCATGGTGGTGATGCCCGACATCAGCGCTTCCTCGATCTGCTGCGGGCAGATGAAATGGATATGCGCGTCGAAGCCGCCGGCGGTCAGGATCTTCCCCTCGCCGGCGATGATCTCGGTGCCGGGACCGATGATGATGGTGACGCCGCCTTGGGTATCCGGATTGCCGGCCTTGCCGATCGCGGCGATACGGCCGTCCCTGAGGCCGATATCTGCCTTGACGATACCGGCGGTGGCATCGACGACCAACGCATTGGTGATGACGGTGTCGACCGCGCCTTGCGCGCGCGACACCTGGCTCTGGCCCATGCCGTCGCGGATGACCTTGCCGCCGCCGAACTTCACCTCCTCGCCGTGAAGAGTGAGATCCCTTTCGACCTCGATGAACAGCTCGGTGTCGGCGAGCCGGACCTTGTCGCCGACGGTCGGGCCGTACATCTGCGCGTAGGCGGCGCGGGTGATTTTAGCCATCAGCAATTGCTCCCGAAATACAGCCCGGAAATACCGCTTGTCGAAGCCGGGCCCCACATTGCCGCCATCCTATGGTCACGCAATGACCCGCTGAGCGACACTTTCCGATCCCATTTAGCGTTTGAGGTGGCCGGGCCACCCCAAAACGACCATTTGCCAATCGATGGAAAGGAACATCCATGCGCAAAACGACCCTTCTGGCAGCCGCCGCCACGCTGGTGCTCGCAACCGCCGCCAGCGCCCAGCAACAGCCTGCGCAGCAGCCCAGTCCGGCGCCGGCTGCGCCTGCTCCTGCCGCGCCCGGGGCGCAGCCGCAGGCGCCCACCATCCAGGCGATCAACGTCGTCGATATCAAGGATCTGCCCGCGGACACTCAAGCCAAGGTCAACGAGGTGATCGCCAAGCGCAGCGATGCCGACCTGCAGAAACTGCGCGGCTCGATCGACGCGACACCGCAGGTCAAATCCGCGCTCGAAGCCAAGGGGCTCACCTCGGCGCAGGTGATCGCCGCCAGCATGAGCACCAATGGCGCGCTGACGCTGATCACCAAGAAAGCGAGCTGACGAGACGAGGCGGCGGGCCGGCGCCCGGCCAGCCCGCCGCATCGCAAAGGGAACCTTCACGGGGGACGTTACGTTTCGGTCCTGTCGCCCTGACACGAGCCTCGAAAAGGACCCTGAGAACGAGCGATGGCGATCACCACCTTCTCCGACACCAGATGGCTGCATGGGATTGCCGCGACCGCGTTTCTGGCAGCCAGCATTCCGCACGCCGCGCTGAACGCGCAGAGCCTCGACAGCGCCGAGACCGTCAACCGGATCGTCGGCTCGGAGGTCGGCCAGGAAGAGACCCAGACAAATGCGGAAGCCGGCAAGGTCAGTTCGGCGATCGACCGCACGCGTGAAAACATCGCCGCCGTGCGCAAGACATCCAAGCTCGACAAGGTCGATATCGTGTTTCTTACCGATGCCGCGCGCACCGAAGGCGGCCCGCCGCCGGCGATCGAAAACAAGGTCAGGCAGCATCGGGACGACATCGCCGAGCTGCGCAAGGAGATCGAGGCGAACGCATTGCTGTTCAACGCCATCGATTCGCGGCGAGTGCAAACCGAGGACGTTCTGGCGGTGGAATTCGACGATCCGGGAAAGGTCGTCATCTATGCGGCGGCCAAGCCGCCCGGCTGAGCCGAAACTGCTCAACGCCTTCGATCTCACAGCGCGCCCATGATCTTCTGCTGAAATCCGTAGACCTCGCGCTTGCCGCCGAACGGCACCAGGGTAACGTCGCGCTCTTGGCCGGGCTCGAAGCGCATGGCGGTGCCGGCGGCGATGTCGAGGCGCATGCCGCGGGCCTTGTCGCGATCGAATCTCAGTCCCTCATTGGTCTCGAAGAAATGATAATGGCTGCCTACCTGGATCGGCCGGTCGCCGCTGTTGGCTACCTTCAAGGTGACCGTCGCCAGACCCTTGTTCAGTTCGATCTCGCCGCTTGCCGTGATGATTTCGCCGGGGATCATCGCGGCCTCACACGACGCCGAAAGCGAGGCCGGCGCCAATCGCGGCACAAGCGGCGCCAGCGGCGCGGGCAAGCCCGCGGAAGCGCCAGCCGAGGCCGAGACCGGCCGCGATGCCGACGGCGTGGAGCAGTGCCGTGGCAACGGCAAAGCCCGCCATATAGCCGAGTCCGCCGACATTCTCAGGCACCTCGGTGCCATGGGCATAGCCGTGGAACAGCGCGAACAGACCGATGACGGCAACGCCGGCCGAGACGGGAAGATCGACGGCGAGCGCAACCAGCAGCCCGAGCACCACGACGGACGCCAATATAGCAGGCTCGACGAAGACCATCGGCACATGCAGCATGCCGAGCGCGCCGCCGGCCAGCATGACGCTTACGAAGGCCAGCGGCCATGCCCAGATCGCTTTGTCGCCCTTGAGCGCGGCCCATAGCCCGACGGCAATCATCGCCGTCATGTGATCGAGGCCGGAGAGCGGGTGGGAGAAGCCGGCGGTGAAGGACCAAACCGTGCCGACGCCGACATGGGCATAGGCTGGCATTGCTGCCGCCAGCAGCAGGACCGCCGACAGCGTTGAGCGTTTCATCGTAGCGGTGATCATCGGCGTAGCTTCCATCTTCGAGTACCTCTCACGCCGCCTTGCGGGCCGGAGCGCAGCCCTCTGCCTTGAGGACGCGCTTGGTGGAGGCCGGATATTTCGTCAGCAGCGCTGCCGGACGGATCGGGCGGGCCGAGAAGTTGCCGCCGCAATTCGGACAGGCGCCGCCGAGCACGTTTTGTGCGCAGTCGGCGCAAAAGGTGCATTCGAAGGTGCAGATCACCGCATCCGTCGCATCGGGCGGCAGATCCTTGTCGCAGCACTCGCAGTTGGGACGCAGCTCAAGCATTTTCCTCTCCTTGGCGGTGTTATCTGATCGGCTCGTGCACAGTCACCAGCTTGGTGCCGTCTGGAAACGTCGCCTCGACCTGCACATCGTGGATCATTTCTGCAATGCCTTCCATCACCTGGGCCCGGGTGACGACATGGGCGCCGGCCTCCATCAGCTCGGCGACCGCGCGGCCGTCGCGGGCACCCTCGACGACGAAATCGGTGATCAGCGCGATCGCTTCCGGATGATTGAGCTTGACGCCGCGTTCGAGCCGCTTGCGGGCCACGATCGCCGCCATGGCGATCAGCAGCTTGTCTTTCTCCCTCGGCGTCAGATTCATGCTTTTTCCTGCGGTGGCAAAATCGAAATCAGAGTGACCATAATTTGGGCAGGCCCGCCCGTCCGTTGAGCAATTCGACAAGCGGCACCAGCCGCTTGCGGAGCTGGTAGCCGTCCTCGGCGAACAGCCTCGCAAGAAGCTTGCCAGATTTCCGCACGCTCCAGAAACTGACGCCGCCCTGGCCGCCGACTATGCCCCGGGCCGGCTCGAGCAAAGCCTCTGCCCGTGGCGACACCATCAGCAGCGTCGCCACGGCGACGGCACCGCCGGCCGCTGCGGGACGGCTCAAGGTGGCCGCAACGTCCGGCCCGATGCGGAACTCCTCTGCATGGACCAGCGCCCCGTCCTGGCGGACGCGCCAGCGGTCGTGGAAATGGCCTTGCGAAGCCCGTTCACCCATGGCCAGGCGGCCGAAGACGGTAGCCTCCAGGATCAGCGCCTCGGCTCCGGTGGCAAGCTCCACGTCAAGGCTGCGGGCAAAGGCCGAGCGGTCGAAGACGATGGTTTCCTGTGGCAGCCAGGCAATGTGGCCGTCTTCTCCGACAGTCAGCTGCACCCGCACTTCGGCGCGGTCGGATGCGGCGCGATAGATTTTCTCGCAGGCCTGCGTTGTTATGGTTGCGGAGGCGCCGGCACCGACATCGACCTCCCAGGCGAGACGGTCGCCACCGGTCAGCCCACCGGCGGTGTTGATCAGGACGGCTTCGAGCGGATCGGCCGAGACCGCCGGCATGCGGATCTTGGCCGAACCGTCCTGGTACAGACGCCGAAGACGCGTGCGGCCTCCGTTCCAGTCGCAGCCAAGCCGCGCGACGCCGGCAACACGCTGGGCCGGCGGCACTGAAGTCAAGCTATATGCGATCGTATCCACGACACCAACGTTAAGCACTGCGGCGGCTTTGTCGATATATAGCTTGTTGCTTGACAGCGTTTCGGTTTCTATAGAGGGAGCCACCTTGGTACGGTCACCGGCGCCTGGCGGGGGTAAAAGGCGACGATGACGACGTAATCGAGGACAAAAGGGGCGCTGATCAGTTGGCGTCGGGAAACGACAGAGTTGGGGAAGAAACCGAATGGCTGACCAGCTGGCAAACGATATCATCGCCAAGATCAAGGCTCATGCCGAGCCGGGCGGCGAGGAAATCACCACCAGTACCGAACTGACCGCCCTTGGCATCCATTCGCTGGAACTGACGGAGATCATCTTCGATCTCGAGGAAGAGTATGGCATCGAAATCGAGATGAACACTGTCGATGCCTGGAGCAATCTGAAGAATGTCGGCGACATGGTCGAGGCGGTTCGCGCGCTGATCGCGAAAAAAGCCTGACTGAATGCACAAGCGCGTCGTCATCACGGGCATCGGCGGATTATGCGGGCTCGGCACCAATGCACCGGCAATCTGGAATGAAATGCGCGCCGGCCGTTCGGCAATCGGCGCGATCGACAATCCGCTGCTGCATGATCTGAAGGTCAAGGTCGGCTGCGAAATCAAGGCGCTTCCCGAGCACGGCATCGACCGCAAGCAGGTCGTGTCGATGGACCGCTTCAGCCTTCTGGCGACGATCGCCGCGCGGGAGGCGGCACAGCAGGCGAGATTGAACCCGCACGCGGCCAACACCTACCGGATGGGCACCATCGTCGGCGTCGGCGTCTGCGGCTGGGAGGCAATCGAAGAGAACTATCGCGCCATCCTGCTCGAAGGCAAGAACCGCGCCGGCATCTTCACCGTCCCGAAAGTAATGCCGGGCGCTGCAGCCGGCCATGTCAGCATGAATCTTGGTCTGCGCGGGCCGGTGTTCGGCATCACCTCTGCCTGCTCGTCATCCAACCACGCCATTGCCTCGGCGGTCGATCAGATCAGGCTCGGCCGGGCCGACGTCATGGTCGCCGGCGGCACCGATGCGCCGCTGGTCTGGGGCATCCTCAAGGGCTGGGAGGCCCTGCGGGTACTGTCGCCGGACACCTGCCGGCCGTTTTCGGCCGACCGCCAGGGGCTCGTGCTCGGCGAAGGCGCCGGCATGGTGGTGCTGGAAACATATGAGCATGCCATGGCGCGCGGCGCCGCCATCCTTGCCGAAATCGCCGGCGTCGGCCTTTCCGCCGACGCCTCCGATATCGTCGCGCCAACCATCGAAGGGCCTGAGGCGGCGATGCGCTTCTGCCTCGTCGATGCCGGGCTCAATCCCGAGGACGTCGACTATCTCAACGCGCATGGCACCGGCACCAAGGCCAACGATCAGATCGAGACGGCGGCGATCAAACGCGTGTTCGGCGACCATGCCTACAAGCTTTCGGTGTCCTCGACCAAATCGATGCACGCCCACTGCCTCGGCGCCTCCGGCGCGCTGGAAATGATCGCCTGCGTGATGGCGATCCGCGAAGGCATCGTGCCGCCGACCGCCAATTATCGGGAAGCCGACGCCGACTGCGATCTCGACATCACGCCGAACGTGGCGCGCGAACGCACCGTGCGCACCGCGATCAGCAACAGCTTCGCCTTCGGCGGCACCAATGCGGTGCTGGCGGTCAAGGCCGTGTGACCGCACCCCTTGCGGGTCCTTCACCGGGGCCGGCGAAACTTTCCATGCGCATATTGATCGCGCCAGGCGTCGCTCCTAACTCTCTGCGACCCGCCATGACCGTGCCGCTCGGCGCGGTCCCCCACCAGGAGTTTCGATGACCGATCTGTCCGCGTTTCCGATTGCTAGGCGCTGGCCGGCGAGCCACCCCGACCGCATCCAGCTTTATTCGTTTCCGACGCCGAACGGGGTAAAGATATCGATCGCGCTGGAGGAACTTGGCCTGCCTTACGAGCCGCATGCCGTCGATATCGGCAAGAACGAGAGCTGGACCCCGGAATTCCTGTCTTTGAACCCGAACGGCAAGATACCGGCGATGATCGATCCGGACGGCCCGGGCGGCAAGCCGATCGGCTTGTTCGAATCCGGCGCCATCCTGCTTTACCTCAGCGACAAGACCGGCAAGCTGGTCCCGGCAGACGCGACGCTGCGTTATGAGACGATCCAGTGGGTGTTCTTCCAGATGGCTTCGATCGGGCCGATGTTCGGCCAAGTCGGATTCTTCCACAAATTCGCTGGGCGCGAAATCGCCGACAAGCGCCCGCTGGAACGTTATCGCGACGAGTCGCGACGGCTGATCGGCGTCCTCGAAACGAGGCTCAAGGGCCGCAGCTGGATCATGGGCGACGATTACACCATCGCCGATATTTCGATGCTTGGGTGGGTGCGCAATCTGATCGGCTTCTACGAGGCGCGGGAACTCGTCGGTTTCGATGATTTCCCCAGCGTGGGCGCATGGCTGGAGCGTGGCCTCGCCCGGCCGGCGGTGCAGAGGGGCCTCACCATTCCGGCCAGAAGCTGATCTTACGTCGATTCCGCTCGGCTATTTTGCCTTGGTCCGGCGCTTTGAGCCGCCCTTGCCGACTACGGAAGCAGCAAGCGACGCCGCACCTTTGGCGGTGGCAAGCACGGCACCGGCGGCGACATTGGCCGTTGCTTTAACAGTGCGCATTGCGCTGCCTGCGATCGATCCTCTGCTGCTTGCCGATCTTTTGGGCTTGGGTGCAGCGGCTTTGGCCGCGGCAGGCACCACCTTCTTCGGCGCTGCCTTGCCAAAGCTGGGCTTTGCCGCATCCTTGGAGCGGGCCGCCGCTGCCGGGCCGGCGCTGGTTTTCGCTCGAGTTGCTTTTGATCGTGTTGCCCTGCCCTTGGCGGGCGCAGGCTTTCTTGCCATGGTTTCCATCGAACGGTTCCCTCATGGGCACAATTGCCGTGTCCGGGATAACGGCCTGAAACTGTCAAGGTTCCGGCCGGGTGGTTCCTTGCAAGTCAGGCCAGGTCGCCGACCACCAGGTCGGCGGGCCGCCGACGGGCAAGCACGCGGTCGATGTTCGGCATATCGTTAGAGGCGATCCAGGCGCGCGCGTCCTCGTCGGAGCGGCCGTGCTCGTGCCATCGCGCCAGCAGTCGGCGCTCGAGCTCGGCGCGCGGCACATCGACGAAGATCGAGAAGTCGAACAGCGGCGCCAGCCGCGTCCAGGGTTCCTCGTCGAGCAGGAGATAATTGCCTTCGACCAGAATGAATTTGGTGTCGGCGGCGACAATCGCAGCGGCGGCGCGCGACAGCTCCATGCTGCGGTCGAAGACCGGGATGGCGATATCCGGCTCGCCGGCGCGGATGCGCTTCAGCAGCGCTTCGAAGCCGGCAAAATCAAAGGTTTCCGGGGCGCCTTTTCGCGCGCGAAGGCCGCGCCGCTCGAGAACGACATCATCGAAATGGAAGCCATCCATCGGCACGACTTCCGCCGTGCCTTCCGGCAGCAAGTCGTGCAAGCCTGCCGACAATGTCGATTTGCCGGCGCCGGGCGGACCGGCAATGGCAACGATGAAGCGCGGTGCCTTGCCGGCGCGCTTAAAAATGGCAGCCGCGATATGGGCGATCTCTGACATTGGGCCCTTACGATGGTTCTGACGCATTTTGGCGGCAGTTTTCGGAAATTTCAAACGCCGGATTGTGCCAGGCCTTCAATCGGGCCTGGCTTGGCCGATCCGCAGGAAGTCGCTGTCGAAGCCGATGTCGCGCACGGCACCGTCAGCCGCCAGGATGCGCATGCGGCCCGGCGAGGTCGCGACGTCGTGCGGCGGCTCGCCGGATGGCCATGGCAGTGCGCCGATGACATGGCGGAACGAAAAGCGGCGCCCTTCGGAAAGGGCAAAGGCGGTCGCCACGCCTTCGCGCTTCAGCCAATTGTCGCCGAGCGATGCGGCGTGGCCGACGGCCGTGCGGCCGTCCTCGATGCCGAGCACGCCGCGGTGGCGGCCACTCCATGGCGCATAATCGCGCCCGCCATTGCTGACCCACAGCATGGTGACCGGCAGTTCGGCCGGGTTCTTCAGCACCAGCACGAGATCGGCTTCCGCCTGGCGCGCCAGCGCGGTCCAGCCCGGCCCGCCATGATCGGCCTCGACCAGCGTCACGAAGTCCTCACGCATCTGGTCCATGCGATAGGTGGTCAGGTCGATCGTGCCGCCGTTGGCGGCGGGAAAGCGCGTCAGGTCGGCGGTTCGTGCCGGGTAGGCGAGCAACGAGCGGCCGCGGGCCGGATCGGGCTCCGGCGCCTCACTCGGCGTTGCGGCAAGGCGCTTGGGCGAGAAGGCCAGCCTGCCGCCGGCCGTCATCACCGTCATCGGGTGGTGGGCGACGGGAATGGCGCCGGCGCCGCCGGAAAAGACGTGCTCCTGATAGAGAAAGGGATGATCGTCGCGCAAGGTCAGGATCTTGTCGACAGTTGCGCCCATGACCGGGCGCTGCAGGCGGAAGACGGCGCGCCAGCCGTCGGCCGTTGCCGCGCTGTCGACGACGTCCCAGCGACTATTTGCCGGCCAGCCATGCAAAGGTGCCGCTTCGACGTCGCTGATCGAGAACGGCGCGCAGAGGAAATCGCCGGACAGGTGGACCGTCCCTTCAGGCAGGTCTTTCGGCAGCATTTCGCGCGGCTCGCCGACCCAGGGTGCGCGATGCAGCGGCTTCAGCCGGCGGCCATCGATATCGACCGTCATGTCGGCGAGATGGCCGACGGCAAGATCGACCGATACCGAAATGCCCTTCGCCGTGATCGTGACCGTATCCATGTGCACCTACCGATTCTGCCAGCCCGATTCCGGCGGCCCGATTCTGCCGGCGCAGCAAAGCCCACTCGCCGCCGGTTGCGCAAGCGCGGTGGCGGGCAATTCACATCAGGCGGCGCCACGTCGGCCTGTGGACAGGGCACCGTTCGAGGGCCAGACCGATATTAACCAAATGGACTGTGCCTTTGCGTTAAGATAGCTTCGCCTCGTCTCAGAAACTGCCTGCCTTCGGAACTAACTTGTCCGCCTTCCGGTTCTTTTCGTCCATCCACAAATGCGTCGCTGTGCTGGCGCTGCTGCTGTTTGCTGCCGGCTGCACGACTGTCACGCCGCCCGACAGCGTGCTGGCGGTACCGGCGCCGCCGCAGAAATATGCCGCCATGGTCATCGATGCCGGCACCGGCAAGACGCTGTTCGAGGTCAATTCGACGGCGCCGCGTTATCCGGCGTCACTGACCAAGATGATGACGCTCTACCTTCTGTTCGAGGCGCTGGATTCTGGCCGCATCAGCAAGGAGACGCAAATTCCGGTGTCGGACAACGCCGCCCGGCAGCCGCCGACCAAGCTGCGGTTCAGGCGCGGCGAGACCATCGACGTCGATTCGGCGATCCGCGCCGTCGTCGTCAAATCGGCCAATGACGTGGCGGTCGCCGTTGCCGAATATCTCGGCGGCAGCGAAGCGGCGTTCGCCGGCATGATGACTGCCAAGGCGCGCCAGATCGGCATGAGCAGCACCGTTTTCCGCAACGCCTCGGGCCTGCCGGACGGCGACCAGCACACCAGCGCGCGCGACATGGCGGTGCTCGGCATGGCGCTGCACGCCCGCTTCCCGCAGCATTTCCACTATTTCTCTGAAAGCGACTTCATGTTCCGCGGCAGGCTGGTGCGCGGCCACAACGACATGCTCGGCCGGGTGCGCGGGGTCGACGGCATCAAGACCGGCTACATCAGGGCTTCGGGCTTCAACATCGTCACCTCCTATAATGCGGACGGGCACAGGCTGATCATCGTGGTGATGGGCGCCGACAGCGCGCGCCAGCGCAACGACCACGTAGAGGCGCTGATCCAGCGCAGCCTGTTGCCGACCTCCGAGGCAAAGACGCGGCTGCTGTATGCCGAGGAGCAGTGACAGTTGAAGTCCGAGTGTTGACCGCGTGCGGGTTCAGGCGACAAACGCAGAACCGCCGTTTTGCGCGACACTGCTGAGATACTTTGCCGGCGGCTTGCCAAGCGCTTTCTTGAACATGGTGATGAAGGCGGTGACCGATTCGTAACCGAGATCGGCCGAAACCTGCTGCACGCTGGCGCCGGAGGCCAGCTCGCGCATCGCGACGATCAGGTGCAGTTGCTGGCGCCAGCGCCCGAAGGTCAGCCCTGTCTCTTTCACCACGAGACGTGCGAGACTGCTCTCGCTGAGCGCGACGCGACTGGCCCATTCCGCCAGGGTGCTGCGATCGGCAGGATCTTGCGCGAACGCCGCCGCGATGCGCCTCAAGCGCGGCTCGGACGAGATCGGCAAATGCAGCTGCTGGACAGGCATGCGCGGCAATTCGGATAGCAGTACGCTGGTCAGGAGCTCGCCCCTCGCGTCATCGTCCTCAACGCGATCCGTCAGCTCTATGATGAGCTCGCGCAGCAACGGCGTGATCGAAAGCGTGCAGCACCGGTCCGGCAGGTCGGTAGCTCCCGGTTCGATATAGACGAAGAAAATCCGGGCGTTGGCGGTCGCGATATTGCTGTGCTCCATGTCGCCGGGAATCCACACCGCGCAATGCGGCGGCACCATCCACAGGCCGCTGGGGACGCGACATGTGACGCCGCCGCCCAGCGCGAAGACGAGTTGCCCCTTGCGGTGGCGATGGTCCGGCACCTCCGCCCCGGTTTCGGTAACGTCGACGCGCACGGCGATTGCCGGGGCGAGGACATCATCCGGATCGAAAGGCCAGGGGTAGCGGAGAGGCTGTCTCATATTGACTGATTTTAGCGATCGACTGCCAAGATATCTAAATTACTCAAACAGGAAAGTCGATAGTTTAGGGATGAGTAACTCAGAAGCCGACAGGCGGGCTTCCATCTAGTCATGCCCTGCTTGCGTTCTGAACGTCGGACCAACAAGCCCGGCGCACGAAAACAGGCTGACGTCCGCCACGCAGCAAGAAGGGACGATACCAATGCTCGCCTTGGTCACATCTTCCGACAGCGCCACCGGGTTGCGGCTCGCCGAGCTTGGTGAGCCCGAGCCCGCCCCGCATGAGGCGCTGGTCTCGGTCCGGGCAGTCTCGCTGAACCGCGGCGAACTGCGCCTGCTCAACATCCGTCCGAACGGCTGGGTGCCTGGCCAGGACGTCGCCGGAATTGTCGAGCGCACCGCGGCCGACGGCTCCGGGCCGGCCGTCGGCGCCCGGGTTGCGGCTCTGGTCGACGAGGCCGGGTGGGCCGAACGGGTCGCCGTTCCGACCGACCACCTCGCCGTCCTGCCGGACGACGTCAGCTTCGTCTCCGCCGCCACTGTTCCGGTCGCCGGCACGACCGCGCTGCGGACCCTGCGCCTCGGCGGCGACCTGGCCGGCCAGCGGGCGCTGATTACCGGCGCAAGCGGCGCGGTCGGCCGTTTCCAGATCCAGATCGCCCGTCAGCAGGGCGCGTCGGTGGTGGCGGTCGCCGCTGCCCGTCATGCCGCGGATCTCCGCGGCCTCGGAGCCGAGCGGGTCGTCGAAACGATCGAGCTCGCCGAAGGACTGTTCTCGCTGATCACCGAATCGGTGGGCGGCGATAGCCTCGCCCACGCGATCGAACGGATCGCGCCCGGCGGGACCGTCGTCACGTTCGGCTCGAGCAGCGGCGAACTCACGCCCATCGGCTTCCGCCAGTTCGTTCCGGGGCACGAAGGTGCGCGGCTGCAGACCTTCGCCTACTACGCTTCCGGTCCGGAGGTTGGCGCCGACATCGCCTCGCTGCTCGCGCTGATCGCAGCCGGCCGGCTCGAAACGCGGGTGGTCCTCACCGTGCCGTGGCGGGACGTAGCCCAGGCCCTCGACGCGCTGCGGCAGCGCAGCATCAGCGGCAAGGCAGTGCTTTCCGTGACAGAATGAGCAGGCGGTGGCGCCGGACGGGACGGTGTCTGTCTCCCCCGGGCTGCTACGGCAACTTGAGCCCGCTGGCGATTGCCCGTTGAAGCCGGCGCCTGCTTCCGCTAAGAAGCCGTGGCTGGCCGGTTTACCGGCTGGTTCGTTTTTGGGATCACCGATCCTGAAGGCACCCGTAGCTCAGCTGGATAGAGCGCTGCCCTCCGAAGGCAGAGGTCACAGGTTCGAATCCTGTCGGGTGCGCCAATTCTGTCTGATTTCATTTGGAATTTCTGCTCGTCGCTTGACACGGGCATACATCAAAATTGCTAACCTTGGCGCACTTAGTTTTTATGGTGATGCAACCCGCGATCGGTTATAGCCAACACGCGGCGACCGAGAAAGCTATTGATCCGTCGCCTACGGCGGGATGGAAAGATGGCTGATTTGTTGCCAGGATCGATGAGCGGAATACGCGATAACCATTCGCGAGGAAGTGTCGCAGACTTCTTGAAGTTAAGGATTTTGGATGGAAGTGCGCTGTCAGTTGTTTCAGCATACTTCACAATCCATGCCTACCAAGCCCTCAAGCCCACTCTCGATGGAATTGATCGGTTGCGGTTCCTATTCGGTGAGCCCCGGTTCATCGGATCCTTAGACCCTGAGAAAACGGAGCGGAAGCGGTTCGCTCTCGAAGACGACGGTTTGGAGCTCGCAAACCGCCTCCAGCAACGACAAGTGGCGTTCGATTGCGCCCACTGGCTGAACGAAAAGGTCGACATTCGTTCTGTTCTCGACGCAAATTTCCTCCATGGGAAAATGTATCACGTCGACGACGGCCGTCGTGAGCATGCGATCGTTGGAAGCTCAAACTTCACCCGGCGTGGATTGGGTATATCAAGCGCGCCAAACATCGAACTCAACCTGATCGTAGATAGCGACCGCGATCGCTCGGACCTGAAGGCATGGTTCGACGCAATATGGGATAATCAGAACCTCGTTTCGGATGTAAAGGAAGAA
Organism: Mesorhizobium sp. M0698; assembly: GCF_040320455.1. Taxonomy (NCBI): domain Bacteria; kingdom Pseudomonadati; phylum Pseudomonadota; class Alphaproteobacteria; order Hyphomicrobiales; family Phyllobacteriaceae; genus Mesorhizobium; species Mesorhizobium sp. M0698. Next base: position 34,921 of record NZ_JAMYPQ010000003.1, on the reverse strand, counting down.
GTTCTTCGCTATTTGGAACAGCTCTACGTCAATCATCCGCCAGAGTTCATCTATTTTAAGACGCTTTACCATGTGTTTGAGCGGTTTATTTCGGGACAAGACGCGGATGCAGCACTTTTCGAGCAAACCGCGATCGTCGACACGGATATCTGGAACGCACTTTTTGATTTTCAGAAAGACGGTGTGAAAGGTGCAATCCATAAGATCAACGCGCATAACGGCTGCATTCTTGCGGACAGTGTCGGTCTAGGTAAGACGTATTCGGCTCTCGCGGTAATCAAGTACTTCGAGCTCCGAAACCACCGGGTTCTGGTGCTCTGCCCTAAAAAACTTCGGGATAACTGGACCGTTTTCCTCGCGCATAACAACAGCGATCTGAACCCGTTCCTGCGGGATCGCTTCAGCTACACGGTGCTCTCCCATACAGACCTGTCGCGCGAAACCGGGAAGGTTGACGGGATCGATCTATCAACGATCAACTGGAGCAACTTCGATCTGATCGTGATCGATGAATCACATAACTTCAGGAACAACACCAAGGGCAAGCGCGACGAGGACGGTAACATCGTCCGAAAAAGCCGTTACGAACGGCTTATGGACGATGTGATCAAGAAGGGCGTCAAGACCAAAGTCCTTTTGCTGTCGGCGACTCCTGTCAACAACGATCTTCGCGATCTTCGAAACCAAGTTTACTTCGTCACGGAAGGCCGCGACGCGGCGTTTGCTCCAGACTTGGCGATCAACAGCATCAAAGACACTCTATCTACCGCTCAAAGGACCTTCATGGAGTGGGCTCGGCGCAGCGGCGAACGAGATGCGCGCGACCTTATGGATCGACTTCCGGCAGCATTCTTTACGCTGCTCGACGAGCTTACGATTGCCAGGTCTCGGAACCACATCAAAAAGTACTACCGAGCATCGCTCGAAAAGATCGGCCATTTTCCAAGGCGCCGCAAACCGCTTTCGGTGTTTTCCGAGATCGATCTTAGGGGCAGGTTTCTGTCCTACGATCGGCTGAACGACGAGATTTCGAAATACGAACTCTCGCTATTCAATCCTTCGCGATACGTCCTGCCCTCTTTTTCGGCCGAATACGAAGAGCGGAAGATCGCGAACTTTTCGCAAGCAAATCGCGAAAGGTTCCTGATCGGGATGATCAAGGTCAACTTTCTCAAGAGGCTTGAAAGCTCGGTCCACGCTTTTGCGATCACGATGGAACGGACACTCACAAAGATTGAGGGGCTTGAGAAGCGGCTCCGCGATTACAAGCTTCACACACGGGCAACGGCCGAAGCTTTGCAGCCTGATTTATTTGCAGCCGAGGATGAAGACGACGAGGATCTGACGCAAGCCTTTCAGGTCGGCTCCAAGCTCAAATTCGAGATGGCGCACCTCGATGTAGATCGTTGGCTAAAGGACCTCGCCACGGACAAACAGCAGCTAGCGTTGCTCGCCGATGCAGCGAAATCCGTCGATAGTTCTCGCGACGCGAAATTGGCCGAAATTAAGAAGCTAATCGAGCACAAAGTCAGGTATCCCGAACGCAACACTCAAGGCGAGGAGAATCGCAAAGTCGTTGTGTTCTGCGCCTTCGCTGACACCGCCGCCTATCTTTACGACTCCTTGCAAGAATGGGCGCGTAAGACGCTTGGCGTTCACATCGCGCTTGTGTCCGGAGGCTCGAAGTCAAACCGCACGACCTTCGGAAAGGCCGAGTTTTCGCAAATTCTGGCCAATTTTTCACCCCGCGCGAAACAACGCGCAAGGATCAAATCTATGCCGCAGGATGGCGAGATCGACATTATGATCGCCACCGACTGCATTTCGGAAGGCCAGAACCTTCAAGATTGCGACTATCTCATTAACTACGACATTCACTGGAACCCGGTTCGGATAATCCAGCGCTTCGGGCGAATTGATCGTATCGGCAGCCTTAACCGCGATATCCAACTGGTGAATTTCTGGCCCACGCCCGATCTCAACAAATATATCAACCTCAAAAATCGGGTCGAAGCGCGTATGGCGCTTGTCGATATCTCGGCAACATCTGAGGACAACATCCTTCAAACCAAGGATATCGAAGAGCTAATCCAAGACGATCTCCGCTATCGAGACAAGCAATTGCTCCGCCTGAAGGATGAGGTTCTCGACCTTGAGGACTTCAACGAATCGGTTGCCTTGAATGAATTCACGCTCGACGATTTCAGGATAGAGTTGTTGGGCTATATCGAGGCGAACCGTGAACGGCTCAACGATGCACCGCTAGGACTCTATGCGGTGGTGCCGCCGCATCCTGATTATCCCACCATTCAGCCCGGAACGATCTACTGCCTCAAGCAACTGATCACGTCGACGGGAACCGAAACGGTAAACCCGCTCCAGCCATATTTTCTTGTCTATGCGCGCGAAACAGGCGAAATCCGTTACAATTTCACGGCGCCGAAGCAGGTGCTGGAAATCTTCCGTGCGGTTTGCCAGGGAAAAACCGAGCCGTATGCAAAGCTCTGCAACTTGTTCGATGAAGAGACATCGGACGGCAGGGCAATGGGGCGGTACAGCACCTTGCTTGACGCCGCCATCAGCGCCATTGCATCCCAGTCCGACAAGAAGAATATCGGAAATCTTTTCGCCGGGCGCGGCGGTAAGCTGGTCGACGATACAAAACTGCCGAAAACGGCTTCCGACTTCGATCTCGTGACATGGTTAGTCATCAAGCGGGAAACGGAAGCCCCCGATGTCTGACATGCGCGCCCAGGTTCAAGCTGCTTTGAAGGCGCTGGCGGGGCATCCCGCTAAGCAGGCCACCACGGGGCTTTTTGGTGCGCTTGGTTACGCCAGCCGCAAGACAGTTGATCTCGACGGCACGCCAGCAGCCTTCCTTCAGTTCATCGACAGGTCAGAGACACTTGCGACCAAGCGCGACGCCCAGACAGCCAAATGGAAACACGTTGATTTCTTATTCCAACTGACAAACGACGAAATTCCGATCCTTGCTCAAGGCAACCGCGATTTGTTTGCGAGCCAGCAGGATTATCGAACTTCGATCATCGAGTCCTTCGTCTTCCTGGCGATTGAACTTGAGGGTGAGGAGTGGAGCCGTGGCGCGCTGGCGGGTATCACCCGCGAGATCAACCGGCTGTTCCCGATGCCGGCCTTGATCCTGTTCAAGCACGGTGGCTTCGCTTCGCTCGCCGTCATCGACCGCCGCCCGAACAAGAAGGACGGCTCGCGCGATGTCGTCGAAAAACGCATCTCGATCGTCAAAGACATCAAACTTGCCGCGCCACATCGCGCTCATGTCGATATTCTCTGCGATATCGCGCTGGCCAATGTGAGAGTGCGCGGACGTGGTACGCCAACGAATTTTCGGGATCTCTATGACGGCTGGATCGAGGCTCTGTCGGCGCAGACGCTCAACAAGAAATTCTATCAGGAACTGGCGAACTGGTACTTCTGGTCGGTAAAGCAGGTCGAGTTCCCTGCAGCCTTCCGCGCGCGCGACAACGCGTCCGATCCGAAAGCTAAGAAGGAAGCCTTCGAGGCACAGAACCAGATAGCGGTCATCCGCCTTCTCACACGGCTTATCTTTGTCTGGTTCATCAAGGAAAAGGACCTCGTCCCCGATGCCTTGTTTGATCCGGTCGAGCTGAAAAAGCTGCTGAACGAAGACGCGGCCCTCCGACGCGAGAGCAGCACCTATTATAAGGCGGTGTTGCAAAACCTGTTCTTCGCCACCCTCAACACCGAGATGTCCGATGATCGGAAATGGAGAACCAAGGCGACCGCTGGCGGCCTCGATGGACAGTATCTGATCCACACGGTCTATCGGTTCCGGGACGCCTTCCGCGATCCTGATGATGCACTAAGGCTGTTCAAGCAGGTTCCGTTCCTGAATGGCGGGCTCTTCGAATGCCTGGATCGCGAAGTCTCGGCGCGCGATCTGGAACGCAATCCAGATCTTAGGTGGCGCCTAGTCAAAGAAGGCACGCGGGATGTCATCCGCATCGACGGCTTCTCCGAGCGCACGGAAAACCCGCTTAAGGTGCCCAACAAGATTTTCTTCGCCAAGGCCGAGAAGGTCGATCTCAACGAGGAATACGACACCAAGGGCAGGACCTATGAGGCAGATGGCCTGATCGAACTCTTCTCCCGCTACAAATTCACTGTTGAGGAGAACACGCCAGTCGAGGAAGAGGTAGCGCTCGATCCGGAACTGCTCGGCAAGGTCTTCGAGAACCTGTTGGCAAGCTACAACGCCGACACGCGCACTACGGCGCGCAAGAAATCCGGCTCGTTCTACACCCCGCGCGAAGTGGTCGACTACATGGTCGATGAGGCGCTGGTGGCGTATTTCGAGCGCCGCCTGTCGACAAAGCCCGTGGAGCCCGAGCGCGGTAAGCCGAAGCAGCAGGCGCTCGACATGGCAATGCCCGGCGAGTTCGATCTTACCGGCGCGTCGCAGTCGAACGGCGGCACAGTGGCCGACAGCGCCGATCTTGGCTCGCGCTTAAGAAGCCTCCTATCTTTCAAAGAGAGCGGCAACCCGTTCGGCAATACCGAAACAGGCACGCTGATCGCCGCGATCGACGGTTTGAAGGCGCTTGATCCGGCCTGCGGATCGGGCGCGTTCCCTATGGGCCTGCTTCAGAAACTCATACATGTGTTGCACCGGCTTGATCCGGACAACGCACGGTGGAAGGCACAGAACCGACGCCCGCTCGAAATCCGCCTGGTGGCGGCAAAGCAAACACCCGATCCTTCTCGCCGCGAAACCGAGATCGACGAGGCCGAAGCCGTCCTTGCTAAACTCGATCACGATTTCTCGGACGCTAACAAGCCGGACTACGCGCGCAAGCTGTATCTAATCGATAAATGCTTGTTCGGTGTCGATATCCAACCCATTGCCGTGCAGATCGCGAAGCTGCGCTTCTTCATCTCACTAGTGGTGAGCCAGAAGATCGACCGCGATCAGGATAACGCCAATATCACGGCGCTTCCCAATCTGGAAACCAAGCTCGTCGCTGCCAACAGTCTGATCCCGATCGAGAGGTCCACTCAAACCGATCTGTTCCGCAATACAAAGATCGCGGAGAAGGAAGCTGAACTCCAGTCCATGAACGCTCGCTACTTCAGCGCTCGCACAGCGCGGACGAAGCGCCTGCGTCGCGAGGACATCGCCCGCCTGCGCGATGAACTGGCGGACCTTCTCAAATCCGATCGCGGCCTGCCGGAAACAGATGCGAAGCTGATGGCGTCGTGGGACCCATTCGATCAAAATGCAGCCGCCCCCTTCTTCGATCCCGAATGGATGTTCGGCCTGTCCGCGCGGTTCGATCTCGTCATCGGCAACCCCCCTTATGTCCGCCAGGAGGCAATCAAGGATCAGAAGCCGCTGCTCGAAAAATACTATGGCGGTAAGGACAAAAATGGGAACCCGCTCGGCGCCTACGCGGGCACAGCGGATTTGTTTGTCTACTTCATCCAGCGCGGCGTCGAACTTCTCAATCACGGTGGCGCCTTTGCCTACATCACGTCGAACAAATGGTATCGCGCCAAGTACGGCACGAACTTGCGCGGCTGGATGAACAGGCAGACGAAGCTCCGCCGCATTGTCGATTTCGGCGACGCCGAAGTGTTCGACGCCATCGCCTATCCCACCATCATCATTGCCACACGCCGCACTGCTCTGGTCCAGATGCCGAAAGATACCGATAGCCTGCGTGTGATGAACTGGCCGGCAGATCGTGACAAATCCGAGGTCGAGGGCTTTCCGAAGCTGGTGGATGAGATCGGCTTCGACATGCCGCAGAGGGCGCTTACCACTGATGGCTGGCAACTGGAGCCGCAGGCAGAACGCGGGCTTTTGGAACGCATCCGAGCGGCGGGCATGCCGCTTGGCCAATACGTTGAGGGGTGCTTCTACTATGGCATCAAAACCGGCTTCAATGACGCCTTCGTCATCGACGGACAAACCAAGGATCAGCTGATCGCCGATCATGCGAGCTCCGCCGAAATCATCAAGCCATTTCTGCGTGGACGCGATATCAAGCGCTGGCGCGTAGAACCGCAAGACTTGTGGCTGATCTTCACGCGGCAGGGGATTGACCTTGAAGCCTATCCGGCGATAGCGGCTCACCTTGCACGCCATCAGGAGGCGCTAGCTCCCAAGCCCTCAAGCTGGAAAGATGCTCAAAATGGAGCATGGAGAGGCCGGAAGGCCGGTTCGTACAAATGGTATGAAATCCAAGACAATGTTGCGTATTGGCAGTCGTTCGAAAAGCCAAAAATATTTGTCCCTGAAATTCAAGGCAGCGCTCAATATGCCTTGGACTATGACTCATTCTACTGTGTGAACAAGGCGAGCTTCATTGTACATGAGGATATTGAATATATAATAGGAATCCTAAATAGCGCGCTCTCATGGTGGATAACGCAGCACACTTTTGCGAGCAAGCAGGGTGGTTTTTTTGAGTTTACGCAGCAATACGTTTCCCAGATTCCGATTCCGAAAGCTCCGAAATCGCAACAGGCGCTGATCGAGACGCTGGTTCTGGCAATCATAGGCAATCGTGACGACAACCGTCTTGAACAACTACTCAACGGGCTCGTCTATGAACTCTTCTTCCAAACCGATCTCCATGCCCGAGGCCTTACCCTGTTCGACGAGGCTGAACGCGCGGGTCTTGGCCAGCTCGCGGGCCTAGAAGGTGTGGTGCTGGTGAAGGCGGCCGAGGAGTTCAGCAATCGTGTGTTCGTGTCCTCGCACCCGCTATACGCGATGCTCTTCGATCTACAGGCCCTCGAGGTCGTGCGTATTATTGAGGGCAAGGAATGACCCAGGAAATCAATGTCGTACCACCTCCCGCTGGCGAGCAAGCTGCGGCGCCAAAGGCCTTGCGGATCAATACACTTTCTCTTTGCGATTTCCGTGCCTTTCCGAACCCCATCACGTTTGATCTGGCAGGAAAGAATCTGCTGGTCTATGGGGAAAACGGCGCCGGCAAGTCGTCGATCTTTCAAGCGTTGCGCCACTTCTTCGCAATGCGGCCGCCGGTAATCGCTTCGGTCAAGAATGTCTTTTCGGGCCGACCCGACACAGACTTTCGGATAGATGTTGTGTTCAACGACGGAACTCCTTCAATTCCTTGGTCGAGCACTCGGCATCCTATACGCTTGCCCGGCGCTGATGCGCGTGTAGCTGAAGCCGCATTACGGAAATCGTGCCTCGATTATCGTGCTCTTCTGGATACCAACTACATCCACGGCAACGATCGACCGAATCTCTTCGACATCTCGGTGACGGTGCTGCTCGCCGATTTTGCTGTGGCAACGGAAGGCGGCATCATGAAGACGATCGGCCAACTTTGGGCGGAAATTGAGCGTTCAAAGCCCTGGAACTACAATAGTTCGCTAGAGCCGGTTCAGAAGGCTTGCATTGCATTCAACGAAGGCTTCCGCATAGCGCTTGAGGCCCTGCATCCTCGATTAGTTAAGCTGGTTCACACAATGCTAGGTGCTTCCGTCGAGGTCAAATCATTCACATTTGGCGGGGTCACCTATCAGCACCAATGGTGGAAGCGGGACCGGATTATCACCGGACGGGAGCTATTCCCCGCGATCGCTTTCAACGGCAAGGACCTGCGTACGCCCCAGACGTTTCTCAACGAGGCGCGCCTTTCTGCTTTCGCGCTAGCGATGTATCTCGGCGGGCGCCTTGCCTGCGTGCCGGAAGGCGGCGAACGACTGAAACTGCTCGTTCTCGATGATGTTTTGATCGGCCTTGATCATGACAATCGCATTCCCGTGCTTCGCCTACTCCGAGAATATTTTCCGGATTGGCAGACTGTGATCCTTACCCACGATCGGGTCTGGTTCGATATGGCCCGTCAGTTCCACGATGGTTCAGATGCATGGACCTGGGCCGAGATCTACGCTGATGGGGATGGTGGTAGAGCCACCCCATCGGTGAAGACGCCCAACGGCGATGTGCTTCGCGCAACGCTGGACGAATGCGCGGCGCAGCTCGCGGCCAATGCAATTCCTTCGGCCGCAACATCAGCGAGAAGGGCGTTCGAGTGGGGTCTGAAGCGTTTCTGCGAACGACGCCGAGTTCAAACGGCTTTCACGATGAATCCCAAAGACAACGATTCTGAAGTCTTGTTGAATGCAATAGCTGCATGGACTGCTCTACCCGGCCAAAATCGTGCGCAGAGATTGGGGCCAATACTTAATGATCTTCGGATGTACCGCGCTGGCGTTTTAAACCCGCAAACGCATGCCAACGCACCTAGTCCCTCCAGGCAAGAAGTAGAAGGTGCGACGACAGCAATACAGGCGCTCGAGGCCGTACGAACCGACAATACGATCACCTAGCTGAACCGTGCGGCGTGGGGCTAGCGCGCCCGGCCGGCAGGCACTAGAATTTTTAGCCGCTCGGTCGACCATTGCTGCATCGCCACCTCGTAAAGCTGAACGTCGAATCAGTCCTGCCCACCGCGCTCACGTTTTATCTAACCGGTGGCCTGGAACCCAATCCGCTTCGGAAAACTTTTCTGGGTAGTTCTCGAAAGGAGCGCCCCGTGTCCGCACCGCCCGAAATGGATGTCGTCCTCGAAAAGCTGCCTTTGAGGATCGGCGCCTATATCCCCGACGACTTGCTGGAGGACTGGTTTGCGCCGGGAACCGGCATGAACCCGGTCAGCAAGGAGGCGCTTGCCGCCGCCAAGAATTACGGTTGGCGCTTCGAATGCGAGTTCAAGCACTACCCCGAACGCAAGGAAGGCGTGTTCTGGAAGTGGGTGCCGGCGATCTGACCGGCGCTGGACGGTTCATCGTTCCGCGGAAACGCAGAACCGGTCTATCTTATTGTTTGACGCAAATACCGGACGGAAAACCGCTTCACACTTTTCCTGGAATTGCTCAGCCTCCGCCTATCGGCGTTATCACCTTGCCGGTTCCGCCGCATTCGGGGCAGGTGCGGCCGTCGATCATGCCTGACCCTGCACAGCGGCGGCAAATATTCTCGCCAGCGCCTGGAGTGCCTGCGGGGACTTCGTCCGTGTTGGTCCGACCGGCTTGCCGGGGCTTGCCCTGCAGCTTGTTTCTCAGCCGGGCGACCCAGCCTTCGTCGACCTCGAGCGGCCTGCTGCTGTCGTCCGGCAGGCCTTCGCCGGATTGGCCGATGGTTTCATTGCGCGGCCGGTCGTTCGCGCCTGTCGTGATCTTCTGAGCCATTGCGTTTGCCTTTACGCCTTGCAATTTTCGAACGCCTCAGCTGCGCAGAGGTTCCGGTTCGACCGGCAGCCTTTCAGCCGGGTTTTCGCCGCACATTATCTATCCTGAACCCGGATTTCGGCCGCGCCGGCATGCGGGCAAGCGAGACGGTCATATCCTGATCAGGCACCTGGTAGGCCATCGACCGCGTCAGCAGGCGAACCGCTTCCATGATCAGCGCGACGGTGACGGCTTCTCCGGGGCAGCGATGGGTAGTCGCCGGATCTCCGCCGCCATGCGGGATGAAGTCGAAGCCGTGGGTTTTCCAGCTCAAGCCGCGCTCCGGGATAAATCGGTCCGGCTCCACAAACAGGCGGCGATCGTGGTTGGTGCCGTGCAGGTCGAGCAGAACCCAGTCGCCTTTGCCGAAGCGGTAGCCCTTCCATTCGAAGGGGTGGCGGGCGCGGCCGCCGATGAACGGGAAGAACGGATAGAGCCGGCGAACCTCCTCGGCGAAGGCTTCCAGCCCGTCGTCATCGCCGGCGGCGAACTTATCGTACCATTGGCGGTGCTGGTGAAGCGCCAGCGCCGCAAACATGATGAAGCGGCCGATGGCGACAACTGGCCGGATGATGTTGATGATCTCGACCGCAGCACTGGCAACATCGAGCGGCATTCCCTCGGCATCGACATATTCGCTGACCAGGCGGACCGGGCTGTTTGCCGGCAAATCAACCGCGCCGCTTCGAACGCGCCGTACAAGCTCGCCGATAGTGCGTTCGGTCCGGCGTCGCCGCCACAGCGCCAGCATGGTCGACGGCCCAATGCCGCCGGCGTTCTCGACCATGCCGCTGAGCTCGCGGCAGAGTTCGGGGCGATCCTTGTCGGCGGGGATGCCGGCCCAATCCGCTGCCGCCTGGGTCAGGACGAGGTTTACGGCGTCAAACAGGACGATCTCGTCACGCCGCTGCCAGTCTTCCAGCTGGTCGAGCCAAGCGCGACGGAAGGTTGCGCGGAGCCGCTCGATCTGGTCACCATCCAACAGGATCGACAGGAAAAGCGCCTTGCGGTGGCGGTGAGCGGCGCCGTCGAGCGCCTGGACGCTGCCCTTGTCCTGCAGCAGCCGCAGCGTGGTCTGCGGCATCGCACCAATTCGGGTGAAGTGGTCGCCGCCATAAAACATCTCGGCAGCCTCGGCACCGCGGACGCAGATTGCCGGCCGCAGCATCAGGCGCGTCGCAAAGATGTCGGTGTTCATGCGCCGGCAGCGGGCTGAAATGAAATCATAGCCTTCGCGCAGCAGGGCCAAGGTGCTATCGAACGCGCCGCGCGGAATAGGTTTTGCGGCATGATTGCCGCCGTCGGCATCGATCAGTTCACGTCTGTTCATGGCGTGCTCCCTGGCGTTGAAATTCCTCAACGCACGGCCGGCACTTTCGATCACTCGACTTTTTGACGGCTTTGCCGCGCCGCCCTTCGGCCGCGGCCGGCAAGGATGGTGGTCAGCGTGACCGGACGAAAATCCCAGCTGTCGACGCCGACGTCATACTGGCGCGTGACCGGGGTCAGCCTGCCGTGGGAATGGCCATGCAGGTCGATCGATTTCCTGCCGATCTGGTTCCAGGTGCGAAAAGGGTAGTGACAAAGGATCAGCAGACTGCCGTCGAGCGCCAGCTCCTTGTAGTGCTGGGTGCTCGCCCAACCTGTTGCCTCGATGGTGGCCGCAGCATCGTTGTTGCCGATGATCAAATGCTTGCTGCCATGAAGAGACGCGAGAAGCGACGACACGAACGCGGCCGATCCCCTGGCAAAATCGCCGAGATGCCAGACCTCGTCGTCCGGCCCGACAGTCTCGTTCCAGAACGCAATGAGCGACCGGTCATGTTCCGCCAGCGAGCCGAACGGGCGGCGGTCGATGCGCAAAATGCGCGGGTCGCTGAAATGCGTGTCGGCGGTGAAGTAGATCATGCGCTGGAGCCTGTTTCGAGCTGCCGATCTGGGCGCGTGGCGCACCAAGTCCATGTTGCTCTCCCGATGCTTGCTCAACCCGCTCGATCGCCGGTTGTTCCTGGAAGCAGGCCTAGGCGGTTTCCGCTCGTTGGCACTTTGAAAAGGGGGGAACTTTGAAACGGGGGAACTTTGAAATGAGACGCAGGTTAGAATGCTTGAGGCCGATGCTCTGAAAGGACCTCGACGATGACCGACGCAGCACCTCTTGGGCGAAGCCCGGCTCAGGCGCGGGGCGATATCGATGCCGGGCGCGAAGGGGACAAGACCCCGGGCATCGATCCGGCTGCGGCTCCCATGGAAACGGACGCGGAATCCGCCGGCAACGCTCCGCCGAAGAGCCCTGCCGCGCGCCATGAAACGCCGAAGTTTACCAACCAGGCGAGCTATGCCAATGCGATGCGCCCGCTGACGGATGAGCCCGACGTCCAACCGAGCAGATATGGGCCAGTCATGGTGATTGCCGCCATCGTCGTGCTGGCCGCGGCGGTTTTCATCGGCGCAGCCATGCTGCACTGAATATCGCATCCAAGTTCAGCGGCGCGCAGAGGCTGGACATTTTGCTTCCGTTCCGGGACCTTTCTGACGCGCCAAGTTCAGGCGTGATCGAGTCTGCTGCACATTGACCACCAACCATCAATTCTTTGCCCGAGACGCCACCACCGTGGCGCGCGACATGATCGGCGCGATGCTGCTCTTGCACGGCGTCGGCGGCATCATCGTCGAAACCGAAGCCTATCGCCCGGATGATCCGGCTTCGCACGCTTTCGGTGGCAGGACGGTGCGCAACGGCGCAATGTTCGGCGCCCCCGGCAGCGCGTATGTCTATCGCTCCTATGGCCTGCATTGGTGCCTCAATGCCGTGTGCCTGCCCGGCAGTGCCGTGCTTATCCGCGCAATCGAACCGCAATCCGGGCTGGTGGTGATGCGGGCCAATCGCGGCGTTGACGACCCCCGGCTGCTTTGTTCGGGACCGGGTCGCCTTTGCCAGGCGCTGGCAATCGACAAATCCCATGACGGGCTGCCCCTGGACCTGCCGCCATTCGAATTCAGGCCGCCGAGCGGAGCCGGCGCCGTTCTGACAGGCCGCCGGATCGGCATTTCCAAGGCTGTCGATGCCGAGTGGCGGTTCGGACTGCGCGACTCGGATTATCTGAGCCGCAAGTTCTGATGCCCGCGGCAGCGGCAGAGCAGTTGCCCCCCCGGCATCACTCGTCGGGTTTGCCGAGATGCATAGGTGTCGCCTGCTGGCGGGCTTCCCTGGTCACCTCGTCGGCTCCGGCAGGTGAAATCCCTCGCAACGCCTTCGCGGCTACGGTCAGCCGGCCGCGATCATTGCCGAAGCTTTTGATCAACTGACGGACCTGGTCGGCGGTGATGCCGTTCTGTTGGGCAAAATACTCGACTTCACGGTCGTCTTCCGTAGAAACGCGATCGCGCTCGCGGAAATCTCGCTTGCTCTTATCGTCGGCCATTTTTTCCTCCTGGTGGAGCTTTGCATCAACGGCAACGTGGGTGAGCCGCTTTCGTTGCCGCGATCAGGCGGACTTTTCCGCCGCCGTGCCGACTGCCCAGGAACCATGAGGCGAGCAGCCGGTTTGGCTTGGATGCAGACACGTTCAGCCTCCAATTCATACCGATGGAGAATACGATGACGCTCGCAAGCAAAACCACTGCAATTGCCGCGGCGCTGGCCATGTTGGCCGCGCCGGCATTCGGCCAGACGAGCCCACCTGCGCCCGCCGCGCCGGCACCGGATCGTGGCGCCGAACAGTCGCCCGCAATGAGCGGGCAGAGCCAGGATGCCATGCGCGATATGATGCGCCAGATGATGACCGAGATGCTGGAGGAGAGAATGCAGGAAGATCGCGCGCCCCGGGAGGAACGGCGAGGTCCCGACCGCTGGCATCGCGGCTACAGGATGGGCCCGCCTGAGCGAGGGTGGGAGATGGGTGGGCGCGGCGGCATTGCACGCGGGATGCATGGCGCGAAGATGCGAATGATGTTCGCCATAGTGGACGCGGACGGCGATGGCGCGCTTTCTCAAAGCGAAGTCCAGGATTTCGTCGGGCGGATATTCAACGCCGTCGATGAGGACGGTGACGGCAGCGTCGACATGCAGGAAATCCGGTCCTTCTTCCACGGAGGCGGCGCCGAGGATCAGGAATAGGTCTCCTGCCGGTCGGCAAGAAGGCCTGTCTGGGGCAGCGCGAGCTCGTCGGCCGGGGAGGATAAAAAGTCGCCGGCAAGTGGATACCAGGCTGCCAGCCGGGGAGATGCATTCCTTGGCTGGCCTTGCCGAACGCCGTGGACCAATCAGACCAGCAGGAATTCAATGGCCATGACAGAGACAACTCCAGAGAAACCCCCGACCATCGCCCGTGTCTGGCGTGGCAGAACCGTGCCTGAAAAGGCGGATGCCTATGAGAGTTACAATTACGAGGCCGGCATCAAGCCGCTGATCGAGAAGGCACTGGGCGTGCAGACCTTTCGCGAGGACACGCCGACCCATTCGGAATTCGTGACGATTTCCTATTGGGAAAATGTCGAGGCGATGGCGGCGTTCACCGGCGGCGATCCGACGAAAATCCACCATCTCGAGCGGGACAAAGAGTTCCTGATCGAATTGCCGTCGCGGGTGCAGGTGTTGCGCATCCGATCGAGTCACGGGCGGCTGGGATAGGGCAGCGCCGCCCGGTTCGGCCCGATCTAGGAAATCGCCGTCAAGTCGATTTCGGTGATGTGCCAGCGGCCGAGATTTGCGGTGTAGAGCTTGTCGCCCTTGAAGGCAATGTTGGTTGGGTGGGCGAGCGTCGTTGCCGCCGGATCCTCGATCAGCACCTCGAGCCCGCTATCCTTTCGCCAGCGGTAGATGCGGCTCGGCTCGTAGCAAGAGATGAACAGCGACCCGTCCGGTGCGAAGGCGACGCCATCGGGAACGTTGCTCACGCCGTCCACGACGAGCTGGCGAGGTCCTGCCGTGCCGTCGGCACGGATCGGCACATAGCTGAGGCAGGCCGCATGGCTTTCCACGACGTAAAGCCCATCGCCACCCGGTGCCATCGCCATGCCGTTGGCGAAGGCCATGGTCTCGCTGCACCACAGGCCGCCTTCGCCGGTCTTCAAATCGTAGCGAAAAATGCCGGAGCGGTTGTCTTCGCCTACGCTGTCCGACACGTAGAGCCAGCCGCGTGTCTCGTCGACGATCGGATAGTTCGGCACGCGGATGCCGGCCGAGGCGAAGCGCTGCATACCAGCCGTCGCGGCATCCCAGCGAAAGATCGCCGAATGTCTCAAATCGCATGCAAAACAGTTTCCCGCGCTATCGAAGGCGATGCCGAGCAGAAAGCCGTCCGTGCCGCCCATGCGTTCGACCGAGCCGCCATCGGCGGCCAAGCGCAGCAGGTCGCCGGTTTCGGTGCCGCACCAGATCGAGCCGTCGCGATGGATGGCCACGCCTTCCGGATGGGCGACGCGCGGGCTGGTGAAGATGCCATCGAAGAAGACCCTCGCGGCCGACATTTCGAGCAACGGCTTTGCCATGCGCACCCCCTTCAATCCGGTGCAGTATGCGACCGCTGTGCGGCGATGCAGCGCTCGACCATCCGCCGGTCGGTGGCCAGGATCTCGGCGATCAGGGCGCTGCGCTCCCTGGCGCTGACGAATTCGAGGCGCCGCAGGCCGAGCGGGTCGATGCGGTTTCGCAGGATGTCGAGCGTCTCGTTCGAGGGTAGCGCAACTTGGCGGCAATCGGCATCGAATGTCAGGGCAAAGCCGGTGGCATCCTGGAGCTGCTGGCGCGTCACGCCCGGCATGGTCTCGATGACGGCCAATTGCCGGCTCTCCCCGTCGAGCCGAAACACGCAAAGGTCGGTGAACACCAATGCCGCGCCGGTCCGATAGCCCATCGGCTCGCGTTCGGCCTCAGTCAACAGGCCGCGCGCCGAGCTGGCAATCTCGACCGTCTCGACCAGCGACTGCACGGAATGGCGGGGGACGTAGAGCAGATAATCGCGATGCATGTTGGCGACGTCGGCCATGCCGCCTTGCCCGGGCAGCCGGATAAGGCTGCCGTCACGCTTGCGCAGCGCAATGGTGTTGACGCGCCCACGGCGGTCGACCTGCGCGGCACCGACGATCTCATGCGTCACCGCGCCGGCCTGGTAGTAGGTCGAATAGGTGTCGTCGCCGCCGGCATACGCCACCGCCGTCTCGCAATCGAGGCTTTCGATCAGCGACAGGATCATCGGGCTCGGTGCTATGTCGAGATGGCCGCAACTCATGGTGGCGATGATCATGTCCGGCGCGTGCGTCGCTTTGGCCAGCCGGTAGGCGACATTGGCGAGCGGCGACACCGCGCCGGCACTGGCAAAGCTCTCATTGTCGAGCTCAGCGGCGATGCGGGCGGCGATGATCTCGTCGATGGACGCCTCCTTGTTGCCGTGCACGAGCCTGGGCATTGCGAGGACTGTTTCAGCGCGGACTTTTGCAGCGTCTTGAACCCGCTCCGGCACGCCTTCCGAAGGCATGCTCAGGCTGTCCGACAAAGGTATTTCCTTGGCCGCGAACGCCCCCGCCAACGCTTGATAATCCGTCACATAGAATGGCAGGCAGGAGGCGGGATAGGCGCCGCCTGGTGCCAGCGCGATCGCCGACACCTGGTTGCGGGTCAAAATGCTCTGCCGACCATCATGCCGCAGCGCTCCGACCGGGACGATTTCCTCGACCGTGACCAGCACCTGGCGCGCCGCCCCGGCCATGGCGAAGTCCAGCGCCCGTGGCCCGATGATCTGGACATTGCCGCTCTCGTCGGCACGCTGGGCATGGACGACGAACGTATCGAGCCGCAAGGCCGGGATGATCCCGGTCGTGATTCCCGCGATCGGATCGGGCGCGGCGATCGCACCCGGCACGCGCGCCAGCATGTCCGAACCCTCCGGAAGCTGAAACGGCATCAACGGCAGGTTCTGCTGCCCCGCCCGCAGCGCCTGGATCATGGCCAGCGCCGTCCAGTCGCGGACCGGCACGGCATTGGTCTCGGCAGCCGCGCGGAAGCGCGGCGGCAAGCCAAAAATATCGAGGCTGGAAAAGCAGATATCGACCTCCGCCACGGCATTCGCTTCGAGAAGCAGTTCGAGCGGCAGGCCGCCGGCCCAGCAGACATAGCGAAGATCCTTGACGCCCATGCGGGCGATGGCCCGCAACAAGGCGATCGGCAGCCGGGCAAAATGATGGCCACCGACACCGAAGACGTCGCCGCCGCCGACCATCGCGGCCAGGCCCTCGACATCGGTGAAGCGCGGCCGGTTTTGCTTGACCAGGGACGTCATTTCGCAGCCTTCGGCCGCGTCGCGCTCTTTCCAGCAAATTCCTTGACGCGACGCTGGCCGGTCTCGCTGCGGTACAGGCCACCCAGGACATCGCGCTCCATGGCAAGGCCGTCGGCCAGATCGCCCGACACGGCATGCGCGGTCAGCGCTTTCAGCCCTTCGATCGCTGCGGCCGGTTCGGCGGCGATCATCTCGGCGAGTTCCAGCACCCGCGGCATCAGCCTTTCGGCATCGACGATCTCGTTGACCAGACCGGCGCCGACGAACTCGGAAGCCGGCACGATGGCGCCGGTCATCAGCAGAAAATTGGCGCGGTTGCGGCCGAGCTTCTGGACGCTGCGCTGGGTGCCGCCGCCGCCGGGGACCAGCCCGAGCTTGATCTCGGGCAGGCCGAGCTTCGCGAACTGGTTGGCGATGACGATGTCGCAGCACAGCACCAGCTCCATGCCGCCGCCGAGCGCAAAGCCGTTGACCGCGGCGATGACCGGCTTGCGGTTGTTCTCGACCGCCGCATACATGCGCGTGCCGGCGGCCTGGAAGGCGTCGAACTCGATAGCTGTCTGGGCAGCGTATTCCTTGATGTCGGCGCCGGCCATGAAGCCGCGCCCCTCGCCGGTCACCACGATCGCGCCGACGCCGTCATCCTGCGACAGCGCCTCGAAAACATCGGTGATCTCGCTTTGCATCAGCTGGTTCATGGCGTTGAGCTGATCGGCGCGCCGGAAGGTGACGACTGCGACGCGCCCGGATATTTCCAAGCTGAGTGTCTGGTAAACGCTCATCGTCAGACAGCATCCACGGTCATGTCGCCGGACGCCTCAAGCGCTGCAATCTCGCCGCTGGAGAGGCCGAACTCGGCCAGTATCTCGCGGCCATGCTGGCCGACCAGCGGTGCCGGCCGCTCTATGGTAGGCGGCGTCTCGCTCATCTTGACCGCCGGCGCGACCACCCTGACCTTGCCGCCGCGCGGATGATCGTAGCTGGTGATCATGCCCAGGTGCTTGACCTGCGGGTCCTCGGCTGCGCGCCTTATGTCCTTCACCTCGGCACACCAGATGTCGGCTGCCAGCAGCCGCGCCAGCAGGTCCTGCGTGGCAAACTTCCTGGTTTCGGCGTTGACCTTGTCGAACACCTCGTCGCGCCTGTCGAACAGCGTCTTCAGATCATCGTAGACAGCAAGCTGCGGCGCCTCCAGCACTTCATACAGCGTCTTGAACGGGCTCATGGCGATCGACACATAGCCGCCGTCCTTCGCTTCATAGACACCGAACGGCGCCTGCATGCCGGGGTGGCCGATGCCGGAATTCGGGCGCACGAAATCCTCGCCGAGATTGAGCACGGCGACATATTCCTGATTGAGATGCGCCAGCATGCCGGCGAGCAGATTGACCTCGATCTTCTGGCCCTTGCCGGTCTTCTCGCGATAGTAGAGCGCCGACAAGATGCCGTAGACCATGTTCATGGCGCCGATCTGGTCGGCGAGGCCGGCGCCGGCCGGAACAGGCGCCTGGTCGCCGCGGCCGGTGTTGGAGATCAGCCCGGACAAACCCTGGATCAGCATGTCCTGGCCGGGACGCTCGACATAGGGGCCTTCCTCGCCATAGCCGGAGCCCGAGCAATAGATGATGCCGGGATTGACTGCCTTGAAGTCCTCGTAGCCATAGCCGAGCCTGGCGAGCACGCCGGGGCGGAAATTCTGCACCACCACATCCGCCTTCTTGGCCATGTCCATGATGATGGCATGCACCTTGCGGCTTTTCAGGTTGAGCGCGATGGAGCGCTTGTTGCGGTTCCAGGCGAGGAAATTCGGGCTTTCGGAGCCGCCGACCCATTTGGCGAAAAAGGTCATGCTACGGAACATGTCGCCGGCGCCGGCGCGCTCGATCTTGATGACGTCGGCGCCCATGTCGCCGAGCAGCTGCGTGGCGAACGGCCCTTGCAGCAGATGGCTGAAATCGAGAATGCGGACGCCTTCGAGGGCTTTGTTCATTTCATGTCTCGTTGGTTGTCAAAGCAGGTCGGGTACGTAGCGGGGTGCTGCGGTGAGGCCGCCGTCGACGCGCAGGTCGGTACCGGTGGTGAAGCCGGCGGCGTCGGAGGCCAGATAGACGGCGGCTTCGGCCACCTCGGACGGTTTGCCGATGCGGCCGAGCGGATGCATCTTGACCCAGGCCTTGGCGAGATTGCCGCCGATCTCCTTGACCAATTTGTCGTTCATCGGCGTGTTGATGGTGCCGGGCGAGATCGAGTTGACGCGGATGTTGAGCGGGCCGAACTCGACCGCCATCTGGCGCGTCATCGCCATCACCGCACCCTTGGCGCCGGCATAGGCGGTCCAGCCCTCGAGCCCGATATGACCTTGCGCCGAGGCCATGTTGATGATCGAGCCGGATTTCTGCGCGATCATATGCGGCAGCGCATATTTGCAGCCGCGGAACACGCTGGTCAGGTTGACCGCGATCAGCCGGTGCCACTGCTCGTCGGTCATCTCATGGACCGGCATGCCGCCGATGGCGATGGCGGCATTGTTGACGAGAATGTCGAGATGGCCGGTCTTGCCGACGGCTGCGGCGATAAGAGCGGCGATATCGGCCTCGTCCGCGACGTCGCAATGGATGTAGTCGGCGCGGTGGCCGGCGGCGCGCAGCTCGGCTGCGAATTTTTCACCCTTCTCGTCGGCGATGTCGCCGAGGAAGACGTGCGCGCCTTCCCTTGCCATCGCCTCGCTGATCGCGTGGCCGATGCCGTCGGCGGCGCCGGTGACGATTGCGGTTTTCCCTTTGAGACGATCCATATCAGCCTCCAATGGCGTGCCGGCGCTTTGCTTCGTCGAAGGCGACGGCGGCAATGATGATCATGCCGGTGATGACCAGTTGCCACTCGGTCGGCAGGCCGAGACCGCGCAGCCCGTTGGACAGGAACTGCAGGATCAGCACGCCGAGCGCCATGCCGGTCAGGCTGCCTATGCCGCCGGCAAGGCTCACCCCGCCGAGCACGGTTGCGGCAACGACCTGGAACTCGAAATTCAGCCCGGCCGTATGCTGCGCCGAACCGACGCGGGCTGCCAGGATGATGCCGGCTACCGTCGCCAGCAGCGCGCTGATGATGAAGCAGGTGAACTTGACGCGGCGCACGTCGTAACCCGCCAGCCGTGCCACTTCCGGATTGCCGCCGACGGCATAGATCTGCCGCCCGAACGGCCGGTGCTGCATCACGTAGGCGAAGACGGCGAGCAGGACGATGGCGATGACAGCCGAATAGGGAACGACGTTGAACAGGCGGCCGTCCGACAGCGCGATGAAGCTGTCGAGCGCGGCATCGTCTGGAATAGCACGCTGGCCGGTATAGAGATAAACGCCGCCGCGCATGATGAACATCGTGCCCAGGGTCACGATCAGCGAGTTGATGCCGGCATAGGCCGTCAGATAGCCATTCACGACGCCGATGATCAGCCCGAACAGCAGCGCGCCACTGATGCCGAGCACAAGCGAGTTGGTGTCGTTCATGATGATGATCAGCGGCAGCGCGATCGTCGCCAGCAGCGAGCCGATCGAGATGTCGACCTCGCCTGATATGAAGACGATGGCGCAGCCGATGCCGGCTGTCAGCGCCAGCGAAGCCTGACCGAGCACATTGGTGATGTTGCGCACGGAGAAGAAATTCTCGGCGGTGAAGGAAAAGAACGCGATCACCAGGATGAGGCAGAGGAGCAATGCCAATTCCTGCCGCGCGACGAGCCGCGCCAGCATGGACGGCCCAGCTTTCATGGTGTCGGTGCTTGCCAGGCTCATCGCTTGGTCCCTTTGCGAAGCGTCATCGTCTTAGCCGATCGCCGCATTGAGGATGTTCTCCTGCGTGGCCTCGTCGCGAGGCATGATCGCGGTGAGGCGGCCTTCGCACATCACCGCGATGCGGTCGGCAAGCCCCAGCAGCTCGGGCATTTCGGACGTCATCATGACGACCGCCAGGCCCTCGCCGGCGAGCCGGTCGATGAGCGCAAAAATCTCCGACTTGGCGCCGACGTCGATGCCGCGGGTCGGCTCGTCGACGACGATCACCTTCAGGCCTCGCATCAGCCAGCGCGAGATCAGCACCTTCTGCTGATTGCCGCCGGACAGATTCTTGACCTGCTGGAACAGGCTGGGCGTCCGGATGCGGAAACGGTCGACATAGTCCTGCACCGCCTTGCGTTCGCTGACCTTGTCGACGAAGCCCATTCTGGCGAAGGCGCCGAGTGAGGCGAGGCTGGCATTCTGGTAGACCGGCAACTCGCCCATCAGCCCCTCGCTCTTGCGGTCCTCGGTGAGCAGGCCGATGCCGAGCCGGACGCCGGTGTGCGTTTCGTGCGGCAGCAGCCGGCTGCCATCGACCGAAATGGCGCCGGAAGTGATCGGGTCGAAGCCGACGATGGCCTTGGCGAGCTCGGTCCGGCCGGCCCCCATCAGGCCGAAGAAGCCGAGGACCTCGCCGGCATGCGCCTCGAACGACACATCCTTCAGCTTCTTGGCGGTGCTGAGCCCTTCAACGGAAAGCGCGACCTTGCTGCCCGGCGCGCCGCGCTTGCGAGGGAACAGGTTTTCGATGCGCCGGCCGATCATGTCCTGGATCAGCGTGTCGTTGGTGTGCTCGCCGATCGGCCTGGTCGAGACGTGGCGGCCATCGCGCAGCACGGTCACGGTGTCGGCGATCTCGAAGACCTCGTCGAGCTTGTGGCTGACATAGAGCACCGCGATGCCGAGCGCGGCCAGCCGGCGGATGACGGTGAACAGCAGCGAGACCTCGTTCGGCGTCAGCGAGGAGGTCGGCTCGTCCATCACCACGACGCGGGCCTCATGGGCGAGTGCGCGGGCGATCTCGACCATCTGCTGCTGGCTGACCGGCAGCGATCCCGTGCGCGCCGCCGGGTCGACATTGAAGCCGATACGCTTGAACAGAGCGGCCGCATCGGCACGGATCTTCTTCCAGTCGATCGAGCCGCCTTTGCCGGTCGGATAGCCTTCGAGGAAGATGTTTTCGGCGACGCTGAATTCAGCGATCAGCGCGATCTCCTGGAACACCACCTTGATGCCCTCTTTCAGGCTATCGCGCGGCGACTTGATGTCGGCCTCGCGGCCGCGCAGGCGGATGGTGCCGGCATCCTTGCCGTAGACCCCGGCCATGATCTTGATCAGCGTCGACTTGCCGGCGCCGTTCTCGCCCATCAGGGCATGGATTTTGCCGGGTTCCAAGGTCAGATCGACATTGTCCAGCGCCACCACGCCGGGAAAACGCTTGCCGATGCCGCGCATCTCCAGCGCCGGCACGCTTTTGTCGACGGCCGCGGTTTTGCCGGGGTGAAGGAAATCAACCGACATTGGCTCTGTTCCGGACGATGTCGAGATAGGTCGCCAGGATGATGACGATGCCAGGCACCACCATCTGCAGGTCCTGGTTCCAGCCGAGGATGATGATGCCGTTGTCGATGACCTTCAGCACCAGCACGCCCAGCAACGTGCCGAGCAGCGAACCGCGGCCGCCAAGCAGGCTGGTGCCGCCGAGGATGACGGCGGCAATCACCGTCAGCTCGAAGCCGCGGCCGGCGGTCGGCTGGCCGGCATTCATCAGCGACGACAGGATCATGCCGGCGATGCCGACGCACAGGCCGGTGACGACGAAGGCGAACAGTTTCAGCCGTTGCGAGCGCACGCCGGAGAGACGAACCGCGCGCTCGTTGGCGCCGACAGCGTAGAGATAACGGCCGAGCGTGGTGAAGCGCAGCGTTGCCGCGGCCAGCGCGAAAATCAGCGCGGCAATGACTACGGGCAGCGGGATCGCGCCGAGATAGCCGGCGCCGAGATCGGTGAAGCCGGCAAGCCGGTGGTGGTTCTGCACCGCCTCGCGGGTGAACAGATAAACGCCGCCCTGCAGCATCATCATGGTGCCGATGGTGGCGATCAGCGAGTTCACTTTGAGCCTGGTGACGACCAGCCCGTTGAACAGGCCGACGGCACCGGCAAAGGCGAGCGCCGCCAGCAGCCCGAGCGTCAGGCTGTGCGTTGAATTCAGCACGGCCATGCCGATGCAGCCGACAAAAGCCAGCGATGCACCGACCGACAGGTCGACTTCCGCGGTGATGATCAGCATCGTCATGCCGGAGGCGACGATCAGCACCAGCGCGCATTGGCGCAGGATGGCGATGATGTTGGCCTCGGAATAGAATTGCGGCGCGGCAATCGAAATGGCGATGCAGAGCACGGCCAGGATCACGCCGAGCACCAGCTGGCTGCTGCCCAGCAGCTGGCCGCCGATGAAACGCCTTGGCGCGGAGGATTGCGTAAGCTCGCTCATGTCCATTTCATTTCCGGGCCCGTATCGGTGCCGTCGCCGTCTGGAACTGCCGGCCAAAACAGGACGGTTGCCCTGTTTTGCCGTCGGCATATCCGATCCGCCACCCTTCCCGCCGTGCGGGAAGGGCTACCCGGAATCCTTACTTCTTCAGATCGGCGGAAGTTTTCATGCATTTTTCCGGTGGCTGAAGCGCATTGACGGCATCCCATTTGATTTTGCGTGTGGTGCCATCGTAGTCGTAGAACTTCTTCCAGTCGTCACCGTTCATCGGCGCGGTGGGGCTGACGATGTGTTCCGGCACCTCTTCGCCGTTGAAGAGCTTAACCGCTGCATCGATGGCGGTGTAGCCTTCCTTTTCCGGGAACATCGCGGCTTCGATGCGATAGGACGGCTCGTTCTGCATTGCATTGATGAAGGCGAGGCCTTCGCCGCCGGTGCCGACCGTCAACAGGCCGTCCTGCGACTTGCCGGCCGCTTTCCAGGCCTGAAGGCCGCCGAGCGAGGAGGAATCGTTGATGCCGTAGATGATGTTGATGTCGGCGTTCTTGGCAAGTGCCGCCGAAGAGACCTCGAGCGCGCGATCGGGATTGCCGCCACCGTCGAGGTCGTGGACCATGACCGCGTCGGGGATGATGGTCTTCAGGCCATCCATGAAACCCTGCGACCGCAGCACCGTGGCGGACAGCAGCGGCAAGCCGACATTCATCACCTTGGCTTTGCCTTCGAGCTTTTCCTTGGCGTATTTGCCGGCTTCGACGCCGGCGGTGTAGCCGGTGTCGTAGTCGCAGATCGCGACCATTGTGGTCATGCCCTTGACCGGATTGCCTTCGAGCACGACTGGAACGTTGTTGGATTTCGCCTGGCGCAGCAGCGGCACGACGCCTTCCTCGTTGACGGGCGTGATGATCAGGACGTCGACGCCCTTGGCCATGAAATCTTCGGCGGCGGAGACCTCCTTGGCAACGTCCAGATTGGCGTCCTGCACCTCGAGCTCGATACCAAGTTCCTTGGCGCGGGACTGCATGCCCTTGATGACGTTCTGATACCACTCATGCGTGGCGTAGTTGGTGACGTAGCCGATGCGCTTCGGCATGTTTTCGGCGTGTGCCGCGGCGGCGCTCAGAGCAAGCACCGCCGCCGAGGCAAACAGCATCGATTTGGACCAGTTCATGTTTCTTCTCCCTGTATTTCTTGTCAGTTGCTGAACGGATAGTCCCGCCGTTCCGGGTCGGCACGTGAAGAGGCGGCAGCTTCGCCCGCGCCCAGCGCCGCCGATATCGTCTCGGCCGCCGCCTTCGTCCGCTCGAAGACGGTGCTGCGATCGAAGCGGGCGGCCTTTTGCGGCAGGAAGGGGACGGTGAGCGCGGCAATGACGGCGCCGGTATGGTCGCGCACCGGCATCGAGATGTTGGTGCAGCCCTCGACAGCCAGCGAGGCGCGCATTTCATAGCCGAGCCTTGCGACCTCGTTCAGCCGCGCTTCGATTTCCGTCCGGCTGCCTTGGCCTTCGCCTGCGGCGACGATCCGTTCGACGATGCGGTCGCGCTCGGCGCGGCTCGAATGCGCCAGCAGCACCGCGCCGGAGCTCGTTTCGAGTATCGGGAAATGCGAGCCAAGGGCAACCGAATAACGCATCGGCAAAGGCGAATCGATCTGCAGCACGACCAGTGCGCTCTCGCCTTCGCGCACGACGAGATGGCAGCTCTGGTCGGCATTGGCGGCCAGGCCGCGCATCACCGGCAGCGCACATTCGACCAGGCGGTTTACCGGCGGATGCATATGCGCCAGCTCGAACAGCTTCAGCGACAGGCGGAAGCGGTCCGATTGCGTCCGGAAAATGTAGCCGCGCTTCTCCAGCAACAGCAGGATGCGGTAGATCTCGTGAATGGAGCGCCCCATTCCGGTGGCGATCTCGGTTTGGGTCAGCGGCTCGCCGCTGGCAGCCATGAATTCCAGTATGTCGAGCGCCTTCTCCACCGCCGGCACCCGATAGCCGTTGCGGCCGCTTTCGCCTTCGTCGACGATCTGGGCAATATCGGCGGCCATTACGCGACGCTCCGTTGCGGCTGGCCATGCCTGGTCTCGCGATAGAGCCGGTTCAGCCGATCCGCGAGCTCGGCCGCCTGCAATTCGCCGGCGATCGCCGCCGCGGCATGAGGGGCGCATTGGCGGAAGAAGCTGATGAAGCCCGGATGGGTCGGGCGCAGATAGGAGGCTTCGATCGTCGCCAGAGTCGAGGCGAAGAAGCCGCCCGAGAGCGCGTTGACCTCGGTATCCTGCCACGCCGCCAGCGACCCCGGCTGTCCGCCGGATTTCACATAGTCGCCGCGCTGATAGCCGGGCGAGCACAGAAATAGCGCGTAATCGATGGCTGCCTGCTTGTGTTTCGATTGGGCGCTGACGCCGATGCCGGCGCCGCCGAGCAAGGCGCCGGCGGATCGCGGCGTCGGCACGTCGGCGAAGCGCAGATACGGCCTGTCTGCCTTAGAGGCGTAGTTCACATAGCCGAAGGCGAACGGCACGTAGACCACGTCGTCATGCGCGATCATCTGATCGTAGCAACGGATCGGGTTCCATTTCGGCGAGTTCGGGTGCGACAGCGCCGCAAGCTGGCGCAACTGCCCGACGGCCTGCTCGATTTTTTCCCCGGCGATGAACTCGTCGCCGTCTTCCCGGGGCTCACCCAGCGTCAAAAGCAGGCACATGGCGTCAGTCGGCACCAACGGCAGCCCAAGCCATTTGCCGTCCTTCAAGGCGCGCCGGCCGAGCTCCAGCACCTCGTCATGGCTGCGCGGCAGCGGCCCGTAGCGCTCCAGCAGATCGGGGCGATATGAGGCAACCTGACAGGCAGCATCGATCGGCAACGCCCATTGGCGCCCGTCCCTTGCGTAGGATTGCCAGGACGCGCCGACCGAATCCCGTTCGAAGCCGCGGCGCTGCTCGGCCGACAAATCGAACGGCACCATCAGCCCGCCTTCGGCAATATCGCCGATGAACGGATGGTCGAACACGACAAGATCATAGGCGCCGAGCACCGGACCAAGCGCGCCCTCGCCGAACTCGTAGAGGCTGCGGCGGTCCCATTCGATCTCAAGACCGGGATTGGCGGCACAATACGGCCCGATGCTGGCGTCGAGCGGACCCCAGCAGCGTCGGTGATCCCACGCGAGGCCGCGCAGTCTTGTCATGCCGAAATTCCTCCCAGAGGCGGCCATGCGCCGGCCCAGCCGATTAGTAGCAACTATTTTCACCTAGACAAGTAGTTTTTACATACGCAAAGCCAGTCCTCGCTTCTGTTTGGCGAGAAAGCCGCCCAACCATCCTTGGTGCGCATCGCGTTGCCGCCGGCCTGCAACCAAAGGCTGCGATGGATCTGGCTTTTTGGGAACTTTCGCGACGAACATTCGTTCGGTTGGCGCAGCCATCTGGAGCAGCATCACTGGGCAGCGTCACTGGATTCAGCGCCGAGTCGCGGGGAGCGGACTAAATGGACAACGGTGGGCGCGGCCATGAACCGGTTTACCGCCTTGGCATTCGCCACGTTTCTGGCGATAACTTCGATCTGGGTCCTGTCGCTGGTTTCTTAAGATTTGGCTCTGGTTGCTTGGGATTTGCCGCTGGTTTTTAGGATTTGGAGGGGTTCTCGACAGGTCGACCGCTTAACGATGACGTCCGCCGCATGTGGTTCTGCCAGCCGGAGCCGCGTGCGTGAAGAAACTGTCGCCAGGAGCACACCGGCGCGCACATTCGGGGTTGGCAGCCACGCTGCCTGCAACGTTCCAATCGGTTTTCAGGAAACGGCGAGATCTCATGCTGCTGAGGGTGATCGTTCGAAACTGTGCCGCCATCCGTCTTGGCTGCCTCGGCGCGACGATTTTGCTGGTCGGGCTGCTTGCCGGCTGCCAGGGCGGCGTGCTCGATCCGCAAGGGCCGGTGGGGGCGGCGCAGCGGACGATCCTGCTCAATTCGGTCGCCATCATGCTGGCCATCGTCATCCCGACGATCGTGGCGACGCTCGGCTTTGCCTGGTGGTTCCGGGAAACCAACACAAGAGCGCGGTACCTGCCGGAATGGGCCTATTCCGGACGCATCGAACTGGTGGTCTGGTCGATCCCCATCCTCGTCATCCTGTTTCTGAGCGGCATCATCTGGATCGGGTCGCATGACCTCGATCCAATGAAGCCGCTGGATTCGCAGCAAAAGCCGCTTGAGGTGCAGGTCGTCTCGCTCGACTGGAAATGGCTGTTCATCTACCCCGAGCAGAATGTGGCGAGCATCAACCAGCTCGTGGTGCCGGCGGGCAGGCCGGTGCATTTCTCGCTTACCTCGGCAAGCGTCATGAACGCGTTCTTCGTGCCTCAGCTTGGCGGCATGATCTATACGATGAATGGCATGACGACGCAGCTTCACCTGCAGGCGGATCAGCCCGGCGAATTCTATGGGCGGTCGGCCCATTTCAGCGGTGACGGTTTTCCAGGCATGCAATTCGTGCTGCATGCCGTCGCAGCGGATGCCTTCGACGCGTTTGTCAATTCGGCGCGAAGCCAGGGACAGGCACTCGACAAGGCCAGCTACCAGGAACTGGCCAGACAGAGCATCGACGTGCCGCCTTCGACCTATCGCTCGGTCGAGCCGGACCTTTTCCATGAAATCGCGACGCAGGGCGTTCCGCCCGCGCCCGGTCCCCAGGCCGGTCGCCCCGAGCCGAGCGTATCGCCCGCGACAGGAGGCTGACAATGCTCGGAAAATTGAGCTGGGACGTCATTCCGTTCGATCAGCCTCTGCCGATGATCGCCTCGGCGGTCGTCGCCCTGGCAATTCTCGGCGTGCTGGCCTGGGTCTTCCTGGCCGGCCATTTCCCCTATCTGTGGCGCGAATGGATCACCAGCGTCGATCACAAGCGGATCGGCGTGATGTACACGCTGCTGGCGCTGCTGATGCTGCTGCGCGGCTTCAGCGACGCCGTCATGATGCGGTCCCAGCAAGCCCTCGCCTTCCAGGCGCCCGGCTATCTGCCGCCCGATCACTTCAACCAGGTCTTTTCCGCCCACGGCACCATCATGATCTTTTTCGGGGCGATGCCGTTCGTCATCGGCCTGATGAACCTGGTCGTGCCGCTGCAGCTCGGCGTCCGCGACGTTGCCTTTCCGACGCTCAACTCGGTGAGCTTCTGGCTCACCGCCACCGGTGCGCTGCTGGTCAACATCTCGCTGGTGATCGGCGAATTCGCCCGTACCGGATGGCTGCCCTATCCGCCGCTCAGCGAGACCGCCTATTCGCCGGGCGTCGGCGTCGACTATTATCTGTGGGCGGTGCAGATATCGGGCGTCGGAACGCTGCTCACCGGGATCAATTTCGTCACCACGATCCTGAAGATGCGGGCGCCCGGCATGAGCTACCTCAGGATGTCGATGTTCTGCTGGACCTCACTCGCCGCCAGCCTGCTCATCGTCGCCGCCTTCCCGATCCTCACCGCCACGCTCGCGATGCTGACGCTCGACCGCTATTTCGGCTTTCATTTCTTCACCAATGAAGCCGGCGGCAACATGCTGATGTTCGTGAACCTGATCTGGGCCTGGGGCCATCCCGAGGTCTATATCCTCGTCCTGCCGGCGTTCGGCATCTTCTCGGAGGTCATCTCTACCTTCTCCAGCAAGCCGCTGTTCGGCTACCGCTCGATGGTGGCCGCGACGCTCTTCATCTGCATCGTCTCCTTCATGGTGTGGCTGCACCACTTCTTCACCATGGGCGCCGGGGCCGACGTCAACGCCGCGTTCGGCATCGCCACCAGCATCATTGCTGTCGGTACCGGCGTGAAGATCTACAACTGGATGTTCACCATGTATGGCGGCCGCATCCGCTTCGCGACGCCAATGCTGTGGTCGCTGGGCTTTATGGTGACGTTCGTCATCGGCGGTATGACGGGCGTGTTGCTGGCCGTGCCGCCGGCCGATTTCCTGCTCCACAACAGCCTGTTCCTGGTGGCGCATTTCCACAACGTCATCATCGGCGGTGTGCTGTTCGGCGCCTTCGCGGGATATACCTACTGGTTTCCAAAGGCATTCGGTTTCCGGCTGCACGAGGGCTGGGGCAAGCTGGCCTTCTGGCTGACTCTGATCGGCTTCTACGTCACTTTCGTGCCGCTCTACGCTGTTGGCCTGCTCGGCATGACCCGCCGAATGCAGCATTTCGACGTGTCGGCATGGTATCCCTGGGTGCTGGCTGCCGGCGTCGGCATGTTAATCACTACCGCCGGCGTGGTCGCGCAGATCGTACAGCTCGTCGTCAGCATCCGGCAGCGCGCGGCGCTTCGCGACGCCACCGGAGATCCCTGGGACGGCCGCTCGCTGGAATGGGCCACGCCCTCGCCGCCGCCGGTCTTCAACTTCGCCGCGCTTCCGCATGTCGAGGGCGAAGAGCCCTACTGGAGCATCAAGCAGCGGGCACGCGAACAAAACCGGCTGCGCGACGAGCCTGACTACGAGCCGATCGAGATGCCGCGCAACAGTCCCACCGGGTTCATCTGCGCCTTCTTTGCGACCGTAATGGGTTTTGCCCTCATCTGGCACATCTGGTGGATGGTGGCGCTCGGCGCTCTCGGTGCTTTGGCCACCTTCGTCGTATTCGCGTGGCGCGACATCCCCGAATACGTCATTCCTGCCGCCGAAGTCGCCCGGATCGACCGCGCCAACCGAAGTGCCCGCCGCGAGGCGCTGGTTACCTACACAGGGCCAAGGCCATGACCGCGATCGATGTTCGAGAGCGTGACCCTTACCGCCTCCATGGCGGGCACGGCCATGCACCTGGCCACGGCGACGGCGGCCCGGCACCGATCCGGATCGTCGTCGGCTACGGCTTCTGGATCTTCCTCCTGAGCGACATCGTGATGTTCTCGGCCTTCTTCGCGGCCTACGCCGTGCTGGCGGGCAAGACGGCGGGCGGACCAAGCGGGGCCGAGCTGTTCGACCTGCGCAACGTCGCGATCGAGACGGCGGCCCTGCTTTTGTCGAGTTTTACCTGCGGTCTCGCCAGCCTCGCCGTGACAGCGCGGCGAAGCTCCTGGTTCTATGTCGCGATGGCTGTCACTTTCGTGCTCGGCGCCAGCTTCATCCTGCTCGAGTTGCGCGAGTTCGCGCATATGGTTGCCCGCGATGCCGGACCGACGCGCAGTGCTTTCCTGTCGGCGTTCTTCACGCTGGTTGGATGCCATGGCCTTCACGTGACGGCGGGGCTGCTGTGGCTGCTCACGATGATGGCGCAGATCTTCGCCAAGGGATTCCGTGACGATATTCTTCGGCGTTTCATGTGCTTCAGCCTGTTCTGGCACGCCCTCGACATCATCTGGGTCGCCCTGTTCACGGTGGTCTATCTCCTGGGAGCAAGTCGATGAGCAATGCGGACGATCGCCACGCGCAACGGCGCGACACCGATGGGCTGGAGCGCTACGACATCGATACGGCGCCGGGTGACGAATACCTCGGCGACACCGAAGTCGGATCCGGGCTACGCGGCTATGTGATCGGCCTCGGGCTGGCAACGCTGTTGACCATCGCCTCGTTCTGGTTGCTCGGAACCAACCTGATATGGGCACCCGGCATTCCGGTGGCGCTGGTCGTGCTTGCGATCGCCCAGATGGGCGTGCATCTCGTCTTCTTCCTGCACATCACGACGGGGCCGGACAACACCAACAACGCTCTAGCGCTTGCCTTCGGCGTGCTGATCGTAGTTCTGGTGATTGGCGGCTCGATCTGGATCATGGCCAACCTCGACCACAATTTGATGCCGATGAACGCGATCATGAACATGAACCGCTGATGCATGTCGCGCAAAAGTGTGCAGCGGTTTTGTGATAACGACATGCGTAAAAACAAGAATCTAAAGCGCGTCGCATGAGGCCGATCGAACGCGACGCGCTTTAGCGATTATTCCGGCCGTTCGCCGCAGTTCATGCGACAGCGAGCTCCGGTCTCAAGCCCGTTCGAATGTGCCGACGAGCTCGGCCTCTCCCACGACGTGCGGCGCGGCCTGTTTCAGCACGTCTTCGACGGCAGCCTTCTCGTCGAGACGCAGCGTCTCGACGTCGACCGCAAGAAGCCGGAAATGGTAATGGTGGAGCCCATGCCCAGGCGGCGGCTGGGGGCCGTCATAATGAGGATTGCCGAAATCATTGACGCCGTGTCCGAGGCTCTCGGTCTTGGCGCCGGCGGTCGTGCCTTCGGGAAGAAAGTTCCGCTGTGCGTCGATGTCGTAGACCGCCCAATGACGGAACATGCCTGAAGGGGCGTCGGGGTCCTCGACGGCCAGGACGAAGCTTTTGGTTCCTTGCGGCGCGTCCGTCCACTCCAATGGCGGCGAGACGTTGCCGCCGTCGCGGGAATAGCGCGGCGGTATTTTTTCGCCATCGAGCTTTGAGCGTGAAAGCCATGGTCTCGATCTCCCTGGCTGAGGTTCCCGCATAACAACCGCGAGCCACCGATGTTCCGGGCAGCCACCTGGTCAAACCCGCAGCCGGCCGTTGGCCGGAACATTCGCCGAGGAAGCGGGTTTTTCGGTTCGGACGCATCGCCGCGGAATGGCGGCAAGAGGCTCGGCAATGGACGAAGGGCGCGACATGACCGGGCTAAGCGGTAAGCAACCAAGCGGGGCGAAAGGTGTTGTGGTCGCATTCTCCGTGCCGGGCGGCGAGACAATCTATACCCACGAGCGGGAAACCGTCGCTGCCGTTGCGCGCACGATTGCGGCGTTGAAGGGCTTTGCCTTCCGCCAGGGCCTGCGTGACGGCGGCGGTGACAGTGGCCGACTGTATTTCGTGCCGGACGACAGCCTGCTTGCCGTCGATGCGCTCCAACTGGGCATAAACGGGCCGGACGACCTCTTCGGCGGTGTGGTGCCCTGGCGCCTCGCAACCACCAAGGCCATAACCCACGAGCTGGTGGACGGATCGGCGGCACGGCCAAAAGAATGGCACGCCGGCTTCGGCAGGGCCGTCGCCGCGGCCGTACTGCCCGGTTACACCGCATTTTCACGCCACGACGCGCTGCGCGCAGCGCAACGTCTGCTGGAGCTCGGGCTGGTCCGGTTCAAGCCACCGCGCGCTTCGCGGGGCCGCGACCAGCACACCGCCGCGACGGTCGGCGATGTCGAAAGGCTGCTGGACCAATATCCATCCTCTGACCTAAGCGAATACGGCCTTGTTCTCGAAACGCAGCTTCGCGACATCGTTACGCTGAGCGTTGGCAGAACCATGATCGACGAATTGTCGATCAGCTATTACGGCACCCAGCGGACGACGACCGACAACGACGGACAGCCCGTTTACGGCGGATCCGATCTGGTCGTCGTGCGCGGCGGATGGGAGGCGCTGGATGAGCTGCGATTATCGCCGACGCTGGGTTTGGCCGTGGCGCAGGCGAGGACCTACGACGCGGCGATGGATGGCTATCCCGGATTTTTCGCCTCACGGCGCAACTACGACATCGGCCAAGGTGTCGATTCCTCGGGCATCTGGCGATCGGGAGTGCTGGAAGCCAGTTGGCGGATCGGCGGCAGCAGCACGGCCGAGCTTGCGGCAATGGACGCCATGACGCGTGACCCCGACGTGCAGATTGTGCATGTCTCCGCCGTCAAGCAGTTCGGCAACACCGCGCAGCTGCCGCTGAATGCAGAAATCCACTTCGACGGAGAGGACCCCGAGGAGGGCCAAATCACGCGTTACACCGTCGTCACCCAGGTGATCCGAGGGCCGGTCGGGGAAGCCGGCCGATCGTCATTTTAGGTCGAAGTGAAACACGCCTTTGGCAGGGAACATCCGCGAATGGCCCGAGTTTGTTTCAGGCAGCCAGCCAGTCAGAAACCGGGGGAAAAATGATCGAGATGATTTCCGCTCCCCAGAACGTCGCCGCCTTTCGTGTCACCGGCACTGTGACAGCGGACGACTACGACAGAGTCATCCCGGCAATCGAAGCCAAACTGAGCGACCATAAGGACATCGGCGTCCTGACCGATCTTACCGATTTCGAGGACATGACGGCTGGCGCCTTGCGGCGCGACCTGCAGTATGGGCTGAGCAAACTTGGCGAGCTCCACCGCTTCAAACGTGCCGCCGTGATTTCCGACAAGCAGTGGATCAAGGCAGCTACGGAAATGACGGACGCGCTGTTTCCGCAAATCGAGGCGCGGGTGTTCCCGGAGGACGAAAAAGCCCAGGCCCTGAAATGGGTGGCAGGCGTACAATAGCGGTGTTGGAGAGTGCCATGCCGTTCGACAAACGACAGGATTCAGAAGGCCTCTGGGAGGTCTATGACAGCGAGAGCGACGAAGCCGTCGTGGTCGGCGGGTTGCCGCTTTCCGGTCTCGACGAAAGCGAAGCCGATGAAGCGATCGAAAAGCTCAATCGGGGCGATCTGACGTCGGACAACATCCCCGAGACGGTTCGGTCAGGGTGGCCTCCGACCAAGGACGGCTTGTGATGACAGCCTGACGGACGTCACCGAGGACCGGTCGCGGATCTACGACGAGGCCTTGACCCCGAGCTTGCGGGCTTTGTCCTCAAATTCGTCGCGAATATCCTCGATCGTCGGCAGATGCAGGCGCCGCAGCTGGGAGTGCAACTTTTTGGCGGCATCTGAGCTCAGGTCGCGCTTGAAATTGGTCGCGACCTCCTCGGCCGAGCCGTAATGGCGATAGCGCTCGATCTCGGTCTTCGTGGCTTGCTGGACGTGCTCGAGCGTCTTGCGTTCGGCATCGGATTTTCCGTCTGGTTTGGCCCGCACGACCGGATTGAACGCTTTGCTGATAACGAATTCGACCAGTTCCTGCTGGGCGTGAGCCATGATTGTTCTCCCTCGAAGAAGGGCTGTCCGAGCCTAGAACGGTTCATCGGGGGAAACGCTGAACCGATCTCTCTTGTTTGACGCAATTCCGAACGGAAAACCGTTTCACACTTTTCCTGGAATTGCTCTAACCGCACCGGCAATTGAAGGTTCTGTGGCTTCGGATTTCGTTATCGCTACAGGCCCAAGGCGGTTCCTCGAAGGTCACAGCCGCGCCTTGGTGGTGCGCGGCGTTGCCAGGAGCAGGCTTGTTTCGCTGCCGGTAATTCCGGGGATCAGGCGGATACGTCTCAGCACCGCGTCGAACTCGCTCAGGGTCTGGGTTCCGAGTTCTATCACCAGATCCCAGCGGCCATTGGTGGTGTGGATGGTCGAGACCTCGGAGAAGCCGCCCAGCGCCCGAATGACGCGATCGGCGGCGTGGCCTTCGATCTCGATCATCATGATGCCACGCACGCGCTGATCGACCGCGTCGGCGCGCAGAATGACGGTGTAGCCGACGATGACGCCGTCTCTTTCAAGCCGCTCGATCCGGGACCTTACCGTTGCCCGGGAGACACCCAGGCTAACGGCAAGGTCGGAAATGCTGCGCCGGGCGTCGTGCCGCAAAGAGGTGATGATCTGCTCGTCGAGGTGGTCCATGATTGCTCACAACGGAAGTAGATGCTGCCGCTATGGTAAGGCACTTCGACAAATTTGCCAATTTGACATGTTCATTCTGCCAGCGATGCCGGCTTCAATAAAGGCATCGTAATTGGCGGGGTATGACAAATGCATTGCACGATCGTTGGGGCGCCGATCCAGGCCGGCTCAGGCCGCATGGGCTGCGAGATGGGGCCGAGTGCGCTGCGCACGGCCGGCCTGGCCGGCGCACTGACCGAGCTCGGCCATACGCTGACCGACCTCGGAACGATCGTCCCTGCCGACATGCGTCCTGTCGTACACGGCAACGCGGCGGTGAAGGCGCTGCCGGAAATTGCGGCCTGGACGGCGGCAATCAGCGAAACGGCCTATGCCGCGAGCGCCGATGCGATGCCGATCTTTCTCGGCGGCGACCACAGCATTTCGGCCGGCACGCTCGCCGGCATTGCCCGCCGGGCGGGGCATTCCCCCCGGCCGCGCGTGGGGGTGTGGGTGTAAGGGGCCCCCGAGTTTAATAAGCGAGGGCCGCCGACCCTCCGGCATTTGCATGGGTGTGCCCCTGGGTAGTTC
>NZ_JAMYPQ010000002.1:165000-637486 GCF_040320455.1 Mesorhizobium sp. M0698 | reverse complement strand
TCGTCGGTGACGGCGATCCGCGGCTGGTTCGCGTTGCTCAGCCTATCCCCGAACTTGAAACCGACCAATGGATCGTCACCCATCATGAGGAACGTCACTCCCCGCCGGTACGAAAAGTCGCCGACCGGATTGCCGCCTTGATGCGGGCGCACCAGCCGCTGTTTCGCGGCGAGACGCCGATTCGGTAAGCCCCAGCGTCGATCGGCCGCCAGCTGAGCCGCACGCTGGCACTCATGCCCTGGCCGACAGCCAAGTCAGATTGCACTGCCACATGCGGCGCGCAACGCCCTATTGGTAGCGGCCGTGGCGCTGCAGCACTTCGATCTGGTAACCGTCGGGGTCGCTCACGAAAAAGAACCGCGCAAGCAGCTCGCCTTCGTGGTTGAACTCGACAATTTTTCGCGGATTGAAACCTGCCGCCGCCAAGCGCTTGTGTTCTGTCTCGATATCGTCGACGCAAAGAGCCATGTGGCCATAGCCGTCACCAAGCGCGTAGGGCTCTTCCCTGCCCTTGTTGATCGTCAGTTCAAGCTCGAAATCGGCTTCCGCATTGTGAAGATAAACCAGTGTGAACGTGACGAAATCCAATCGGTCCGCAACATCGAATCCGAATGCCCTTCTGTAGAAACTGACCGACAGGCTCTCGTCCACCACCCGGATCATGGAATGAATTGCTTTCGCCAAAGGAGCCTCCAGTCTGCCGCGTGGTCTCGGTAACGCGCCTACCGTGGCCCATTGGTTGCAAAAAGGGGTGGCAGCCGGTTACCACGTCGAGAAATTGGCTTAAAGCTGGTCTACGCACTAAGGTCCGATTGTAGTCACTGCAAATTGAGCAGAAAATGCGCGTCGGGTTGGTATCATCCCGGCGGATGAGCGCAGAAACCGCGCTTTCGCACAAAGCCATCAAACGGGAGGTCTTCGCATGTGTAAGGTCTTTGCCGGGCAGGATCCGGAAGGGTATCGGCTGGTCAATCGCTCCATTCGAATAGGTGGCCATTCAACGAGCATCCAGCTTGAGGCCACTTTTTGGACGCTGTTGGACGAGATCGCCCATGGACAGGGGATGACGGCGCCGAAATTCCTCTCGACGCTTTACGATGAAGCACTGGAGATCAACGGGCATATCCCGAACTTTGCCTCCATGCTGCGCACCACGTGCGCGCTCTATCTGCGCGACAGGCAACCACTCGACAGCGAACCCTCGGAATTCACGAACAAGGCAGCCTGACCCGCGGGCATTTATTCAAAACGTCGGGGTACCGGAAATCCCGTGTAGCAGCCGCCTGCTACCAGCGACCCGAATTTTGGCGCTATGTGATATGAATGGCGAACTTCACCGAGGCGGTGTAGAGTTCACCACAAAAGAAGAAATGAGCCGTATCAACGGCAATGCTGAGCGAATCTGGGAGGATTCATGGTCGAGATTATCTCCAAGCGGGATGGCCCGCGGCGCGAGGACGTACAAGTCAAAAGACTGATCGAGCAGAACCGTTCGACCATCGTTCGCCTTGCCGACCAGATCAGCGGCGGCGGCTATTCGGCTTCCAGGAAACCACGCCAGCAACCGAAGGCGGAAGGCCTGATCATCCATGTTGGTGGCGGCGCGGTGCCTGTGCCCGAAGCCAGGCCGTCCATCCAGGTCACCATGAACGGCCGCGTGGTCTCGAAAGATCAGAACACAGGCCGCCAACTTCATCATATCGGTGATATCCGCAATCGGAGTGGGGAACAGATCTTCGTCCTGGCAACGAAGCAGAATGGCTTTTTCTCGCCGGTCGACGAAACCGTCGCCGAGGCGCTTGCCGACCTGGACGGGTCCCGCCTTGCCGCCACCTACACCGAAGAACAGCTTGCCGCCGACATCGGCGCGAAACTCGGCATCGACTGACCGTGCAGACGCCTGTGCTTGTGCACGTCCAATCCGCGTCAGCATACGAACGCGACAGCATACAGAAATGGCATACCTCAAAAGGTTCTGTGATGGCTGAATGAAACGCGAGATAGGCCCCAATCAGATGAAGATCGATGCTGTTCCGGCGCGTGCGTCGCTGGCCGCCGGGCAAATGGTTCTGAGCAACATCGACTATGACGAGCGCGCTACCATGCGCGCCTGGGAAACTTTTCTGGCCGACGAGCCCAAATGTGCCCGCGGTCCAATCCACCCCAACCACGTCCGCTCTCTCATTCACGATTCCTGGTATCGCAGCGCCACCGGCGGCATCAACGCTCAAGGTATTGAAGCGCCGCTGAGCAGTGATCGCGACGAGATCGAATATCTGACCCGCGCCAATGCCGAACTGCTTTCGGCGGCGCGGCGGTCGTTCGCCTCCCTTGGCCAGCTGCTGGATGGGACGGGCGCGATGCTGGTTCTGGCCGACAGCGACGGCGTGCTGATCGACGCCATCGGCGACAAGAAGACGCTGCATGACGGCATGGATATCCACCTCGCCATCGGCGGCAAATGGAACGAGGATGCCGTCGGAACCAACGGCATCGGCACGGCGCTGTGGACCGGAGAGCCGACTTTCGTCCATGCGGCCGAGCATTTCTGCGCCGGCATCAAATCCTGGACTTGCGCTGGCGCGCCGATCCGCGATCCGCTCGACGGCAAGATCATCGGCGTCGTCGACCTGTCAGGCTATTCGCCGATCTTCCGGCCGCACAACACCGCGCTCGTTGCCGCCACAGCCCGGCAAATCGAAAAGGCCTTGGCCGAACAGCAGCAGGAACAGCGCACGCGCCTGCTCGAAGCCTTCATTTCCTCGGCTCCCAGCTACCGCCGAAAAGACGGGCTGGTGATCGTCGACCATCGCGGCCGCGCCATCTTCTGCAACAATGTGCCCGACGGCGAGACCACAGAAATGATGGACGGT
The DNA here is from genome assembly GCF_040320455.1 of Mesorhizobium sp. M0698. Taxonomy (NCBI): domain Bacteria; kingdom Pseudomonadati; phylum Pseudomonadota; class Alphaproteobacteria; order Hyphomicrobiales; family Phyllobacteriaceae; genus Mesorhizobium; species Mesorhizobium sp. M0698. The sequence goes on along the minus strand of NZ_JAMYPQ010000002.1, from coordinate 634,613 downwards.
CCGATGGAACCTGGTCGTGGCCGTTGGCTGATGAACCTTCCGTCGTCCGGGTCGGACGCCGACCTCACCAAGGCGCTGCCGGCACATCTGCGATCCTGCCACATCACGCCACTCAAGCTCGACGGCGATCTCCGCGGCGCGGCACTGGTGTTCCCGTCCGTGCCGACAGTCTCCAGCGTGACGGTGGTCCGTAGGGAAGCGAGCAAGCACCTTCAGGATGCTGTCGCCATGATCGTTGGCAAGAGTGAGGCGCTGCTGGCCGCCATTGAAATCGCCTGTCGTGTCGCTCAATCGAACAGCGCGGCTTCGTTATTGGTCGAAGGTGAGACGGGAGTTGGAAAGGAGCTGTTTGCCCGGCTCGTCCATGCAGGCAGCCGGCGCGCGGCGAACGATCCGTTCATCGCGATGAATTGCGGGGCGATCACCAAGGATCTTTTTGGCAGCGAATTGTTCGGCCATGTCGCCGGCGCCTTTACCGGCGCCTCGCGGGACGGCAAGCCAGGTGTTTTCGAGCTCGCCAACGGCGGCGTCCTCAGTCTCGACGAGATCGGCGAATTGCCACTCGAGATCCAGCCGTTTCTGCTGCGCGTCCTGGAAGAGCGCGTGGTCAACCGCATTGGCGACAGCCGGGGTCGCCCAGTGGATGTGCGCATGGTCGCCTCGACCAATCGCGATCTCAAGCAGGAAGTTGCCGCCGGCCGCTTCCGGCGCGATCTCTATTATCGAATTGGTGCGGTCTCGATCACGGTCCCGCCGCTGCGCGAGCGCGGTGAGGATGTGCTGCTGCTGATCGAACATTTCAACCGGCAGATCGCCGCCACAGCAGGCGAGGACCCGCTTGAATTCTCGCACGAAGCGCTCGAGGCCCTGCTCGCCTACCATTGGCCGGGCAATGTGCGGGAACTGAAGAACCTCATTGGGCGGCTGCACATCTTGGCGCGCGGCGGCACCGTTGAGCTTCAGGATCTTCCCGGGGAAATCAGTACGGGCAATCGCAACAATATGACCATGCACGGCGATCATCCCGCAGCCATGCTCGAAGCACCGGTGTGCACATTCGAGGATGCAGAATGCCAGGTCATCAAGAACGCGCTCGCCGCAGAGGGTGGCAATCTCAGCAAGGTCGCGCTGAGGCTCGGTATTTCGCGGCCGACGCTCTATCGCAAGCTCGGACAATACGGCATCCGGCGCGGTTTCATCTAGACCCAGGTCCGTTCACCGGCACAAAACCCGCGGCATTCGCGCCGCGGGGCTGGGGGAAGTTCGTCGACTAGCTTGCCTTCAGGCAGCGGACGCGGAAATGATCAGGCCTTTACGACAGCACCGGTCACTTTCTCTGAGACATAGCCGAGGATGTTGCCGATGATCAGCGAGATCACCGCAGCGGCCGCGACCTTGGTGATGCCGCTGGCGCCTTCGCCGTAAGCGGCGGCGGCAAGCAGAAAAAGCGCGGCGGTTGTTGCGTAGCCATAGACCGCTGACGGAATGGCGCTCAGCAAAGGCAGCTTGGCGGCGAGAATCAGGACTATGATTGAAATGCCGACGCAAATGCCGGCCATGATCGCCGTAACACCAATGGACGTCAGTGCTATCAATGCGCCGGCGGCGCAGATCGCTCCCCAGAGGTTTGCAACCGCCGAATTCTTGAACCCGGCTGCCTTGCCGCCACAGTGATAGAAACTCCCCCAGCCCACAAATACCGCCCAGATCAGCAGATAGGGGTTGCCGATCGTGATCACTGCCCACGTTGCAATGCCACCCATAATGCCGATGACGACGGCCAGCCCTGTAACAAGATCCATGTTGTCCTCCCGTTTTCCACACCACGAAGCAAGGAAACTCGTTTCAGGATCGCGCTTCGCTGACGTCCCGATACGGAAATGCCATGGCATCAGCCACGGAGCTCAGAAGGAAGGCTTGCCGGGTTAGGCAAGCAGTCAGATCGAACCGGACGCGGTAGCCGTTCCGCGCCACGTTCGGTCCAAATGTTTCAGGGGACGATGACGCCGCGTCCGGTGAACCGCCGGTTCTTGAAATCGTCGAGCGCGGTGTTGATGCTTGCGAGGTTATACTCGGTGTAGTGCATCTTCACCTTGCCGTCGGCGTTGAGCTCCATCAGTTCGACAAGCTCGGTGAAATTGCCGACCAGGCTGCCGCCGATATTGATCTCCTCGATAACGAGATGCGCGGTCGGCACGTTGATGTTGCCGCCATAGCCGACGACGAACAATTGCCCACCCTTGCGCACCATCTTCCAGCAGATGTTCTCGACACCGAGTTCACCGACGAAGTCGATCACCACATGGGCGCCGCCACCGGTGATCTGGGCGACTTCCTCGACGACATTCGGCCCACCATCGAGGATGAAATCGGCGCCAAGGTCCTTTGCCAGTACCCGCGCCGCCGGCTCGCGATCGACGGCGATGATGCGACAGCCCGAAATCGCGTGCAGCGATTGCAGCGCGATGTGGCCAAGCCCGCCTATGCCGAGCAGCACGCAATAGCTGCCTGGGCGGAGCAGTTTGGCGGCCCGCTTGGCGGCGCGGTAGGCGGTGATGCCGGCGTCCGCCAGCGGCGCCACTTCGATCGGCGTGATGTTGGCATTGAGCTTGATCAGCGATCGCTCGCTGGTGATGAAGTATTCGGCGAAGCCGCCATTCATGCCGAGGCCGGGGAACTGGCCGTTGTCGCAATACATGTCCTCGCCATGGCGGCAGTTGAGGCAGATGCCGCATGAGCGGAAGGGATGGCAGATCACGGCGTCGCCGCGCTTGACCGAGCGGACGCCGCTGCCGACCTCCTCGACCCAGCCGGCATTTTCATGGCCCATGATGTAAGGCAGCAGCGTGCCTTCGGGATCCATGGTCGGCTTCCACACACCCTCGATGATGTGCAGGTCGGTGCGGCAGAGGCCGGCGGCACCCACCCGCACGATCACCTCGTCGGGAGCAGTGATCGTCGGTGCCTTGACCTCCTCGATCTTGAGCAGGACGTTCATCTTGGGATCGTATTCGTACAGTCTGGCAGCTTTCATCGTCGTATCCTTTCAACGTCGAAATCGTTCCGTTGGAATTTGTCGCTTCAGGCGCGGCCGAGCTTTTCCGAGCCGCCGCCACGCGCCGGTCCGGCCGTCGGATCCTCATCCTCGGCGAGATCGCCAATCAGCGTTTCGGTGGTCAGGATCAGCGTTGCCACGGAAGCTGCGTTGGCGAGGGCGGTGTAGGTGACGCGGACCGGATCGATGATGCCTGCCTCGAACATGTTCTGGTACGCGCCGGTCGATGCGTTGTAGCCATAGCCGCCATTGATGCGGGTGACCTCGACTACCACGGCGTCAGGATCGGCACCGGCATTGGCGGCGATGCGCCACAGCGGCCGCGACAAAACCGACCGCACCAGGCGCACGCCCTCGGCGACATCGCCGTCGACGCCGGCCGCCATCTTGTCGAGCAGCGGCGCGATCTGGGCGAGCGCCGAGCCGCCGCCGGCGACCACGCCCTCTTCGGATGCGGCCCGAACCGCATTCAAGGAATCCTCGATCAGCTGGATGGTCCGCTTCTGCTCGACCGGCGTGACGCCGCCGGCATAAAGGATCGCCGTTCCGCCGGAGAGCTTGGCCAGGCGTTCGCGCAGCTTGTCCTGGTCGATGTTCGGCGGCGCGGCTTCATACTGCCGCTGCACCTGGGCACGGCGCGAGGCGATTGCCGCATGGTCGCCGCCGCCACGAATGATCGAGGTGTAGGACGAACTGGTCTTCACCCGGTCGGCCGTGCCGAGATCCTCGGCGGTGATATCCTCCAGCCGGCCACCGAGATCGCGCGCGATCACCTTGCCGCCGGTGATGATGGCCAGATCCTCCATCATCGCCTTGCGCCAGTGGCCATATTCCGGCGGATGGACGACGAGATATCGTCCTGGCCCCTGCTTGCCGAGCAGCGTCACCACCACTTCCGGCGACATTTCCTCGGACACAATCAGCAGCGGGCGGCCGGCCTCGTCGGCAATGCGGCGAACCGCATCGAGTTGCCCGGGCTCCTTGATCTTGAGGTCGGTCATCAAGATGTAGGGCCGCTCGAGCACGGCCTCCATCTTCTCCTGATCGGTCACCATGTGATGGGAGAGATAGCCACGTTCGAAGGACATGCCCTCGACGACGTCGAGCGTGGTCTCGGTGGTGACGCTGAAGTCGGTGGTGATGACGCCTTCGGCGCCTACCCGCTGATGGGCTTCCGCCACCAGCGCGCCAAGCTTGCTGTTGGTCGCCGCGATGTTGGCGACCGAAGCCAAGATGCCGTTGCCCTTGGCCGGCTTGGCCGACGCCTTGAGCGCGGCCACCACCGCCGCCACCGCAAGGTCGATGCCCTTGCAGAGATCGACGGATTTGGCGCCGCGCTCATTCGCCTCGACGCCACCCTGGATGAGCGCGTTGGCGAGCACGATCGCCGTCGTGGTGCCATCGCCGGCGACCTCGTTGGTCTGCATCGACACTTCGCGCACGACTTGCGCGCCCATATTTTCGAAACGGTCGTGCAACTCGATCTCGGAGGCGATGCTGACACCGTCGCGGGTCACCATCGGCGTGCCGATCGGTCGGTCGATCATGGCGTTCATGCCTTTGGGGCCGAGCGTCGGCTCGACGGCCGCAGCCAGCCGGAAGACACCGCGGGCAAGAGCACGGCGGGCTTCGGAGTTGTGAAGCATTATCTTGGGCATGATTCCTCCTTCCGCCTTACGGGCGGGTTGTTGGTTAGGGGCCTCGTGCAAGGGAGGCCGTTGTGTCAGTTCTGCTTCAGGCAGTCGGCGCCGTTCCGGCCGGCACGCGATCCAGAATGAAATCGACCAGCGTCGGTTCGCCGTCGATCACATCCAGTTCCTTGTATCTGGTCTGCTTGAGCCCCCGGCACAGCGCGCCGTTGAACTCCATGTTGATGCGCACACCGCGCAGTTCGGCGAGGTGGGCACTGAGTGCGGCCGGTGGGATTTTCTGCCCTTCCCAGGTCACGAACACAGGATCGTCGGCCCGGCGGTCGGGAAAACGCTCAAGCAGAGCCGCCCGGTACCTCGGCTGCTGTTGGGCCGCCTCACCCGGTTCGAACCGCGCGACGTCGTAGGCCGGCAGGTCCATGCCGAGGATTTCGCGATCGGTCAGGCCGTGCTGCCGCAGGCCGCGCAGGACCGCCTCCTGGCGCCGCTTGAATGCCTTCATCCTGAAGGTCTCACGCAAGGCGCCAAGATCCTGATCCTCGGCAAGCACAGCGAAGATGTCGCCGAAGGCCTTGCCCTCTGCCATGCCGCGATTGACCTCTTCCGCGAACATGTGGTCGTGCAGCTTGACGCGATAGGCCGGCTTCCAGGAGAGCTGGTCGAGCGCCTTGCGGACGCCGTCCAGCATCAGGAACGCGAAGTTGGGCGAACACCAGTAGGTCGGCAGGCGGAAGTCGATCTCTACGCTGCCATCGCCCGTCACCGCGGCCCGCTCGACGAAGCCCATCTCGGTGACAGGTTCGTCGAGTTCCGGGTCGTTGACCTCACCAAGGCGCCGCCAGAGTTCCTTCTCGCGGCCGCCGGAAACGCTGGCGGTTGCCATGGCTCCTACTCCGCCGCGATGCTGAAGGGCGAGCTGGCAAGCGCCTTCTTCTTGGCTTCCACGTCGATGTTGTAGAGACGCGCCGCATTGAGGCCGAGGATCTTCTCCTTGATCTCGTCGGTCAGCTGCCCACCACGTTCTGCGGCGATGTCCTCTGGGATCTGGTAGGCCCAGAATTTCTCGACTAGCCAGCGCGGCGTCCAGATCGCGTAGTCGGAACCAAACAGGATTTTCTCCGGCCCGATCCAGAACAGCAGTTCGGCGATGACCTCGCCGAAATAGCGCGGACGGGAATGGATGAAGGGCAGCGCCACCGCTAGCCCGCCATAGACGTTGGTTTCCTGCGTCGCGATCCAGCAGAAATCGTCGAGGCGCGGCAGGCCGCAATGCTCGACAATCCAGTTGAGGTTCTGGAAATCCGTCGCCGCGTGGTCGATGTCATGCACGTCGAAGGCGTCCTTGCTGAGTGGGATGATCGTCGGACCCTTGTGCACGTGGATGTTCTTGATGCCGAGCTTGTCGCAGAGTTCGAAGCACTTGTAGGCATCGGGATCGGTGAGCTTCCAGCCCTTGGAAGCGCCGTTCCATTCGGCCGTGTACATCTTCACGCCCTTGACGTTGTAGGTCTCCTTGAGGAAGTGGATGTACTCAAGTGCCTTCTCGCCGTCGCGCGGATCGAAGGCGCCGTTGACTATGAAACGCTCGGGATAGCGCTTGGCCACCTCGGCGTTGCGCTCGATCGTGTTGAAGCCGTTCTTGTAGAAGTCCTTGAGATAGGTCGATTGCACGATCGCCACATCGTCGGGACCGTCAATGAACAGGTCGCGATAGAGATCGTCGGCGCTGTATTTCTCGAACTTGCTCTTCTCCCACAGCTGGTCCTTCGGGCTCAAGCCAGTGTGATAGGCATAGAAGCACTCGATGAACTGCTTGCCGTGGATGTTCTTCTGGTTTTCCGGGCTGCCGTCCCAGAAATGGGTGTGGCCGTCGACCACGAAAATGTCCTTGCCTTCCGGTGTTCTGTACATTTTTTCCTCCACGCGAATGCGTTGCTTTGAATGGCTGCGGATCAGATTGTGATTGCGACCTTGAGGACGCCGTCGCGCTGGTTTGCGAACAGCTCATAAGCGTCCTCGATCTGGTCGAGTTTGAAGCGGTGCGTGACCAGGCCGCCGAGATCGACCCGGCCTGCCGAGATCACTCCCAGCATTCTGCGCATCCGCTCCTTGCCTCCGGGGCAAAGGGACGTTCGGATGGATTTGTCGCCCAGGCCCGCGGCAAATGCATCGAGCGGAATCTTGAGATCGGAGGAGTAGACGCCGAGACTGGACAGCACGCCGCCCGGACGCAAAACACGCAGAGCGGCCTCGAACGTTGCCTGAGTGCCCAATGCCTCGATCGCGACGTCGACACCGCGCCCGTCCGTCAACCTCATGATGGCGTCGACGGGATTCTCCTTCTTGAAGTCGACGACGATGTCAGCGCCCATCCGGCGGGCCATCTCCAGGCGAGCCGGCACAGTGTCGACGGCTATGATCGTCGTTGCGCCCATGAGCTTTGCGCCGGCGGTGGCGCAGAGACCGATCGGTCCTTGGGCAAATACCGCAACGGTGTCGCCAATCCGGATGCCCCCGGTTTCGGCGCCGGCGAAGCCGGTCGACATGATATCCGGGCACATCAGCACCTGCTCGTCGGTGACGCCGTCGTCAACCGGCGCAAGATTGGCCATTGCGTCCGGCACGCGGACATATTCGGCCTGGCAGCCGTCAATGGTATTGCCGAACTTCCAGCCGCCGATCGCCTGCCAGCCGTGCTTGGTGCCGGCGCCATCCTGAGAACCACATCCGCACAGGCAGGCATGGCTCCAGCCGGAAGGGGTGATCGCGCCAGCGATGACACGCTGGCCCTCCTTGAAGCCGCTGACGCTTGATCCGAGCTTCTCGATGATGCCAACCGGCTCGTGACCAATTGTGAGGCCTTTGACGACCGGATATTCGCCCTTGAGGATATGGACGTCGGTCCCGCAAATGGTCGTGGTGGTTACGCGAATAAGCGCATCTTGAGGCCCGATATCGGGAATTGGCTTGTCCTCAAGGACAATGCGGCCTTTCTCGACAAACACAGCAGCTTTCATTTTCGAAGACATTCGTATTTCCTCTACAGTCCGGCAGTTTTCAGTCGACTTGCGTGGAGTGCCGGAAAAATACCTGCCTTCCGGCACTCATTTCGCTGGCTATTCGATGTATTCGAACATCTCGTCCATGTTGCCGAACAGGATCACGGTGTTGTCGTCGACGCGAACCATGCGGCCGTAGTGGGTGGAGCTGTTGACCTCGAAGGTTTCCGCCGTCATCTCGCGGCCGAGATATTCGCTGATCTCGTCCATCTTGAAGATCAGCTTGCCGGTGCCGTCGATGCGGATCATCGCCGGTTGGTAGGTGACGGATACGTTCGGTTTCAAGCCCATGAATTCAGCGATGGCCCTGGCTTCGACCGAGTCGTTCATGGTGACGCCGCACTGGTGCGAAATCGTCTGCTCGAAGGTGATGTCCTTCATCGCCTTGAAGATGTTGGAATGCGTTGCGTCGCGTGCTGCTAGTGACATGACGATTTCTCCTGTTTCAGCGCTTGAGGCCAAGTTCGCCGAGTATCTGCCCAATCCGTTCCTCGGATTTGGCACGGACATCCGCGAATGCGACCGGCTTGGAATGCGGCATCGACCAGATCGGCTGCAGGCCGATGGCTGCCTTGTCGGCGAGCGCGCCATGTTTCTTGACCCAGCCCTGGAAGAGCTTCTTGTTGGCCGCGCCATGCTTCTCGTCATTGGCGAGCAGGTGCATGAGGTCGATCGTGTTGGCGAGGTTGCGCTCGTAGTCGGCCTCGGCTGCCGAAATCACCGCCGGCGTGATGAAATCATGGTTGGCGGCGGCGATCTGCATCAGGAAGCCGGAGCGAAACACTTCGCCGACCAGCGGCTCGAAGATGATGTTGATGGCGAAATACTGCTCGAGATAATCGGTCGCGCCCATGATGGTCTCGACCGCCTCGCGCGTGCCTTGCCAGTTCTTGTCCTCGAGCCACGCCTTCTTGCCAAGCTCGTCGTCCCAGCCGGGGTGGTCCATCCCGATCTCGGCGAGGTAAAGCGTGATGTCCTGGGCAAGCCGCAGCTTGTAGGACGAGTTGGTCAGCGTCGCGTTGTTGATCATCTGTGTGTAGCCGTAACGCTGCGCCTGCATCAGCGACGTGCCGAGCCCGAATTCGGCGTGTTTCCAGGCGCCGAGCTGTGTCTGCAGGATCTTGATCCAGGCCTTGTCGAAGGTCTTCGGGGTGCCCGACTTGCGCGCATTGTTGATGACGCTCTGCACCATGGTCTCGATCTTCGACTGGCGCTGGTAGTGCGTGCGCTCCCACTCCTGGTCGGGAGCGCGGAAGGCGTGCCAGTTGGAACTCTGCGCGGCGGTGTTCTGCTTGACATAGGCGCCCTTGCCGTCGGCAAACGAGATGATCCAGTCCTGGATCAGGTAGCGTTCCGGGTCGGGCTGAACGTCGACCGTCATGTCCTCGTAGTGGGTGGCTCGCTGGCCTTTCGGGTCGAAATACCGGTATTTCCGGCTGTCGGAGTCGGCGAAGATCGCCGCGCCGGCGGCTCCGGATCCGACTGAACTCGAGGTTGCAGGCATAGTCTCTCTCCCTTGTTGCAGTTGTGGTTGGCTTGGCGCGGCCGCCCTCAATGGGCCGGCGTTGCACCCGCCGATGTGGTGAATTTGTCGAAGAATATCCGCTCGGTTTCGAAGCCGTTCATGAACAGCACCGGCTGCAGCGCATCGATCATCGGCGGCGGGCCACAGGCATGGACATCGCCCTGCCCGTCGACCGCCAGTTGCTTGAGCACGGCGTCGACACTCTGGTGCACGAAGCCACGTTCGCCCTGCCATTCGGCGTCGTCATTCGCGTGCGACAGCACGGGAATGAAGGTGACGTCGGAATGTTTGCCGACCAGCTCGGCGATCCTGTCGAGATAGAACAGGTCATTGCGGGTGCGGGCGCCGTAGAAGAAATAGACCGGACGCTTCTCGCCGCTCTTCAAATGGTCATTGAGGATCGACCAGATCGGCGACATGCCCGAGCCGGCGCCGACCAGGATCAGGGGTCCTTGCCGTTCGTCGCGGCGGAAACAGGTTCCGTAGGGTCCGACGACGGTGACTTCGGCTCCGGCTTCGATGCCTCCGGAATCGAGTTCTCCGGAAAACTTTCCCTCAGGGTATTTTTTGATGATGAAGGAGAGTTTTTCGGTTTGGTCCGGCGTATTTGCCATGGAGAACGAGCGCGTAATCGTCTCCCCTTTTTGCGTGGTAACCGTGATGTCGACATATTGCCCCGCCCAGAACTTCATTGGGGAGCCGAGCTCGATCTCGATGCCGCGAATGTCGTGGGTCAGGTGCTCGATGCGAGCAATCCGGCCCTTGTACGTCTTCACGGCGATCGCTTTCGCCAAAATCTCCTCGTCGTAGTTGAGAAGCTCGACTTCCAGGTCGGAGAAGGCGATGCAGCGGCACAACAGGACGTGCCCGCTCTCCTTCTCCATGTCGTTCAGCGCGAAGGTCGAGTATTTCAGCATGTCGACTTCGCCTTCGAGCAACACGCTTTTGCAGGCCGAACATTGCCCTTCCTTGCAGCCGTGCGGCAGCGCAATGCCCTGGCGGAAGGCGGCGTTGAGCACCGTTTCGCCATGCTCGACGTCGAATTCGACGCCAACCGGGCTGAGCCTGACCGTGTGGGTTTCCGACATACGGACCTCCAGTGAAAGGAAGGGGCGGGACCAACCCGCCCCCCTTTGGCCTGATCAGTTGCAGGGGGTGATGGTGAAGCCCTTGGCGTATTCCGCCAGGTGCTTCTCGCGGTCCGCGGGCGACATGGCACGCAGCGCGTTGAGCGGCGATCCGAGCTTGTTGCCGCGCACATCGTCGAGCGTCCACATCTCCTTGTCGTCGAAGCGCAGATGCGGCTGCGGAACCAGCGTCTTGCCGTCGGAACGGACGAAGTTCAGGTCCTTGATCGCATCGGCCAGATCCCAGCCGTCATAGAGCGTCTCCCACTCGCGCTTGCCGCTGAAGCGGCCCATCGCCGGCGTCGGACGGCCCTGATACTCGTCGGCGAAGGCGACCGTTGCGGTCCACTTGTCGAGCTCATGGGCGAAGGTGTGCAGCTGGCCGTCGATCTCGCCGACCACCATGTCCTCGCGGATCAGGCAAGGGACGAGGCAGGACCAGCAGCGGTGCGGGTAGAGGTAGCCGACGTCGCTGTTGAACAGCAGCACCTTCTCGCCCTTGTGGCTGAGCTTGGCGTACCATTTCCAGAAGTCGCCGAACTCGGCGTACCAGCCTGGATACTTATGCTCGAACCACTCGAAGTCCTTGTCGGTCTGGGCTTCGATGCGCCAGAAATTGACCGGCCAGCCGACCGCGAAGAACTGTCCTACCTTGTGAACATAGTTCTTCTTGGTGATGCGTTCCCAGGCCGCCTGGACGTCGTCGTGATGGACCTTGATGCCGTATTTCTCGAGCGGCAGCATGTAGGTGCGATAATAGTCCTCATAGATCCAGCGGTGCCACATTTCCGCGTAGGATTCCTTGTTCTTGTCGCGGTTGGTGGTGCCGTATTCGATGAAGGTGCCGATTGCCGCATCGACGATGGCATGGTTCTGCCAGAAGGCGTAACGCAGGTCGCGCTCCAGCAAGAGGTGGTTTTCCGGCTCCTTGAGTGCTGCCATCAGCAGCGAGTGGCCATTGCCGATATGCCGGCTCTCGTCGGACTGCACCGACAGGAAGACGGTCGGCAGCGCGTAGTCGCCGTTGCGGGCGGCTTCCGAAGGCATGGCGACGAACAGCGTGTTGGTGAAGGCGGTCTCGGCGACCACGGTCAGGTACATGCAAGCGGCGGTCATGGTGTCGCCGGTGATGAAGCCTTCCGCGAATTGCCGGCCGATGGTGGTGGCATAGCATTTTCCGAAGGCCTCTTCGGTGATGTCGAAGCCGGCCGGATCGATGTAGTTCTCCATGTACCATTTCTTCAGATTCATCTGGATGGTCGAGTGGCGGAACTCGTCGATCATCTGCATGGTGAAACCGGTCCGGAGTTCCTCGCCAGGTGCGATGCGGGCGACCATCGCCATCGAGCGGGCAGCCGAAATTTCCGGGAAGGGAATGATGGCCAGGAAGAGCTTCATCCACTCGACCCAGCGCGGCTCGACATTGCGGAACATGTCGCCGCGCAAGGCGGCATCGAGCGCGCCATAGACGCGGTTGTCCTTCTCTTCCTGCATCGGGAAGTAGGACCGCAGGACCTGCTTCATCGGGTCGCGCGGCGTCTTGTTGATCTTGTAGTCGGTCGGAAACGTCATTGCTTCCTGCACGTAGGACGGATTCCAGCCGAGATCGGCAATCTTCTTGGTCGCCTCGCCGACGGAGATTCCGCGTTGCGAGGTAATCTTGTTGAGCGTCAGAGACGTCATGGTCATAAGCCTCCACCAGGTTTGAGCCGCAGGTCCCTTGACCCCGGCATGAAGCGGCAAGCACCGCCAGTGAGAGTGCGAGCGGCATGACAAAGCGTTGCGCGTCGAGGCGCGACCCGAGGTCCGGCCGTTCAAGTGGATCGGGGCAAAGGTTTCGAGGCGTCTGACAGGGAGCCGCAGCGCCAACCGCATCTGCGATGGGCGTATCGAAGCGGTTCTGCTTCCTCCGTTCCTTCGTTCTTTTGGCACCGCGTCAAGCGCGATGGGCTTCTTGTGAGAATGAACAGTGCAAGCGTCGTGCCAGTTTCGAAACAGTCCCATGGCTGGCGCTCAAAGCAAAATTGCCGCTCTTTCGGCGCGCACCCGGCAGCCAACTGTAACGTTCTTTTACAGTTGTAACTTACGCCTGTAATATTTACCGTATATTCGCACGCGCAGCATATTTAGTTAGCAATTGCAGAAAATCCCAACACTCATATTTTCTGTTTAACTCTTCGTCTATCTCTACTATTTGACGGTCATGGCCCACGCACAGGCCTAGCGCTGGAGAAAGACCATGCCGAACGATAGAGACCGAAGGGAACCGCCCGAGCCAATATCCAGCCATGCCGATGGCGTCAGCGGCGATCTCGTGAAGCTGATGCCGCGCGACCTGGTCTTCGTCATGCGCTTCATGGGCGAGAGCCAACACCGCCTGCAGAACCGTTTCCAGGACTTCATCAGGGCCGAGCTTGCCGGCGGCGGCGTCACCACAAAGACGCATCCGATGATCCATCTGTTCATCGAAAGCCATGCGATCCTGCTGCGCGACTTCGTGTTTTCCGGGGTTTCGCTGACGCGCCAGTTCCGCATCGAAGAGATCGAGCGCCTGACCGGTGACACGACATCGATGATCCGCGTCGACATCTGGGACCAGCTCAAGAGCCACATCGAAACGGCCGAAAAACAGTTCCAGTCGCAGGCCGGCACATTGCCCAAATTGCTGTCGGCTTTCGAGAAACCGCAGGGGCCTTTGGGGAGCGAAAAATGACCGGAGGATCCCACACAGCCCGGCGTGACGCGCTGCTTGCTCGCCGGCTCCGTCTCGTCGCCAGCGTCTCGGCGCTTACCGCGGAAGCGCTGCGGCTCAACCAGAAACGCGCCGGCATCGAAATGGACGTGCTGCGCCTGGAACTCGAAATCGGCAGAAGCGGCGCCACCGAGCAACTGGTGCGGGACTTGCATGAGGCAGGGCAGAACGCGGCGGTGATCGCGCAGGCGTGCTCGGCTTGCGAGGATCGCATCATAGCTGCGGAGGGCGATGTCGAGGACGTCGACCGTAAGCTTGCCGCAGCGTCGAACGAGGACTGATGGGAGAGAAACATGAACCAGCAGACGATGCAGAACCTGACCTTGTTCGACCTTCTGGCCCGCAGCTGGCAGCGGCCGTCGGCGATCGCCGATCTGCGCTTCAGCGCCGACGGTTCGGCTGTCGCTTTCACCGCAGTCGACGGAACCGTCGCCATCGCCGCGGTCGCGGATCACGAGCCGCCGGAAGCGCGGATCAGGGTGAGCAACGATCTCGGCCAGACGACGATCCGCCCCAGGGAAAAGCCGCCAGTGCCATTGATTGCCACGGCGGCATTCGGTGACGGCGATGTCCCGCTCGCCACCTATGCGCATTCCGGCTTTCTCGTCGGCGCGGCCAGCGGCGAAGTACTGCACATGAGCGCCGGCGGTGACGTCGCAGCCGCACTGCTCAAGATCGACGGACGAGTCGTCGCCATCGACCACAGCGCCAAGGTGGACATGACGGCTGTCAGCAACGGGCATGATGTGTTCCTGTCGCACGGCCAAGGCAATGCCACGCGGCTGGAACGCGGTGTGACATCGTCGACAGATGCCCTTGCCTTGTCGCCGGGCGGGCGGCGACTTGCCTGCGGCCTTGGCGAAGGGCTGTCGATTTGGGCGGTCGAAGGCGACGCAGCCTTGATACGTGACATCCCCCTTTCCGCGCGCCCGGTGTCGATCCGCTGGAGCAGAGACGGGACCTGGCTGGCCTGCGGGCTCGAAACCGGCGGCTTTGCTCTGGTTAGTCTGGCTGATGGAAGAGCAGACGTCGTCGCAGGGTTTCCATCGCCGGTCCGCACCGTGTGCTGGAGCCAGCCGGCGCATGCGCTGTTTGCGTCCGGCGCGTTCAGGATCGCCGGCTGGTCGATGACCGGCCCGCCTGTTGGCGGCGAGACCTCGGGTGCGCTGGAGACAGGTCGCGCCGGGCTGGTTCTTGTCGAGGCGGTGGCGGCGCACCCGCAGAAGAAACTGATTGCGGCGGGCTACGCCAACGGCCGTATCACCATCGCCCAGATCGGCGCGCGCGACGAACTCCTCATCAGGCCTTTGGGCAGCGCCGTCACCGCGCTTGCCTGGGCCGGCGACGGCAGACACCTCGCGGTGGGTTCCGTCGATGGCACCGCCGCGATCGTCACCTTTCCCGCGCAGATGTTCAAATAGCGGACGCAGCCCACATGAAACAGGAGGATCACATGGAGACCGAACCCACCCCCGAGGACGAGAGCAAGGACGAATTTTTCGAACGGCTGGCCAAGCTGTCGGAAGAAATGGTGGCCAAGCATGGCAAGGATTTCAGCATGGGCGCGCTGGTGCTTGCCGCCCGCTGGATCGCGGAAAACCGCGTCGGCCAGTTGAAGACCAACTAGGGTTCGCATCCATACGGATTGAACTCACGCAGGCGCGGCAAACCGTTTGGAGACGCCATTCGCCTGCCCTTCTCGGTGATGCCGGCTGGCGCGCCAGATGAGGTCGGGCTCCTGCGCGGGCTTGCCCGAAGTCGTCTCAATGATCTTTCTTCGGAGGTGTCGGCCGCCGGCCGGCGCTCCTGAACATGCAAATCTGGTCCTTCTTTCGCTAACGACCCCCACTCACGGTCCGCCTCTTATGATTTCTACCTCGATTTGCCAGGGTGCAAGTTGTGATGGATCAGGAACCTGATCAGGTCCTCTGTTGAGTTCCACGCCGCATATTATGCGACTGTACAGCACCAGCCCGCCACTTGCGGAGCTCGGGACACCGCCCGCAGTGAAAGAACTATTCAGGCATCTTCTCTTGCACCATGCGCACCAGATCACTGAGCGCCGAGCGGATTTGCGGCCAGGGGAATTCGGAGGATCCCTCCCAGGCTTCGCCCTCGCGCAATACGGCATCGAGCTTGCCCGCCACACCGGCGAGCGTCGTGGCGGGGGTGGTTGAGAACGCTTCAAGCAGATCCTCCGCCCGGTCGCCAGCCTCGCGCTCGTCCCTGAGCGCTGCGGTGTAGCCGCCCTCCTCGGCAGCCGCGTCCCAGCGGGCCTGATGTGCCGCCAAATCAGCTTCGGCCTTCTCGCGGAGAGCCGCCATGTCGGGCCCTTTGCCGAGTACATCATTGACCCCCCGATCGAGTGGACGGTCACGTCTTCTCCCTCCGGCAGGCGGACGGTCACACATGGAAAGCCGATGCTCTCAACAAGCCTCGTCTCCAGGTGTTGCTGCATACGGCAGAGCTGCCCGGTCAATTTGTGGACTCTCTCCCATTCGTGCCAGAGCGCCAGCGCTGGGTCGGCGAGAGGCATACTCGTGGCTGCGGGCGATCCGCCAGAAGCGCTTTTCTCAAGCCCCAAAGCAGTGGACGTGATCATCCCTCCCGCAAGCACTTCCCTGCGAGTGACGAACGGCGGAGTCGTGGTATTGTCGGAATCACCCATGATCCGAGCTCCTCAGAAGCTTGGGTTGTGGTCAGGCTGGGCACGGTGCGCCAACACCGCGCCTAGCCGCACCTCGGACCATCGGCCCAAGGGTATCGCTGATACCTTTGGATCATATAGGAATGATCTAAAGGGATCAACAGGCTTGGTGACAGCAGGACAGATGCGGGCAGCCCGCGCGTTGATTGGTATCGCCCAGGCGGAGCTTGCTCGCCGTGCGGGGGTATCTGTTCCGACAATTAAGCGCTGCGAAAGCGATGGTAAGAACGGTTCGATTGTATCCGCCGAAACCCAAGCAAAGATTCGTACCGTTCTTGAAGCCGAAGGCGTGGAGTTTACCAATGGCGATCGCCCGGGCGTCAGATTGCGGCGACCCTAGCCGGTTGCTGATCGGTTGAGCGCAAGATTCAGGATCGTTTTCAGCCACGGCCGACGACCGGCATACACAGCCGGCAGTCGCTGCCAGATCAGTGGCAGTCAGCATGACCTCGGGGCAATGTCTCTATGAACGAAAAAACGTCCCGCCAACTGAGGATGAGTTTCTGTTCGCCGTGCGCGGCTCGCCGGCCAACGGCACGCTGACGATCTCGGCCCCGCGGCACCGTGACCTACCCGCGGGTGTTTAATGCGCGCTACCCTCACATCCCAATCCCCATGCTGCGTCTTCTGCCGAAGCTCCAGTCAATGCCGCCGCTGTTTTGCACGAGTCCAGTGATGTTCTTGCCGATGCGCTTTTCGAGCATCGGCTGCCAGGGCACAAGCCGAAACCCGATGCCATCGTCCAGCATGGCGAAGCGCCCGCTGGCAAGACGGACCGAGCCAAGAAGCGTGCCGCCGACATGGTTGCCGGGCTGTACGGGCGCGAAGGTGAGGCCGCGTGCAGCGGCCATTTCTTTGCCGACGCGCGCGACCTCCTGGCGCTCGAGCGTGGCAACAAGGTCGCGCGAGAAGGTGATCGTCCCGCTGGCCGCATCGCGTTCGGCATGGCCCATCCCGACGAGTTGGGCAGCCCGTCTGTCGAGGGCGTTATCCACGTCGAGACCAAAGCCTGACCGGACCCGCGGCACAGGGGTCCTGGCGGTAAGCTCCCGATCGAGCCAGGTGGCGCCGTCGCTGCCGATCTGCGCGTCGAGGTCAAGCGTCGAGAGCAGGCGGACGGAGAAGTCCTTTCCGCGGCTGCGGGCATCGTAGGCGATGCCGCGCTCGGGCAAGTTTTCCGAAATGCGCCAGTGGTCTTCGTCGATGCGCTCGACATGGCCGGCCCGGCGCAGCGCTTCGAGACGGCGGACATGGAAGCGGACGAAGGCTTCCGGGTCCTTGCCCTGCTGCAAAAATGTCTCGCGGATCGCCTCCAGGTGTCTGCTCGGCCGATAAATGCCCTCCTCGCCCGCTACTGCGCTGATGTTGCGGTCGGCCGCACGCGGCTCCTGCTTCGGCAGGATGGGATCGAGCGCCACGATATGGCCGCGCTGAACGTCATTTAGCTTTGCCGCATCGGCGGTCTCGACATAGTGGGTGCGCCCGTCGACTCCGTCGATGACGAGCGACAGCTTGTCGCTCATCTCATCACCGGCAAGACCCTTGGCGAGCACACGGCCGACGACCGGCTCGGTGATGGTCTGCCGGTGCATTGCGTATTGGGCCGGGCCCCGCTCATCGGCGAGGCCGTGCTCCTCGAGTGCCCGGTGCATGGTCTTGATAATGTCGTTGCGCTCGCCAAGCGCGCGCAGCGTGCTTTCGGCTTTGTCGGAGATCAACCACCGGCCGGGCTCGATCTCGCTCGCCAGGCCGAAGTGTTGCAGTTTCTTTGCCCGATCGACCAACAGATAGCGATTGCTGGAAATGGTGTAGCTGTCGCTGGCATTGGGACGCAGATCGACAAGATCGTGCCCCTGCTGTTCGGCAATCAGCATGCGGTCGAGCCGGGTCAGCCGTTCGGCGTCCACCTCGTTGGCCAGCTTGCGGGCGACTTCGATCTCGCTTTGCAGCCCAAGCTCCCGTTCCACCAGCTCGCTTGCCCGGTGACGGATGCCATGGGCGATGTAGTCGCCGGCGATGTTCAGGATCTTGCCGTCATCGGTGACGCCGCGCACCAGGACGTGGCTGTGCGGATGGCCGGTGTTGTGATGGTCAATAGCGATCCAGTCGAGGCGCGTGTTAAGGTCGGCTTCCATCTGCTGCATGAGATCGCGGGTGAATGAGCGCAGGTCTTGCATCTCGGCGGCATCCTCCGGCGCAACGATGAAACGGAACTGATGCCGGTCGCCGCGGCCGCGCTCGACGAAGGCCTTGCTGTCGGCCTCGTCGTCGACGGCCGAGTATACCCTGCCCTTCTCGCCGTCTCTGGTGACGCCGTCGCGCTGGAGATAGCGCAGATGCGCATCGACAGCCTTGCTCGTCGTCACGAACTTTTGGCCGCGCCCGGCGGCCTTCCCTCGCCCCGGCAGCTTGACCACACGTGCCTTCACCACGACGCGGCGCGAGCGAAAGCGGATGCCATTGCCGTCCTGCCTCCATCCGCCACCATCCTTTGGCAACCCTGCCGCCACCTTGCCGCCGCGGCCGCGGGCGTTGAAGCGGCCACTCCCCTTCCCGGCACCGCTGCTTCCGCCGATGCGATAGGGATTGCCGCCTTGCTTGCGGACAGCGATCTCGACCTGGCGCACGAAGGGCAGCGTGCGCGAATTGACCGGCGCGCCGCCATCCCGCGTCCGGCCGGTGCGAACCTGGAATCTGTCGCTGTCACGATCTGCCATAACGACAGCATCGGCAGTCGGATTTCGCGCTTCAAGATGGCTGGATTGCCGAGTGTGCTATGGCGCACAAAGACTTGCTGCGGCGTAAAACGGCGGATCGCACATCGCTGCGACACCGCATCTTTGCTTTTCAGATCAACAGGATAGCGAACCAGCCGGCATCATCCGCACCTCGCGTCATTCAGCCTGGCGTTAGCATACGTCGGAAAAAACAATGTGCAGACAGACACTTACGAGCGAAGCGAGTGCGAGCGCCAGCTCGCTTTATCTTGCCTTACTAATCGGGCCCCTGATGTCAACTACAATAATGACTTTCCGGCTGCATGACATCTCCAATTCTGCTTCACAGTCACCCGTAAACTCGTGGCTTCTTGCAACCACGCTTCCCTCGGCAGGGTCCCTGCGTTACTACGCGCTCGGCTCAAATCAGCCGTCGCATGCTCTCCTTCGGGCCATATCAATGGCCTCATGACGAGACGGTCCTAGCGATCACGGCGCATTCATCCCGGTGACGGGCGGATGCCGGCAAGATAGCGGACTCAGTCTCATCCAACGCCCTGCCTGGGCGCCGCCCGTGAGCACGGGAACTCTTTTAATTCAGACCTCAGAACCTCCTCAAAACTGTCGGGACGCGACCATCGTCAAGCCGTTCTCAATGCCTTCAGCGTTGCGCGCATCGCCGGCGTGACAACCGCCCCGGCGCCTGGATCGAACACACTGCCGTCAAGCCACATGCGGTGCAGGATGGCGGCAAGCTTGCGGGCGACTGCTGTGATCGCGCACAGCATCGAGCGCTTCTTGGCTATCTTGAGCCCCCACGCCTTGAGGGTCGAGCCGCGGCGCGAGCGCAGCAACATGGCCGCCGCCTCGCACAGCGACTCGTGTGCAGTCATGTCGCCCTGCTTGGCGATGCGCGCCCAGTGAAGTCGATCGAGCTGCCGGTCTGATGGCGTTCTCGGGGTCAGGCCAAAATGAGCGCCGACGTTTCGAGAACGTGTGAACCGATGCGGATCATCGATGGCTACCTTGAAGGTCAAAGCCGCAACCGGTCCGACGCCACGCACGGTTATGAAGCGCCGGCAGACAGGATCGGCGGCGACAGCTTTGAGCAGCATCGTGTGCAGCCGTTCGTAGCCTTCAATGACCGCGCTACGGACAGCCAGCAGGCTGTCGATCATCCCTTCGAAGGCGAAATCGGCGCCGTCCAGCAGTTCGCGCCCGCGGGCCTCGAACTCGTGCCGGCCGATTGCGCCAACCTTCAAGCCATGCACCCGAAGCGAGCCGCGAATGTGGTTCTCGAGATCCACCAGCTTGCGCTTGAGCAGCTTGCGATTGGCCAGCATCGCGAAACCGCTGGTTCTCCACGCCCTTGACGTGGACGGCACGAAACCACCCCATGCGCATCATTTGCGCAATGCCGCGCGCATCGTTCTTGTCGGTCTTGTTGCGCATAGCGCTCAGGCTCGTGCGCATGTGACGAGCCTCGACGACGATCACCGGCAGCTTCCGGAACAGCAGCTCACGCGCCAGCCAGACGCCTATCGAAGACGCCTCGATGCCGATGCGCTGAGCGCGCTCCACGTAACCCTTCAAAGCGCAGTGGAGCGCCTCTGGATGGCTCTCCGCCTTCGTCTCGAACACGATTTTGCCATCGTGGTCGACCACGCAGATGCTCGTCTCATCCAGCGACGCATCAAGGCCAATGTAAACCGGGCTGTTCATGAATCTCTCCTGACCGCAGTGAACAAATACGCTGTCAGGCTCTCAGATTCCTTGCACCTCTACCACTCTCGGCGGTCGATCTCTGTGGCGAGCCCGATTAGGAGAGCCGTCCTAATCGGTTGTGCTTCCGGTACTCTTTTTACCATCGTCGTCTCTCCTCTTTTCTACTCAAAAACACTTTGCGGCTTTCCGCAACATGCTTTCCCGGGAAGCGGCCGAGATCCGGTGCGCCGTGCAGTCCTGCGCACTCGCCGACGGCGTTTTCGGGCTGCATGCTGGCAGCGCTTTTGCCGTCGGGGTGCATCTTTCCATCGGATTCACGGGGCATCGTCACAGGCAGTCCAACGCGGTCCGGCCGTCTTTCGATCGGCTCGGCCGCAAGCAAGATAGCGTGCGTCCCGTCGTTCCTGGTCTGCACCGGTCCTCATCCGCTTCGCAGCGGAGCTCGTGTGTTCAGTTTGCGTCTGTCATGCCGCGCCGGCGTTGCGCGTCAAGCGTGGTTGCGTCGTTCATCGGGCTGCGCCAAGCGTCTCCCAGGCCTTGACCCGGGCGCGCGCAACAAGGTCGGCTTCGTTCGCCGCCGGGTCGCCGACATAGCAGGTCCCGTCCGTCCACATCGCGTGCATGATCACCGCCAGCTTGCGCGCCACCGCGACGGTCGCCTTGCGGTGATTGCCCCGCTTCGCGAGCATCGTTCCCCAGGTCCTGAGCTTGTCCTTGCCGCGGAAGCGCGTCATCAGCGCCGACGCCGCCTCGTAGAGGGCGCGTCGGACGTCCGCGTCGCCGGCCTTCGATATTCGGCCCTGCGAGTCGATCGAGGTGCCCGACTGCCAGCGCCGCGATGTCAGGCCGAAGTAAGCAGCAACATCGCGCGAGCGGCGGAAGCGGGACGGGTCCTCGACCGCCGTCATGAAGCTCAGCGCCGTCACCGGGCCGACGCCGGGGATCGCCATGAAGCGGCGGCACAGCTCGTCGCGGGCGACGAACCTCACGGCCAGCTCGTGCAGCCGGCAGTACTGCTTCCACAGCGCGGCGCGTGCCGTCAGCATGGCGTCCATCAGCTCTGACGTCAGCGTAGCCCCGGTCGTCGCATCGCGCGCAGCCTGGTCGAAAGCCTTCCGGCCGACCTTGCTCAGGCGAATGCCGAAGCTCTTGAGCGAATGGCGGATAGCACTCTCCAGATCGAGGAACTTGCGCTTCAGATTGCGCCGGTGCGTCAGCAGCAACCGCATCCGATAACGGGCTTCCGACTTGATGTGCGCGTGCCGGAACCAGCCGGTGCGCATGATATGGGCAATGCCCAGGGCATCGGCCGCGTCGGTCTTGTTGCGTTGCGTCGACATCGCCGCGCGCACGTGCTGCGTCTCCAGGCACACTGCCGGAAGCTGCAGCTTCAGCAGTTCCGGATGCAGCCAGGGCGACAGCGAACCGGCCTCGTGGCCGACCTTCTCAGCCGCCGCAGGAAAGGCTTCAACACCGCCAACAGCGCGTCGGGATCGGTCAAGGCCGTCGCCTGCAGATGCACCGCGCCGCGATCGTCGACGACGCACACCGCCGTCTCGTCCATCGCAACATCCAGTCCACAAAAGAATTCCATCGTCCCTCTCCTGCGTTGTTTGACAGGAGGTTTCTTAGCAGCCGACACGCCTGCAAGCAGCGTTTTTCCAGACGCCGGCGCCGCTTGCCGATTACGGGCGGCAGTCGTAATTGGTTGTGCGGTTGTGCTTGGCGAGACTCGGTTGCTATCGTCGTTACTCTTCCAGGTTGGCGATAATACACGAATCTATTCTCTACGATTCCGCTTTTTGGCGCCGAGTTCTGATGGCGCCGTGCAGTCTTCCGCGCTCTGCGACGGGGTGTTTTGGCTGCGCTCTGGCAGCGCTCGAACCGTCGTGGGGCACTTTTCCATCGGACTGACGGAGCATCGTCACAGGCAATCGAGCGGCGGTCCGGCCGCCTGTCGATCGGCGCGGCCGCAGGCAGGATAACGTGCGTTCCGTCGTTCCTGGTCTGCATCGGTCCTCATCCGCCCAAGGCGGATCTCCTTGTTGCAGAGGGCGTCCGTCAGCGTGCGGGCGCCATGCGTTCAGCTGCCGTCGCACCGCTCATTGATGCGCCCCCCAGAAACTTGCGGCCTTGATATGCGCTCTGAGCAGCGTCGGCTTGGCTCGCGGTCGCATCGCCGACGTAGAACGTTCCGTCGCTCCACATGGCGTGTATGATCACCGCCAGCTTGCGCGCCACCGCCACGCAGGCCTTGCGGTGGCATGAACGTTTGGCGATCTCCCGGCCCCAGCTCTTGACCTTGTCCTTGCCCTTGAAGCGCGTCATCAGTCCCGACGCCGCCTCGTAGCGCGCGCGCCGCACGTCCGCGTTCGCCGGCCTTCGAGATGCGGCCCTGGACGCGAAGTGCCCGACTGCCAGCGCCGCGACGTCAGCCCGAAGTAGGCCGCGACGTCGCGCGAGCGGCGGAAGCGCGGCGGAAGCGCGACGGATCGTCGATCGCGGGCATGAACGAGAGCGACGTCACCGGCCGACACCGGGGATCACCATGAACCCAGGCACGGCTCGCTGCGTCCGACAAGCTTCACGACGAGGTCGTGCAGCCGGCAGTACTGCCTCCACAGCGCAGCGCGCGCCGACAGCATGGCGTCCATCAGCTCGGCCGACAGCGGATCGTCTGCCACAGCCTGGCGCACCGCCTGCTCGAAAGCCCCGCGTCCGACCTTGTCAAGCGGATGCCGAACGACTTCAGCGAGTGGCGGATGGTGTTCTCCAGGTCGAGGAACTTGGCCTTCAGATTGCGCCGATGCGTCAGCAGAAGCCGTGGTCGGTAGCAGCTCTCCGACTTGATGTAGGGATGTAGGCTTGGCGGAACCAGGCGCATGATGTGGGCGATGCCAAGCGCATCGGCCTTGCCGGTCTTGTTGCGCTGCGCCGACATCGCGGCGCGCACGTGCTGCGTCTCCAAGCAGATCGCAGGCAGGCCGAGTTTCTTGAGCTTCGGGTGCAGCCATGGCGACAGCGATCCCGCCTCGTGACCGACGCGGCGAAGTCGCCCCAGGAAGGGAGGATGTCGGAGATCGCCTCGGGATCGGTCACCACCAGCGCCTCCAGATGCACCGCGCCCTGATCGTCGACGACGCACACCGCCGTCCCATTCATCGACACGACGCGACGGCAGCCGCCTGCCGCGCCGCTTTGCAGGCCGGCACCCTAACCTTTGTTGAGTATGCTGCGTCCACCCGCCGACTGCCCAACGGCGCCGATCGTTTGAATCTGCACCCGTTCCGCGCGGTGCAGCGTAGGAGGGCTGCATAAGGCCGCGAAAACGCGGGCTCGGAAATGTCGATAGAACCGAACTTAGGCGCGGGGCAGCGTCCAGCGCGACGCCGCGACTACCAGGAGAACGCCGGAACTATGTTCCGTCACCTCTTCGTCAGGATTTGATCAATATCGGGAGCCGAAAGTGTACCGACCAAATAGTCGCCTGCACGACCGGGATTTCCTTCTGTACCGGGCAGGCCCGCATTTCCCTGTGCACCCGGCCGCCGTTGCTCTCTGACGTTCTATAATAGGGCAGATTCTTGCCGGCCCCCTGTCCGCCATCGCCTCCTGGGGCAGGATTTCCCGGGTTCCCAGCCTGACCAGGCAGTCCAGGCGATAAATCGACGCGCATTGCTGCTGACGCGGCGGCATAGTTATCTTTGCTGCTAACAAAGGTAAAGGTGCCACCGGAACCTCCGTCTCCACCTGTCCCTCCCGGTCCACCACTTCCACCTGCTCCGCCCGTCCCTGCATAAGGTGCCGATCTCGTTGCTCAATCCCGATGGCGCAGCCAGCCCGCCATCGTGAGAAGGCCGGGAAACTCTACCTTCCGGCGGTCCAAAGAATGGTATCGGAGCAAAACGGCCAAGGCTCTAATCGCCACTGGATGACAGTTCAGTGGCAGGTCACCTCAAAGGCTCCGAACATCGTCCTTCACGCCGATCCCCGAAAGGTGCCGTCGGAACATCGCTTACAGTGCATCAGGCTATCAGGCTCATACAAACTGACAATGCTGTAGCGACTGGGATAACGGTCGCAGGTGTCGCTGCCGCGGCCGATGCCGCAGCGAACAATGGTGGCGGAGGATACTATTCGCCGCAGGTCTACGGTGTCGCGTGGGATCAGCTCTACGGCAAGAACTACAGTGTGATCTGGCGCTGCCGAGACAGGCTACAGGGCGGTTCGTCTACGACTACAACTGCAACGGCGTGCCGATGGTCGACAGCACATGGCCGGGTTGGTCGGCGTAGGATCGACTGTGGACCGATCGCACTACGATCACGGGCCGATCAGTGGCGGAAGCACTGTGAGAAATCTTGCGGCGCGAACGCTTATTCGCTAATTCGCGACGCTTTTGATGCCTGATGCCACGGCAGCGTTGCCAGCGGATTCGGTTATGCGATTAAAGAGAACACACGCGCTTTCCTTTTTGCGGAAGTTGAACCCAACGCAAGAGTTGTCGTTCGCGCACTGCAGAATACAGTCGGGATACCGGAGAGCAGCGCTCCAATATGAATTCCCGAAAATTTCTGTTTTGGTAGCGAACACCAAATTGGAGTACCGCAAATTGCCTTCGACCACCTTCTTGGCGGCCATGATGGACTCATCGCTTTTGACCAGCAGCGAGGCGTCTCCCTTCATAAAGCAAGCCTGGAATTTCGTATTGTAGGTCACCGCCAAACATTTGAAGTCTCTATCGCACACGCTCTGGCACTGTTCGGAACTCACGTTTCTAATCGGCATATCGGGCAAGTCGTTTCCGATCGCGTCCCATCCCGCCATAACCACAAATCCGCTATCTGGATCGACTTCGGGTGCAGGAGTTAGTGCCGGCACCGTACTGCCTTGTTCTCGATTCTGGTCGGGAATGAACTGTGCCGAGATAAATGTGCGACCGTCCAACCACGCACATCTTGTTGCCAGATCAATAGCCGATGAATCATCGAGACCGACTAGCTGGAGCGTCTGAACGGCAGCACCGGGCCCGACTGGTGGCGAGCTCGGGGCAGATCGAGACGCCAACGAAACGTTCACGTCCACGCCGTTGACATTTCGTCGAGAATAGCACCATGCCCGGTCCCAGGTTTCGTCGTTTTCATCCTTGAAGTAATGGCCCGAGATTAGCTCCCAGGTGCTGCCTTGGAATTCCACATTCTTGGTGGCGAACTTATTGAAGTCGACCGTCACCACGTCAGGCTTGGCAGGCACTTCAGCCCGTGGCGTTTCTTCCGGCGCCGGCTTTGGAGTTGGGATCGGAATAGGCGCAGAATCATAATTGGGGACTGTGCGCGCGCTCGGTTGCTCCACCCTCGGCAACTTTACTGGCTCGGGCAAGTTCTTATCCCAGAGACCAAGCTTAATGCCCAGCCCAATCCCGACCGCCGCCACTGCAATGGCTCCGCCTGTCGCCATCCGACGGAAGGCGGTCGCTCGAGCTGTTTTCTCTTGAGCCGCGGCTTGAGCTTGCAGGGTCGGAATTGCCGACCTCTTAACGGCGAGATCGACGGCTTGTTCAAGCAGCGTGGTGTTATGCCTGACGAGCACTTTTACGGCCCTGCATTGATACCGTCACGAGATCAGCGACCTCAGGCGGCAAATCTTGGTCCAAGGCTTTTCGAAGAACTTCGGGATCGTCGGTGAAGAGCGGAACGTAGAGGATCTCTTTGACGATTTTTTCGACAGGCACCTCTACCCGCTTCTCAACCTCTTTCTCGACCGCAACTTCTACTGGAACCTCAATTGTTCGAACTCGGCGCCAACGCCAGCTCAAAAGCAACCTGCGAAGCAGTTTGGAAAACTTGCTCTCTGAATTATCCTCTTCTCGGGCGGCAATTCGCTGGAGGGCGAGTGCCACCATTGCCGTGATTGGTCCCGCGAGGGCGGCAATGAGCGCGAGGGAGCCAAACCAAATTACAGAGATTTTTCCCGCTTGCGCTTCAGTGACTAACTCCGGTTTGCTCCCGTACCATCGTGAAGCAATGCGCCGGACCTGATCGGTCCGCGCCATGGGGATCCGCTCCTTCTCCAAAACACTGAGTTCTTTGGCAATCTGGTCCTGTCGGACCTGGTTTTGCGCCGAAGTGTTTGCCTTGTTGGCTTCGGCGCTCTGAGCCTCTGTCAGCTGGTTGCCGGCGTCATCCAATCGGCGCTGCCAACCCTCGGCATCACTGTCGCGCGTCTGTTCCAACGTCGAGCGTCTATCGATAAGTTTTTGCCTCTGGTCGGCAGTCATAGGTGGGCTGCTTGCCCGCAAACGATCGAAACCTGCACGCAGGGCGGCGACCTCTTGATCGAGCGGTTCGATTTGAGTGTCGAACTTGGCTATAATTTTAGTGCGTGGATTGGCGAGTTTCGCCACTTCTGATTCTAGCCGGCGTGCCGAGTCGCCATCGCCGGAATCGCGCGCCATTTTGATGCGTTCAACAAAGCTGTCCCGTTGACGCTCGAACTGATCAACGGCTTCCTTTGCTTCGCCGTCTCGCTGCTGAATCAAGGCCAATCGAACCGCACTTTTTTCGTCCACCTGATCACGAACGCGCGAGGCCTCTGGAGTAAGGGCGGTCGTTCCCTCCAACTCAGCATTGACCTCGGCAATTTGCGACTGAAAGGTCGCGCGGGATTTTTCCGCAAGAGACGTAAGCTGCTCAATTTCGGAACGCGCTTGTTCGACCTGATCGGATTTTCGGCCAAGTTCGTCGGCTGAAGCCAGCTTTTTAGCTTCCTGGTCCAGGGCGTCGATTTTGTTTACAAGTTCCTCGTAACGCAGTTGGCGCAGAGCACCCGCTCTTTCCATTCCCATGAAGACAGTTTCAAACGTTATGCCGGCCAATACGAGCAGGAAAATCAAAATTGCCGGCTTCCAGAACCACGATGCGCTAAAGAGCAGCGTGGCTATCGGTATTTTGGTGAGCTCAGCAATTGCCACCATGAGAAAGGGCGCACTAGCGAGCGTCAAATCCATGGCTGTTACGGATTCGCTTGCCGAAAACGCCTGAACGCCAAGAGCTACACCTGTCGTAAGGCCAATCGCTGCAGCTGCAATCTCAAGCGCCCAAGCGCCACGGTAGGTCCACTGGCCATAGCTCGCCAGCTTTTGGCTCATACTTGTTTGCATTGTTTCCGCCCCTAAACCAGCACGGCTGTCCGTCCTGATCTCCCCCAAGCATACACATAAAAGTAACTATCTTTGCAACTTTGACGAGTCTTAGTTAAAGGCAAGTGATTGAGCGAACAAGGCCTCGGCAATCTAGCGCGCCAGCAATTCAGCGGCGTTGACGGCAGCTGCGAGCCTCGCAAACATCACGTCCGCGGCCTGCTTTCCATCGTTCCAGACCACCATTAGAACACCTAATGTACGGCAGCGATCTGCATATGGCCGCCGTCCTACCGGGCCAGTGCAGGAGGCGACGACAGGAACAATGCAAGAACGAAACTAAAGACGAGTGCACCATGCATGTATTCGTCCCCGAACCCAACATTGCTGATCTATCAACTGTAGACGACGTCGCGTGACGACAAGGGTGCCTTCACGGACCATCGAACCTCTTCTGGATTCGACAACAAAAAGCAAATAGCGCATGGTCTCATCTGGGGTTGGGGGAATTCATTCATGCGCGTGCGCGAATTTTCGTGCGTCTTGTCCGCAGTGCTTATCTCGGGTTGCGCAGCCGACTACTTGAACCACTACGATACGGGGACGCTCACGGCTGGCGATGCGAACCACTCAAACATGCTTTTGCAGACGGTCGATCCGTTCAATCCGAATAGCCAGAACACGCACATTGAAGGCGACGGACAACGCATTGCGGGCGTCGTGCAGCGCTATCGGGGAACGACCCAGCGCCAGCCACTCCACAGGGCGGCATTGTCATGAATGTTGGCGCCAACGACCAACATCCCTGCGACCTTCGAACCCAGACTGACAGCGCGGGTAGACGTTGCGGCGAGCGTTCCGCTGAAGCCAAAGAAGGCGGCCGAACCGGCCAAGAAAACGACTAGCCATGTTTCGCTTCCCAAGACCATCAGGACGAAAGAAGGTGGCCATGCCTCTGCGGCTGGTCTTCGTGACGGTCGCCGCGTTCGCTGCGTTGATCACACAGTTCTTCATTCAGCACAGCGACCGCCTTCCTGAGACGGACCTGGCAAGCTGGATCGGGCCGACACCGGCGCCTATCGCCGGGGTGGCTTCGGTCATTGACGGCGACACGATCGAGATCCATGGCCAACGCATCCGGTTCACCGGCATAGACGCGCCCGAGAGCCGGCAATATTGCGATGACGCCAAAGGCTTCGAATATCCGTGCGGGCGCCGCTCCGCCGAAGCGCTGGACAGCTTCCTATCGGCCTCCAAGCCCGTCCAGTGTACGTTTGTCTCGTGGGACAGCTATGGTCGCTTCGTTGGCGATTGCAGGCGCGCGGACGGCGGCGGCGTCGCGTCATGGATGGTGGAGCACGGCCAGGCGTTAGACTGGCCCCGCTACAGCCGAGGAGCCTATGCAGAGCAGCAGGCGAAGGCGCAGGCGGCAAAGACCGGCTTGTGGGCCGGAACGTTTCAGGCGCCTTGGGATTGGCGCGCAAATCATGCGGACTATGCACAACCGGCGATCAGCAAACCGCTCGGCATCGTCGGCAGTGGGCAGGTCGCACAAGGCTATTCATGCCAGCCGCGGCGAACTTGCTCGCAAATCAGCTCCTGCGATGAGGCCCAATGGTATCTCAGCAACTGCCCGTGGGGGCGCAAGCTGGACCGCGACGGCGACGGAATGGCGTGCGAGACGCTCTGCTAGTGACTGACAAACGGACGCGGCGTTCGCGGCCCGGATGATTTGGGGTCGGGGAAGTACAATGAGGGCGGGTAGACGAGCCGCAGTTTCGGCTGCGGTAGCCATGGCGCTTGCAAGCGCCTCATGCACGACATCGCAACAGGCGCTCAACAAGAACCCGAGTGGTGTCAGCGCTTCCGCTCTTTGCAGGACGTTCGCGTCAACGAAGGACGCGAAATTTCAGCAGGATCTCTACACCGAACTGGTGCGCCGATCAATGACGGTTGACCACTGCGCTAAAATGATCAGGAAGCAGAACGAGGCAATCGCAGCCGGCGTGGCGATCGCTGCGATAGGCGCGGCTGTTGCGGTGTGCTCGAACAACGACTGCGGCGGAGGAGGGTACGTCAGGCCGAACTACTACCAGGGCGCCGATTGGGACGAATTCTACAACCCATATCCCCAGCTCGTTTGGGCATGCCGGGACATCTCCACTGGTCAGTTTGTCGACTACAGCAACTGCTACGGCAAAGCACGGACAGATTGCCGCTGGCCTGCAAAATACGCCTACTAAAACAGACCGGCAGTCACGCATTTGGCAATATGAGGGTGGGATGGATTACTACATCTACGAGAATTGGACCCGCGATCGAGGGCGGATCCACCGAGCCGAATGCGGCTTCTGCAACGGGGGTCAAGGCACGCAGGCCGGAACAGGGGACAGGAACGGCCGCTGGCACGGGCCATTTGATCGGGAGACAGCATTCGCCAAAGCTGCCCAACTCAATCGCGCCGATATGCGCGCATGTTCAATATGTGATCCGTAGACGATCGCGCGGCGAGGAGGACTGGAAATGGCGGGGGATGACCACGAATTCGGCGGACAACACACTGAGATAAAGCTCGCCATTGTTGAGGCGTACCTGAAACGCTATTCTGCCGCTCTGCACAATTGGTGCGATCACGTTTGGTACATCGACGCATTTGCTGGCACAGGTAGACGTACTGTTCGGGTGAAGGCTCGGGCCGGCGACCTCTTGGAAGAGCCCGCGCCCGAGCAAGTCGAGCAGCGACGAGGTTCGGCCCAAATTGCGATCGACATCACCCCGCCGTTCGACCGCCTGGTTTTCATGGACACGCGCCGTAAACACGTGGCGGCGTTGGAAGGCTTGAAGGCCGCAAACTCTCATCGCGACATTTCAGTTTTGCAGGGTGATGCGAACAGTCTGATACAGAGTGAAATCGAGTGGAACGGCTGGAAGAAAACCAGAGCAGTAATGTTCCTCGATCCCTATGGCATGGAGGTCGAGTGGGAGACGCTGAAGAAGATCGCTGCCACCAAGGCGATCGATGTCTGGTATCTCTTTCCTTTGGCTGGCTTGTATCGACAGGCCGCCAGGGACATGTCGAAGATCGACGCGATCAAAGAAGCGGCCATAACTCGCATGCTGGGGACTGACGAATGGAAAGGCGAACTCTATTCGAAGGTGAAGGCACCGCCGACTGTGGATCTGCTTGGCTATCTTGATGACTCCGAAACGCTCCAACGCGGCGCCGACGTCGGCGGGCTGGAGCAGTATGTGAGGCAGCGGCTGAAGACGATCTTTGCTGAGGTCTTGGACCCTTACCCCCTTCCGGTTCTTGAAAAGCCTCAGCGTTTCTCGCTCTTCTGCGCGATATCGAATCCCTCTGAACGAGCGATCAAGCTCGCCAAGTCTTTCGGGGCTGACATTCTCAAATCGACAGGCTCGGCATCTCGTCATAGGTCCGGCCGTTGAGCGTGCGCCCAGTCGCCTTCTTGTTGCGACCGCCCCATTGCTTAAAGAAAAACGCTGTGCCGGAACGCCGACACATGGCTTCGATCTCATCGACCCAGCGGGGATCCATGTACCGCGAGCCCGGCCCGGATTCACCGCCCACGATCGCCCAATCAATATTGGTTAGATCCGCGCCTGCCACCGATCCGATTAGCGGCTCGAGCGAAACAAACCTGATGGCCGCCGGCACTTTGCGCAACTCGTCCAATCGATCGAGAACGCGGTTGTCCTCGACGCTTGTGCCAAGCCAGACGTTCGACAGCACCGGAAAATCTCCGCGCGTCAGAATTTCCGCCATTCGTTCCGGTCGTTTGGTGAGAATCTGATAGGTATGCCGCGGCGTTCCTGACATCACGGTCCAGACCTGTCGGATAAAATCGGCAGGTACGTCTATATGAAAAAGGTCGGACATCGAGTTGACGAATACCCGGCGGGATTTCTTCCAAGTCGTCGGCGTCGCAAGAGATTTCGGGTTCGTCGTCACCTTGCCCGTCCACTTGGCGCGGCCCCCCGTCTTGCGCGTTAGGCCTTGGTATTTCTCTATGCCCATCGCTTCGAGCCGAGCGGCCAGGCGCATCGCGTAGCAATTAGTGCAGCCAGCGGTCAGGATGGTGCAGCCTGCGACCGGGTTCCACGTCGCGTCAGTCCACTCGATCGAAGTTTCCGCCATAGGACGATCCTCCTAGTTGGCGATCATGGTTAATCTGGGGTTATGAAGTTTCCGTTTCGCTGGACGAAAACGGTCCTCAGCGAGTGCTATGTGGGACCGACGTGTGGGAAGCCGGCAAGCAAACAGCCAAATATCGCATAAGAACTTGGTCTTATTGGCACCGGACAGGATTCGAACCTGTGACCTCTGCCTTCGGAGGAAAGGCGCAGTGGACCGTTGCGGCATTGGGTTGAGAATCGATCATCGGTACCTGGATACTTTCACGACGAGATGAATGCGGCATAGGGCTTCAGCGGAATGATTTCGAAGTCGAGCATCCCCGCCTTTGCTAAAGGCAACGTCGCCAGCTTCTCGTGAACCTCGATCTCGTCCTTCGCCTCGACCATCTGGCAGGCGCCGGGCATGTCGCCGCGATGCCAGATCTGGCGTGTGAAGCCGATGCTGTAGAGATAGCGCGCCTGTGCGCCCTCACTCGGGACCAACAGCTCGAAATCAGCGTCGCTGAACTGTTCCGTGCGACGGCGAGACAAAACAAGAAATTGCACCGGCCTGGTTTCCGAGGGCTTACGCGACTGCTGCGATCGCGTGTCGGGCGCGTGCAGATTGCACCCCCTTGATCAGATCGGCGCCTTTTTCGCCGATCATCATCGTTGGCCCATTCGTGTTGCCGCTGATCAGTACTGGCATGATCGATGAGTCGATCACCCGCAGGCTGTCGATTCCGCGCACCCGCAGCTCGGGATCGACGATCGCGGTCTCGTCGACGCCCATCTTGCAGGTGCCGACCGGGTGATAATCGCAACAGGCATATTGCCTGATATAGGCCATCAGCTCCTCGTCAGTCCTGGCATTCGGTCCAGGCAATCTTTCGACCTTGATGAACTTGGCGATCTCGCTTTGCCCCAGCACATCCCGGATGATCCGTACAGAATTCAGCGCCATGTCGCGATCATAGGGATCGGACAGATAGTTGGGGTCGACCAGCGGCTCGTCGGCGGGGTTCGATGAGCGCAGCTTGACCGACCCGATGCTGCGTGGCCGAAGGAATGTCGAGTTGATGGTGAAGCCATGACCGTCGAGCCGGGTCTGGCCGCCACGCACCACCATGGCGGGCGCGATGTGGATCTGCAGGTCGGGCCGCGACGCACCCTCGCTCTGGAAGAAGCCGCCGCCCTCCACGATAACCGATGCAGCCGGGCCATTGCGATAGAGCAGCCAGCGGAGGCCGTGCAGAAGTGCCTTGGGATAGCGGTCCTGGCCGTCATAGCTGATCGGGTCCCTGAGCGTCAGATGGACGTTGGTGCAGAGATGGTCCTGCAGATTCCGGCCGACACCGCTGAGATCGGCTACCGGCGCGATCCCGAGAGCTTTCAACTCGTCGGCCGGTCCGATACCGGACAGCATCAGCAGGCGCGGCGAGTTGATGGCTCCTGCCGATACGATCACCTCGCTTTCGGCCCGCAGCACCTTCCGCGACTTGCCTTCCGAAAGTTCGACGCCGACGGCGCGGCCGTTCTCGACAACGATCCTTGTGACCCGGGCATGTGTCCTGACCGTCAAGTTGGGGCGCTTGCCGACGGGATGTAGATAGGAGACAGCGGACGACCGGCGGCGGCCATCGCGACAGGTGACCTGGTAGAAGCCGGCGCCATACATGGTGTCGCCGTTGAAGTCGGGATTGTACGGTAGGCCATATTGTTGCACGGCACGGACAAAGGCCCGGGTCAATGTGTGCGGGCCGACCTGATCCGACACTGCGAGCGGGCCCCCCTGCCCGTGATAGCGATTGGCGAGCCGATCATTGTCCTCGGATTTGCGGAAATAGGGCAAGATGTCCTCATACGCCCATCCATCGTTTCCAAGCGCCGCCCAATTGTCATAGTCTTGCTTCTGGCAGCGGATGTAGATCATCGCATTGATCGAACTCGACCCGCCAAGCGTCTTGCCCTGCGGATACCAGATGGCGCGGTTGTCGAGGTTCTTCTGCGGAACCGTGTGGAACCGCCAGTTGACGCCGGGGCCGAACAGCTTGCCGATCCCGCCTGGAATATGGATCATCGGATTCCAGTCGCGGCTGCCGGCCTCGAGCAGGAGCACCTTGACATCGGGGTCCTCGGACAGGCGGTTGGCCAGCACGCAGCCCGCCGAACCCGCGCCAACGATGATATAGTCCCACATGTGCTGCCTCCCTTCGCGCCTGACGGCGCTTTCGTCGCGTCGGCGGCTAGCGCCGACAGCAATGACTGCTATTTGCCCTTGAACGCCGGCGGCCGTTTTTCGGCGAAGGCCCGCAGGCCTTCGACCCGATCCTCCGTGGCGAAGGCTTTGACCGTCAGCCGGTGCTCGATCTGCAGCCCGGTTTGCAGATCGGTCTCGAATGCCGCCAGAACGGCCTTCTTGGCATAGGGCGTGATGGCAACGGATTTGGTGGCGATCGCGGCGGCAATCTCCAGCGCGCGCGGCAACAGCCTGTCGGCGGCAACGACTTCGCTGACCAACCCCTTTCGCTCGGCAAGGGCAGCATCGACCATCTCGCCGGTCAGCACCATCTGCATGGCAAAGGATTTGCCGACGAGGCGCGGCAGGCGCTGCGTGCCGCCATCGCCCGGGAACGAGCCAATCTTGATTTCCGGCGTTGCGAATTGAGCTGTCTGCGAGGCAATGATGATGTCGCACAGCAACGCAAGCTCCAGTCCGCCGCCCAGCGCATAGCCATTCACGGCGGCGATAGTGGGCTTGGAGAAGCACTCTATGGCACGCCAGCATGCCAGGCGCTCCGGATCGGTATAGGAGGCGACGCCGCGTTCCAGCATATCAGAAATGTCGGCGCCAGCCGCGAAGGCGCGACCGGCGCCCGTCAGCACTACGCAGCCGACCTCTGCGTCAGCGTCATAGCCAGCAAGCAGTTGGCTCAATTCGGCTAGCAGCGCTTTGGACAACGCATTCAGCTTTTCCGGCCGGTTTAGGGTCAGCAGCCGGATGCCGGGCGACGGTTCCGCTGCCTGCACGAGGCGGTCCATCATTGATTAGGCGACCTTCCTGTAAAGCGTCTCCGCGCTCAATCCGGCAGCAGCCAGCAGTCCCCGGATCTTCTCGATCTCGGCGGGGCTTGGCTTCATCAATGGGGGCCGGACATGGGCTTCGTCCAGTCGCCCGAGCAGGACCAGCGCCTCTTTCATGCGATTGTGCATATCGAGAAGCGGCGCGTCATAAAAGGCCCGGACCGTCGGATAGATACGGTCATTGATCGCCTTGGCCGTCTTGAGATCGTTTGTCTGCACGGCACGGAACAGCGCAACCTGAAGGCTGGCGATGACGCTGCCGGCGCCTGACAGGAGCCCGTCGCAGCCAAGTGCCAGCGAGCCGAGCAGCCAGGCGCTGTGGGTGGTGAGAATGTTGACCGGACGGTCGAGGGCTTTCAATTCACGGATCTGACGTTCGTGCAAATTGCCGTCGCCGCACTGGTCCTTGATCGCGACGATCGAGGGAAAGCGGCGGCAGAGTTCGAGCAGCGTTGGCAGCGGGTAGGCAAGGTTCGATGCCAGTGGATACTGAAACAGAATGATCGGCAGGTTGGACGCATCGGTGATGCGCTTGAGATGCTCGACGATCATCTCTGGCCGCAGGTGCCCACCGAGCGTCATGAAGTCGGGCGGGAACACAAGCAACGCGTCGGCCCCTTCATTCTGCGCACAGGCGGCGATGCGCGCGGCCTCGAGGCTGGAGTTTGTATAGACGCCGACAATGGTCGGAACCTGGTCCTGCAGCACATCCTTGGTTACCGCGATCGCGCGGTATTGTTCGTCGATGGTGAGCGCATGCACTTCGGCCGCATGGCCATTGATGGTGATGCCAGAAATGCCTTCGACCGAGGAGATGTCAGCGAGGTGCTTGCGGTAGGCGCGCTCATCGACAGCCAGATCGGCGGTGAACGGCATCAGGCACGCGGGAATGACGCCTTGGGCAGCAAACGGTTTCTTGTCACTCATCATCCAATTCCTATTTGAAACTTCGGGACGCCGCGCCAATACCGCGGCGTCCCTTTGTCCACGGAAGAACCTCAGAAGCCCTTGCCGATCATGTCCGCGATATTATCCGGGGTCACCGAAACCGTCGGCAAGGTAATCGTCTCCGGGACCTCTTCGCCCTTGGCCACCTTGTAGGCGGTCTCGATCCCTTCCGGTGCGACGAAAGGATAGACAAAGGTCGCAGCGAGCTTGCCCTGTTTGATCGCCTCGAAGGCAGTCTCCTGGCCGTCGATACCAACCACTGCCACTTCGTTGAGTCGGCCGGCGGCCTCCAGCACCTGGATCGCGCCGAGCGCCATCTCATCATTGTGCGCGTAGACGGCCTGGATCTGGCCCGGCCCAAAGCGCTGAACCATATCCTCCATGAACTTCACCGCCTTGTCGCGGGTGTAGTCGCAGTTTTGCGAGGCAACGACCTTCATGTCGGGGTGCTTTGCGATCGCTTCGGCAAAGCCCTTGTTGCGATCGATGGTAGCGGAAGCACCAGCGGTTCCCTGTAACTCGATGATGTTGCCCTTGCCGTTCAGTTTCTTCGCAAGGAATTCGCCCGCGCCAACGCCGAGCGGCAGGTTCTCGCCGCCGACATGGACGGTGACAGGCGTGTTGACCTTGCGATCGAGGGTCACGACCTTGATCCCGGCGTCCATCGCTTCCTTGACGACGGGCGTCAACGCCTGCTCGGTAAGCGGCGAGATCATCAGCACCTTGATGCCTTGTGCAATCAGGCTTTCGACGTCCGCAACTTGCTTGGTCGCGTCATTGTTGCCGTCGGTCACGATGAGGTCGACATCAGGATAGTGCTCGGCGGCATACTTCTTGTTGCCTTCCACCATGGCTACCCGCCATGGGTGGTTCATGGTGGCCTGGCTGAAGCCGATCTTGATCTTGTCCTGGGCGAAAGCTGCACCCGGCAGCAGGCCACCGATCGCCAAGGTTGCAGCAAGTGCTGTGGTGCGTAGGAAATGTCTGCGACTGGTCATTTTTCACTCCTCCATTGATTTTCATTCAGGTTCCAATGCGCGACGACCAGTCCGTTTGGTGACTGCCGCCGCGCATGGATGTCAGGACCGCCTTTCGTGACGGTAGACCTCGAACATCACCGCAGCGATGATGATGGCGCCCTTCACGATCTGTTGCGTGAATGGTGATATGCCTAGCAAATTCAATATATTAGCCATGACAGCAATGATCGCGGCGCCGATCACCGTCCCGATGACGCCGCCTTCGCCACCAAACAGGCTGGTGCCGCCGATGACGACGATCGAGATGGCCTCGAGTTCGAGATTGGTGCCGGCGGTGGGCTCACCAACAGTGAGCCGTGAGACAAAAACCAGGGCGGTCAGCCCCGAAAGCACACCGGAGATGGCATAGACCAACATGAGCACGCGCGGCACGTTGATGCCGGCAAGCCGCGCCGCCTCGGTGTTTGAGCCGACCGCGTAGATCTGGCGACCGAATGGCGTGTGTCGCAGGATCACGAAAGCCGCGGCGGCTATGGCAACGAAGATCCAGATCGGCACGGGAATGCCGAACAGAAAACCGCTGCCCAGATAGGAGAAGGCATCCGAAGCATCGCCCAGCGTCTTCGGCTCGCCGTTGGCGATGGTCATGGCAATGCCGCGCCCCATCACCAGCGTGCCGAGGGTCATGATGAAGGGCGGCATCCCGAAGAAAACGACGCCAGCTCCGTTGATGGCGCCGAACACGGCTCCCATCCCCAGCGCCGCGATCATCGCCAACGGGATTGGAACGCCTGATGAGAGCATTAGCGCTGTGGCAACCGAGACGACGCCGACGATGGAACCGACAGAAAGATCGATGCCGCGTGTCAGAATGACGAAGGTCATGCCGACGCTGACGATGCCAAAGAGCGCGACCTGGCGGCCGACATTCAACATGTTGCCGGTCTGGATGAAGCTCGGCGACAGGTACACCGCGAAAGCGCACAACACGATCAGGACCCAGAGCAGGCCAAGGCTCTGCGCCCAGCCTCGCAGGCGTCCCGCCGACCCCGGCCTCGACGCCAATCCTTGTCCAGTTGTCATCTCAACCATTCCTTCCTCCCGTTTCGTCTGCCGTTGCGAGGGTGCATTGCCGCTGCATCAGCCAGGCCACGGCATCGGCCAGTCCCCCATCGTCGCAGGACGGTCCGACGAACTGTGCCAAGAGCTTGACCTCCGGCACCGCGTTAGCGACCGTGACCGCCATGCCGGCCCAGGCCAGCATGTCGAGATCATTTTCGGCGTCGCCGGCGGCGGCGCAGTCTTCCGCTGCAATTCTCAGTTTGGCCGCAACGGTCGCGATGGCGACCTTCTTGGAGACGTCGGCCGGCCCGATTTCGAGCAGGCGCGGATGCGACCCCGATACCGACAGGCGGTTGCCGAGATTCGCGCGCAGCGCTCCAAAAGCAACGCGGCCGGCCGGCTGAGCGGCGACGCACATGATCTTGCCCGGCGCACCCGGCAGGTCTTCCATCGCGTCCGCCAACAGCAAAGGCTCGTTAGTCACGCCGGCTTCGCGGACGATGACCGGGTCTTCGGCAAGCGCGTGAATGGCGGTCCCGGTGAACCACATTGGCCGGACGCCGGCAGCCTGAGCTAGTGCCATGGCGTGCAGCGCATCGGCGCGCCCGATTCGCTGCTCCGACACCGCAATGCCGGTGGAGACATCGCCGATCCAAGCGCCGTTGAAGCAGATGACGAGGCTGGCAACTCCGAGCCGTTCCGCATAGGGCTTCACGCCAAGCGGTGAGCGCGCCGTCGCCAGAACAACAGTGATACCTGCCTCCCGCACCGCGCCCAGCGCGTCGGCCACACGCTGTGGCAGCATATGGTTGTGTGTCAGCAAGGTACGGTCGACATCGGTGACGATGAGGCGCGGAATGGTCATGGCCCGTCTCAGACCGGAAAGACCGGGGCGCGCGGCCCGGTCTGAATGAGCAGCGTCTTAAGCTGGGTGAACTCTTCAAAGCCGGCCTGGCCCATCTCGTAGCCGAAACCGGATCCCTTCACCCCGGTGAGCGGAAGCTGCGGGGCGCCGTCGATGATCGTGTTGGCCTGCACCCAGCCGCTTTTCAGGCGCTTGGCGACGGTTAGGACCGTGTCGATATTCTTCGACCAGATGTAGTTCGACAGGCCATAGGCCGTGTCGTTGGCCAACCGCACCGCGTCATCCACCGTATCGAACCGGGTGATGCTAAGCACCGGGCCAAATATCTCTTCGCGGAAGATGGTCATATGCGGCTCGACCCGGTCGAAAATGGTCGCTTCGTGAAAATGACCGACCGCCCCCGTCGCTACGTTCCCGCCGAGTACGAGCTGGGCGCCTTCCTCGATCCCGCTTTTGACGAAGCCGGTCACCTTGGCCAGATGGTCGCGATCGATCAGCGCTCCGACATCCGTGTCGCCGTCGAACGGATCGCCGACCTTCATCTTGCGGGAGCGCGCGATCACTTTGGCGATAAAATCGTCTGCGATGGACGACTGCACGAATAGCCGCGAACCCGAAACGCAGCACTCGCCATTGTTGAAGAACACGCCCATCAGCGCGCCATCCGCCGCGGCTTCCAGATCCGCATCGGCAAAGACGATATTGGCCGACTTGCCGCCCAGTTCGACCGAGGATTTGACTAGGTGACGGGACGTGTTGCCGACGACACGGCTGCCGGTGCGAGTCGAACCGGTGAAGGAAACGAAGTCGATGCCCGGGTGCCCGGTGAGATGGTCGCCAACGGTTGCGCCATAGCCGCTGACGACATTGAAGGCGCCGGCCGGCACGCCGGCCTCGTCCGCAAGCGCGGCGATCTCGAACGCGGAACCTGACGTGAACTCCGACGGCTTCAGCACCACGGTGCAGCCGGCGGCGAGCGCAAACGGGACTTTCTGCGACAGGATCAGCGCCGGGAAATTCCATGGCGTGACCAGCGCCACAACGCCTACCGCTTCACGGCTGATCAGCGCCGTCTTGCCATCACCAATGTTCGTGTAGGTCAGGCCCGCCATCTGCATGGCCAGCGAAGCTGCATAGCGCGTCAGGCCGGTTGCACCGTCAATATCGCCGCGCGCGAAGCGGATCGGCTTACCGACCTCCTCGACTTCGATCCTGACGAGCCGGTCGCGGTTGATGCGGATCAAATCGGCGAGACGGTTCAGGACCTCCGCGCGCTCCATGCCGCTCATACGCGACCACGGCCCTTCCTCGAAGGCGATACGCGCCGCCTCGACGGCAAGATCGACATCCTCGGGCGCGCCATCAGAATAGCGGGCGACCAGTTCACCAGTGGCCGGCGACTGGCGCTCGATCGAACCGGAGCCTGAACCCTCGACAAATCGCCCGCCGATGAATTGTTGATAGCTGCGCGTACTCATGTCGTTCCTCACTGCCAAACCGCATGGGCCATGATTGTTTCCTCGGTCGCGCCCTCGCCCTCAAAAACCGCCGAAATGGCGCCCTCGCGCATGACGATGATGCGATTGCAGAGGCCGAGGATTTCCGGCAATTCGGACGACACCATCACGACGCTTGCGCCGCGCTTCGAAGTCAGTTCGGCGAGCAGGTCGTAGATTTCGCGCTTGGCTGCCACATCGACGCCACGCGTCGGCTCGTCGACCAGCAGGATCTCCGTTCCGGCATGCAGTTGACGGGCGATGCCGCATTTCTGCTGATTGCCACCCGACAGGGTGCGGACCTTGGTGCTGGGGTTCGGCGTTTTGATGCGCATCTGCTGGATGAACCGGGAGACAGCCTCGTGCTCGCGACGGCCATTGATCAGGCCGCCGCGGGTCAGCGGCGCCAGCTCTGAAACGGTGACGTTGAAGGCGACCGACTGCTCGAGGAAAAGACCCTCGGTCTTGCGATCCTCGGGCAGCAGGCCGACGCCGTGCGCAAGTGCCCGACGCGGCCCGTCGATGGCGACCAATTGGCCGTCGATCCTGATCTCACCGCCGTCGATCGGATCGGCGCCGGCGATGGCGCGCAGCACCTCGGTCCGGCCCGCACCGGCAAGGCCGCAGATGCCGACGATCTCACCGCGCCTGACATTGAAGGAGATATCCTTCAGCACGCCGGCCCGCGACAGATTGCGCACATCTAGGCGGATTTGATCGCCTGGTTGCGGGCGTGCTGGAAAGACATCCCTGAGTTCGCGCCCGACCATGTGGCGGATGAGATCGGGCGTGGTCGTCTGGCCAAGTGGCATCGAGGCGACGACCTGGCCGTCCCGCAGCACGGTGACCTCATCGCAGATTTCATAAAGTTCCTTCAGGCGATGGGTGATGTAGATGAACGAAACGCCATGTTCGCTGCTCAGCTGCCGGATCGTCTTGAAAAGATGTTCAAGCTCGGCGTCGCCTAGTACAGCGGACGGCTCATCGAGCACCACGATGCGAGCATCGCGGGCAGTCGCCTTTGCGATCTCGACCATCTGGCGCTGCGCGACACTGATCGTATCGATGCGCGCAGCCGGATCGACACGGAAGCCAAGCCTGTCGAGCACATCCCGAGCCGCGGCTTCCGCTCGGCGCCAGTCGATCATGCCCAGACGCGTCTTCGGCAGGCGGCCGAGAAAGATGTTTTCAGCCACCGTGAGATGCGGAGCCTGGGCGAGCTCCTGATAGATAACCGCGATTCCGAGCTCAAGCATCCGCTCCGGCGTCGGCGCCGCCACCACATTCCCGTCAATGGCCACTTCACCCTCATTGGCCAAGAACGCGCCGGACAGGACACGCATCAGTGTCGACTTGCCGGCGCCGTTTTCACCGATGACGCCGTGCACGCTGCCCTTGCGGACGGCGAAGCTGACATTGTTCAGCGCATAGACGCCGGGAAAGCGCTTGTGGATGCCACGCATCTCGAGAACCGCGTCCTTCATCATGTCCACTCCAAGAAATCGTTTTCTTGAACTCGTCAAAAAAGATCACAAGCGATGCATCTGCATGCCGCCGCCGATGTGGTAGATATCCCCGGTGCTGAATGGCATGCCCCCGACGGCCAGCGTCGCCACCCCGCGGGCGATGTCTTCTGGCTGCCCCCACCGCCTGATCGCCGAAAGCTCCCCCGCCTCGACTTGCGCCGAGTACTTATCGTAGACATCGGCGGTCATATCGGTCTGGATGAGGCCGGGGCGAATCTCGTGCACCCGGATGCCCGCATCCGCCAGACGAATGGCGAACTGCTGGGAAGCCATCGACAGTCCGGCCTTGGATATGCAGTACGGACCCTTTTCCGGCGAGATCAAGCCGGCGTTCGCAGAGGTGATCGTCACCACCGACCGTTCGAGCCGGGCTTGCGGCCGGGAAAGCATTGCGCGAGCCACGGCCTGGGTGAAGAAGAACGTGCCGCGCAGATTGATACCGACCAGCCGGTCGAAGCTCTCCTCGGTAACATCGAGAAGATCGCCGCGCACGGAAACCTGCACGCCGGCGTTGTTGACTAGGCAAGTGGTCCCCCCCAGATCGGCTTCGATGCGCTCGATGAACGCCGCATTGTCCGAGGTTTTGGATATGTCCTTGCGGAAGAAAGCAGCATTTCGCCCGTACTTGCGGACAAGATCGACAGTCTCGCTGGCATTCTCATCGTCGACGATGTCAATGACAGCGATGTTGAAACCCGCCTGAGCGAGTTCACAACAGATGGCCCGCCCGATGCCGCGACGGCCGCCCGTCACAATGGCAAGTCCGCGATTGACTGACGCCGCATGCTCGGGCATCGCAGCCTGGGAGGCCTGGTCCAGCATCACGAAGCCTTCCGTGCCATCATGCTATCGTCCTTTTCACGGGAAGCGACCACGGCCTTCGATGCCAGCAAGCGCTGGACCTCACCATCGGCATAGCCAAGCTCATCTAGAATCTCGCGCGTGTGCTCGCCGATCTCCAGTGCCAGAAACCGTAATGCAGGCACTTCGCCATCGTATCTGTTTGGATGATTGACGAGGTGGATCGTGCGGCCGCGCACGCTCACCTGCCGAAACACTTGGGAGTGGGTGAGCTGAGGGTCGGCCAGCAGGTCGTCATAGTAGCTGATGGGTGCCCACCATATTCCATGGTGGTCGAAGCGCTCGGCGAGCTCGGCGGTACTAAAGCGGGCCGTAGCGAGGGCTAGCCGGCGCGCATACTCATCGCGTTCGACATAGCGGTCGACGCCGACCACCTCGAGCAGCCTGTCGCTGTCGAGCGCCTCGGCCAGCACGGCCGATTCGCACAGCGACACCACCACATGGCCATCACTCGTCGGATACACGCCGTAGGGCGCCGCATGAAACCAGGTGGCCAGGTTCTTCTCGCGATTCAGCACCTCACGGTTCATGCCACCAGCAAAGTAGTTGACCAGAGGCTCGCCCTGCAGATCGATTGCGGAGTTGATCAGGCTTGCTTCGACGCGCGTGCCCTTGCCGTCCCGCAAACGGCGTACCAACGCACCCAGGATGCCCATCGCAAGCAATGCACCGCCATGTTGGTCGACGATCGCCGCGCCGACCGGCGTGGGGCCGTGCTCTGGAGTTCCAGTGACGCTCATCAGCCCGGACCGTGCCTGAGCGAGAAGATCCTGACCGGGCTTCATCGCCATCGGGCCTGTGGTGCCAAAACCGCTCGCCGAAGCGAAAATCAGATTTGGGTTGATGTCGCGGAGCGTTTCCTCGTCAAAGCCAAGCTTGGCGAACACGCCCGGTCGGAAATTCTCCATCACCACATCGGCACCGGCGATCAGGCGGCGGGCGACCTGCTTGCCTTCGGTGCTCTTCAGATCGATGCCGATGGAGCGCTTGTTGCGGTTGGCGCAGAGATAGAAGCCGCTGACCCCTTCCACATACACGTCGGCACCCGACCAGCGGCGTTCATGGGCGCCGTCGATAGGTTCGACCTTGACGACATCCGCACCCATGTCCGCGAGATACTGGGCACCCGCAGGACCCTGCAGAAAATGGCAGAAGCTGACGACTTTGATGCCGTTGAGCATTTCTCTTCCCTTGGTTCTGCGCTATGGCTTGCGCATTTGTGAAATCGTTTTCACGCCTTTTCACAGAGCTGTCAAGC
Organism: Mesorhizobium sp. M0698; assembly: GCF_040320455.1. Classification (NCBI taxonomy): domain Bacteria; kingdom Pseudomonadati; phylum Pseudomonadota; class Alphaproteobacteria; order Hyphomicrobiales; family Phyllobacteriaceae; genus Mesorhizobium; species Mesorhizobium sp. M0698. The sequence continues at coordinate 590,945 of NZ_JAMYPQ010000002.1, read as the reverse complement.
CCTAGTCTAAAGGCTTTCTCAAAGAAAGATGGTGTAGCGTTGAGAAAAAAAGTGTGTCATCTGGAAAACGGTTTCTCGGAACCGTCGGATTCGAGGACTCAATGGATATCGAGGATGGCGGCGCAAAGCTGATTGACGTAGCCCGGCTTGCGAACTGTTCGCCGGCCACCGTCTCGCGCGTGCTCAATGGCAACCCCACCGTGAACGAGGTGGTACGGGATCGTGTTGCGCGGGCGGCACGGGATCTAGGCTATGTGCCCAATGGTTCCGCGAGGGCGCTGCGGTCGACCCGGACAAGGTTGGTCGGCGCGATCATTCCGACATTGGACCACGCGATCTACGCCACGATGGTCGACGGGCTCCAGGCACGGCTTGCCGAAAAGAACGTTTCGCTGATCATCAACACCTCGACCTACGACATCGATCTTGAATACGAGCAGGCGCGACTCCTAGTCGAGCGCGGGGTCGAATCGGTGGTCCTCGTGGGCTCAACACACCGGCCAGCCACTCTGGCCATGCTTGAGCAGAAGCGTATCGGCTATGTCTATACCTACACGTCGCAAGCGACCGATATCGGTGCCGCCGTGGGTTTCGACAATGAAAAGGCAGGCCGCACCGCGGCACGTTATCTGCTCGACCTCGGACACACCAGACTCGGTATGATCGCCGGCATCACCCAGGACAATGATCGTGCGGCTGGTCGCCGCGACGGCTTCCTGAAAGAACTCGAACGTTCCGGCATCCACCGCGGCACGGTGCCGGTGGTCGAAGGGGCCTACAGGCTAGACGACGGCAGGACTTGCATGACGCGCCTGATGGAAGACGCCAGGAGGCCAACGGCCGTTTTTTGCGGCAGCGATATCCTTGCTGCCGGCGCCATCAAGTACTGTCACGCCGAAGGCATCGCTGTACCGCAGGAGGTCTCGGTCGTCGGATTCGACAATCTGGAGATTGCGGAACTTACCTCGCCCGAACTGACCACACTGGAAGTGCCGGCCAGAGACATGGGCCGTATTGCGGCCGATTATATCCTCGCCTCGCCTTCGCAGCGGCTCCACTTGAGGCAACGCGAACTTGCCATAAGGTTGATTGTCAGGGAAAGCACGGCTGTTGTGCGGCGGTAGCAACATTGCGACTGGCGCGAGCGTCTCGAACGTTGATGGGCATCACGGTGTTTGATCCATCTGAATGACGAATTGCAGATGCGGCAATGCCAGCAACTACTTAGATCACGAAGTGGCTTACGTCAACGTTGGCTCCCAAAAGTGGATGGTTGTCCTGCTCGGAGCGAATGATCGCTCACGGTCAAAAGTTCCGGCTCAAAATGAACCCCTATTCGAGACAACGAAGCAGGAACCGCCCACCTGACGGGTGTGGGGAAAGGCGGTAGCGCTCTCCCGCTACCAAAAACGAATAAGTTATTGAAATAACTAGTAAATTATGCAACTATGGTAGCGCCATCGGACAAAATTCTTCAATAATTTCAATGCTGCACGAACTGACGCTTATCTGGATGCTCATATCCGTCACAAGCAGTCATTTGACTAAAGTCCGAACGCGGTAGACGGCGAACGGCAACCGGTCGTCGCGGAGCATGCGATTGCTACATGCATCATTGTTGCGCAGAGGGGCCCGCTCCTGGTGAAGCTGCCCCTCAAGTCACGCCAAGGACCGCCCGGCGACGCCCGCCGGCTGGGCAAGAATGGAGCCGCCGGAGCAACGTCCGACCTGCGGATCAAGTCTTGATGGAAAGAAGCATGCGAGCTCCCGGAACGGCATGGAAGCGCCAGTCGCGGTCATTCGCCGCGCATTCTCGAAAGGCCGCAGCTGGCCGACAGCGGACAGATGGCTTCTGGCATCAGCAAGCGATTGGGATGTTCAAGTCGGCGCAGTGCAGGTGAGGAAGGGCATGATGTCCACGCCGTCTCCCGGGAAGACCGTGAAACGCGGGTGGTTCTCGAACAGGCGGGCGGAGGCATCGATGGTATCGGCCTCGACGACAATGTGGCCGCAGAAAGGGTTCACGGCTTTGGCGATGCCGTCCTTAGTAATGCGCGTCGTCCTACCGACCATGCCGCCGCGATCGGGGAAAAATGCGGCATTTCTCTCCTCCCAGTCCGCCCACTGCTGTAAGCCGACGGCATCAATCGCATTCTGCTCGGGCTTAGGCAGGCTCCGAAAGGGGGCGAGGTCTTCGGGCTTCATAGTGTAGATGGCAAGAAAGCGGGGCATGCGGCGGTCTTCGTTCTGGCAGAAGTCGTTCTAACCTAGACTCCTGGGCGGCCGAAGCCACTGCGCATGACTACCCTGCAAGTGCCCGCCGCCTGTCAGATTTGCGTCCGTGATGGCGCTCAGCAGGCACTGCGGCGAAACAATTGGGATTTCAACAACGCGAGTTGGAAACAACCGCGACGTCTTGATCCTTGTCGATCAGACACCGTGGCGGTCCGGCTGCAATCGTCGCGGTCAATAGTCCATGCGGGCAACAGAGCGGATCCGGCTGCGGCTCTTCGGCATATGATCGTCGAAGCTTTCCAGCGGCTGTTGCTTCTGAAACGCTTCGCCAAGAGCGGCGATCGCCTCCGCTCGTTCTCGCAAGATCTGCCGTTCGCTTACCGAGAGATCCTTGTAAGAGGACGGTTGGTAGCCGGTCGCGATCTCTGCGTATCCAAGCGAGCCCAGTTCGGGTGCTTCAGCGTAGGCATCGGCGAATTGGCGCAGCATCTCGTCAAGCGCGCGGACTTCGACCAGATAGCGGCGCCACTTGTGCTCGTTGAGTTCGAAATCGCTATTGATCAGGTCGCCGGCACGTTCGCCGAAGCCGGTAAGCTGGTCGATTCGGGCGGGCGGCATATCCAGGTTGAAGCCGCCCTCCTCCGGCTTGAGGTTGACCGTCACGATCCGTTCGCGATAGCCGGCGAGGATCGACTGGAGAGAATCCTGCCAGTCCTTGGCGCTGTCAAAGAGGGCGAACACGAAGGCGATCAGTCCGGAAAAGCCTCGCGTTGGCAGGAGTTGCCCCTGTCCTGCCTTTGTCGGAAGGAATACCCTGGTTTCCCCGGTGTTTTCCGGCTTCTCCCGCCGGCGGTCATATTCGCCGAGAGAGATGCCAAAGGTCGGGCGCGACGGAAGGAAGCGGTCGAAGAAATGTACCGGAAAATTCGACGACAGCCCACCGTCGGAGAACATGCAGCGCACCAATCTGTCCTGTTCGGGGACGCCGACCAGCGTATAGTCGATCCTGTAGAGCGGCACCGCCGAGAGCAGCGCCGGGAAGCTGAGGCTCATGCGTGCGAGGACCACGAGCGGAAGATTATCGATCTTGAACGGATAGAGGTCGCTTGATCCCTCCTTTGGCGTCGTCAGCATCGCGTCGACGACGCGAGCCGGAAAAAGCGACCGGAACTCCCGCTCGGAAAAGTGATGAAGGTTATTCTCCATTGGCAGCACGTAGGGGCGATGCGAGGTGATGTCTGTGGTCACCGTTTGCACCTTGATCTCGCGGGATTGAAGATCCTTGACCCCAAGCGGTGCGCCGGTGGCCGAACGCCCCGCGACGACATCGATCGTGTCGGCGAGCCACTCGGTCAAGGCCGGATGGCCGGCCGTCATATAGGGTTGGGTCATTCCGTTGCAGAGGCCGTAATCGGCCTCTGGGAGCCTGCGGGCGACATCGCGGGCGGCGACAAAAGCCGCCGTGGCGGCCGGCAGAAGAACGAGCAGGAACAGGAACAGCAAGACAACGAGCAGCGCCGCTGGCACGGAATGCCAGGTGAACGGAATCATGGTGGCGATAATGATCGCAGGGATGGCGCCCAAAAGCGCTGGTACCGGGTAGCCCTTAAAAAGCGCGAAGACCGTGCCCGCGATGCTTTTCGACATCACCGCCAGCATCAGATTGAAGACCGGACGAAGCTCCTGGCGAGGCTGGAATTTCTCCAGGAGCGTCGCTGACAGCTGCTTTGGCAGCGCCTCGATCTTTTCAAATCCGCCTTCGGCGCGTCCGTATTCGGCCGCGGCAGTGACGACCGCGGCAATCGCGCCGGCCGACGTACCGCCGATATTGCGGAAGCGGTACCTGCGCGAAAGTTTCACGACGGCCTTCGGGTAGACCACCCCGCTGGTGATTCCGCCCTTCATGACGAGGTCGCAGCTCTGTTCAGGCGCGCTCATATTCCCATCTTCCTTAGTTGATGCTGAGCGTCTTGGACCAAGCCTTCACGAGGCTCGAATAGGGCTGGTCCAGCTGCGCCATCGCGCGAATTTCGTCGAGGATCTGGTTGACCAGCAGGTCGAGCCGCGCACCCATCGTCTTGTTCTTCGGATCGCTGCTGGCAAGAAGCGTCTCCGAGATCTTGCCGATCTCGTCGATCAACCGGCTCAGGAAATCAAGCTTGCGCAGGACCCGCGTTCGCTCCTGGACCAATCCGAGCCGGTTCAGGCCATAGACATGGATGGATGTCAGGCCACGCCTGGAAGGGAGGTTATCCTTGAAACTCGGAAGGACGAGACCGAGGGGGTCGCCGCGGTCGATGTGAAACGCCAGGTGCTCTTCCGGATCGTCCACGCAGGGGTTGATCAGGTCGGGCTGCTCGTCGATGCCGGGAAAGTCCGCCGTTGCCCTGGCCGCGCCGGCGATCGGAAACAGATCCTGCTTGCCAAGCGATGCCTTGACACCTTGCATTTCAGGAGCCGCCAGCAGTTGCGCGAGGCTCTCGGGGAATTTCGGCAAGTCCTGCCAGCGCCGCCGATTGCAATCGATGCAACTTGGCAGCAGGTTGTGCCACGCCATGGCAAGCCACCAGTAGCCGGGATGATTGGCAACCCCGGCGATGCGTCCCTTCGGCCGGTAATGTTCGACATCGACCGGCGCCTGGTTGGCATACCGGCTTTCGCAATAGGCGCATTTGCCGAAGAACAGCTTGTCGAGCGCGTATTTGACTGCTTCGTCGGAATAGGCGCTGAAATCGAACGTCTTGTCCTTCTTCCTGGTTTTCTTACTTGGAGCCGCGGCGCCGGCGGCCGCTGCCCCAGCTTCTGCCTTTGCCTTCGCCTCGAAGAAGATCTTCGCCTTCGCCAGTTCTTTGCCGCCGCGGCTCTTCTCGCCGACAAGGACAGCCGGCATCGAAACCAGGGTCCGATCGACGCGCCGCATCAGATGCCCTCCAGGGCGGCCAGGATCCGCCTCTTCGTTTCATCGCGCAGGTCCTCGCGTGCCCTGCCGGCAAGGTTGCGCCGCTTAACGAGGTAGTCGGCAACGGCCTCCTGCACGAGGCGGGCAGCCTCGCTCATGCCGACCGGAAGGGCATCCACCACCTGCCTGCGGAGCGCGTCCATCGCAGCCCTGACGGCCTGGTCCGGCGCACTCCCGTCCTTTCTTGCGAGATAGTCGCCAAGCATTGCGAGGCTTGCCTCGATCTCGGGGTCGTCGGTGGAAAACAGGCTGAACAGATCCGAGGTTAGGAGTTGCTCGACGGTCAGCGCCGACACCTTCGGCAACTGCGTGAGGCTGTCGACCCTGAGCGGGATCTGGCCGCTGCCGAGTTGCCTGGCGACCTTGCTCAACACCACCACTTCCCCGTCGCGCATTCCCCTCAGGCACAACGGATCATGTGTCGTGACGATGAAGGCGATTGACGGCAATGCGGTGCGCAGGCCCTTCATGATGTGGATCTTCCAGCGCGGGTGGAGATGGGCCTCGACCTCGTCGATCAGCACGATCCCCTCCGCCGAGGTCAGCGTCGTGAAGTTCGGATTGATGTCGCGATCCATGAGCCATCGCATGATGTCGCAGGACAATGCGAGAATGGTACGGAAGCCCGACGAGACGTTCGAGAGCGGGGTCCTGCTCTTCTTGCCTGACGCATCGATCTGCATCTCAACGAAGCATCGGCGCTTGGCCTCGTCGCGATAGATGACGTCGATCTCTTCGGCCGCCCCGAAGATCACGCCCAGCGCCTGGACGACGGCCCGGTACTCGGTCGGCGGCAGGCCGAGAAGCCAATGCTCCGGATTGCTGAGCAAGCTGTCTGTATGGAACAGGCTGAGCACCGGTCGCGACGGTTTCCACGCATGCAGGTCGCGCACATAATGACGGTAGGCGCCGTAGCCGAAGACTTGCGGCAATCGGTTCTCGCCGATTTGAGAATAGCCCTTGGCACCGACCGTGAGTGTCGAGACCTGTCCATTGTCGAACTGAAGCCGAATCCTGGCCGATCGCTTTTGCGGCAGGTCCTCAGCACCCATGAAGCTGGGGTTGAGCCTTAGGCTACCCGGTTCTTCCACCAGGTCGGGGCGCGCGTCGGCGCCGATGAGGGCAAGCGCGATCGCCTCCAGGATGGAGCTCTTGCCAGCAGCGTTTTCGCCAAGGATCAACAATGCCTGCGCCATGCGTTCGTTCGAGTCTGGTGCAGCAGGCAGCTTGATCGACAGCGTCTCGATCGCCTTGAAGTTCGTCAGCCGGATTTCTTTGAGGCGGGGGCGGGCTCCCGCGATGTCGGCTTCCTCTACGATATTGGCAGACGCGGTGATCGCCGCGATTTCTGCGTCGCTGGCATCGCCCTGGCGCCTGGCGATTCGCCAGAGGCCGACGAATTCATTGGTATCGTTCGGCCCATCGCCTTCGAGTTTTGCATAGTCCTCGAGAGCCTGTTTTCGCCTGGCTCTCAATCGCGTCCGATTGAGCCGGAAATGCTTGATCGTTTCCTCGCCCCTCGGACTTGCAGCTTCCAGCGATCCGTCTTCCCGCGGGACGAGATGGCGGGCAATGTCGTCGGCACAGGGATCGACCAGGAGAGATGTCTCGTCGACGTCCAAGTCAGGCCATGTCCCGTCGCCTTTTTCGACGAACTGGGTATATTCTTCCGGCGTCGGGATATGCGCCCTCTGTCCGTCGACTGGAAAGAACGTGGTTCGTTTCGGCTTGCAGTCCCCGCAGATCGGATAGAGATTGATCCAAGCATCCGACAGCCAGCCGTAATAGAGATGGGAGTCGCGTGCCCGCCCGTCCTCCTCGCTGCCGATCGTTGGCTCGGCGTCGTTCATCGGCCTGAAGCGGTGCAGGAAACATGCTTTTCGAAGCCTGTTCGCAGAATGCGCACTTTCCCAGGAACATGTGCGAGAGATCGCGCATGATTTCCCGTGACTCGAGCTGCATGATGGGAACGCGGGTCTGTTCGCGTTTCATCGGATCCAACTGAAGATAACGGAGAAAGGACTGACGTCTCTCCATAGCACGCGATCCTCCCAGGGCCGCTGGTGGACTTGGTGCCCGTACGACGTATCGCATGATCTACTCCAAGTGGTTCGGTGTCGGCACGTCCGGCTTCAGTTGAGGTTGCAAGACGATTGATCGGAGGTCGGCGTTGTCGACCCTTTAGACTCAATGTTTATCATGTGAATAGCGTGAGAAACTTGCAACCATAAAGTTTAGTTCGAAGAATAACTTCTGGCCCGTTGCGGCTCATACCTGTGACTTGCCGCATCTAGTTGAGAGAGAGCACCGGAGCCGCGAGGTTCCCTTTCGGCCCAACGCCCGCCTGTGGAAGCTCGATAACGACCGATAAGTTGCAGTATCAATCCTTTATATGGGTCTAACCGGCATCACGCTCACGCCGCAGGCTCACTTGTCGTATCTGCGGTAAAATGTCTCCTTTTGGTGCGCGTCTGACGTCGACGCGGTGACCGACAGGCGGCGCGAAGCCGTCGTTCGCGTCGTGGACAACGTACGTCGGGTTTGGGTCGATATTGTTGAAAAAGTCCGCCGCACCGCAATGTCGCCACCGATAATAGAATCCCTTTCCACCCCAGCGTATTGGAATCAGAATTCAATTTAGAGTCTTTGCGGAAACATTTGCAGCCGCGACCCGGACTTTTTCAACGGTATCGGTCAGACCTTCCCGTTCCCCCATTCTTTGCAGCACCGAGATAGGCCATCACGCCCGACACTGTAGAAAACATCGCATGGTCTCCGATGGTAGCGCCTTATGGCGAAATTTCACAATGAAATCAACGAGATACTCCACTCAGAAGTAGCCTTCAGTTGATCAGTTGTGTCTCGATGATGTGAAGGGGCAGCCGTCGCGACGCGTTTTAGCGAACTAAGCCGTGGCGGCGTCAGAGTTTTCTACACAAAATCAATATGTTAACGACTTGTTCGCCAACCCATATCTCTCGTATGGTTTGGCGAACCCAATAGCGACGCCACCTACGGTGGGATAGCGGAGCCGACTGGTATGGTCAGACAGGGAGTTGTGGCGCCTTAGGGCGGCGGTTCTTATGCTACTGATATCGCGCAAATCGCAAGCATCGAGGAGAGAAGTGATGTCTCGCAAATGGATCCTCGCGGCAATTGGCGGGGGCGAAGCCGCTGGGCCGGAGGTTGAGGCTTTCGGTAAGCTTGTAGCGCACGGCGGGGCGATTCTCATGACGGGAGGCATTCCAAAGCCGAATTCTTTTCAAGTCACTCAGCGTGCTCAGGCCGGCTGCGAAGCTGCTGGCGGACTCATGATTAGTGTTCTCCCAAACCAGGAACGCAATGAAATCGTTCCATGCTCTAAGAAGCGCCGATTCGAAGTGCGGACAAACGTGACCAAATACGGGCGGGATCCCATAACTGGAGCAGCCGCGGATATGATCTTCGTTTTCCCCGGCGACGTCGGGACTTTGGTTGAGCTTGCATATGCATCAAAAGAGAAGCGCCCAATCGTATTTTGCGGCACTGAAGCTCAATGGAAAGAGATGGATGACGTTAGGCAGAGAAAGCGCTCGGACATCCGAGAGGGAATTGAGACAGCCATTCGTGAGTATGGTCCAGGCTACAATTGTGTAGACTTGACAACCGCGCAAGTCACGCAGGCTGTCGACCATTTGGAGCAGAAGCTGAAAGAGGCGCTACAGAAGAACAATCTGGGGACTATCGGCGGCTTCCTCCAGGTTTGTAGCGGCCCGGTTCCAGCGGATACGTATTTTCGCGGCCTTCCGAATTGTAGTGGAGTTAAAGAATTCCGTCGCTGGGTTGATGAGCTGTCAGCTTTCGGCCCTACCGAATGTTTTCCGTAGCCTCGACATCGTCAGCGCTGGGATTTCGCGCGTCCGCCATGGTGCTGATCGCGCAGAAACCGCCGTGGGTGTGAGCGAGACATCGGACTGACGGAAAGAAGGATTTTGCTGACTTCCCCGATTTTGCCGGCACTTTCGCCCAGCAACAACATCCGCTGGTACGAAAACTGGGTGGTACTTTCGCGAGGGCAAGCGCCAGCCGCGCTTCAATTTTCGACGGCATCCGGCACCGCTTGCCGGGCTCACGTGTTAACCTTGTGATCTGTTCGTGTTCGATAAGAACTCGCGGCTCCGTCAAGCTCCCTTGGGCGAAACGTTGACTGATGCCGCAGCAATCAGCACCGCAGCAACTGCGGTGGCAGCCACTGCTGGAATTAATGAGGCAATGAGAGCGATAACTGCAGCCGTAGCGACAGCAATACCTACTTTGATGACAAGTTCCTGAACCAAACTGAGAAGCGCCGGCGCGTCGGACGCCAGGCGCTTCCGCACCTGTACGGGGATCATGCCCGGCAGTTTGCCGATATCGTGGAAATCTCGCAGTTCACGCTCGACCTGCTTTGGCACCACGATCGGCAAGGTGGCTGGTTCGGCCACCCGCTCCGGTTCGCCCGGTTTCGAGCACTGGTAGATATAGAGGCCCTGCACATCGGGGTCGGCATCGAGAGCGCAGGTGAGAGTTGTACTTTGGAAGACGGGCAGGCTAACCGGATCCATCGATTTCATGGGAACCGAAGGAATATTGGAGAATTTCTCCCACTGCTTTTTATAACTCTCAATCTGCGCCGTGGCGATTCCGTGCCGAACCCCGCCTTTCCTGTAGGACACCGGCTTGATCTCGCCGATCTCGGCGATAACCCATTGCGTATCGTTTCCTGGCGTTCGCGTCGCGGGCAGACCCTTCTGTCGCGCCTGATCCTCGTTCCATAGGCCGAAAAGGTCGGCGCGCGGCATCGCGACCGGCTTGCCATTGCTCCCCTCCAATGCACTCTTCTTGATTTGTTGCTTCTCTTGGGCTGCTGCTTGAATTTTCTCGTGCGCTTCTCTTCCGACGGCCATCGGCGACATGACGCCACGCAGGCAAGTGCCGTCATCAATATCGATCACGCGCTTGATGGGCCCGTCGTCGTCAGCCGTCGCGTGCGCTAACTCGTGCGCGATCAGGCGATCGCCGGCGTCCGTACCCGGAGCCCAGCGACCGGCGGAAAAGGCGATGTGCGAGCCGAGCGTATAGGCCTTGGCGCCGAGCGCGCGAGCCGATTCCGCGGCATCAGCATCGCGATGGATGCGGACATCCGACAAATCCTCGCCCAAGCGCTGCTCGAAGAACGCGCGTACCGTCGCGGGCAGCGCCTCGCCGCCAGAGGTCGCGCGGCGGACCTGCGGCTCAAGACCGACAGGCACCGGAAGGCCTGCGCTGTTGCCAACCCCGGCGACCGTACGGCGAAGCGGCGTTGCCTGTCCATGCTCGATATGAGGTGCATGGCTGGCGCATGGGCCGCCGGCGGCACAAGCCGAACAGCAGGCGCCGGCCTGCATCCGCATGACCCCATCGGCGACAGCCTCCGCCTCGCGTTCGGCGGGATCGTTGATGTGGCCGACTTCGAGGGAAGGTAAAGTCCTTGTCGAGGAGGGATTTGCCGCAGACCCGACAGATTTACTCGCGGAGGAGGGTTCTTGCGCAGGCTCGACAGATTTACCTTTAGAAGACAGTTTGCTATCGACCTCAATACACGAACCGGCCTCGTCCAAGGCGCCAAAAGCAAATCCTTTCTTCTTCAGCGTCTGGATTATATTTCTTAATCTGGTTGTATCTTTCCAGTGTCTGTCGTGCAACAGAACCACTACGCCGCTATCCGGAAGAACATCGCCCTTTACTGTCTTTGAATGGCTAAGATCCGGCTCTGCATCAACACCTTTAACAAGCCAGTCCAGCTTTGCGCCGGGGCGCTTGCGCATAAGAGAGCCGCTTGCAATCTCGAACTGCCAGCCAACGTGCTGCAAATTTGACTTATTCGCTTCATTTTTGAGATTGATTAGGAATCGACCATCGCCGGGCAGTCTAACTAGTTTGAAGCCCTGCCATTCCTTTAAGGCCGCGCCTTGCGCGTCTGTCGTGTCCTTCAAATTCGCCGCGTTTTCGGCAACCTTCCGAAAATGTACGCTGTTGTCATCGAGAAATTTCTTAAATTCGTCGCGCTTTGCGTCATTGGCAAACGTTAACTTGTCGTCTTTTGGTATCTTACTCCGGTCAACGATGCGACGGCCCTTCCCGTCCAGTACATACTTCCCTTTCTTGTCTTTCTTGTAAGGATCTATGCCGGCATACCGCTCCGTGTACTCTACTCTACCCGCGACTTCGTGCGAATATCCGTGGCTCCCAGCCTGGAACAGCGGATTCGCAACAATTTCTCTGAATGCATGTTGCTGCTGTTCGCTGTCAGCATCTGCTTTTCCACCCTGCATTGCATTCAGGAAGAATGTTGCCGGCACGCCTTCCGATGCAAGTACGGCTATCACGCTTTCAGTCACACGCGACGCGGGCCCATCGTCGAAGGTAAGACAGATCGTACTTTTTGGATGAGCGGCCGCTTCTTTGGAAATCTTAGTTTCGCCATCGGTCGTTGTGCCACTATTTAGGTTCGTTGATTTGTCAGCAGCGCCCATCTGCGCATTTCCTAACTTTTGCGCACTCTTCGCCTGCGATTGGGGCCCCGCCGAACCCGGCTTCGCCTTGCCACCCGGCGCCGGCTTTTTCGTAATCTTCGCCTGCGTCTTCATGCGCGTCCCTCCAGCTCGCGCAGCCAGACATGCCATTCACCGGCAAGCTCCGCCGACGTTATCGAGCGGCCAAGCTTCTCATAGGTAAGGGCCGCCGATTCAACCAGGTGGCGCAGCGTCAGGCGCGGCCGCGCGTCGCCGGCGCCTTGCGCGGAAAAGGCGCGATGCACAGCATCGACGACTATGCTCTTGATGTGGCCGCCGGCAAGCGGCAGCGCGACGGCAAGCCGGTCGAGATCGGCATCGGTCGGCCGGTCAACCCCGGACGGAATCAGGCTCTGCCACAGCTTGCTGCGCAAGGCGGCGTCCGGCATCGGAAAATCGATGGCGACGTCGATGCGGCGCATGAACGCCTCGTCGATGTTCTGGCGCAAGTTAGTCGACAGGATGACGATCCCTTCGAATTCCTCGATTCGCTGCAGCAGGTAATTGGTTTCGAGATTGGCCCAACGGTCGCGCGCTTCCTTCACTTCGCCGCGGCGGCCGAACAAGGCGTCCGCTTCATCGAAGAACAGCACGGCGTCACAACCTTCAGCCGCGCCAAACAAGCGGTCGAGCCGCTGCTCCGTCTCGCCGACATATTTGCTGACTAGGCTGCCGAGATCGGCCTTGAACAGGTCGAGCCCAAGTTGCTTGGCAATCAGGACAGCGGCAATGGTTTTCCCGGTTCCGGTCGGACCGGTGAACAGCGCCACCGTGCCGTGACCGAGCGGCAGCCGCTCGGCAAGCCCGCTCGCCGACAACACGCGCCGCCGCTGGCCGAGGCGCTGCGCCAGATCGGTAAGGCGACGGCGGGTCGCCGCCGGCAGAACGAGATCGTCCAGATCGATCGCCACCTGCTCGGGCAGAATGCGGCGAGCGAGATCGACCTGCCCGGACGCTGTCTGGCGGCGGCAGCCTGCGATGAGATCGCTTTCAGCGATCTTCGGATCGCGCGGCGCGCGCAAACGCGCGGCCGTTTCGGCCCACGCCACCGCCTTCTCGATATCAGAATAGCCGAGCCGGTAACGGTCGGCGAGCGTGCGGGCCAGCGTTTGGCGGTCTCCCAAAGCGAGCTTGCGTCCCTCAAGCTGCGCCGTCCAGAAAGCGGCGCGCTGATCAAACTCGGGCCACTGCAGCGCGAGTTCGAAAACCGGGCGATGCGCAACCTCCGTCGGCTGCGGCCTGCCTGCTGTCGTCAGCACCAGCGGGCCGCGATGGCGGGCCAAGATCATGCCAAGACCCGCCGGCGAGCCCGCGCCCTCAATGACGGGCGGCAGTTGCAGATGAAGGATCGCGCCATGCAGGCGCGCGGAGCGAGCGGCCGCCCGTAGCTTGCCGTCGTCCAGCGCCACCATTGGCGGGCAATACAACAGCGGCCGGTTCGCGGCCTGCGCCAACAGCCGGAACTGATATGGATCTGCGGCGCCCTGCCCGTGCGCGCAGATCATGAGTTCAGGGATTTCGCCAATCAGGCGGCCGACCGACAAAAGATCCTGCGGGGTCCAAGCCGGAGGCTTCGCGGTAGATCTGATAAGTTCGACCTCCGGCAAAATCTCGCGATCGATTCCGTCGCCGCCTCGCAGCCAGCCCAGAAACTCGGCGCAGGCCTTCAGTCCGCGTTGCGCGCGAGGTCCCGACATACCGCTTGGCGGCGGCGTCAATTCCAGTTGGCCGGACGACGAGAGAACCGCGTCGGGGTTGAGGCACTTGCCGATATCGTCATGCACCGGCAGCAGGCATGCCGATGCGAATTCCGCGCTTGGCCAGGTCAATGCGGCATCGTCCATCAGGTATCCGAGAAGCCGCCGATAACGCGGATCAAGCTCCGGCAACGCCGCGAGAATCAACAGGTCCCGTTCGGCGGGCGTGAGCGCAAACGCTTGCTCCCAGGATCGAAGCCGGCTCTCCCCTGCGCTGCCCCGCAATGCGGCGAGATCGGCCTTGATCTCGGCCGCCGCTTCCAGCTCAAGCTTGACGAGGTCCGGCAGGGGTTCCTTTGCGGATATGCCGATCGGCGGCCGCGCCAGTTGTGCATTGACCTCGCCGTGCGGAATCTGCGGCACGCCCCACAAATGGTCGGGTTTGAACTGGGCCAACGTGGCTTGCCACAACAACGCGCGGGCGCGCAGCAGCCGCTCGATACGCACGATACATTTTGACAAATAGGAATCGGCGGCATGCGCATCGGCACGGACGTCGACGACATGAAAACGCGATGCCCGCATGGCTAGGACCTTTCGTCGTCGATCCGGAAAGCGATCTGCCGCCAAGGCAACCAGTTCGGGGGCGTGAAGGTGTCGAGATAACCTGCGCGCCGCAACGCGATATCGAGCGGCAGTGGTGGCAGGACCACGGTCAACTTCTCGCCGGCGACGATCAATCGCCCGCTGCGCCGTACGGCCTGTTCGAGAAGCCATGGCGTTGATGACCGCTCAAAGCCGCGCAGCCAGCGCGCCCAATGACCGAACAGTCGCGATGCAATTCGCGAGACAGCCGGCGGGAACCGCAAATCCGCCAGATCGCCGGAAGCGCCGCTCGACGCCATCGGCGCTTGCGGCGTGGTTAGTTGATCTATCCGGTCCGCAAGAGAATCCAGCGCGGACGCCTCAACTCTTGCGACAACGGATGCGATCTCCGCGACGTCGGCCGGCGCGTGGTCGCCCAACAGGGTGGCGAATCCGACATCGTGCGTGTCGCGGGACTGCAGTGAACACGGACCGGCCCAGACATAGAGCAAAGCTGCGGCAAGGAGCGCTGGATGATCCGGTAGCGATGGCGACCCTGGACGGACGTCGGCCAGCGCGCGCGCCAGATTCAAGTCGGTCAAGGCGCGGACAAGCAGAATGACCCCGGCCTCGCTGCTCACGAATTCCCGGCTCGCCATGGTGTCGATGGGTCCGGCGGCCAGCGCCTTTTCCAGCAAACGGGCGACCGAGGCGCGCTTAGCGAGATCGGCGTCTTCATCAGGGACGGCCAGCGATCCCTTGCCCTCGCGATAGTCGCGTATCAGAGCTGCCCGCTCGCTGGCCGAATACGCAGCAAGGCGTAGGGCGAGCGACGCCGCGCGTTGCATCAGTGTCGATGTTCGCAACTCATTGGCCGTATCCGGATCTGCAGCGGCCAGACGCGAAAGGGCTATGAGCGTCAGCCCGTCGGGATCGTCCACAGGCTCGGCCAGCGCCGACTTCAGCGCATTCGCTGCCTTGTCATGCGTTGCAGCCTCAATGGCTTTTCCATCCGCGGCAAGACCATTGCGGAGTCGTTCACGGTCAAGCCAGGACGGCAGCGTCGCCCGCATGGCGACATCCGTGAGGTCGCAATGCCCCCTGGACATCAGGAAACGGCAGGCTGCGAGCACGGCATCCGCAAGCTCGGACCGATCCTGCCAATCGGGCTCCCTGACCGCGTCGCAGTAGGCCATCCACTCGCCCAGCAAAGCCTCGGCGCTGGCCGGAACGCGGTCGATGTTCAGCACATCCAATGCTGCGGTGAAGATAGGACGAAGGCGATCGCGAATACCGGGAGAGCGGTCGGTCGATCCGGCCAAGGATGACAGAATATTCGCACGATCTCCTGCTGACAGCAGTTCGAGCAGCGGCGTCAGTGCCGCGCGGCGATCGATAGCTGAAAGCACCGCCAGCGACTGAGCGGGATCATACTCCAGCAATTTGACGATCGCCGAGGCGATCGGTTTGCGTTCGACGAGCGAGAGCATTGGACCGTACCACCAGGCCGAAGCGGCCGTGCCGCGCGCAAGCAGATCGCAGGCGCAGGCGGCAATCCATTCGGCCCTGCCGGAGAAGACACGGATATCATCCGGCTCGTCACGCCTGTCCGCAGCTTGCTGAATGCCTTCCACCAGCAGATGCGCCCACGTACTGGCAACCTCTTGTTCGTCGGGACCTGCGGTCAGACGGCCGCTCACCTTGAGTTTGCGAATCAAAACGACGCGAGAATCGGCCGCTGCAGTCTCCGTGAGGAAGTTCGACAGATGGCTTCGCAGATGGTTGCGAGCCAGGCTATCCATTCGTGCAGCCAGGCCGACGTCGGCGCGACCGCCAAGCCTCACGCGGCTTGTCAATTTTTCGATGGTCGCGACGTTCGCCATCGCGGTCATTTGCCTTGTTTGGCGGAGGCTGCTGAAGATTGATTGGGTGCTGCCGGCGTAGCGGGTTGGGCGGTAGCCGATGCCGCCGGTTGAGCTGCAACTACGGCTGACGTGCCTGACGTCGCGGCTGACGCGCCTGACGTCTCGTTGGTGCAATAGATCCAGATCGAGGTTGGCGGATTCTTGAGCGCTCCTGCCATCTGCGTCAGCGGCGCTGCAAGGCCATTAACAGCGTCTATCAATAAGGATTCTGTAGGCCTACCATTCTCATCGACAAGTGAATTGCCCTTCTTGTCCGTTGTGCACTCCGTGTCGCCTGCGATGATGACACCTTTCTCCGACCCATGGCACAAGAGAGGCCCTCCCCAATCTCCCGGCAGATACTTGCGAATGAGGTTTACGGTTTGGCACGGCAGCATTCCGGCCGATTTGTCCCAGTAGAGGCCCGCCAACAGGAGAGCGAGCAGCGGCACGGTCTGCACCGTGGTTTTGCCGCTGGCGGTCAGATAGCCTGCAAGCACCGTCCAGCAATTTCCCAACATTCCCTTGTCCTCCTCTTGTGACGGTCCCGCCCCGCCCTTCGTGGCCGCATCGGTCGCGGGTTCGATCACCGCGCCTTCAATGATGAGGTCACCTGCGACCGTGACGCTGCGTGTGGCGGAGTCGACCGTCAAAATCGCCTCGAATTTTCCGCTTTGCTGATTCCACGCGCCGATGGCCAGTGCGCCGTTGGCCGGCAGCACGAGACGAAGTTCGTTGAGATCGGGCGCGTCCTTGACATCACCGATACGGAACAGGCCGCATCCAATCGCACCCGCCGGCAGTGGGCCGGCTGTCGGCAGCAGCAGGTGCTGTCCGGCCTCGACATCGCCGTCCACCGTCAGCATGCCGCGCAACGTGGCTCCGCGATCGGTGACAACCAGGCGCTTGTCCTGCTCGGCGGCCTCGCCGGCGGCCGTTGCGGTCTTTTGTGCATCAGCGGGAGTGGCAGCCGACGGCAGGATCACTGCGAACTCGCCCTTGGCCAGACTGATCGCCGAATTGTCCTTGCGCGCAGGAACGATTTTCGACGCGACCAGTCCGGCCTCCTGGCGATCGCCGGCATTCTGCCGCAGCATCCAGCCGCCGGCCTGGTCCGGGTCCACGGTGAGGACGCCAAGCCGCACCGGGCGCCGAAAAGCCGGATCGTCGGGTGCGGTCTGCACGACGTCGTAAGGCATCTGCTCGCTGGCCGCGCCGATCAGTGCACGAACCTCCACGCGGGGCGCTTCGTCGAGACGCGACCGAGGGAACTCCCCGTCTGCAATTTTTTGATTGTAGTGCAGCAGGACTTCGAACGTGTCTGCGCCGTGATTGGCGAAGCGGGCATCGGCCAATGCCGAATCCAGCCGCTGGTTCGCTCCAAGCACGAGATCGCGGCCGAATTCGTCGACCGCGTAGCCGGCCTGCAGCCAAAGCCCGGTGTCGGACCGAACGATGCCGAGACCGTCGACGACACCCGGAAGGTGCGCGCCCGCGCGATGCTTCCGGCCAAGGTCGACCTGATAGAGCTGTGCCGCATTGAGATCGGCGCTCGTCAGCAACTCGTTCTTCTGAAACTCCGGTCGCGGCAGCAGAGACATCACGTTGCCTCCTTGAACAAGGTTACGGGGACGCCGTAGTCGGCCTCCGCAACTATCATCAGCAGTCTTCGCGGCTTGGGCGCCGGCCCGGTCGCCGAAGGCGGCGGCGCCGGAAGTGATTTCGTGTCGTCTCCCTTAGTCGTCTCGCCCTCCAAAAGGTGGGATGCTTCAGGCGGCCTGAGTTTGGTCCATACCGAGGCGATCTTGGGATCCGCCGGCGCCAGCGCCGCCATCGCCTCAATTCGTTTGAGCTTGATGTCCTGGTTCTTGTTCTCGAGGGTCCAGCTGATGTTCCATTGCCCGGCCGACTCCTTGAAAGTGACGATCTTGAGGTCGGTCTCAAGGTTCTTGGCCATCGCTTCGATTTTGATCCGCTCTTTTTGTCCCGCTTCGGTACGCAGAAACGCCTGCGCCAGTTGCTTGTCGCTCGGTTCGCTGCCGGGCGGCTTGCGAACGATCCGGCGGCCGACAATCTTCGGGTCGCCGCCCCGCATCACCACGCCGCGGCCCGGGACGACCTCCATCAAGGCCACGAACCCACCGGCATCCGCGGCCCCGACGCGAAGGCCGATCGTCGGCTTGCCAGACTCGGCACCGATGGGGCCGGGTTCTTCTTTTGCACCGGATTGCTCTGGGGCGGCCGGCTCTTCCTTCGCACCATTCGGATCGGCCGCGGCTGCAAGTTCGATGATCACGGTTTCAGGTGTCTTGGCCTTATGATCGGCGGCGACACGCAACAGCCGGAAGGGCTTGGGCGCGTCCGGTAGCGGAACAGCGCGCGTGAGGCGCACCGCGCCGCCGCTTGAGAGGCCGTCGCATGCCAACCTGCCGTTGATGCGGCCCGCAATGCTGGCACCGCCGGTCCAACCGAGCGACAGGATGTCGCGGATGATGGATACCGCCCAAGTCCTGCGACCGGGGTTGGCGGCGGCAGATTGATCGGACTGGAGCGGCACGGGCTTTAAACCCGCGAGCGCGGTCAATCCAATTGCAACGCTGCGATCGACGGCACGAATGAGCGCACCGACCGCGCCGGACGCAACATCGTCCGCCCTGCCGTGAACGCGGATCTCATGTGCACCGGTTTGTCGCTCGCAGAGATAGTCCTGCTCGGCATCGAGATCCGAGGCTGAAATCGGTGAACCTGCAACCCAGCGGACGCGTTCCATTTGAATCACTTCCAGTATATAGCAAACGCCAGAATGGCGGCGGCGATGATTAGAAGCAGCAATAGAACGACGACCGCTTTTGAAAGGCGTTTCAGTTCGTTTTCGGCAGCCTCGATTCGATTCAGAAGCTGCTCGAACTCTTCCGCGACCACCGGTCCCTGCTTCACGAGCGCGATGCGGCCTTCGTTCGTGTATAGCCTGGCTGTCGTGCCCGCTCGCAGTTCGACGTCCCAGCACAAGAATTGCGGATTGCCGCTCATCTGCTGCTGAACACTCTTGTCGATCAGCGCTTCCTTGGTCCAAGTCGGAATGCCATTGCGCGCAAGCCAGTTCACGGCCTCGTCGCATTTCAACCCAAACAGTGCCGCGCTGTTGATGTGATCCGGATTCGATGGAAGCAGCAAAGGCGCTTGCTCTCGCCGGGCAACTCCGCAGTCGACCAACACGACACTGGGCCCCTCCTCGAACGTTGCAACAGTAACGCGCCCAAGCGGGATGCCGCCGTACTTGACCTGATCAAGGCTATACAGCTTTGCCAAGGCCTTGGCGTGACAGGCGCGAATCTTGTCCAGTCCCTCCTGATCCGGAATTCCGGGATTCCGCGTCATCGCCTCCTTGTTGAAGTCGGCTTTGAACGTTCTGACAATGTCGCCTTCATCGTTCAGACATTTCTCCAGCTTGCTCACGGCGCGCAATTCGAGGCAGGCGATCAGGTTCTCCCGTGACGGGCGGCTACCGTCGGGAGTGGCAGGCGGTGTCACGACAGGCGCAAAGCCGGCCGCAACGCCGATCTTCCGGAACGGCAGCGCCCGGCCGACCTGTTCGACGCCGATCGACAGCCACAGATCAAAATGGCTTGCTTCTCCGCTCGCAGCGGCGGCCACCTGCTCCCCCTCCGAAAGCAGTTCGGTCAGTTTTATTGTTGGAGAGTCATCGAGCACAAACAGCTGGCCATCCTGGCCCGCCACCATTCCGCGAGATATGGTCACGCCGCCGGAGTTCGCACTTGGAAAAAGTCCGAAGATGATGCCCCAGCCGTGCCGTTGCGATTCAGCTGCCAGTCCCGAACGCGCAAACGTCGCAATTCCCGAAAGCGCGGCATCGCTGAGTACCTGTCCGGGATAAAACAGCGGGCGCTGTCCGTTGCTCGAGGATTCCAATTTGGCCGGAGCGCTCATGGACGTTTTCCCTTCACCACAAACCAGCTCTCAAACACTCCGCCGGCAATTCCGTTTCCGCTCGGCAGGTGCCCGCCCACATGAGCGCCGGAGACGGCCTGTCCCTTCCAGTCCATAATGAAATCGCAAGCGATGCGGATGTGGACCACTCCTTCGGCAATCCGCGCGAGCTTGAACGAAAGCCTGGTGCCGGTATCATCCAGTTTGAGGTCCGTCACTGCAGGATAGACATCCGCGCCGACGCCGTTACGAACACGTATCTCGATCGGCTGAGGAGGAGGTCTGGCAATCGGAGCTGAGAACGTGATCGACCATTCCTTTGGCAAGGTCGTTCCGTCGTGTTTCCAACTCGTCTCCGCGATGCCGGTCAGACCCCGACTTGGCACGATTGGGCCGATCTTTCCGTCACGCAACCGAATGAGCGCCAGCGGCACCCAACCGACCTTGATCTTCTGACTGAGATCCGACGGAGCAAAAAATTCGAACTCTGCGCGTTCGATCGTGCGTATGATCTGCGGTTCGGCCTTTGCTGATGATGATTTTGCGGCAACTCCTCCGGTAACTCGCTCCGGATCGCAGCGCCGAACGCAAAGCGCGCCGTCTTTGGCGTCAATTTCTCGATCCTGGTCTTCATCAAGGACGATCTCGCGACCTCGCGCGTCGAGCGCGTATCCAGCGCTGACCTTTAGCGTCGGCCACTTCTTGCCGAGTGAGTAGTCATCGACCTGCATTCCCTCGATGACACCCCAGCTGAACCGCTGTCCGAACTGGATGAGTCGCCGGTTCAAATAGCTTTGCTCCAGGCACAAATCCTCGGCCGTCAGCAGCATCCCATCGACAAACTTTGGACGGACGACACTTACTTCGGTCACGGCAGCAAACTCCTTTGAGAGGGTAGCTTCGTCGCGACACCCAGCACCGTATTGTAACCGAGCTCGGACGATGTCTCGCCCGCAATGACCTGCAGAGCGAGATGCGCGGGCAGAATTGGCTTCAGCAAACGCTCCCAGGTTGCAGCGTCCGGTTCGCCGCCAACGGAGGCAGGCACGAACAACCAGAGCCTGGAGCCAAGCAGTCGCGCCAGCAGCGTCGGGTCCGTGGTCTCTCCCGGCAATCCGAGCGTGTTCTGCTCGCTGAATTTGCTCTGGTCCAGAAATGCACGTCGTGCCAGCGGCTCCGTGGCCAATGTTCCGCTCCCGGGAAGCCATCCCCAATGAGTCCTCAGTTCAGTCGGATCGGGATCCTTGGGATCGTGCGATGCATGAAGTGTGAACAGGCGCCGCACGTTGAAACCTTCGACCAAGGCAATGCTGCGCCGACGCTCTTCGGACATGCCGCGCGCCTCGGCCGCTGCATCGACCCACACTAATACAGAGTCCGCCGTGCTCTGGCCGAGTGCATGCGGCAGGACCCGGGTTAGAAACCGGCGCGCCACTTCGAGCGAAATGGCCTCGTGCTTAATTTTCTTTTTCTGATCTTTTTCGCCGCCTTCTTCCAACTTCGGCAATATCAGGTCGAGGTCGATGCCGAACCAGCCGGCGAGATACCGCGCCGCGGCCACCGTAGGCAGGCGGGAGGGAACGACGAGATTGCCGACGCGATCGAGCTGCTCCTCGATTTTCTCGCCGTCGACAAACAGCCCACCCAGAAAGCGGGAAAGAAAATCCGCGTGGTCGGGATCTTCTCGGAACACCGCCGGCAGATAGTTGATCCATTGATCGGATTCATAGACGGCAACGAACTGTGCGTTGGCGAACGCATACCGTCCGCTTGAGGCGGCCGTTGCAGCGACCGAGAAACGATCGCCGCGATCCGCCCGAACCTGCAGCGAAAAATTCGCTCCGGTTGCCGGCGGCGGATCGTCGCCGACGAAACGAAACGGTTCCGGTTTTCGATTTTCCAGGCGCGAAGCGGATTTCGTGGTGACCGCGAATTCCACGGACTCCCCGGACTTCAAATTCACGCCCTTGACGTCAATGCGAACAAGCTTGCCTGTCGAAACCTGCTCATGCAGCACGCCTTGCCCATCGGCTGGATCGAGCAAAACACGGATGGTCATGGGGCCGCTCCCGTGACTTCAATGTCGTGGTTCGGAAGCCCCCACGGGATCTCGTGTTTCTCCAACCTGACATTGAGGGTC
Source organism: Mesorhizobium sp. M0698 (assembly GCF_040320455.1). Taxonomy (NCBI): domain Bacteria; kingdom Pseudomonadati; phylum Pseudomonadota; class Alphaproteobacteria; order Hyphomicrobiales; family Phyllobacteriaceae; genus Mesorhizobium; species Mesorhizobium sp. M0698. Next base: position 568,905 of record NZ_JAMYPQ010000002.1, on the reverse strand, counting down.
GGAGAAGCATCGTCCGGCGATGTGCCGAAAGGCAGTATCTTGAGCCCGTCTTTCGATTGCACCAGTGAGATATTTTTGCCGCCGATAGATGCAACTAGACTTTCGATCTCCCCCACCACAGGCGCTCCCGCGATCGTCGTCTGCAGGACGCGGCTCCAGAGATCTCCGCCGGTTAGATTGGTGCCGAAACCGCGTTCGTCACTGTTTAGCCACTCATTGAGGGTCTTGCTGACTTCGCGTTTGACGAGATCGAGGGAAAATCCGGCGCTCGCGGTCATCTTGATCGTCAGTTTGACCGGAACTATCCGTGCTGCCTGCACGAATAACTCGCAGCCGACCACGCGTCGCGAATCAAGAAGGTTCTTGACATCGTCGATTTCAGCGTCGCTCGGCCAAGGTGGCAGCTTTCCTTCCTGGTGGGGCTGGCTGGCGATGAATACGGTCACGACTCCCGGCATACGGCCAGAGAGATCAGGAAAGTCCGGATGCAGGCCGGCGATCGCCTTGGCCCGACCCATTTTCCCTACACGCAGCGCGATGTCTTCGAAATCGGCGGCGGTAACCGCGCGGTCGCGGCTCCGCAGACGGGCAGCCGCACGTTGTCGCAACCGGGTTACCGGCTCTGCGTCGCTGCCGCCGGCCGCGGGAAACGGATTGATGCCGGACACGCCGGGGAAGTCGTACTTAATTTTTCTTGCACTGACATTGCTCTGCGCCCCGCCGCCCGCCAGATAGGTGGCGGAAATACGATAGCCGGCGTCGGGGACCTTTCCATACGCACCGTCTCCGAACCTGATCTGTCCGTTGGCCGCGTCCACAGTAAAGTGGAAGTCATCCGGTTTGGACTCAGAGAAGTCGTCCACTTCGATCCAAAACTGCGTCTTGGCATTCTCGCCAGGGCCACGGATGCTTAACTTGACTGACTTTGGTTCTACCGACTTGTTTCGCAGTTGCAGTATCTGTCCCTGAAGGCCGGTGCTGGTCGCCAGCGGATTGTCGGTTTCCAGCGTGCGCGCAATAGCATTGACGGCGTTTATCGCCAGGTGCCGAAAGCGCGGCGCGCAGCCAAACGCAAATCCGCTGCCCCCGACTCGGCAACGCAGTTCGAAGGCGAATTTCTTTTCACTCGACGGTTTGACGGCCGGTTGAGCGATCGGAACGGCACGACGCGGACTTGCGATGCGGATGAAGCCATCCCGCCCGAAATGGTTGGTTTCATCGTCAATGATTTCAAGCGGCTCCCAAACATCGTTTTCCATTCGCGCGCTCCAGAGCAACGGAGGCGCCTGCGGACGCGGCAGCGATGTACTCTTCTCGGGAAGTGAGAAGTCATCATTCACAAGCCGCGTCATAACGGTAATGTGCAACGTGATGATATCGGTAAATATCTGGCCAGCTTGATCCCCGGTTTTGGCGCTGAAGCGCAGGCGAAGTTCGCTCTTCTCTGCTCCCGCCGGCCCAAACGGATCAAACCCCCGGTCGGCTGTCTCGTTGAGCTTGGTCAGATCAACGTCCTGCTCGCCAGGAAGCCTTCTCGTCACTGCGTCAAGTGCGCTCCGCACCATATGGAGATCGCGTTGCGTTTGAAAACGCGCCACCGCCCCTCCACCGAGATCGATTGCCGGCGAGACAGTGCCGCCTGGAATAATCGTCGGGCAATTGTCCTTCGGCTGAAATTCGATCAATGCGAGCGCGGGCTTTGCCGGCTCCGGCTGAATGCCGACGAGGCTCAACAACTCGCCGTGCAGCTTGGCCGGCAAGCTATTCATCCGGTACAGCGTGAGGTCGGTGAACCATGCGAACAATTCGACCAGCGTCATACCCGGATCGGAGGGATTGAAATCAGTCCACTCCGGACAAGCCAATCGAATCCGTTCAGTCGCCTCGGTCCTGAGGTCGTCGAATCGTCGATCATCCAGGATTGGAGAATCGAGACTCATGCCGCGCCTTCCTGGAGGTAGAACGGATACACCATGTTGTTGACTGCGTTGTTCGCGCGTATGCGGTAAGTGATAAGCACGAGCAGCCGTGGCTCGTCGTCATCCGGCCGCACGTCGACTTTAAGAACGTCGATACGAGGCTCCCACCGCGCAAGGCAGATATTCACCCGATCCGTTACGAGCGCCGCCAACCCGGACGTCAGCGGTTCGAACAGCAATTCATGGACACCACAGCCGAAATCCGGCCGCATGACGCGTTCGCCGGGAGCGGTTGCGAGAATCAATTGCACGCTCTGACGGATCTTCTCTTCACCATCGCTCATGCCGAAAAACAGTGCCGACTCCGCTGCGCCGCGAGACCGGAACGGGAATTGAGGACCTTTGCCGAGAAAGTCGGACATTTCAGCCTCCGATCAACACGGTGCTTGTCGCGACGACACGGCCCACCGGGGCATCGGCCGGATCGTTACAGGTCATGGCCGTATCGCCGGCACGCGCTGCCGGTTGGCCGCCGATCTCCACCGTCATGGACCCCTGAATGATGCGGCCCGCGTTCCGTGGAGGCACCACGAACGAACCCCCGATCGGCAGATGCGGCTGGTTGAAAGCGATTGATCCGACCACCGCGGCCGGCATGCCTTCGATCAGCACCGTCGGGACATAACCCGCATTGATGACACCATCGAACGGATGGGGCACCGGCACCGGCGAAGTCGGGCCAGGCGGCTGAATCAGGTGAATATCCGTCGCCACGACATGATCTCCCTGTTTTGCCGCCGGCTGTCCCATACGTCATCCTCCGTCAGTTCAACGCGATCTGGCTGCCTTTGAGCGACAGCATGCCGCCCGCCTCGATCGCAAGATCCGCAGTTGCATTGATCTTGATTGATGTCGCCTTGATTTGCGCTTCGTCCTTGGCTTCGACCGAAACCTGAGCAGCATTGACGGAGACCTGCGCGCCAGGCGCGTTGACGGCAACGATGCCGGCAGTCGCTTCGATCGTGATCGAACCGCTCTCGGCGAGCAGCGCGATGCTATCGCCGGCAGTGTCGATCACCAATCGGCTTTTGCCGTCCCTGCCCTCGATCTCGATTCGCTCCTGACCTGGCGTATCGTCAAGCTTGACGAGGTGACCGCTGCGCGACCGTATGAAACGCCAATGGTTGGCGGATGGATCTGGTCCCGGGTCCGGCGGCTGGTCGACGTTGCTCCACAGCGCTCCGACGACATAGGCGCGCCGGGGATCGCCCTGTTCATAGACAATCAGCACCTCGTCGCCGACTTCGGGGCGCATCACCAGACCACGGCCGCCTCCGGCCATCGGCGTAACCAGTCGCGCCCACGGTGTAACTTGATTGCCGAGATACGGCAGCCGGACCTGGACGCGATTGCGCGCAAGCGGATCGTCCAGACTGACGACCGTACCGATCACTACGCCGTTGCCGGCTGCGGCTTGTAAGGGTGCGTTCATATTTCCTCCCGCCTGCAAGCGAAACTTGTGGTGTATCCGCCGGCGCCGATGCTGTGATCGCTGCTGATCACGAACCAACGTCCGCTGAAGCGCTTCCCGACACCTTCGACTTGCAGCACCGTGCCCGCTCGCAGTTCCGGAAGACCGACCGTGCGGCCAGTCGCGGTCATGGTGTCCTTCACGATCCGTTCAAGGTATTCTGTCGCGCGCCTGCGCCCTTCCGATTCGTCCTGAACTGGCTCGGAGCTGATCACTTCAGTGCGGTTTTTCACCGCGTCGGCAATGCTGCCGAGATCAAAAGCCGGATCCTTGATGCGCAGGCTGCTGCGGCCAACGCGCACCGAAATCGGAGTCTTGTCGACAGGATTCCAGCTGTTGAGCTCCAGGCTCTCAGGTTGTCGCGCTGTGGAAAAACGGGGCTGGAATTCCAAGAGTGGCCCGCCCTGACGGGCCGCCCGATAGGCAAGTTTCAACGGATTTGGGCGGCGCGACAGCGAGTTGACCAGACGAAGAATCGTCCCATCATCTTCCTCGGAAACGATGAGTTCATAACCTAGCTGACGCGCGCGGCGTTTCAGGAACAGGAGATCGAATTCATTGTCCTGCACCACCTCGCCGAGGCGCAGTGCCGCGGCCAGATTGCCGATATCGGCGTCGATATCGACGTGCAGATCCCGCAACGACAGTACAATCTGCCTCAGAAGATCCGTATCGAGTCCTTCCGGATACAGTTTCGAGCGCCGCTCGCCCAACAAATCATGGAGCCGATTGCGCCCGCTGACGCTGATGGTCGGATGCCCGCTGGAAGGAAAGCTCGGAATGAGGTCGGTAATGATCCCGCGCACCATCCAGCTCATATGCCCGGCGCCGAGGTACCCCATGCGCAAGTCGAGCTGTTTGCCCGGGTCGAACAGATGTTCGTCGCTGTATGCGAACGCATACTCCTCGGCATCCCAGTTGGCCAGCGTGAGCGAGAAGCCACCGAGTTCGTCGATCGAGTCGTGAAAGTTGACCTCCAATACGTCCCGAATGATCTTGCGGGCCAGCTTCTGCTGCCCGACCAACACTTCGAACGCGGGAACATACAGATCGGCCTGTCCAGAGAGCGCTTCGGCCAATATGGTCATCGCTGGCCCCCCATCTCCGGCGTTGCGAGGGGGGGCAACTGGAGGATTGACCCGGGCACCAACTGGCGCGGATTGGCCGTCAGTTCCGGATTTGCTTCCGCGATTGTGCGCCAGAATGCCGGATCGCCGTATGCCTCATAGGCAATCAGCGCCAGGGTATCGCCCATGCGCACGCGGTGGTTCTTGCTGTGATCGGGAGACTGAAGATTGAGTTCACGCAATTGCTCACCGAGCGTACGATAGCTGCGAAGCGCCAGCGTAACGCGCGCGCGCAATGCCTCGCCGTCCTCCGAGAACAAGGTGTACCGGCACTGCACACTTTCGGCGATCGCCTTCAGTGCAAGATTGTTGCCCCAAATGACCTTGAGACGCGGCGGCGCATGCCGCTCGGGCAGAATGCGCGCCAGACGTTGCAGGTCGTTGGCCACAGCAGCAACATCAACAGCATCCTCAGGCATGGTTCCGTCAAGCAGCAATTCAAGGTTCAACCGCTGGCTATTGCCATGAATGAACTGCAGCAGCGGCTCCTCGATGCCCGGAATCGGAATCTCGGCAAAGCTCGCTCCCTTTTCAATGCTGTATTCCGTGGGATTGAACTGCGAATTTATGCGAACGGGCAAACCCGCCGACCGCGCGGCCGACTGGTCTTCCGGGGCAATTTCAATGACGATCTTGACTAGGCTCACGGCGAACTTCCTCTATTCCCAGGGAAGACGAGAGAGAAAACCTGGATTGACCCTCATCGACTCGGATTTCATGCGGCGTTGCCGCTCGCGTTGTTCGAGCCGTGCAACGACGATAGCGACGATCTGTTCGATCTGGTCGGAAGGCAGCGAGCCCGACTGATCCGCCACCTCGATCTCGCTCGTCAGTTCGCCAATATGCAGGTCCATCTCAGGCTCCCGTCATCAGATCAGCTTCAGGCCATGATGGGCCAGCGTCAGTGTTTCAGTCGCGATGATGCTCTGGCCCGCATCAAGTTGCGGTCCCTGCCAGCGGATTGGAAAGGCATCGTGAATCTCAAACGTCATCGGGCGTTGCGCAGGATCATAGGCCTGAACCGACAACCCGATGCTTGTCGTCCGGACCGCGCCTGCCTTCTGATCGTTGAACCACTTCCAGAGCTCGATTCCGGAGAGCCCGCGCTTGAGAACGAGATCACTTTGCTTGCGCCGTCCCGGCAATTTGTGGATGAAGCGGTTCTCGCCGCCTTCGGCATATTCCTCGACCTCAAGTTCGAGATCCAGTCCCGAGCACTCGCTAAATCCTCCGACCGGTATGCTGTTCAATTCCAGCAAGAACCTGAAACCGGGGAACGGGTCATGGCGGCTGCCAGTTTCAGCCATGGATCGGCTCATCGTTCAGGAGTTCAACACGACCTTCCGCAAAGCCAACGCGTACCTCGATCCGCTCCGCTGGCCGCGGCGGGCTCAAGCTGATCAAGCAGGTCACGCGGCCAGCTTCGATTTCGGCATCGGGATTGGTCGTCCGATCGCAACGCACGAAATAGGCTTCATCGTCGGTCTCACCCACGAGCCCGCCCCGGCGCCACAAATCAAACAGGATCGTGCGCACGAGGCGCTCGGTAGACCGCCACAACGTTTCGCTTTGCGGTTCGAATACAATCCATTGCGTGTCTTCTTCGATCCATTCGCAGAGGTGCGTGATCAGCCGGCGCACGTTGAGCCATTTGTATTCGACGCTGCCCCAAGTCCGCGCACCCATGGCGCGGATCCCGCGGCCCGGCATCGCGCAGATCACGTTGATGCCCTCCTTGTTGACTTCAAACCGTTCCTGCGGCGAAAGCTCGGACGCTACACCCACCGCACCCTCGATCCGCATGTTGGCCGGAGGCGCAAATACGCCTTGCTCGAGGTCGCGCCGCGCGATCGTGCCGGCGATGTGGCCCGAAGGCGGAACCTCCCTCGCCGGCTCAACGATGTCGGCTGCGGGTTCGTTGGAGATTTTGATCCAGGGCCAGTACAAGGCCGCGAGCCCCGACTCGGATTTCGCGATGGTCACTTCCTTGCGCACGTCGCAATTCCGTGGCGGGTCAAGCAGCGCCACGCGATCGCGGAGTCTTTCGGCTTGTGCGATCAGAGCTCTCCGGATTTCTTCAACCCCGTCGTCATGGCGCACCAAGCTGGCATCGGGAGCTGCGAGCAGGCTGACGGAATCGATCAACGCCAGCTGGTCTAGGGCGCCGGTGCCGTCGTCATCGAAAAAGTTCTCGACCGTGAGCCCAAGGTCGACTGCAGCTTTGACGCCTATTTCTGGCTTTTTGATTAGGATCGGCGCAACGTAACAGGTCTGGCCGCCATTGGCGAAGAAGCCGCGCACCGCGGCACCGAGATAACCATCCGGAGGCAGCGCTCCGAACAACACGTACAAATCCTGCAAACTATCGCAGCGGTAGGCCTTCGGCTTGTGGTCGTCTGGTGGCGGTTGCCTGTCACCGCCATCTACATTGATGGAATAGACCGCGCCCACGAAGCCGGCAACGTCGCTGCGCCGGCGCATGGTTGGCGCCGCGCGTTCGTCGAAATCGAAATACACGCCCGGTGGGCGCTTCCGATCTCGTATGCCGGATTGGGTCGATGCCACAGTGTTCTCTTATTACTGCTCGAGTTCGATCGCTTCGCAGGCGATCTCCAAGGTCTCGATCGCGACTTCCGACGTTCCCGCGTGCAAGGCGGGACCGGTCCACTTAGACGGCCAGCCGCCGCGGAAATTGTAGCGCAGCGCCGGCGCACGGGCTTCATCGAGCAGCACGACGGCACCCGACAGGCGCTGAACCTTGCCGTCCGTCACGCTCTTGCGCCATTTCCACAGGTCCGCCGATTTGGTGAAGCCGCGCTTGAGCGTGATATTGGTGAACTTGTTCAGGCCGGGCAGCTTGCGTTTCGTGACGTCTTCGTTGCCGTTGCGGTATTCGATGACATCGGAATCGCTTTCCAGCCCGCTCACCTCGCTGAAGCCCGCGACGACTGCTTTTCCGTCGGGAAAAACGCCGTCGATTTCGACGAGGAAGTTGAAAGCGGAATACGGATCGTTACGGTCGCCGGTGGCAGCCATCACTCAATCTCCTGATTATGCTCAAGCTTGCGCGTCGAGGGTTTTCTGACTGATGCGGAAGATGACGAATTCGGCGGGGCGCACCGGAGCGACGCCGATCACACAGAGCAGGCGGCCGTTGTCGATATCGTCCTCGGTCATGGTGGTGCGGTCGCACCTGACGAAGAACGCCTGCTCTGCCGTGGTGCCGTACAGCGCGCCGGAGCGCCAGACGCTGGTCAGGAAGTTGGAAACGTTGCGCCGCACCGCGGCCCAAGTCGGATCGCTGTTCGGCTCGAACACCACCCACTGGGTGCCCTGGTCGATCGATTCCTCGATGAACAGGAACAGGCGGCGCACGTTGAGGTACTTCCACTCCGGGTCCGAAGAGGCGGTGCGCGCACCCCACAGGCGGATGCCGCGGCCGTCGGCACGAAAGTCTCGGATGCAGTTGACGCCCTTGGGATTGAGCATGTCCTGCCTCCCCTTGTCGACAACAGTGGACAAGTCGAGGGCTCCAATAACAACTTCATTGGCTGGTGCCTTGTGCACGCCGCGAGTGATGTCGCTGCGGGCCAATATTCCTGCGATATGACCGATGGCGGGAATGGTCTTACGAAAGCCTGAGGTCAGCGGGTCCGTGACTTCGATCCATGGATGGTAAAAGGCGGCGTAGGTACTGTCCTGGGTGAGGACAATTTTTTTGGGGTCATCCGATTGACTGCCTTTCTCGTCGACCGAGAGCAGAACAACGCGATCGGCTAGCCGCGTACAACTACCGACAAGCTCGTCATCGAATCCGTCGGTTTTGAAATGCTCCGGAGCAATGAGGATCGATATCTCGTCCACCTCATCGAGCTTTTTCAGTGCGTCCTTAAAGCTCTCGCCGTTGGGTAGATCGGCCTCGCGCAGCTCTGCGTCTTTACTCTGGGATGCCGCAAGAAGCCCGGCCGACTTCCGGCCCAAAACATCAACCCCAGTTCGAGCGCTCGCCGCGGAGTTCTCCGCGTTTACTAGTTCCTTGTCAGCCTCGTCCTTTGTCTTAGAGTCCAGAATTGCCTGTCCCGCTTTGGCGGCCGCTTCCACCGCCGATTTCACCGACGTGGCAAGGGGGCTCACGTCCGCTGGGAGGGTCTTCGCGCGCTCGATGAGGTCCTTGACAGCCTTTGCCGCCTCGTCGGCATTTGCGGCAGCGGTTTTTACTTCATCTGACGTGGCGACTTTTGCCGCATCCGAGGCTGCCATGGCCGCAAGAAAAGCCGCTCCCGCCTTCTGCGCCAGCTCCAACTTCCAGGGATCCGCGACTTCTTTCAGGGCTTTCCCGGCCGCATCGGCAGATTTCGAGGCAGCCACCGCTGCCGATTCAGCGGCTTTTTTGAGCTCCGGCGACGCGTTCGCAGAGTCAGCAGCTGTCTTGGCGTCCGTTGCCTCGGTAGAAGCCTTGCCGGCGAGATCGAAAGCGCCGGTCAACGCCCCCGAGCTGTCTATTTCCGACGCCCTGTCGTTTGCCGACTTGATCGCGTCTTCCAACGACTTCTTGATGACCGGAGATAGAGATATCTTGGCTTGTTCAAACTTCGCCGACTCTACCGCCGAAGCCGAGGCATTGTGAACCAAACTGGCTGCTCTCGCAGCTTCATCGGCTCTCCTGAGGGCCAGTGCCGTGGTTGTCGATTCTCTCGCCGCTTTCAGAGATTCTTCAAGCGGCGTCTTCAAGTGCTTCGATACCAAATCTAGCTGAGCCCATGGCAGCAACGGCTCAAGCACCGCATCCGGGCTAGGCAACGGCATCGGCTGCGTCGGAACGGCGTTAATTCGAATTAGCTTCGACCTGTTATTGACGGTCAATCGCATTTCCTCAAAGGTCTTGAGATCGTCGTAGTCTTCAAAATAGTCGGGCCGCGCTCGTGAATGCTTTCCAGCCAGCAACTTTGCGGCGCTTGCGAGAGGATTGGTCCAATCATTTTGCGGCTTTCGAAAATAAGCGACGGTCAGACGGTACCCGCCCGGCGTACGAGTTGCGGTATGCACAAGAACGTAAACGTGCATTCCCCAAATGCCCGGTCCGACGGCTTCCACTTCGAGTTCATTGATCTTGTTTGCCGCCTTGCCGGAGTCGGCATTGGACGCACGCGCTACAAAGGCTCTCCTGCCCCCGTTGTCGAAGAAGCCCTTGACGGCGTCCGGCAGGAACATGCCGTCACCGAACCCGCCGTAGATTCTCTGATACTCGGTGAAACTGGTTATGAAGTTCACCCCATCCGGTCCCCGCTCGGTTCGTCCCAGAAATCCTGCCGTACTCGTGCTCACGCCCTCGATCGGCTTGATGCCGCTGGGGACTTCTTCGACGTAGACGCCAGGTGCGAGATACTCGGGCATGGAAACCTCCAGGTTATTCAGGTCACTGCAGCAACAGATGTACGGGCGGGACGTCCTTGGCCTGAATCGGCGGCGCGTCGGCCGGCGTCAAACTCAGTCCCGTCAATTTCATTCGGTCGGTGTTGTTGGCGTCAGCCTTCGTGCCACTGTTGTCGTCGGACTTTTCACGCGTGGCCCGGTAGATGAGCGTGAGCTTTCGGCTGCCGCTTGGAGCGTCGCTGATTTCGAGTTTCACCTCGAAATTAGGCTTGTCATCGGAGATCTTTTCCGCGGGTCCCCAAAGCGCAAATCGGCGCTGGCGGTCGACCAGGGATTCGCGGCCCACGGCGCCTTCCATCGGCGAATCGATCATTTTGGCGATTCCACCAGCATCGAATGCAGCCGGCGCCCGCCCCAGAATGAACGCCATACGTCCGTTCGGATCGTGCGCCGATGGAAACGGATAGCTCGGCGCCGGACTCAGGACGACAGGCACGAAGAATTTTTTCTTCGCGATGGCTATTGGGTCATACAGATCGTTTTCAAATCGCAGTTCCACGACGTCGTCTTGGCTCAGCATGCCGCCCGCCACCGGGGCCAGACTTGTCACGGACACGTCATTTTCCAGCGTAGTCCTTGTCTGCAACACGAGCCGACCCGACCGGCTGGAAAACGTCGTGAGTTCGATGTCCTCTTCCTTGCCCTTTAGGACCGCAAAAATGCGCGTCTTTCCAACGACGCTTGTCTCTGTGATTGCGTCGACCAATTCAAACGCCCAGATGACTTGAGACACCTTTCTCGACAGCGGCACCATGTCCGGCCCTGCCAGATCGGCGTAGCGCTTGATATCTCGCGGGCGTGAAAGCAGCGCCGGCGCCGCGGCTTCCGTCTCAGCCTTTAGAGCTATTTCAGCCTTGCCTTGTCGTTGCGGCCGCGACGCTGGCACCGTTGCCGGTGCCTTGCCGCCCGCACGCGGTTCGGGGATCGGTGGTTTCCTTGTCAAGGCATCTCGGGGTTCGATCGCCACATCGGCATTGACCGGCGTGGCGGATGGGCTCGCACCAGCGGGCTTCGCGGCCGCCGCATCGAGGGCCTCAGAATTCAGTGGCTTCTCCGCCCGAAGCAGATCGGCGACTTTGCTCTTGATTGGTCTGAAATTTGTTTTCGCAGCCGGTCCGGCCGATTTGCCGCGATTGATCTTCTTCGGCTTTTTGCTTCCGGCTTTGCTCGCGCTATCGTTCTTGGTTTCGTCGCGCGCCTTGGCGGGAGTGGACTTGCGAACCGGCTTCAGTCCGCGCCTCGGGCGGCGGATGGTGCCTCGCGATATTTTTCTGTTTGCGGCCATTCTGAAAGATCTCAGCGCGAGGCATTTTGCTTGAGGCGGCCGGTGATGAATTCGCGCTCGGTCACCGGTTTTCCGATAGTCTGGCGGAGGCTTTCGATCCGCACGATGTTCACCTTGAAGCAGATCGACAGGCGATAAGGGTGGTCGAGCGCTTCCCAAATACGGGCCAGTTCCTCGATACTGAGCCGGCACAGCGAAAGGTGAAGCTGTTCGAAAGCTGGCTCGATACTGGGATTGCCATTAGGCGCTTTATTCAGTGTCACAGCCGGACGCGTATGAAGCGTCTGGAGGACGACACCAAGCACGTCCGCCGATTTCGACATTGCGTCGTCTGCCGCAGCCCCGTCGCTGTTCGATGCTATGCCAGGAGTTGCGAGATAGTAGAGGGTGAGAGCGAGTGGCGGTGGCTGAATGACGCCATCTTCGAAAACGTCCGGCCGATTCCTGGAGTGCTCATTTTCCGTGACAAGGTAAAGCCATAGCGACAGGGGTCTTTCGTTTTCCTTTGCCGGAGGGGCCAGCGACACAGTGCCGCCTAGCTCACCTGAATTCAGGCTCGCCTTCTTCAAGGCTTCAAAGAATATGTTTCTGATTTCCTCGCTCGCCTGCGAGATCACCTGGTATCCGCTCACGAGACACTCCTTTCCACCGGCAAAGGAATTGAGGTTTTCTCCGCAAGCTGCTCGTGGATGAAGTCAAGCATTGACTGGCAATCCTGAAAACTGTTTGACCGCTCGACGCCATCAGCGGCAACGCGCGTCACACTGCCAATCCAGGCATTTCCGAAGAGCGAAAGGCGAATGACGAAGCTCATTCGAGTCGTATCATCTAAGTCATCTTCCATCGCGATCTCGCGAACCAGAAATGCAGAACGGAGCAGTTCTAACGATATCGGACGAGCTGCACGCAGCGGTCACCCTGCATTGAGCGCGGCCCAAGCTAGCTGAAACCTGCGCACAACCAGTTCGTGACGCGGCGATTGCCGTGACGTCACCGGCGACCCACGCCGGCATGCGGCCGCGCATACCTGCGCCCTGGCACGGGATTGACCGCAACAAGGGTTTCCGCGACAGCAGGGATACGTTCGATGGGAGGCAGGGAGATTGTTTGCGAAGGAGGCCCGCCGGCGTAAAGGCTAGGCCGACCGTTCTGCCTTGATGCTTTCAACAAGGCTGCGCGTTGCCTTGGAAGGCGCAATGCCTAATTCGTTCTTCAGCAATTGAGCTAAGCGCTCATACTGGCGTATCGCGCCAACCCGTTGCCCCGAGGCCGCATAGAGCTCAATCACACGCTGTTGAACTAGTTCCTGCAGCGACTCGATGCGCAGTGAGGACAGTCCGGCCTCAAGTGCACTGTCCAGATCGTCAACGGCCGAATAGTGATCCATCAATCGGCGGTATCCGCGGAGGCAAAGCAACCGCAATCGTTCACGCTCTGTCAAAACCCAATTGTCGTACCAGCCCAACAGCAAGTCGCCGCGATAGTGACCGAGAGCCGTTTTCAGGCCATCCACTATCGGAGTTTCGAGCTTGCCCGTCCTCGCCGAAAGCGACGAATTGATACCGTTTTCGAAGGCGACGATGTCGAACCAGACCGGGGCTGCGGGTGAAATTCGCGGCTCACCCCGCTGCGATACCTGAATCCAGCTCATTCCGTTGATCTGCAGCGTATTCTTCAAGCGGGATAAAGCCGTTCCGAGACATGCCTTTGCCCGGGCTGGATCACAGGAGGACCAAAACTGCTCGATGAGAACTTCACGAGGAAGATCGACCTCGCGAAACAATACGAGGTACGCCAGGAAAGAAATGTTCTGCCGAGATAGCATTAGTTCTCGGCTACCGGCCGATACGCGAGCTCGGCCAAGGAACTCGACTGAAACTTTCACTAGAACGCCCCCAGGATGGCGCCCTGATAACGCGATCCCTCTCAAAGACTAACAAGCCTAGTCGCACTTGGAATCTTTTGCAATCTCTCGCAGTAATCGGCAAATCCATTTGATCTATAGGTGACAAGTTAATCCAGATTTGGATCGGACGGGCGCTTCTAATGGTCCAGGCCCGAGTTCGAGAAGGCGATGCGCGAGGGACCCCGTTATGAGCTCGTGCGCGTCTATGAAGCTAACACAACGAAGCCAATAGCCAAGCGCTTCCGAAACCCTGCTGCGCTGCAAGATGGGCAACTCCGTATCGAGCTCAACTCCCTTCGCGCCTTTTTTTGAATCCAAGGCGTGAACGCATCCCTCCGGCAGCGAGCCCTCCAGACACGAAGGCCAGCAGGTTGACACTGCTCAACCGCGGCAACGAAGCTTGAATTGACAGTTTGATGAGTGGGGGGAAAGGCGGTAGCGCTCTCCCGCTACCAAATTCCAAAGATAAATCAGACACATAGAGATGTGCCGGTGCCAGTCGTCTCATTGTAGCGGGTCGCGCGATTTTGCAATTTTGACACCCGGTTTTGCACCATCATCACCAAGCTGTCGGAAGCCAGAATCCGGACAACGCATGTCACTGGCCTGGTGACTGACATGGGCATCGAACTCGGCAAGCTGCTTTATTGGAACATCTCGGGGAGTGACTCGGACGAACTGTTCGTGAAGGCAGATCGAAGAAAGCTGAGGCTGCTTGCGTCGCTTGTGGCATTGTTCTTTCTCGGCGGCGTCATCGGCGCTGTGGGTTTCAAGCATGTCGGCTTCGCGGCGACGTTGTTTCTCGCGGCCATTCTCCTCGTGCTGGCCTCCATGCCAGTCCTGGAGGACGTCTCCGTTCGCATGAGGCGGCTTTGGCAGTAGCGCTACAGAGCTTTGCCGCATGCCAGATTTGGCAGCACATTCGCGAAGGCGCTGTTCCTGGATTTCGGCAGCTATCTGTTTGGCCGATCCTGAAGCACGAACACGATGAGACCGGCCCAACGGCAAGAGCAAGCGAACTCAGCCATACCCACTCATAACGTAGAGTGGGGTCGAAGAGATAGCCGACGCGCCCGCGGCGGCTCCAATCGAGTGGCCGGCCGAGATAAGGCCCATTGCCAGCCCCATCACGCGCAATCCGAGACGGCTGGCGACAAGACTGGCCGTGACGGGAATGGCCGCATGGCTTTGGTGCGCAGGGCGTATTGCCCGGTTTTCTACAGCCTCAAGACAGATGCGTCACGCATCACTAATTGAATGCGCCGCATTTTAATATATGCTGCAAAACGTAGAGATAATATCTCAAAGCTGATCAAAAAGGGGGATGCGACCGTGATAACTGCTCCACAGTTGCGTGCCGCGAGGGCGCTCCTTGGCATCGACCAGCGCAGGCTTGCCGAATTGTCCGGTCTTTCCGTGCCGACAATTCAACGCATGGAAGCCAGCGAGTCGATTATTCGGGGTAACGTCGATTCTCTCATGAAGCTGATCGGGGCACTTGACCTCGCCGGCGTGGAATTGATCGCTGAAGGCGCCTCCAGCCAGATCGGTGGGCGCGGCGTGCGACTGAAAGCGGATTTTGACCCCGCCAAAATCCTTGGCGGGGTCGACACGGATGCCAAACTCCCCGTGAGGAGCGTGGCGTGATTTCGGGGGCCGCGGTCCTCCTGTGGGGCGTTGCTGCGCTCCTGGGGACTGCGGTGCTTGCGATTGCGGAAAGCCGCAGATCGGACTCGGGAACACGCCTGATCTACGGCTTGACGCTAGGTATATCGGCGGCCGTGCTCATGGTTCTCGCGAGCCGCATCGCCGACAATCCCGTCACCCCGTCGACTGTGGTGTTGCCTCTTGGATTGCCATGGATTGGCGCTCATTTCCGTTTGGATGCGCTCTCGACTTTCTTCCTCATCGTCGTCAACTTCGGCGGCTCCATGGCCAGCCTTTATGGCCTCGGCTACGGCAGGCATGAGTCTGCGCCGCATCGGGTGCTGCCGTTCTTCCCGGCTTTCCTAGCCGGAATGAACCTTGTCGTGGTGGCCGACGACGCCTTCACTTTCCTGCTTTCTTGGGAATTCATGTCGCTCGCCTCCTGGGCGCTCGTCATGGCGCACCATCGCGAGCAGGACAATGCGCGGGCGGGCTACATCTATCTCGTGATGGCGAGCTTCGGCACACTCGCGCTGCTGCTTGCGTTCGGCCTGCTCGCCGGATCCGATGGAACCTACACATTCGACGCGATGCGAGCCGCCGATCCCACCCCGTTCGCCGCTGCTTTCGTCCTGGTTCTCATGCTGCTGGGCGCCGGCTCCAAGGCTGGACTCGTCCCGCTGCACGTTTGGCTGCCACTCGCCCATCCGGCCGCGCCAAGCCACGTCTCGGCTCTCATGAGCGGCGTGATGACCAAGGTCGCAGTCTATGGCTTCATACGCGTTATTTTCGATCTGCTCGGTGAGCCGGCATGGTGGTCGGGCGTTGCCGTGCTTTTCCTTGGCGGCCTGACGGCGGTTCTCGGCATCCTCTACGCGCTGATGGAAAAGGACCTGAAGCGACTGCTTGCCTATAGCACCATTGAAAACATCGGCGTCATCTTCGTAAGCCTTGGTCTCGCGCTCGCTTTCAAGGCGAACGCCATGCCATCGGCTGCAGCGCTGGCGCTCACCGCCGCGCTGTTCCACGTCCTCAACCATTCCTTTTTCAAGAGCCTGCTGTTTTTCGGCGCGGGCGCCGTGCTGACGGCAACCGGAGAGCGGGATATGGAGAAGCTGGGCGGTCTCATCCACCGCATGCCCTTTACAAGTTTTGCCTTTCTCGTCGGTTGCGTCGCGATCTCGGCACTTCCACCCTTCAACGGCTTCGTCTCCGAATGGCTGGCCTTTCAGGCCATATTGCAGAGCCCCGATCTGCCACAATGGGGACTGAAGGTCATGGTGCCCGCCGTTGGCGGTCTGCTGGCGCTGTCAGCGGCACTGGCCGCGGCCTGCTTTGTAAAGGCGTTCGGGATTACATTCCTCGGCCGGCCACGCTCGGCCGCGGTGGAACTGGCGCATGAGGTCGACCGCTACTCGCTGGCGGCAATGTTCATTCTCGCTGCCCTTTGTCTCCTGGCCGGCATTCTGCCCGGTCTTGTGATAGACGGCCTCTCATCGGTGACACTGCCACTGATCGGCAGTCGGATGCCTGTGCAGATGGCCCAGCCCTGGCTGTCTATCGTGCCGATTGCAGCGAGCCGCAGTTCCTACAACGGCCTGTTAGTGTTCCTGTTCATCGCCTTTTCCGCATCCGCTGCGGCATATGTGATCCATCGCTTTGCATCACATGCACTCCGTCGGGGTCCCGCCTGGGGTTGTGGCTTCCTGGATGTGGTCCCGAGCTCGCAGTACACGGCCGTCAGCTTCGCGCAGCCTATCCGCCGCGTCTTCGGCACGTTCGTATTCCGTGCAAGGGAAACCGTCGAAATGCCGGCACCTGGCGAGACCGGTCCGGCTCGTCTGAATGTCGAAATGCATGATGTGATCTGGGAGACGCTGTACCTGCCTATCGGCCGGGCCCTCGACTTTGCGACCGACCACCTCAACCATCTGCAGTTCCTGACGATCAGGCGCTACCTGACCCTCGTCTTTCTCTTTCTCATTGTCCTGCTCCTGGTGCTCGCACTATGGCCGTGATTCTCGAATTGGCCGTTCAAGGCGCGCAGATGGCGCTGGTGCTTTTGCTGGCGCCGCTCCTGACCGGATTCGTGCGCAAGGTGAAGGCACGGCTCTTGCGCCGCCAGGGTCCTTCCCTGATCCAACCTTACCGCGATCTCTTGCGGCTGATGCGCAAGGAAGTCGTTCTGGCGGACAACGCATCCTGGCTGTTTCGCGTGACGCCCTATCTGATCTTTGCCACCACCTGGGTCGGCGCGGCGCTCATCCCGACATTCGCGGCCGGCCTCACATTCAGTTGGACCGCCGATCTCATAGCCATTGTCGCACTGCTGGGAAGCGCCCGGTTCTTCCTGGCGCTGGCAGGCATGGACGTCGGCACGAGCTTCGGCGGCATCGGCTCGAGCCGCGAGGTGATGATCGCTTCGCTGGCCGAACCCGCCATGCTGCTCATCGTGTTCAGCCTGGCGCTCGTCGCAGGTGCTACGCAACTCTCAACGGTCGCCGCCTTCATGGGGTCACCGGAGGTTGGCTTGCGGGTGTCGCTCGGGATGTCGCTCATCGCCCTCGTGATGGTGGCGATCGCCGAAAACGCCCGCATACCCGTGGACAACCCATCGACCCATCTGGAACTCACCATGGTTCATGAGGCGATGGTGCTGGAATATTCCGGTCGCCATCTGGCGATGATCGAGTTTGCCGCCTTCCTCAAGCTTCTGCTCTATGTGTCGCTGATTTCCTGCGTCTTCCTACCTTGGGGACTGGCGAGCGCCGGGGCAGGATTGGAATCCCTTGCTCCGGGTGTCGTCGCCTATGTCGGCAAGCTTGCCGTCTGTGGCGTTCTCCTCGCCGTGTTTGAGACTGCCATCGCCAAGATGCGCGTCTTCCGCGTCCCGGATTTCCTCGGGGCAGCGCTGATGCTGGCCCTGCTCGGCACGCTCCTGCTGTTCGTCTCACGGAGCCTCTGATGAACGGCCTCACCTTCGACATCGCTCACCTGCTCGCCGGCGGCCTGGTGCTGGTCAGTTTCATGATGCTGTATCAGGATCGCCTCTTTGCTCTGATCAACGTTTTTGCGCTTCATGCAATCGTGCTGGCCCTGTCCGTAGCTTGGCAGGCATACATTCAGGACGCGCATCATCTCTACGTCACGGCGGCGATCGCCCTCGTCTTCAAGGCGATCGTCATTCCTGTCGGGCTTCATCGCATCATTCAGCGGCTCGGCATCCATCGTGACGTCGAGACCGCCGTCGGCATCGGTACGACGATGCTTGCGGGGATAGGCCTGGTGACCCTGTCCATGGTCCTGATGCTGCGCGTCACTCCCGAGGCTGATCCCCTCGCCCGCGAGGACCTGGCTTTCGCGCTGTCCATCATTTTGCTGGGGCTGCTGGTGATGGTCACCCGCCGCAACGCCGTCAGCCAAGTTGTCGGATTCATGTCGCTCGAGAACGGTCTGGTCCTCGCCGCCACGGGGGCCAAGGGCATGCCTCTGGTCGTCGAGATCAGTGTCGCCTTCTCGATCCTTATCGCCTTCATCGTCATCGGAGTCTTCCTGTTCCGCATCCGCGAGAGGTTCGACTCGGTGGATGTCGGCGCGCTCGACGACTACAGGGGAGAACACCGTTGACCGCGTTTTCCCTCGATGCGGTGGCCGCCATTTTGCTGATACCGGTCTTCGCGGCCGCACTTCTGGCGGCGCTGCCGAAATACCGGATATCGGCGGGCGTCAATGTCGCTGCGAGCTTGCTGACCTTGCTCGCCGCACTGTCGCTTCTTGTCACCGACCGCCCGCAGCCTGGGCAGTATCTGCTCGTCGACGATCTCAACATCGTCTTCATCGTGCTCAACACATTCGTCGGCTTCACCACCAGCGTCTTCAGCGCTTCCTACATTGCCCACGAACTGGAGAGCGGGCGGCTGACAGTCCCGAACTTGCGGTTTTATCACGCAATGTACCAGGTCATGATGTTCGGCATGAACCTGGCGTTCGTGTCGAACAATATTGGCTTGATGTGGGTGGCGGTGGAGCTTGCCACGCTGACCACCGTGCTCATGGTCGGCATCTACCGCACGCACGAAGCGCTGGAGGCCGCCTGGAAATATTTCATTCTGGGCAGCGTCGGCATCGCGCTCGCACTGTTCGGCACCATCCTCGTCTACATGGCTGCACAGCCGGTTGTTGGCGAGGGGACGAATGCGATGGTCTGGACGGTGCTCATCGCTCACGCCGCGCGCTTCGATCCGGCTCTGCTCAATGTCGCCTTCATCTTTCTGCTGCTCGGCTACGGGACAAAGGTCGGCCTTGCGCCCTTACATGCCTGGCTGCCAGACGCGCATGCTGAGGGTCCAACGCCGATTTCCGCAGTGCTGTCGGGCTTGCTGTTAAACGTCGCACTCTATGCCGTGCTGCGCTTCAAGCTATTGCTCGCGGCAAGCCCGGAAGCGATCGCACCTGGGCCATTGATGATCACGATGGGACTGACGTCGCTTGTCTTCGCGGCCTTCATGCTCTACCGCCGCCGCGACATCAAACGCCTGTTCGCGTACTCCTCGATCGAGCACATGGGCATCATCGTGTTCGCCTTCGGCATAGGAGGCCCGCTCGCCAATTTTGCCGGGCTGCTGCACATGGTCATGCACAGCCTGACCAAGTCGGCGATCTTTTTCACGGTCGGCCACATTGCCCAGGTCAAGGGGACACAGAACATCGCCGAAATCCGGGGACTGACGGAAACACATCCTGCCCTTGGCTGGGCGCTCGTCATCGGCGTCGTTGCCATTGCCGGCCTCCCTCCGCTCGGTATCTTCATGAGCGAATTCCTGGTCGTGAGTTCGACATTTGCAAGACACCCTCTTTTGGCGATGCCGTTGGTTTTCGGGATTCTGCTCGCTTTCGGCGCCCTGCTGCTTCGACTGACCGGCGTCGCTTTCGGCGAACCGCGCGGCAGCACTGCACCCGCCGAGGCGTCCTACATTCCGATGTATTCCCACTTGGCGTTGGTGTTTGCCGCCGGCATCTATCTGCCGCCACCGCTGGTCACATGGTTCCAGCACGTCGCAAGTATCCTGGGGTGAGCAGAGGAGAGAAAGAGCATGCCCGGGCTGATCGACCTCATCCTTGCTGGCCAACGTGTCGAAAATCATTTCCCGTGGTCGCGCGCCGTGGTGACTCCGAAAAAATGGGGCTTTGCCGTCGAGCAACTGGCCGAGGGCCACTGGAGCTTGCTCGGCCTATGGGGTGAGCCAGGCGCCGTCCACATGGCACTTCTCGATGAAAGCGCCGGGGACATTGGCGTCGCCAGCCTGGAATGCCCCAGTGGCCGCTACCCATCGGTCGGCCGGCTGCATCCGCCCGCATTGCGCCTGGAACGTGCGGCCGCTGACCTGTTCGGGCTCCTACCACAAGGTGCGCCTGATACACGACAGTGGCTTGATCATGGCCACTGGGGTGTCAGCTATCCGTTGAGTACCCGCGTCCGGACGTCTGCTGCGACTGCCTTCCCGTACAGTTTCCTGCCTGCAGAGGGGGAGAGCCTGCATCAGATCCCGGTCGGGCCCGTGCATGCCGGCATCATCGAGCCGGGCCATTTCCGGTTCACGGCGAGCGGTGAAACGGTCGTCCGGCTGGAGCAGCGCCTCGGATACGCGCACAAAGGTATAGAAGGCCTGATGGCGGGGTCCGACATCGACCGTGCGGCCAAATTGGCGGGCAGAACCTCTGGCGACAGTACCGTGGCATACTCCCTCGCTTTTGCCCGCGCCGTCGAGGCGGCGCTGGGTGTCCAGGTTCCCCCACGCGCGGTCTGGCTGCGAGCGCTCATGGCCGAGTTGGAGCGCCTGGCCAATCATCTGGGCGACATCGGCGCTATCTGCAATGATGCCGCCTTCGCGCTCATGCATGCCCACTGTGGGGTGCTGCGTGAGCGCGTATTGCGGGCAAGCGATGCTGCCTTCAGTCATCGTTTGATGCGCGACTGCATCGTGCCCGGAGGCGTGGCAAGCTTCCTGAGCGATGAGGGCACGACAGCGCTCAGGTCCCTGATCGCAGAGATCAGGCAGCGGTTTCCCGCGCTGGTCGAGCTCTACGACAACACTGCGTCGCTGCAGGATCGGACTGTCGCGACTGGCCGGCTGAAGGTGGAACTCGCTCGTCAATATCGCGCCGGAGGCTACGTTGGCCGGGCCTCCGGTCGGGACTTCGATGCCCGACGCAATCTCGCTTATCCACCCTATGGCGAACTCGCCTTCGATGTACCTCTCCTCCAGGAAGGCGATGTGAACGCCCGTGTATGGATTCGTATCCACGAGGTCGAACAGAGCCTGTCCCTGATCGAACAAGTCCTGCGACAGCTGCCAGACGGGCCGATCCGCGTCGATTTCGCGCAGACAAACCGATCGCATGAAGGCATGGCGCTCGTCGAAGGTTTCCGCGGCGACATTCTGGCCTGGCTGCGCATTGGCAAGGGCGGCTTGGTCGAGCGCTGTCACCTCCGTGATCCGTCATGGTTTCAATGGCCGCTCCTTGAAGCGGCGATCGAAGGAAACATCGTTGCCGACTTTCCGCTGTGCAACAAATCGTTCAACTGCTCTTATTCGGGCCATGATCTCTGAAGGCACGCTGTCATGCGCAAGCTTCTTTTTGAAAGCCTGATACGCCCCCCTCTCACCGAGCGTCCGCCGTTGGCAAGCAGCACGGCAGTCGACGAACTCGCACGCGCGCTCGATGGGGCTGCTCACAAACGATTGGGGCGAAGCCTGTCGATCCGGGCGGTCGATGCCGGTTCCTGCAACGGCTGCGAACTTGAGATGCACGCGCTGAACAACGCCTTCTATGACATCGAGCGTTTTGGGATCCGGTTCGTCGCATCACCGCGCCATGCCGATGTACTGCTCGTCACCGGGCCGGTCACAAAAAACATGCGCGAGGCATTGAAGCTGACCTACGACGCAACACCCAACCCAAAATGGGTGGTCGCACTGGGAGATTGCGCAGGCAATGGCGGCTGTTTCGCCGGCAGCTATGCGGTGGTGCGCGGAGTGTCCGAGGCCTTGCCTGTCGATCTGCACATTCCAGGTTGTCCGCCGCCGCCAATCGAAATTCTGAAAGGCCTGCTCGCCTTGCTTGAGGGCGTGAATTCCAAGACTGGTGCTGCCCGAAGGTGACTATGTAGAGGCTTTGCCAAGGTTGGCCTTGTCGCTGCATAGATCCAACCAATGCGTAGCCGTGAGTTTAAGGGCATCAGCCAACCTCTGTCCCAAAATTGGAAGGCGCTCGGCGGCGAGAACGGCTAAAACGCCTGCTTTTTCGCCGGCAGCCCAGCGCTTTCGATCGAAGGGGAACCCGTTCCCTAGTCCGAAATGGTTACTTGCGCTGCAGCTAATGTAGTTACAATCTTGTGCAGTCGGAAGCTGCATGGGCCGGCCAGGCGCGAATACCGCCTTCGCCGGCGTCTCAAAGCAGCCGACCACATTTTTGCGGTGCTCTAAGGGGGAATCAATGAGATTGACGATTGTTTGCGCGGCAATTGTGATGGCCGTATCCACCGCCGCCGTTGCGCACGAGAAAAAGAGAGTGGTCAGTACAGAAGTAACGTCGGCCTGCGCCGACCTGTCGGGCAGCACGATCAAGAAAAACAGGGAAACAAAATTGGATAGCAGTTCAACCGGAACTGTCTCCAGCGCGATTTCGAAAGACAAATCGGAGCCGCGCCTGGGATATGAAACGGTCAATCCTGCAATCATATCGATCTATTAGCTGAGGAAATAGCAGGCAGGTCTATCGGCGCTCAGGCTTCGGGAGCAGGGCATGGACCGACTCGCGGCCATTGCCTACGGACCATATTCAAGATCGATCAAGTCGGACGCCGCCGCGAAATCAGCCGTTAATCGCTTGGTGGCGGCGCTCGGCCTCATTGCGCATGCCTGCGCTCAATGTTTGATGCGGTCACGCATTGCGTACCAAAGCATGCCGAGCACATAGAGCGGGCCGCGCAGCGCCGTGCCGCCGGGGAACGGCAGCGGGCTTAGGGTCGAAAACAGATCGAGCCGCGAAGCATCACCGGTGATCGCCTCAGCGAGCAGCTTGCCCGACAGCGTCGACAGGATCACCCCCTTGCCCGAATAGCCATGCGCAAAATAGACGTCGCCATAGCGACCGACATGCGGCAGGCGCGATGTCGTCACCTGGCATTTGCATCGAAATCGCAGCCGAATGCAGCCATATCGGGCGTGGCGCAGTAGCCGAAGGCTGGTGAGGTCGGAATCAGAAAGGCCACCTGCGCTCAACGGCCATTCGCCCGGCGGACCCGCCAGATGACATTACCGACGTCGTCGGCGACGAGCAGTGCGCCAGTCTGATCGATAGCGACGCCGACCGGCCGGCCCATCGCCTCGCCATTACGCCCGATGAAGCCAGTGAGCACATCTTCCGGTGGACCGCTCGGTTTGCCACCATGGAACGGCACGAAGATGACCTTGTAGCCGCTGTGCACGCTTCTATTCCACGAGCCGTGCTGGCCGACGAAGGCGCCGTTGCCGTAGGCCGGACCGAGCCGCGCGCCTTTGGAGAAGGTCAGTCCCAGCGAGGCAGTATGAGAGCCCAGGGCGTAATCGGGCTTGATCGCTGCCGCCACGAGATCGGGGCGCTGCGGCTTGGCACGTTCGTCGACGTTCTGTCCGTAGTAGCTGTAGGGCCAGCCGTAGAAAGCGCCGTCACGAACCGAGGTCATGTAATCCGGCACAAGGTCGTCGCCGATCTCGTCACGCTCGTTCACGGCGACCCAAAGCTGGCCAGTCTCAGGATTCCAGGAGAGCCCGTTCGGGTTGCGCAGGCCCGAGGCGAAGACCCGAGTGCGGCGGGTAGACCGATCCACTTCAAGGACAGCGGCGCGGTTCTTCTCCGCGGCTATGCCGTTTTCTCCAACGTTGCTGTTGGAACCAACGGTGACATAGAGCTTGCGTCCATCCGGAGTTGCGATCACGTCCTTGGTCCAATGATGGTTGAGGTCCCCGGCCGGCAAGTCGATGATCTTTTCCGGCGACGTGCTGACTCGGGTCTGGCCATTGGAGTAGGGGAAAGCGACGAGCGCGTCGGTATTCGCGACAAAGAGTTTGCCTTTGGACAGCGTCATGCCGAAGGGCGAATTGAGGCCTTCCGCGAACGTCGTGCGCACATCCGCAATGCCGTCGCCATCGGTGTCGCGCAGGAGCGTGATGCGGTTGGCGCTTTTGGTCGCGGCGCCAGCCCGCTTCATAGCCAGGTCCATGAAGACCTTTCTAAGACTGAAGCCTTCGTCATGCTTGGCAGGGGCATTGGTTTCAGCAACCAGCACGTCGCCGTTCGGAAGCACATGTAGCCAGCGCGGATGGTCGAGGCCGGTGGCGAAGGCGTTCACTGTCAGCCCCTTCGCCGGGGTCGGCATACCTTCTTTCTGCCAGCCTTTCGCCTCGGCGATGTTAACAGTCGGGATCAGCGTCGGTCTTGGTTTCGGTAAAGTGGGGTTGGGGCCATAGCCGGATATTGCCCCGGTTTTTTGCGCCGGAATGCCAGCGCAGCTTGCCATGACGGTGCCCAACACCGCTACGAGTACGCTTCCTGGGAAGCCGGCATGCATCGGACGTCCTCCGCATGGATTTGTGTCGCGCTCTTTGTGCAAACGGAAGTCAGTGGCTTATTCTTCCAATTGCCTCGAAACAGCGGCGCTCGTAATCCGAGGGCCAGGAATTCGCGACAGATCTGCGCTCGGTAGAAATATGGCGCGAGAAGACTGTGGCAACCGCGCGAATATCTGTCGCGCAATATAAATCTCACATTTGTATCGCGCGAAATCGGTACGGCTTGCGCTTTTCGGTATCGAGTTGCTCATGGGCCAACATGCGTTCGAATGGAAGGAGACCGTGAACGGCGGGACCCACAATGACCCACCGATTGCACCAGCTGGTGAAACAGCTGTTGTTGCTGCTTAGCAAGACGCCGCAAATCTGCTAAAGTCTGCGGTGGGAGGAGACGGATATCCAATCGCTGCCGATAGCACATCCAAGTGTAGCGAAGGCGACACCCGGCGCATCACTTCCGCTCGCCTATTCCCTCGCGACGCTCTGCTGGCTCCTGTCGGCCGGCGTCTATATCGCCGCCAAGTGGGTTGCCCCCGAGATGCCGCCTTGGGCGCTCTGCTTCTGGCGGCTGACGCTCGCGTGCGCGATCCTGCTGCCTATCGTCCATCGTCATCACGGGGCGATGCTCGTGCTGATCCAATCCCGGGTGATCGAGGTGCTGGTCATCGGCACTATCGGGCTAACCTTGTGTCAGGGCATGATCTACACGGGCCTCAACTACACCAACGCGACAACCGCCGGCATCATCATGGCGCTGTCGCCGATCATGACCATGGTGCTTGCCCGCTTCGTGCTCGGCGAGCCCCTCGGTATCTGGAAAGCGCTTGGAGCGCTGGTCGCTCTGGCCGGGATGGTGGTGATCGTGGCGCGCGGCGACCTTGCCGCGCTGATGCAGCTGCAGTTCAATCCCGGCGAGTTGTGGATCGTCGGCAGCGCGTTTTGTTGGGGCCTCTACACCGTGCTGCTGCGTCGCGCCAAATTCGCTATCGAGCTTCTGCCGATGGTGGTCCTGCTGCTGGGAGCCGGCGCGCTGGCCGCACTGCCCTTCTATCTCTGGGAACTGTTTTCCGGGGATCGTTCAGCGCTGCATGCGAACGGCCTTCTGGCTCTCGCCTATGTTGCCGGCCCCGGCGGCGCTCTGATGTACTATCTCTACAACCGTAGCGTCGAGACGCTTGGTGCGGGGCGCGCCAGCATGCTGCTCTATCTCCAGACCGCCTTCGTCGCCGTTCTCGCTTATCTGGTCCTTGGCGAAAGCTTGCACGACTACGATCTCGCCGGCGCCGCCTTCATCATCGCCGGCCTGCTGCTCGCCACCGCGATCAAGCCGAGGCAGCGCACGGTGCGTGTCGCGTACGCAAACATCAGTTCCGCTGCTTCGGCGAGCAGCTCGCAAAATCAGAGCGCCACCCGAAGCAAGCCGGGTCACTGAAGCCGGCTGTTGTGGCGCAGCACGAGGCCGACCGCGCCGAGCAATGCATCGTTCTCCGTGTGCTTGCCAACGATTATCCGCGTGCGCAGCGCAGGCGCCACATCGCGGGACTTGATGAGCGTGTGGCGTTCATATGATGCGATCAGTGGCGCCAGGAGAATGTCGCCCGCCAAGGCCATGCGGCCGCTGATGATGATGAGCGGCGGATTGAGAACCGAACCGATCAGGCCAAGGCCACGGCCGGCGAACTCGGCGGTGTCCTCGATCATCCGCAGCGCCCTCACGTCGCCCTCCTCGGCCATCATGATCACGTCGTCCATCGTGACCGGCCGCCGCACGATGCGCGAAATCTGCTCGAGCGGTCCGGCAAAGCTGGCATAGAGCTCCAGGCATCCTCGATTGCCGCACCGGCAAAGGTCGCCGCCGGGATCGATGCTAATGTGCCCGAATTCGCCGGCGCCGCCGGCGATGCCGCTCACCAGACGACCGTGCTGGACAATGGCCCCGCCGACGCCCAGATCGACCTTGAACAGCACGAAATCGTCCTGGCCGACGGCAGCACCCCACATCAGCTCGGCAATGGCCGAGCAGTTGCTCTCATTGTCGGCGAAGATCGGCTGTTCAAGGACCGGCCCGAACACATCGCGGATGTTGACCCCGGCCCAGGTCGGAACGATACTCGCGCGCAGCACCACTCCTTCGCGGCTGACTGGGCCCGAGACGGAGACCCCAACCCCCAGGAGCCCCGCCATCGGCAGACCGTTCTCTTCGTAGCATCGGGCAATTACTGACTTGGCGAGCTGGGCCGCCTGTTGCGGCTGGTAGTCCAGACCCATGGGGATAGTTTGTTCGGCAACGAAAGAATGCGAGACGTCAGCGACGACACACCGCATCTCGTCGAGGCCCAGATGGATGCCGACGCAGGTGCCCGCAGCGGGATTGAGCGTCAATGTCGTGGCAGGCCTGCCGATACCCCTGGCCGCGTCATGATGGGCCGAGGATTCGATCACCATCCCTGACTTTCTCAAGCCGTTGAGCGCGGTTGAAACCGTCGACCGCGCCAAACCGGTAATGCGGGTAATTTGCGACGCAGAAAGCACGCCGCGCTCGCGCAGGCATCGGACGATCAGGCTCTCCGGCGACGCGGACGGCCTGTCGATCAGCCAATTTCTAAGCGAAGGTTTGTTCATGATGAGCACAAAGCACGTTGACTGATAGCCCAAATATGTCATCTTGGAAAGAACGGAGATTACTGCATCTCGCCGGCCACGACCTCAAATCGCGGGCCACAAGCGGTCGATACGAACCGTGCATCACATATGGGAGTGAAACGATGAAATACCTGAGGACGGCCTTTGCGGCCGCTACCGCCTTCACCTTGATTACCGGAACAGCCCTCGCGGAGCCGAAGACCAACCTCTTGCATCAATGGGCCACCGGATCGGACGCCCAGGCTATCGCCAAGCTCGGCGAGATGTTTACCGCCAAGGGTGGCACCTGGCAGCAGACCTCCATCGCAGGCCATACGGCCAATACCCTGGCCAAACTGCGTGCTGATGTGATCGCCGGCAACGCACCTCCCGCTGTGCAGCTCAAAGGCCCCGAGATCGCCGAATGGAACGAGACGGGCATGACAGCCAATCTCGACGACCTGGCGAAGGCGGAAAATTGGGAGAAGGTCGTCGCTCCCGAATTGCTGCCGGTGATGAAGCCGACCGGGAATTGGGTGGCCGCGCCGATGAACATCCACCGCATCAACTGGCTGTGGGCATCGCCGAAGGTCATGAAGGACGCGGGCGTCACCGAGATGCCGAAGACATGGGCGGAATTCAACGCCGCCTGCGACAAGATCGTGGCCAGCGGCAAGATCTGCATTTCGCACTCGACCGCCGACTGGACCGACTCGACCGTCTTCGAAGTGGTCGTGTACGGTCAGGACCTCGATCTCTACAAGAAAGCTTTCGTCGAGGGCGACGTCGATGCCATGCGCAGCGACGGCATGGTCAAGGCCTTCGAGCAGTTTCGCACCATGACCTCGAAGTACATGGACCCCGGCATGAACGGGCGTGACTGGGATACCATGTCGCATCTCGTCGGCCGCGGCGAGGCCGCCTTCCACATCATGGGCGACTGGACGATCGGCCTGCTGACGGCCGGCGGCTTCAAGGAGGGCACCGACTATGTCTGCGCTCAGGCGCCGACCGATTGGGGCAAGCCCGGTTTCATCTTGAATTCAGACTCCGTCGTGTTCTTCAAGCAGAAGGACCCGGACTATATCGAGGGACAGAAGCTGCTTGCCAGCATCATCCTGTCGCCCGAATTCCAGACCATTTTCAATCAGACCAAAGGGTCCATTCCGGCCCGCCTCGACGTCGATCTTTCGAACGGCTTCAATCCCTGCCAGCAACTCTCGCAAAAGGATCTGCAAGCCTCGATCGCCGCCGGCACGCTCGTGCGTTCGATGGCGCACAACATGACGGTTCCGCAAAAGGTCCGCGGCGCAATAATGGATAGCATCACGGAGTTTGTAGCAACGCCGGATATGAGTGCGCAGGACGCGGCCAATGCGATGGCGGATGCGGCCGAAGCGCAGAAGTGACGCTGCCGATGATGGCCGGGGGCGAAGCTCCCGGCCAGACCTCGCCGGAGCAGCCCGATGTCCACCCATGATCTGATTGTACCAGCCGCAGCTGCCGCGGCCCGTCCGTGGCGCGAGCGCCTGGGCACGATGGTGCCCATTCTGGTGCTGGCGCCGTCGATAGCGGCGAGTTTCATCTATGTTTTCGTCTTCACGCTCTGGACACTCTACATCTCGCTGTCCAATTCGTCGCTGTTGCCGACCTATGGGTTCGTCGGCCTGGACAATTACGCTTCGCTCTGGGCAAACCGGCGCTGGAACATCGCCTATACCAATCTCTTCCTGTTCAGCGGCTTCTATATCGTTGGCTCTATGGCGGTTGGCCTGCTGCTCGCGATCGCAATCGACCAGCGCGTCCGCGGCGAGGCGGCTTGGCGCACCATCTTCCTTTACCCGTTGGCGGTGTCCTTCATCGTCACCGGCACGGTGTGGAGCTGGCTCTATAATCCTGTCGACGGTATCCAGGCCTTCGTTCGCGGGCTCGGCTGGACCGACTTCAGCTTCGCCCTGACGGCCAACCGCAACACTGCGATCTATGCGGTGATCATAACCGGTATCTGGCAGTCGTCCGGCTTCGCAATGGCACTTTTCCTGGCCGGTCTGCGGTCGGTCGATCCGGATCTCGTCAAAGCCGCGCAAATCGACGGCGCGTCGGTTTTCCGGACTTATCGGAGGGTCATCCTGCCAACCATCGCTCCGATATTCCTGGCGGTGGCGGTCATTCAGATACAATTCGCCATCAAGACCTTCGACCTGGTGGCGGCGTTGACGCGAGGCGGCCCAGGTGTGTCCACCACCTTCCCCGCCATCTATGTCTACGACCTGATGTTCCAGCGCGGCCAAATCGGCGAGGGTGCCGCCGCGGCGATGATGATGCTCGCGGCGGTCGCGGTGGTGCTGGTGCCGTACTCCTTGTGGATCGTCTGGCGCCGGCGGGCGGAGGGCCGCAATGGCTGAAATTGCTCCCGATGCCAGCTTTGATCCGGCCCGCCCCAATCCGACCGGCTTTGATCCGGAAGCTGCCGCGGCCACGCGCCGGCATTTCTGGAGCCGCTTCCTTGTCTATGCCGTGCTGACGCTTTTCGCGATCGTCTATCTCGTGCCGCTACTGGTGGTGATCTTCAACTCATTGCGCGAGCAGTCGGAGATTGCCCGCAACGGCCTCATCTCCGTACCGCGCAGCTTCCGGTTCGATGCGTGGGCGCAGGCCTGGGGATCCTACTGCGTCAGCGGTACCTGCGAGGGCATGAAGCGCAATTTCTTCAACTCGCTGGCGATGACGATCCCCGCCACCATCATCTCGACCATTCTCGGCGCCATGAACGGCTACATCCTCTCCAAATGGCGCTTCAGGGGCTCTGAACTGATCTTCAATCTGATGCTGCTCGGCGTATTCATGCCCGGCCAGATTTCGTTGATGCCGTGGGCGTTCCTGCTCGGCAAGCTCGGCCTGACCAATTCCACATACGGGCTGGTGTTGATCCACGTCGTCCAGGGCATCTCGTTCACCACCCTGTTCTGCCGCAATTTCTACGTCAGCATACCGGACGACCTGATCAAGGCGGCACGCATCGACGGCGCCGGCTTCTGGCGGATCTTCCGCAAGATCATCCTGCCCCTGTCGCCGCCGATTCTGATTGTCACCGTCATCTGGCAGTTCACCGGCATCTGGAACGAGTATTTGTTCGGCGTCGTCTTCACATCGGGCCAGCAGCAGCCGATTACGGCGGCGTTGGTCGCGCTCACGGCCGGCGGCACGACCGCGCGTGCTTACGATGTGATGAGCGCAGCCGTGCTGATCGGCGCGTTGCCTCCGCTGCTGATCTATCTGTTTGGTGGAAAATACTTCGTGCGCGGCCTCACCCAGGGCGCCATAAAATGAGGCGTCGCCGATGTCCGCGTTGATGATCCGCAACCTTCACAAGAGCTACGGCTCGCTCGAGATTCTTGCCGGCATCGATCTCGAGGCTAAGACCGGAGAATTCGTCGCCCTTGTCGGCCCGTCGGGTTGCGGCAAGTCAACCTTGCTCGCCATGATCGCCGGACTGGAAACCGTCACGTCGGGCGAGATATGGATCGGCGACCGGCTGGTGAACTCGGTGCAACCCAAGGACCGCGATATTGCGATGGTGTTCCAGTCATACGCCCTCTATCCCACCATGACGGTGCGCCAGAACATCACCTTCGGCATGGAGAGCCGCGGCGTGCCAAAAGCGGCGCAGGCGGAAGCTGTCCAGCGGGTTGCCGCACTCCTGCAGATCGAACAGCTGCTTAAACGCAAGCCCGGCCAGCTCTCGGGGGGCCAGCGGCAGCGCGTTGCGATGGGGCGTGCCCTCGTGCGCGACCCGAAGCTGTTTTTGTTCGACGAGCCCTTGTCCAATCTCGACGCCAAGCTGCGCGTCGACATGCGTACCGAAATCAAGAAGCTTCACCATCGCGTCGGCAAGACCACGGTGTATGTCACCCACGATCAGGTCGAGGCGATGACGCTTGCATCCCGCATTGCGGTGATGAACCAGGGCTCGGTACAGCAGTTCGACACGCCGAAGCGGATCTACGACCGGCCGACCAACATGTTCGTTGCCGGTTTCATGGGATCGCCGGCGATGAATTTCATTCCCGCCCGGCTTACGGGCTCGACCAGCATCTCGGTACGCGCCGCTGACGGCAGCGACGCCAGCCTCGCCCTTGCCGCGCCGATGCCCGCCGGTGCGCCAAAGGACGTCGTGCTCGGTATCCGGCCGGAACACATCTACCGTTTCACGACCGATCTGAAGTCGCGCAAACCTGCTGTAGCGTCCATGCAGGCGCCGGTCGAATTGGTCGAGCCTACCGGGGCCGAGACGCTTGCCGTGCTCAGGCTGGGTGACCTGGAGATCACCGGCCGTTTCGAGCCGGATGACGCTCCCGTCATGGGCGAGACGATAACGCTCGGCATCGACATGTCGCGCGCCTGTCTGTTCGATCCAACAACCAAGGCGCTTCTGTAGTTTGATGTCCGTACAATTCGCGACTTATCCAAGCTTGACCGATCGGGTCGTGGTGATCTCCGGCGGCGCCTCCGGTATTGGCGCCGATATGGTCCGCGCCTTCGTGGCGAACGGCGCCCGGATAGCCTTTCTCGATGTGCAGGACGAACCAGCGGAGGCGTTGGTGCGCGAGCTCGCTGGTGCCGCCGGGCAGGCTCCGTTATATCTCCATTGCGATGTGACCGACGTTGATGCGCTAAAGGCGTCGGTAGCAGGCGTGCGCGCGCGGCTTGGTCCGGTCGCCGTCCTGGTGAATAACGCAGCCAATGATCAGCGCCATCCCATCGACGCGATAACGGCCGACTATTGGGACCGCAGCTTCGATGTCAATCTGAGGCATCACTTCTTCGCCGCGCAGGCAGTGCATCCGCATATGAAGGAACTCGGCTTCGGCTCGATCATAAACTTCTCCTCCATTGCCTGGCGGTTCGGAGCGGACCAGATGGTGGCCTATGCCACCGCCAAGGGGGCCGTGGTGGCGCTGACGCGTGCGTTGGCGCGGTCGTTCGGACCGGATAACATCCGCGTCAATGCGATCGAACCCGGCGCCGTCATGACCGAGCGGCAGCGTGAGCTGTGGTTCAAGACGCAGGAGGCAGTCGACCAGACGGTGCAGCGGCAATTGATCCGCCGCGTCCTGCTGGGCGAGGAGATTGCACGCACGGTGCTCTTCCTGGCAGCCGACGACAGCCGCATGATCACCAAACAGTCCATAACCGTCGATGCCGGTCTACGCTAGTGACGCCTCTCCGCTCTCCATTGGAACCGCCAAGCTGATGTTTCGTCTCGGCCTCAACCCTTACGGACTGACCTACTATCTCGGCCTGCAGGGCCGCGGCACGCCGCGGCACAATCCGGACGGCGTGGGGCTGGAAGGCTTCATCACGCTGGCGCAGGAACTGGGCGCACGCACGCTCGAGATCTACGAACCGTGGTTGACCGACTTGACTGACGCCGAAATCGTCGCCCTGCGCAGGCGTCTTGCCGCGCTGGACATCGTCCCGGTGGTGAGCGGCGGACTTCTAGTGGCAGGTCCGCTGGACAACGCCTTTCGGGCTGCGCGCCTGCTCGAGGCGACGACGATCCGTATCGCACTGACGCCTGTCCTGTGCGGCGACCGCAATGCGTGGGGTCCGAAATGGAGCGAGTTCAACGCAACGATTCGCGCTGCCTTGACGGAATGGGGGCTGCGTGCGGCGGCCGAGGGACGCGTGCTCGGCATCGAGAACCATCAGGACTTCGGCAGCGACGAACTGGTTGCGTTCTGCGAACTCGGCGGGCCGGGTGTCGGCATCACCTACGACACCGGCAACACCTTTCCTGTCGGCGAGGCGCCGCTTGCCTTCACGCGCCGGATCGCGCCCCATGTCCGCCACGTTCACCTCAAGGACTATCGCGTCCAGTTCACGGATGAGGGCTACCGCCTGGTCCGCTGCGCGATCGGCGACGGCGCCGTGCCTTTCGCCGAACTGGCAGCCATCCTTGGCGAGCACCACGACACGCTGACGGCGGTGCTTGAGCCCGGCGCGCTGGAGGCCCGTCACGTTCGCTGTCTTACCGACGACTGGTGGAACGGATATGCGCCGAAGACCGCCCGCGAGTTCGCGGCCTGCCTGAGTGCTGCGCGCCTGAACCGCCTTGCGGACGACGCCGACTACCGCACGCCATGGGAGCGCGATGATGACAGCGCGCTCGTTTCGTACGAGCTCGACATGATCCGCCGCAGCGCCGCAAACATGAAGAAGTTCGATTTCATTGCAATGGAGAAATCAGCATGACCACCCGAGACCTCAGCGGCCTGACCGCCTTCGTCACCGGCTCGGGACGCGGCCTCGGCCGCGTGATGGCCGACCGCTTGGCCGAACTTGGCGCAAACGTCGCGGTCCACGACCTCGATTGGGCCCGGCCATCTCAATATGGCGAATTCGCGGACCTCGGCGACTCTGCCAGGGGCTTGGAGAAGCATGGGACGCGCATCACCGCGGTCACCGGCAACATCGGCGACAAGCAAGCTGTCGCGGAAATGAAGAGGAAGATCGAGGCGGAGCTCGGCGACGTGCACGTCTTGGTAAACTGCGCCGGCGGCGACATCGGCGCCAAGGGCGTAAAGCCCAATCCCAACAACGCACTGGACATCGACTACGAAGACATCAAGGTTCTAACCGAGAACAACCTCATCGGCACGATGCTGGTCTGCCAGGCGTTCGTTCCGCCGATGGTCAAGCGTGGCTCAGGCTCGGTGATCAACATCGCCTCGGCGGCAGCGCATATCGGATGCTCGCCCGAGGTGGTCTACTCGACGCTCAAGGCGGCTGTCGTCCATTATACGCGCTGCCTCGCCAAGGAACTGATCGACGATGGCGTACGCGTCAATGCGGTGAGCCCCGGCGCCACCAAGACGGCACGGTTCCAGGCGAGCCGTGTGGTCGATCCGCAGCGCATGGATTCGAGCAAGAAATCGCTGAACCGGTATGCGGAGCCTGAAGAGATCGCCGAAGCGGTGGCCTTCCTCGCCGGTCCGCGCGCGCGCTTCATCAACGGGCAGGTAATCCGAGTCGATGGCGGTTTCACGATCTTTCCAGGTTAGGCCGCGACCATTGCCGGTTTCGGATGAGTATTTGATTGTGCCGTGACCCGATAAAGCTGTTATCGTGCCCTCGCATCGGGGGCGAAGCCATGCAGATCGCGGGGATGGGTTCAGGCAGCATCGGCCGCTGTTTGGCGGTTGTCCGCTGGCCAAGGCGTTACGCTGATGGCGTTGGTGCCGCCTCGAAGCGCTGTTCCGGCGCCAGCACACCCGGATCCGCGGCAAATGACGGATGACGCCAACATCCTTGATGCGGTGGTGGTCGGGGCCGGTTGGGCCGGCCTGGGCGTCAGCTATTCGCTGGCACGGCAAGGCTTGCGCCATGCCGTACTGGAGCGAGGCCGCATCGGAGAGACCTGGCGCACGCAGCGGTGGGATTCTTTCCGGATGAATACCCCAAACGTTCAGACCGTCATGCCAGGCGACTTCTATGACGGTTCAGATCCGTTCGGTGCCCTGACGCGCGACCAGTTCGTCGCCCTGCTTGAGGATTTCGCCAGGCGAAACGAACTACCGGTCGAACCGGACACTGTTGTGACCGAGCTCTCCGGTGGGAACGGGAATGGCGTCTATCGGTTGACCACCTCGCGCGGCAAAGTTTTGGCACGCAACGTGGTGATCGCAAGCGGCGACTTGAATTGTCCGGTGCGCCCAGTGTTCGCCGCTGCCTTGCCGCCAGGCCTGCGCCAGTTCGATGCTTCTGATTACCGCAGCACCGCCGATCTTCCGGCTGGAGCGGTGCTGGTGGTCGGAAGCGGCCAGTCTGGTGTCCAGATCGCGGAGGACCTGGCAGAAGCAGGCCGAACAGTCTTCCTTGCCACCAGCCGCGTCGGGCGGCTCTCGCGGCGCTACCGAGGTCGCGACATCATGATCTGGCTCGTCGAAAGCGGGTTTCTCGACGTACGTCGAGACGAGATCATTCGACTTGCGGGGCGCATTCCACCTCGTGGTCTGCTTGGCGTGGAACACACGATAAGCCTGCAAGCGCTCGGCGCCCGAGGCATCGTGCTGCTAGGGCGACTCGCGGGCGTCGAGGACGACCGCCGTCTGTCGTTCGCCGACGATCTCGAAGAGCATATTCGTTTTGCGGATGAAGCCTCCGCCAACGTTAAACGCTATATCGACGAATACATCAGCCGCTCTGGAATCGATGCTCCCGTGTCGGAGCCGGATCCAGCGGATACTGTCACAGCGCATCGGCCGGACCCGGCTATCGTTTCGCTTGACCTCGCCGGGTCCGGCATCACGACCGTGGTGTGGTGCACCGGCTTCAAGGGCGATTTCAGTTGGGTGAGGCTTTCCGGTCTGCTCGACCCGGAAGGACAGCCTGTTCACGAGGATGGCGTGGCCGCCCTGCCAGGCATTTACTTCGCTGGCCTCCACACGCAAGTCAGGCACAATATTGGCAGTCACCGAGGAGGCGCCCCGCCTTGTCGAACACATCGTGCGGCGTTCGTGACGACCTGGACACCGTCGGCGGGTTTCTAAACCCCAAGGCCATTGATGACGACTAAGTCTCAGCTTGACAAAAACTGCGGTATAGCGGGTATATTAATCGAATAATATAACGCCATCCATTGTGAGGAAGGCGGTTGGCAAACCAGGGAGGAGACCAAGATGAGCCGCTACAAGTCAGTCGGATTCCTGCACGGCATGGTTTTGGGCGTGGCCCTGACGACCGCGACTGCGGCCTATGCCGAGACCTTGACGCTCTATTGGAACGCCGGCCACGCCTATCAAGCTTATGCCGATGCAATAGCAAAGTTCGAGGCCGATCATCCCGGATGGTCGGTGCAGTGGGAGAAATTCCAGTGGCCGGATATGCGCACCAAGCTGGTGGCGGATTTTGCTGCGAAGAGCCCGCCCGATCTCGTCGCCGAACCCGGCGGCTGGGTGCAGGAATTCGGCCAGCGGAATCTGCTGCGGCCGCTGAACGACTTCATCGAACAAGACGGCAAGGCTATCGGCTATCCCGACGACTGGCAAGCCTATTCCGTCGAGCGCAACAAACTCGGCGACCAGTACTATGGCGTCCAGATCCACCTCACCTGCGCCACCCTCGTGTACAACGTCGATATGCTTAAGCAGGCGGGCTTCGACACGCCGCCTGCGACCTGGGAGGAGTTCCTGAAGGTTGCCAAGGCGACGACGACCGGCGCCCGCTTCGGCTTCGCTCCCAACCCCAGCATCGGATATTATTCGTCGTGGCTGCTGCAGAACGGCGTAAGCTATTACGATCCCAAGACAAACAAGGTCAATCTCGACAGTCCTGAGGCGATCGAAGCGATCCAGTTCCTCGCCGACCTGATCCACAAGGAAAAAGCAGCGACCAAGCCGGCGGCGGGTGCTGACTATGAGGGTCCGCAAAAGCTGTTCACGGCCAACCGGGTCGCAATGATCATAACCGGTCCGTGGGACGTGAAGCCGATCCGCTCGGGCAACCCGAAGCTCAACTGGGCGGTTGCGCCATCACTCAAGCACAAGGTGCAGGCGACGTTCGCGGGCGGCGTCAGCGTGATGATCCCTAAGGACGCCAAGCACCCGAAGGAGGCCTGGGACTTGTTGAAGCGGCTCGTCGCGCTCGACACGGAACTAGCGGCTACCAAGGAAGCGGGCATGACGATGCCGCGCAAATCCTGGGCCGAAAACGCCGAGGTTCAGGCCGATCCGGTCATCGGCAGCTTCAGCAAATGCCTGCCTTACGCCCAAGACGTCACCGCCGAGCTGCGCCTCACCGGCAAGCACGCGCGAATCGAGAAGCGTCTGCAAAGTGCGCTCGAGGATATCATCTACAATCAGAAGCCAGCAGCCGAGATCATGCCGAAATTCGCGGCCGAGGCCAACGTCATCCTGGCCAACAACTAGGTCGATGTTTATCAGCGGCAGCACCGATACGGCCGATACGGACATTCGCGTCGGCGCGATGCCGACCCGGCGAGCTGCCCGCTTCAGCCGGCGCACCAGACAAACGCTTCTCGCTTACCTGCTGCTGTCGCCAGCAATCCTCTATTTCTCGGTCTATTTCTTCTATCCGATAGGACTGGAGTTTTGGGCGAGCCTGTACAGCGGCCAGCCGCTGATCGGCGAGAGCCGATTCGCCGGACTGGACAACTACGTTGCTGCCCTCGGCGACGCGCGCGTTCGGCAGTCGCTCTTCGTGACGCTGGCCTTCGCGATAGGCGTCACCGCGGCCAGCATCGCCATTGGCCTCGGACTGGCGGTCGTGCTCAACCGGCCGATCCCGGGGCGCACTCTGATCCGCGCAATCATCTTCTTTCCCTACATCACCTCCTTCGTGATCGTCGCGTTGATGTGGCAGGCAATTCTCGATCCCTACACTGGCATCTTGAACAGCTTCCTTGCCGAGCTTGGGCTGCCGACCCAGAATTGGCTCGGCGACACCTCGACCGCGCTGCCGACCCTCATCGCCATCACGGTCTGGAAGGATGTCGGCTATGCCATGCTGATCTACCTCTCCGCGTTGCAGTCGATCCCGTCCGACTTCT
Organism: Mesorhizobium sp. M0698; assembly: GCF_040320455.1. Taxonomy (NCBI): domain Bacteria; kingdom Pseudomonadati; phylum Pseudomonadota; class Alphaproteobacteria; order Hyphomicrobiales; family Phyllobacteriaceae; genus Mesorhizobium; species Mesorhizobium sp. M0698. The sequence continues at coordinate 531,251 of NZ_JAMYPQ010000002.1, read as the reverse complement.
ATGATGCCGCATCCATCGACGGCGCCACGCCGACGCAGCAATTCCGCTATCTGACCTGGCCGTTGTTGACGCCGACCACGCTGTTCATCGCGGTCGTCAGCACGATCAGCCAGCTGCAGGAGCTGGCGCCGGCCTACCTGATAACCAAGGGCGGACCGGCCGACGCGACGCGGTTCTTCAGCCTGCACGTGTTCGAGGCAGCCTTCTTCGAGCTCAACATCGGCTACGCCTCGGCGCTGTCTTTCCTGATGTTCCTGCTGATCCTGGCCATCACCTTCGTTCAGTTCCGCCTGCTCAACCGCGAAACCACCTATTGAGGTTGGCATGACATTCGCAAAAACGCTCCCGTCCTACCTACTGCTGCTCTTCTGCGTGGCGCTGTCGATCTTTCCGTTCCTCTACATGCTTTCGCTGTCGCTGCAGAGCGATGCCGACGTCTTCAGCGGCATTCCGATTCTGATCCCCGAGACGTGGCAATTCACGAATTACATCGACATCTGGCAGAAGGCGCCGTTCGCGCGTTTCACGCTCAACAGCTTCATCATCGCCGGCGGGATTACCTTCCTCCATCTGATCTTCGATCCGTTGATCGGCTACGTCTTCGCGAAGATGGAATTCGCCGGTAAGCGCGTCATGTTTGTCGCGGTGCTGTCGACGCTGATGATCCCATTCTTCATCCGCATGATCCCGCTCTATGTGCTCACCGCGCGGATGGGATGGCTCAACACCTATCAGGGCCTTATCCTTCCATTCGCCATGAGCGCCTACGGAATCTTCCTGATGCGGCAGTTCATCCGTCCGATTCCCGACGAGTTGCTTGACGCTGCACGGATGGACGGCTGCTCGGAACTCGGCCTTTACTGGCGCATCGTGCTGCCGCAGGTCCGTCCGGCACTGGCGACGCTGGCCCTCCTCACCTTCGTGTTCCAGTGGAACGAATTCCTCTGGCCGCTGGTCGCCGTCAACACCACCGAAATGCGGCCGATCACGACGGGACTGACGCTTTTCAACCAGGAATTCTTCACCCAGTGGAACCTGACGGCGACGGGCGGGATCATTCTCTTCATCCCGAGCCTGCTGCTGTTCCTCTTCACGCAGCGCTACTTCGTCCGCAGCGTGATGCTGGCAGGCATGAAATGACCATTCGGAGTTATTGCACCCTATGACGTCCCGCCGACCGAACGTGATCGTCTTCTTCACCGACCAGCAGCGTTGGGACACCGTTGGCGTCCATGGCAATCCGCTCCAGCTTACGCCAAATTTCGACCGCCTCGCCGGGATCGGCACGTTCGTGGCGAATTCGTTTACCTGCCAGCCCGTTTGCGGCCCCGCCCGCTCCGTCTTTCAGACGGGGCGGTACCCGACTACGACCGGCTGCTACCGTAACGATATCCCACTGCCTAAGAGCGAGCGCACGCTCGCGCATCATTTCGTCGCGGCAGGTTATGACACCGCCTACATCGGCAAGTGGCACCTGGGGTCCGCCGAGCCGGTCACCCAGGAAGAACGCGGCGGGTATCGCTACTGGCTGGCCTCCAACATCCTGGAGTTCACTTCCGGCCCCTTCGACACCGTCGTCCACGACAATGACGGCAAGGCGGTGAAGCTGCCGGGATACCGCGTCGATGCCCTAACCGACGCTGCAATCCGCTATGTCGCATCGAGGGAAGACGAGCCGTTCTTTCTATTCCTGTCCTTCCTCGAGCCGCATCACCAGAACCAGACGGACAACTACCCTGCCCCGCTCGGATACGAGGACAGGATCCGCAAGAAGCTCGCCATTCCCGGCGATCTCGCCGCACTTGGCGGCACGACAGCGGAACATTTCCCCGGCTATCTGGGCATGGTCGCACGCCTCGACGAGGCGTTTGGACGGCTGATCGAGGCGCTCTACAGCCTTGGCCGGCTTGACGACACGATCATCCTCTTCACCTCCGACCACGGATGTCACTTCAAGACCCGCAACAACGAATACAAGCGTTCCTGTCATGAGGCGTCGATCCGCGTGCCGACGCTATTCCACGGCCCCGGCTTCCAGCGCATCGGCACATATGAAGGCCTGGTCAGCCTCGTCGATCTCGCGCCGACCCTGCTCGCCGCGGCCGGCCTGAAAGTGCCCAATTCGATGCAGGGCGTCTCGCTGCTCGACGCGCTGCAGGGCGAACGGCCGCCGCGCGACGAGATATTCATTCAAATCAGCGAGCACCATGTCGGCCGCGCCTTGCGCACCAGACGGTGGAAATATGAGGTCGAGGCACCGGGAAAAGACGGCTGGCGGGATTCCGGCAGCGATTTCTATATCGAGGCGAGGCTCTACGACCTCGATGGCGATCCGAACGAGCTAACCAATCTCATAGCTTCGCCCGATCACGCAGAGACGCGTGCATGGCTGCGAGGCCGCATCGTTGCCCTGATGGAGGAGGCCGGCGAGGCAAGGCCCGAGATCCTTGCCGCCGGACATGGAAGCTGGAATGAAATCCGGCTGAGCGACAGCTGATCATGTCACGTCGCGCAGCGGATCCAACAATGCACGAGAGAAGTTCCGATCGCAGAAAGGCGCCGACCATGGCCGATGTCGCCCGGCGCGCCAATGTATCGACCGCTGCCGTGTCGTACCTGCTCAGCGGCGACAGCACGCGCCTGAAGTTCGTCGGCAAGGAGGCGCGGCAGCGCATCCTCGAGGCCGTCGCTGAGCTCAACTACGTGCAAAACCGCACCGCGCGGCAGCTGCGCCGCCAGCAGGCCGAGCGAATCTGCCTTGTACTGCCTCGTCTCGGCGTGCCGTTCAGCGACCGGATCGCGCAGGATATCCAATCTGCAGCGGCGCTGAGGGGATTTTCGACAATTGTCACCGCGGGAGACACCTTCGAGCGAACCGACCGGATCGTGAGGGAAATCGAGAGCGGGCTGGCAGACGGCATTATCGCCGACTGGCAGCATCTCTCCGAGCCCGAGGTGATGCTCTTGGCCGCGCGCCTGGCGGCCGCGGGCCGGCCAGCGGTGATCTTCCATCCGACCATCGAGCCGGCAGGCTTCTCGGTTGTGCGCCAGCATACTGGCAGGGCCGTCTTCGAGGCACTCGACTACCTCTACCGAACCGGCCATCGCTGCATCGCCTATATGGTGCATGAGCAAGCGGTGGACGGGAGCCGTCTCGCCGCCTATCGCAGCTTCCTGCAAGCACGCGGCCTTCCGCTGCGAGACAACCTGGTGATCGGCGGTGCAGAGGGGCGCAAAGCTGCGTTTGCCAATGCTACGGCGCTGGCCGCCCGCAAGGATCGGCCGACCGCGCTTTTCGTCGAATCCGATCTTGCTGCCGTGACCGCCCTGCACGCATTCGAGGAGGCCGGCCTCTCCGTGCCCGGCGACATTGCAGTCATCGGCTGCGGCAATATCGACGAGGGCGAATTCAGTCATCCGGCATTGACGACAATCGGCCCCGAAACTGCCCACTACGACCATCTTGCCGATCATCTGATCTCATTGATCTCGGCAACACCGGGCGCAATACCTACCCTTTTCAGCGTTTCGTGGCAGTTGGTCCGTCGCGCGTCCGCATGAGCAGGATCGCCGCTATTTGACGCCCACGCTTTCAGGCCAGAGGACCTGGATTTCCTTTGGCAGCGCATCCCGCACCTTTGCCGACTGGCCAAGGTCGATATGCCGTGCAAGCACACGCAGCACTGAGCGTGCCGCATCCTCGGGATCGACAGGACGGGTCGATTTCAATTCATCGGCGATGTGTTGCAGGAACTTCTCGAGCGAGCGTGTCTTGTCGGGCATGTCGGCGGGCCGATAGCGATCATAGTAGGCGCCGCGCACGAGCAGCGGCAGTTCCGCTCCCAAGTTGGCCGCCAGTCCGATCTGCAGCCTGTCCCGAAGGGTTCGCAGAACGGCGCCCAATGTATGCCAGGCCACGTGTCGATCCGGACCAAGATCCGCCATGATCTCGTCAAGCCAGATGTTTGTTATTTGCAGCGTTTTGTCAAAAACGTCCAAGCCGGTTGCGCTCATCGTCGCCTCCTCGAAAGGTTCTGCGGGCGAAACGGCGACCGGAGATTATTGTTTCGTGGTCCTGTGAAAATCGTCCTGGCAAAGCGGCGGAAACCGGTTCGGTCGGAGAGCCTGTCGGCGTCAGGTCTGCTCGACCTCTGCATCTGCTGGATTTCGGCGATCTGTCGGAAGCGGCCGTTTTCCACCCCGTTGAGTGCAGTCACAGCGGCCAGATTGTCGCCCTTTTCATCCCACCGCACCGGCTCGCGATAGGCGTTTCCCCTGAAACGGATATCGCGCACCGCCGCCAGAACGTCGCGCCGGCTCGGATATCCCTTGGATACAGTGCTGGCGTCTTTGATCGCGGCAAGGAGAAGGCAGGCCGAATCGTAGGCATTCACGGCATAATTGCGCTTCGGCTTCGCCGTCCGACGATCTCGCCAGCTTCGGCGAGCGTCGCTTCCAAGCAATCCCTTCGCGCGTCAACGACGCCCGTTCAACCTTCCCACAGTTGTATTCGGCGCCCTGCGTTCCGATCATTAAAGTCGTCTTTGCTGATCCGAAAGGTGGTTGTCCTCCGTCTAACTGAGCTTGCGCTCATCGGTTCCGAACGCCGTCAGCAATGAGACCAGTCCTCACGTTGCCCGAGCCCGGGTATCTCTTGACTGACTGAGCGGCCCGCGCCGACAATGGCATTGGGAAGATGGCGGGATGGCGCCCACGGTGTTCGGCACCACTTGGCGATCAAGCTGCGAAAGGGCTGTCATGGATTGGAAGCTGGAACTGGTCCCGGTCCCCGTATCGGACGTCGATAGAGCAATTGCCTTTTATGTTGGGAAGGTCGGCTTTCATCTCGATCACGACCACACCGTAAGCGACGAGATACGTTTCGTGCAATTGACGCCGCCCGGTTCGGCCTGTTCGATTGCCATGGGCAAGGGCCTCGTCGACAGCCCCCCGGGATCCATAAGGGGCCTGCAACTGGTCGTGCCCGATGTCGATGAGGCACACCGGTACCTGGCCGCTCAAGGTATCGAGGTCAGCGATATCAAGGATTTTCCCTGGGGCAGATTTGTCTTCTTTGAGGATCCCGACGGCAACACCTGGTCTGTCCAGCAACTTCCACCTCGCAGCTGAGGTGGCGCGCTGCGGCACGGTCGTGCCCCGACACAGATAGCGCGGGATGCACGGTTCAATTCGAACGCATCCCGGCCTAACGCCTCTTCTCGTCGAAGGCGGCATTCCAATTGTGATAAGGCGCGCGATAGGTGGGGATGCGGTCCTCGACATCGGCAAGCGCTTCGAACGGTTTGTGCGGTTCGGCCTGATACCAGAAGGCGACCGACGAAATGTCGTCCGAGCGGCGATTGGCGTGACCGTGCTCGATGGTCACCCGGATGCGTTTGTGGAAGATGACCGGGTCCTCTATGTGCCAGCGATAGAGCGTAACCGGCTCGGTCCAGTTCGGCCCGCCGGCGGCGATGATGCCGTGATAGGGCGCGCTGTAGTCCTGTGTCGGGCACCATGCCGTATTGAAATAATCTTCCGTGCCGGTGCCGTGCAGCGTCGGCGGCCAGGCATCGTTGGCGCCGGGGCCGGTCTCGCCGCGATCGTCGATCAGTTCGGCCTTCGGTCCGATGCGCGGATCGGGCTTGCGCACTGTATCCGGCACGGAAATGCCCGGCTCGCCATCGACGAAGATCATGTCGTCGCCCTCGCCATACCAGTCCCATAGTGCGGAACGCCGCCGCGAATAGACGGAATAGAGCACGCCGACATAGTGGCCATGACCTTCCGCCTCCAGGATGGTGTAGTTGCCGTTCCCGTCGGTGTTTTCCCCGCCAAACAGGACCTGCTCGTTGGCCAGCCCCGTCTCGTCTATGCCATCAGGTCGCTGCTGCCTGTATTGGGCGTGGAAGCGGCCCAGGCCTTCCTCGAGTTCCTCATGCAGTTCGAGATCGACATAGTAATAGAAAAGCAGGTCGTCCTCAGCCTCATTGGTGACGGTGAAGCGCATGTGGCTGGCAAACGGCATCGGAAAGTAGCAGTTGAAGGCCTTGCCATCCTCTGGACTTGCCTGCACCGGCAGGCTGGCAAAATTGCGCGTGCGGGCGTGGCCCATGCCGAAGAAATCGCCGATCGGCGTTTCGATGCTCGGATATTCCTCGCCATCCCAGTAAGCGCGCAGCACGATCTTGCGCAGGAAGTCCTCACTCTTGCAGGCGAGCGTCGCCCAGATATGCGTGACGATGCCGGCACCGTCATGCTCGGCAATCACCACCGTCTGGCCGGGTTCAATATGCAGCCGGTCGTCATTGCCGCCGGTGCGGTCGTAGCTTGAGAACCGGCGGGTTTTGGCGTCGCGCAATTTGGCGAGCCCGCGAAGCGGCGACAGGCCGGCATTATCCATGTGTTTCTCCTCTTGCTTCAGCGGTTATTTCAGGCCGTTTGTCTTGATGGATTCCATGATCTGGCGCTGGAAGATCACGAAGAGGACCAGCATCGGCACGGCGACGATGGTCGAGGCGGCCATGACGTAATTCCAGGCGGCGGCGTACTGGCTCTTGAAATTTGCTATCGCAACCTGCACCACCCAGAGATCGAGGTCGGAGGTGATCGTCAGCGGCCACAGGAAAGCGTTCCAGTTGGCGAGGAAGAACAGGATCGCCAGCGCCGACAGGATCGGCCGGCTGAGCGGCAGGATGATGCTCCAATAGATGCGCCAGTAGCCGGCGCCGTCCATGATCGCGGCTTCTTCCAACTCCCTGGGCAGCGACAGGTAGTATTGCCTGAGCAGAAAGATGCCGAACGCGTTGAAGATCGCCGGAATGATCAGCCCGGCATAGCTGTCCAGCATATGCAGCGTCCGCGTCAAAATGAACAGCGGCACGATGATTACCGGCAGCGACACCAGGAAGGTCGAGAACATGGCGAGGAACAGAATGTCGCGGCCCGGAAAACGCAGCCGTGCGAGCGAATAGCCGGCCATCGAATGGAAGAACAGCGCAGCGACGGTTACTGTGGCCGACACAAAGAACGAATTGAAGAGATAGCGCAGGAACGGCACCTCGGTCAGTACGTAGAGGAAATTGCCGAGCGTCGGCCGTTCCGGAATGAGGCTCGGCGTGAAGACGTCGCTCGCCGGCTTGAGCGAGATGACCAGCATCCAGACAAGCGGGAATACCGTCATCAGGCCAAGTGCGGCGGTTGCCAGCATCCAGGCAAGTCTCGCCGCCCGTATCTGCGAACGGCCGGAAGGAGTTCGGCCGTCAGTCATGCTCGAAGCGTCCGCCGCGCGTCAGCACGAAGAAGAAGACCGTGACCAGCATCAGCGCCAGCACCAGCAGCGATGCCATTGCCGATGCATAGCCGAACGCGCCGAACTGGAATGCCTGCTTGTAGATGTAGATGATCAGCACCGAGGTCGAATTGACCGGACCGCCTTTGGTCATCACATAGATCAGGTCGAAGACCTGGCCGCCGGCGACAGCCGCGACGAGCGAGACCAGGAGGACGAAGAAGCTGGTCGGCTTGAGCAAGGGCAAAGTAATGTACCAGAAGCTTGTCACCGGCCCGGCACCGTCGATCTTTGCGGCTTCGTAGTACTCTGCCGGGATGTCCTGGAGCCCGCCGAGGAAGATCAGCATGTAGAAACCCATCAGGAACCAGACGCTGACCAGCACCAGCGTGAACAGCGCCAGATTTGGATCGCCGAGCAGCGAAATTCCGCCGAGGCCGACGAGCGGCGCCAGCCGGCTGACGATGCCGACCTTTTCGACCAGCATGAGCTGCCACACGAGCGCCACCACGACCAGGCTGACCATCTGCGGCGCAAAGAACATCGAGCGCATGACCGCGTTGAAGCGGTTGGTCTTCTGCACCAGAAGCGCCAGTCCCAGTCCGGCGACGTAGAGCGCCGGCACCAGCATGACGGCATAAGCTACCGTCACCTTCACGGACGACCAGAACAGCGGGTCGCCCCACATGCGCCTGTAATTGCCGAACCCGACGAACCTGTAGCCGCCGAAGCCGTTGACCTCGAAGAACCCGACTACGAGCGACAGCAGCATCGGCACGCCGACGAACACCAGCAGGCCAAGCGCATCGGGCAGGACGAACAGCCATGCGGCGCAGCGCTCCCTTTGCTTGGCGGTGAGGCCGCGGGCGGAATTCGCGCCCGCGGCTGGCGGTTTCATCTGATCCATGCTGGAAAGGGCCTAAAGGATCGGCGCGCCGGAATAGGAAGCGAGGAACGCATCGAGTTGCTGACTGGCCGTCGTCGCCGCCTGCTGGGCATCGACCCCGCCAAGCTGTGCCGACTGGATGGCGTCGGAGATGATCTTGTAGGCCTCCGGCGGAACCCGCGGCTCGGCGCGCGTCCCCGGATGGATCTCCTTGGCGAAGGTGCCGAACTTGCCGGTGCTGAAGACATCGGCGCCGGCCTTCAGCGCGCTGTTGCGCGGCGGCATGTCGCTCTTGGCGACAGTGCACCAGTTGACGACCCGGTCGATCGAGGCCTGGTCCATTGAGGCCAGCGCCCAGGCGCAGAACTGGGCGGAGGCATCTGGGTTCTTGCCTCCGGCATTGGCGACAAAGGCCCAGCCACCGCCGACGGTGACGTATTTGCCATTGGCCGGTGTCGGCAATTTGAAGATGCCGTAGGGCACGTCCTTGGCGTTGTTGTCCATCGCCGAAATGCCCCAGATGCCGCAGTTCTGCATGGCGCACAGCCCTGCCCCGAGATTGGCGACTATGTCGAAGCCGCCGCCGACCACCTGACGCGGCGCCACGCCGGTATTGATGGCATCCTGCCAGAGTTTCAGCGCCTGGACGGTGGCCGGCGAATCGAAGGCGCTCTTGCCGTCCTTGCCCTGGAATTCGCCGCCGCCCTGCCACAGGAACGGATACCAGGTGAAGTTCTGGTAATAGCCGGGAGTCGTTTCGAACAGCACGCCGTAGCGACTGGGCGTCGTCAGCTTTTTGGCGACCGCCAACAGCTCGTCCCAGGTCTTCGGCACGTCGTTCTCGTTGAGCTTTGCATCCTCGAACGCTTTGACCGAATAGTAGAAGGCCATCGGCTCGACTTCCATCGGCACACCGTAGATCTTGCCGTCCACCATGCGGTTGGCGATGACGCTTTCCGGGAAATCGGCTTTGGCGGCATCCTCGATATGCGGCGTCAGGTCGGCAAGCACGCCGCCATTGTAATAACGCAGGAAATCGCCGGGGCTGATGAGGAAGATGTCAGGGCCCTCGCCCGACGCGAAGGCCGTTGCCAGCTTGGAACCGGAGATGTATTCGCTGTTGACGACATATTCGAGCTCGACCTTCTGGTCGTGGCCGTCGTTCCAGTCGGCCACCAGCTTTTCGAACCACTGGACCTGCGGCTTCACGTCTCCGCCAGGCGCATAGAACTGCCAGAATTTCAGCGGCGCTTCCTGAGCGCGCACGGCCATCCTGTTGATGAACGGGAAGCCTGTGAGGCCGGCGGCAGCGAAAGTGGCGCCGCCCTGGATCAGCCGACGACGGTTCAGGCTGGCCAATGGCCGGTCGCGGGTCGTTTTGTCAGTCATCAATTCCTCCCTTGGATGTTGTTCGGTCGAACGTTGGCGAAGGGACCTCCGTTCCCTTTGCCGGCATCTGGCGTCACGCGCTGTCGAATGGGCTCAACGCGCATGGGATCACTTCGGTGCGCGGCGCGCTCTCGACTTTGCCACCCAGCCGTTCGAGCAGCATTTCCGTGGCGCGCTTGGCAAGCATTGTCGGACTGTTGCCGACACGGGTCAGCTTCGGCCTGACATATTCCAGTTGAGGCAGGTCATCGAAGACTGCGATGGCGATATCCTGAGGGATATTGATCCCATGGTCGTAGAATTCGGTCAGCGCACCGGAGGCCATCAGATAATTGGCGAAGAACATCGCCGACGGCAGGTTTCCGCCGTGCTTCTCCCTGAGCCAGGTGACCGCTTCCCGCCCTGACGGGGCAAGATAGCTTCCCTCGAACCGCAGATCGGCGGAGATTGGCACGCCATTGTCGGCGAGCCCTTTTTCGAAGCCGGCAGCACGCGCCATCGCCTCCTTGAAAAAGGATGGCCCGGTGACATGGGCGACGCGGCGATGGCCCCTCTTCGCCAGATACTCGCCCATCAGATAGCCGCCGCCGAAATCGTCCAGCTGGACGCTGTCGACAGCATGGTTCGGCAGATGGCCGATGAAGACGGCGGGCAGATCGAGGCTGAGCAGTTCGCTGTGCATGCCGTGCAGCGCGAAGTCGGCAACGATGACGCCGTCGACCCGCTTGCGCCCTATCTGGCGCAAATACTCGCGGCCGTGATCCTGTGAATGTCCGCCCGGCACGTCGGTGTTGAAGATCAGCATGTCGAGGCCGACCACTTCGAGCGTCGACTGCGCCGTTTTCACCAGCTCCGGATAGAACGGGTTGCGGATGTCCGGGATCAGCATCGCGACGATGTTGGTGCGGCCGGTGCGCAGACTTTGCGCCTGCGGGTTCGGCGTGTAGCCGAGTTCGTCGATCGCCGCTTGTACGCGTTCACGCAGCGATTTCGATACCCGGTCCGCATGGTTGATGACATGCGACACGGTCGTGCGCGACACGCCCGCTCGCGTGGCAACTTTGGAAATCGTGCTCATGATGACAGGTTATGAGCACATGAATGCATTTGCAAATCGATTTTACCGATGTCTCGCAAATTAGGGCCATCAGGCGGATTGCGCAAAATGCCAAAAGAAAAGGCCGGACTGTTAAGCCCGGCCAAGTGTGAAGGTCTATAACCTCCAGAGGGGAACGCGCCGGACGCAATGGGAGGAGACATCCGACGCAATTCGCATATGGGTCTGTATTGGTGGAGTTTCAACGATGCGGCAGTAGACCAACGGCGTTGCTGCCATAGAGCCAGAAACGCAAAGCATTCGAAGGGGGCGGTGGATCGCAGCTGCCAGTTGGACACAAAGGTCGCCGAATGCAGGGTGGCTCCTGGCATAGGGACTTCAGTCTGTAGGCCTATCGACTAAGGACCCGCACAGCCAAACTTTGGTCCGAGGCTGCTATCGCAAAAGCCCGAAATGCGAGAGTTTCAGGAACTGAGTTCCGAGGAGCCCCGTTGCGATGCCGACTGTTACAGGAGGCCGCCATGGACCCGAGCATTCACCAGGCACGTTGGCTGCTTTTTCCGTTATTTGGCCTGTGTTTCGGGATCGCGGCCATTGGATTTATTGTTGGCTGACAGTGGGAACTCGGCGCTATCGCGGAGAGACGCAACCACGGGAAGGCAAAAGACTTGCGCAGTAAATAGTCCCTTCCTGCGCTAGCGAGACCCACCAGTTACCATCGTGGGACTGGTGGGCCTTGACGTTCCGGACGCAAACCATTGTTTTAAGCATCACACGAATTCGAACAGGAGGCAGTACGACAAAGCCGTATGATTAAGGGGAGTTCCGACATGCGACTGACAAGTTCATTGATGACGACCCGGAAACGAAGGACCGGATCTTCACGAGGACGTCATGTCGGCATTTCTGTAGTCGTCTTGACCTTCATTCTCGTCGTGAGCCCCTATCGCGTCGTGGTCGATGGATCATCGCAGCCGCTCGGCCCGCAGGCTGCCTGGGCCAAAGATGGCGGGAACGGCAATGGCGGGAACGGGAATGGGAACGGCAATTCGGGCAATTCGGGTGGAAACTCCGGCAATTCGAACTCGAACGCTGGTGCCGGCAAGGGCAAAGCAAAGTCGCAGGACGACAATCTCCCTGATCCCGCCCCTGCGGTAAACCCCGATAGCAAGCCAAAACTCTTTGTCAACGCATCCACAGGAGACCGGGTCGAGGTGAGCGGCCCGAGCATTGGCGTGGTGCATTCGAACGGACTCAGTGAGCGCATCGACAGCGACCAATATGAAATGCGGGATGCCGAGGGCCGCATCATCATTCGGCGCCTGGCGACGCGTTCCGATCGGGACAGGTTGCTTGGAATGATCAACTGAGGCCCAGTTCACATGGCCGCGCAGTGCGGCAATTTCGGCTCAAGCATGATCGCGAACAGGCGGATGGCGGCGCTCAGTCGCGTCGCGCAAGGTCATGGCGGCTTCGGTCCTGTTGCTGACGTTGAGCTTGGCCAGGATTCGCGTCATGTGGTGCTTTATCGTCTTTTCATGCAGGTTCAGCCGAAGCCCGATCCGCTTGTTGCTCAGTCCCGCGGCAACCAGCGTCAGGATCTCCCTTTCGCGGCTGGTGAGGTCGGCAAGTCCTTCAGCTTTCGCCGGCTCTTTTGATTGAGCCGAGAGATCGGCCAACAGGCGCGCCGACAATTGTGGACAGACATATCGTTCGCCCGACGCTACCGTGCGCAGGATCGCAGCCAACGTCCTCGACCCGACCCCCTTCAGAACATAGCCCCTTGCCCCGCTCTGCAACGCGGTCATCACGTGCTGGTTTTCTTCCGAAACGGTCAGCATCACAATTTTCAGTGCCGGATGCCGCTCAAGGGCCGGTCCGATCACGCCAAGGCCACCTCCAGGAACCGAGATGTCCATCAGCAGAATGTCGGGCCGCTGGTCTTCGATTATCCGCAGGGCATCGTCTCTGCTGCTTCCTTCACCGACGATCTCGAACCCGCCGATCTGATCGAGCGTGCGCACAACGCCTTCCCTGAACAGCGGGTGGTCGTCGACGATGGCGAGCTTGATGGCTACTGTCATGTCTGCCCCATTTCAACGATGTTGAGGCCCATTCTTACGACTGTGCCACTCTGTGAGGAAGTCACGGTAAACTGACCCCCGAGGCTTTCCACCCGCTCGCGCAGCCCAACGAGTCCCAGCCTCTCGGGACGCACGATTTGCGGGTCAAAGCCAGCGCCGGCGTCGGCCACTTCGATACAAACGCGCTCGCCGTCGAAATGTTTCTCGACCGACTGACCTTCACCTCCGGCATGACGGAATCCATTGTTCAGCGCCTCCTGGACGAAGCGAAAGATGCAGATCTTGGCCGCCGGCGACAACGGCGCATGGCCGCCGGTCATCGATAATCTCACTTTGACGCCGGTTCGTTCTTCGTGCGCCTGTACGGCTAGCTGGAGAATTTCACCCAGTTCGGCATGCTCGATATGCGGCAGGACAAGGCCCTTGCTGATGCTCCTGATCTCGCGCATGGCATCGTCCAGATGTGCTTTGATGGCCAGCAATTCCTGTGCACGCTTCGATTGCGGCGTAGCGGGATCGGCAATGACGGGGCTGTCGATCCCCAGCGCCGCGAGAGCAACCAATTGCGCGGGGCCATCGTGCAAGTCCGCACCGATGCGCCTGAGATAGCGTTCGTTAAGTGCGGTGGCACGCTGCGAGGCACGCTGCACCCGCAGCCTCAACAGTCTGTTTTGCGCAAGCAGATCGGAAAGCTCGGCAATGCGCTGCTTCAACGAGCGGCTCTGCGAACTGATCATGCGGCTGCCACGGAACACGATTGCCGACAGCCCGAGAAAGAAGGCCGCTGTGACGGCGGCAACGTCCAGCCAGGTTCGAATGAGCGCCTGATGCAGGTTTCTTTCAAAATCAGTGGCGACCTCGTAGAATTCCGAAACGGCCACCACTTCCCCCGACCATGGCTGCAGCACCGGATTGTAGATCTCGAGGAGATGCAAGCCGCTGGCTCTTTCGGCCTCGCTGTCCGGATCGTCGAGCTTGTCGAACTCCGAAACCATTTGGCCTGCGAATGCCGTCCGGAGATTGTCGCTGGGTTCAAAGCGCTTGCCGATCAATGTCTTGTCGGTCGAATACAGGATGGTTCCGTCGCGACGCCAGAGCTTGAAGGATTCGAGCCTTGTGCCGAGTGCCCCTTGTCCCAGCGTTTCATCGAGCGCGTGGGCGACGCTCTCGTCGAGCACTTCGCTCTTGCGCATATCCGGAAGCAGCGGTGCGATAACGCTGTCCACGTAAAGAGCCGTTGCGGATGCCGAATTCTGCGTGACCACGGTTTCTATATGGTTCGTGACGGAAATCCCCACCACCACCATGGCTGACAGGGAAAATAGACCGCCCGCGAGCAGGAACTGCGTTGCCAGCGACAGCGCATTCCAACGGTCAACAAGGCTTGTCAGCCTGTGTGGCTTGGTGTTCCGAATGGCCCGCTCGACGGCACGCCGCACCAGTGGCGCGATTCTGGAGAGCCGGCTAATCCGTTGTCGAACGTCGCTGAAAGACGCCATCCTAGGTATGTAACCGATCAATCGCGATGGAACTAGGGCCTGATGAGAGGGCGAACAGCGTATCCGGCGCTTTTTTGGGCAAACCGTCTCATTGCGTCGTTCGGTAAAGCTCGGACGCGGCCTGCTTCAGTGCCGCCCGTCCATCCGGCCTCAGATACATCATGTGCCCGCCCTCCAGCACCTCGGTGCGAATGGGCTTTGCGCCGGCAAGCGAAGGAATTTGACCAAGCAGGTAGCGCGAGCCCATGTACGGCGTCACCAGGTCGCTGTAGCCGTTGACGATCAGCACGCCGAGGCTGGGGTTTAGCACGCGCGCCTGTTGAAGGTCGTCCATGACACCCGCATAGCCCTGACGCGTCGCGCTCGTCCCATAGTCCCAATTGCCGCTGACTTCACGGTTGAGAAGCCGATAGCTGATATCCGTGCGGAAGTTCAATTCATCACGCACATAGCCGACGAAAGCGGAGGTGAGCGCCGGCACGCTTCGGTCGAGCACCGGATCGGGACCCTCGACTCCCAGGCTCTCTGGCGCCACGTCCGCTGTCGCGATGTTGCCGTCATAGGCGCTGAGAACATTGCCCTTTGCCCGTGCAAACTCCTTGGCGAACAGCCCTATGGGAATGCGTGCAAAGTGCCGCTGGACGAGATCGAGCGGCAGACCGGTGATTGCGGCGACACGCTGGCTCGCCAGGCGTCCACCCTGCTCCAGCCCACCTGCCAGCGCGGCCAGATAATCGCCGAGCGCATAGCGTTCGACTTCCGCCAGCCGCTCCTGCAGGGCCGGGCCGGAAACGCCTTCGCTGTGTAGGCGCACTGCCGCCAGCGACGGCAGTTCCAGCGCCCAGTGGAGCGGCTGGAACTCGTCCGGGCGCACCAGCGTGAATTCGAGCGCCGGCGAAATCAGCACGACGCCACTCGGGCTGATGCCGATGTCTTCCTGAAGCTTCCTGGCGAGCAATGCTGCTCGAAAGCCGCCATAGCTTTCGCCAGCCAGGAAGACAGGCGATGCCGTACGGTTCGTCTGCGCCAGATAGAGCCGGATAAACGCGCCTATCGACGCGGCGTCCTGGCTGACGCCCCAGAAGCTGTGTGCTTCCGTGCCGGGCGCTTCACGGCTGTAGCCGGTTCCAACAGGGTCCACAAAGACCAAGTCGGTCATGTCGAGCCAAGTGTCGGGGTTGTCGAACAGCCTCTGCGGCGGCGGCAGGAAACTTCCATCGGCCGCCGTCGCCAGGACCCGCGGACCGAGCGCGCCGAGATGAAGATAAGCGGAAGCTGCTCCCGGACCGCCATTGAACACGAAGGTGATCGGGCGCCGCGGATCCGGTCCCGTTTCTTTCCCGGCGTGCAGAGCATAGGCGACATAGAAAATCTCGGCGGTGATATCGCCTTTGCCGGACGGTAATGACAGCGTGCCGGCCTTGGCCTCGTAATCGAGCGTGCGTCCGGCAATGACGATCGAATGATCGGAAGTCTGCGGCGGTGGCAGGAGCGAGAGAACCCCGCCTGTGGGCGGCGGCCGCTGGGCCGTCTCCGCGTGACCCACCCCAGTTCCGGCAACCAACAGCAGAAGAGCGAGGGCGATTTCTTGCAGCTTGATAGGCATGACGTCTCCGGAGCAATTGGCTGAAACTAGCACACCGTCGGCCGAACCAAAGTCACAGCACCGTGCGCCAGTACGTCTGACAAGAAGGGATCGGTTTGGGAAATCCGATGCCCAGGCGGAAGATAGGGCGCGAGGGTCACGGCGGCAGCCTCAACCTCTTCCAGCAGATGCGTGCGGCGGAATGGCGGACCAAACGACTTCGTGAATTTTCTGCCGGTTGACTCGATTGGCCCACTTCCTAGGTTGGCATTCGGGGCTCCCGTGCAATCCGAAGTTGGTATGACATCTTTCCACACCCGAAAGCTTGCCCTTCTCCTTCTATCGGCAAGCGCCGCCATCCTGTCTTCCTGCGTCATGCCCGACGACACGTCGAGCACTGCAAAAGAGGACGCCACGGCGGCAGCAGCCCGCAGGGAGATGGTCGGCCTTAGCGAGGCGGACGTTCGAATGTGCGCCGGCTTTCCGACCGCCACTGCCGATGTCGGCAAATCCGGCCAGATCTGGACCTATCAGCGCGTCGTTCAACGTGGCAATCTCAACATTGTGGTTCCGACGGTGGCCATTGGCCCGGTCCCTGCGCTCGGAGGTTCCGTCAACGTCGCCCCCGGCGGCTATTGCAACACACAAATTCGAATGGTTGACGGTCATGTTGCCGAGGTTGCCTACGCCGGCGACAACAACCTGCCGAACAACCGCGATGCGCTTTGTGTCAGCACGGTGGACGCCTGTGTCGCCTACGCCCGTCAGTATCATCCAGGCAGGGCAATGGGCAGATAGCGGGATGAGTGGCATTGCCGCTGATCTGAACGCCTGAGATTTCTGGTTTGCCGGCTAGTGACTATCCTCGATCCCGATCGAGCATCACCGATTTGACCTGATATCCCCGCTCTCAACCGCCGACCCGACCCCATCGCGAATAGTGGAGAAATAGCGGTCGGTTCCGACCTGCCCGCCCTTGAGGGCAATTTCCAGCCCATCGATCGCCTTAATGCTTGAATGCGCCACACAAAGTGGCGAGCCCGGCGATGCCGGCAGCGGCATTCGCACAGTCAGCGCGTCGACGCCCATCTGGCCAAGTGCATGGCTCGACGTGTCGCCGCCGGCGATGACCACGCGCAGTAGCTTCTCTTGAAGCGTCAGTTCGCGGAGAACCTCGCCAAGGCCGCGGCCGAGCTTATGGCGGGCGCCTTCCCGGAGATCGATTTCTGCACCGCGGTCGGCCGCAGGTCCGAGCGCGGTGTAGAGGATGACGCTGCGCCCGGCCCGTAGGCTGGAGCGGCCGGTTGCCACCGCGCGCGCAATCGCGTCGTTCGAAGCCTCAGAAACCAGTTTGACCGGGTCGAGCTCGATCCCGTCGAAGCCGTCGGCCAGAGCATGACGGATCTGTCGTTCCGTCGTCGGCGAGCAGCTCCCCGAGACCACGGCGATCCTGTCGACAGCGCCCGGCGGCGAAAAGGCGGATTTGGTATCCACGATCCGGTTCGATGCCCATTCGACCAGCAAGGCATATTCGATGCCTGAAGAGCCGACGACGAAATAACCGCCCGGCTTGCGAGCGCGCCAAATCTCCTTGCCGGCAAGTGCCTGGGTTTCCAGGCTATCGACATCGACAAGCACGATACCTGAGCCATTCTCCACAAGCCGGTCGAATGCTTTCGACCGCGACGCAGACTGCAGCGTCGCCAGGTCGACCAGGCCCGAGGCGAGGCTGGTCTGGCGCGACAGATGGATCAGCAGGTCGGATTCGTCCATCGGCGTGGTCGGATGGCGGCTCATCACGGGATGGCGGTCGATGCGGAAATATTTTTCGCGATAGGCCGCGAACAGATGACCGAAGGCGGTGTAGCGCTTCAGCTGCGGCGCGCCGACCACCAGCGGCACGCCGTCTTGCCGGAAAACCGAGCGGCCGATTTCGATCGCCCGGCCGATGCTGCCGATTGCCGGGCTGGAATCGAAGGTCGAGCAGACCTTGTAGTGGCAGATCTCGGCGTTGACGGTCTTCAGCCAGGCGAAGGCATCTCGCAGATGCGTGTCCATCCACTGCGGCGTCTCGCTGCGGCTGGTGCCGGCCAGCCCGAGGGCGCGGCAATGCGCAAATTGCGAAAGCAGCGCCTCGTCCGGCTGGCGCATGAACAGGACGGTCGGCACCCCGCCGAGCTCGAGCGCCTCCATAACGTCGGTCGAGCCGGTCAGGTCGTCGCCATAGTAACTCAGAAGCAGGTTTTGCATGGCGTCAGGCCGCCTCGCCGCCGCCGAACTTCTCGATCGACCGCGCCAGCTCGACATGGCTCAAGGCATAATCCGCCAACGGAATGTCTTGGACTGCCGCCTGCCAGGCCTGCTGCACGGCGCGCACGCCGGCGCCCGGCCCGTCCGGGTGGCTGACGATGCCACCGCCGCAGAGATAGAGAAGATCGACCGTTCGGCCGGTTCGCTGGAAGGTTTCAGGCGCCTGCCCGCCCCACTGGCCGGAGCCGGCGACCGGCAATGCGCAATCGGCCGGCGAAAAGATCGGCGTGGTCACCGCCTTGAAGGATTCGACGAAGGACCAGTCGGGTTCCCAGTATTTCGAGGCGATGCCGTTGATCTGGAACTGGTCGACGCCGAGCAACCGCCAGAACTGCTGCCAGACCTTGAAATCCATGCCGAGGCCGGGATGGCGGGTGAGAATGTCCCAGCCATTGCGGTGGGCATGGAGCACCAGGCTAGAGCGCTTTCGGAGGTAAGCCATGCCACCAAAGCCGATCGAATTGATGTTGACCACCGCGCAATTGCCACCGGCCTTTGCCACCAGATCGTGGTTTCGCATCATCTCGTCGGGATCGGCATGTGAAATGCCGAAGGCATACATGACCTTCTTACCGCTCTTCTGCTCGTGGTCGAGGATCAGCGGCATGATTGCCCTCACTCGCTCCGACAGCGGTGAATAGGCCGGGCTCATCAGCTTCTCGTCGTCCTTGATGAAGTCGACGCCAGCGGCAATCAGCTCTTGCACCATTGCGGCCGTCTCGTACGGGCGGAGTCCCAGCGCCGGCTTGACGATGGTCCCGATGATCGGACGATCCGCGACACCGGTCAGCCTGCGGCTGCCCGTGACGCCGAATTGCGGGCCCGGATGCGCGCCCCGGTACTCCTCGGGTAGCTTCATGTCGACGACACGGATGCCGGACAGGCCCTTGATCGAAAAGGCGCCGCCGATGGCGATGGTCATCAGCGCCGACAGGTCGGTGCCGATGGCGTCCAGCGGAAAGGCGATATCGATGTCGGCGCGCTTGACCGGGCCGTTGCGTGCTTCGGGGCTTGCTCCCGAACCGGTTTCGGGAAGGGACGGCCGGTCCGCGTCCGGCAGATGCCGTATCGCCAGGACTCGCGCTGCGACCCTGGCCTTGAGCTCTTCCGTCTCGCCGGCCAGCGCGACGAAGGTCCCGGTCGACTGGTCGCTTGCAATCTTGGCCGCCAGCGCCTCGATATTGCCGGGCGTTTCGATGCGATAGGTAAGAACAATCATATTCGCGCGGCCTGCCGGGGTGGTTCGAAAAAGGTTCCTTGGCCCTTGAAATCTGGTATAATGAGTACATAAGCTTTGCAAGCCCTATCCGGCTGGGCAGGGCCGGGCGAGCCGGCAGCAGGCGTTCCGGAATTCACGCCGGAAATGCTAGATAGGGGGCCGGCCAAAGGAGTGATTCGCGACGATGAACCGTTCGGAGCCGATCGTCCGGCGCAAGCTTTCCGACGAAGTATTCTTGAGACTGAAGCGCCTGATCACCGGCGGCGAATTGCTGCCGGGTGACGACATGCCGTCGGAGCGCGAATTGATGGAGCGTTTCGAGGTCGGCAGGCCGGCGATCCGCGAGGCGATGCAGGCATTGAGCAATATGGGGCTGGTCGCGATCTCGCATGGCGAGCGTGCCAAGGTGCTGCAGCTCACCGCCAAGTCGATCATCAAGCAGGTCGACGGCGCAGCCAAGATCATCCTGTCGTCATCGAAAGACACGCTCGAGCACCTCAAGAACGCGCGCATCTTCTTCGAGCGCGGAATGGTCAAGGAAGCTGCAGAAAAGGCCACAGCCGAGGACGTGCAGCGGCTGCGGGAAACGGTCGCCGAGCAGCGCAGCCATCGTGGCAACTCGGAAGCCTTCATATCCGCCGACATGAAATTCCACACACAGATCGCGGCAATATCCGGTAACCCGATCTATGTCGCCGTCAGCGAGGCAATGCTAGGCTGGCTAAAGGAATACCACACCGAAATGCTGATCTGGACCGGCAAGGAAAAGTTCACGCTAACCGAGCACGAAGAGATCGTCGGACGCATCGAAGTCAAGGATGCGGATGGCGCCGAGAAGGCGATGATCAAGCACCTCGAACGCTCGCGCGCGCTCTACGTGATGAATTCCGGCAACTGAAAATCAAGTGCAGGTCCCGACCGGCGTCGCGGTCGGACCTTGCTCTCGGCCTACTGGCTGACCACAGATCAGCCTGAGCCCGGACCGACGCAGTTTTATGTTGCCGTCTGAATCCGGTGTATGTGCCGCGTTGTTTTCATTCAGCGATTTCAGCATTTGCATCTTCCCAGCCGTGGATTTCCGCCGCCCGCTTTCGTCAGCAGGCCCGCATAGGCCCGTCTTGGAGGCGCCTGGCTTCTTCTTGAATTGGCAATTCTTGCAAAGACTATGCTAGATTTGCCAATCGGCGAGAACGACACCCGGAGAACCGCAATGGCTGACAGGAGCCTCCACGTCGTGATCTGGCTGCCGACGAATTTCTATTCGGCCGTCGTCTCGACGCTCGTGGAAATGTTTCAGCTTGTGAATGACGTCTGCCGGTCACAGGTTCTCTCCTGTGAGTTCGTTTCAAGGGGCGCGCCGTCGACATCAAGTACAGGAATTTCCTTCCCGACGAAGGCTCAACCATCCCGGAAAATGGATGTCCTGATTCTCATTGCGATGCCGGGCGTCGAGATTCCGGAGCTTCTGCGCTCGCTCGACGAGGAGAGTGAACATTCAAAACCGCTGATCGCGCTCGCGCAACAGCAGGACGCAATCATCGCAGCACATTGCGGCGCGTGTTATCTGCTCGCCAATTCGGGATTATTGGACGGTAAACGCGCAACGATATCCTGGTGGCTGAAAGCCGAGGCAAGCCGCCGGTTTCCGCAAGTGCGATGGGACGCTTCCCGCCTGCTCATTCGCCAGGACCGCCTTTACACATGCGGAGGCGGGTTTTCCGGACTCGAACTCGCCAGGGCTTTGCTGATCGATCTGGGCTTCTCGAAAGAGGAGCGGATCATTCGAAAACTTCTGGTTCTTCCTCCGCCGCGCAAATTCCAGAGTCCCTACGAATTTTCTCTCGACGAAATTTCGAACGAGGCCAGCCCATTCGAGAACAAGCTGCGCGAGCTCTCGAAAGACAAGATGTCGGAAATCGATCTGAAATTTCTCGCAACTGAATTGGGCATGTCTTCGCGAACCCTGTCTCGCAGATTTTTCGACGAACTCCAGACAACGCCGGGAAAATGGATCCAGGAACGGCGGCTGGAGTTGGCAAAATCCATGCTTGAGGAAACGAAACTGAGTGTTTCAGAAATTTGCTATCGCGTCGGATATCAGGACGTCGCCTCGTTCAGCCGTCTTTTTTCCAAGACAACTGGAATGGCACCAGGCGAGTTTCGAAAGCAAATCCGGTGACAAGTCGGCAACGGAAGTGCTGCGGCTACGGGCAACCGCCGCGGAAGTGCGGCTATCCATGAGCCTCGGCAAATGACTTCAGCCGATCCGGACGATTGCATAGGGTGTCATCACAAGATGGTCTCGGACCGACGTATCTCGCGGAATCTTGCGCGATATTCGTCCATCCCAGATCTTCAGAGGACCCCGATCGGAGCCGAGCCCGGAAACATCGACTGGAACGTCGTCCGAGGTAAGGTTCGCCAGCCAGACGATGATCTTGCCTGTCTGGGAGCGGCCGGCCAGTGCCAGCACCCGCGTCTCATCGGTCGTTGTCGCCGCCATATGCGCATGGCCGGCCAGATCGCAAAGTCCTTTCACCGCGTGGAAAATCGGCCGGGGTGCACCTTCTTCGACAGGTTCGCCCGACGAGGCCAGTACGCCGAATGGTCCGGTGAAGCTGCAGAGCGTGAGCATTTCGAGCCCGGCCGGCGCAACGCGCGCGGCATAGCCGATCGTCCACGCGGCCCCGAACAGCCCGGCATGGCGAGGGTCGCGGTCGGCCATGGCAATGCGCTGATTGTCGGGATTGGCCTTGGTCGCGCCGCCATAAGGGTTCTGGCGCATGGCAATGGTCGACGGCCCGATCCTATAAGGTATTGTTCCGAAGATCGTTCGTACTGACGCCGTGATGAAAGGCAGTGCCTCCAGCGATTGCATGACGCTGAGATCGTCGGCGGCGTGCACGATCGGGCAGGTGCAATGCGTGACGAAATCGAGCGGGTCAGCCGGCACACGCTTGCGATTGAGTTCGGTGAAATAACTGAACATGCCGCCGCCGAGGCGGGTGTCGGGAAAGGCGCGCCGCGCCGCGGCATAGACGTCTTCGAGCGGTGGGCATTGCGGCCATGCGCTGCCCGGCGGCGTCGACTGCCGGTCGACCGAGGGCGAGACGGCAATGGCCGAAAGCTTGAGCCCGACCTGGCGCACCATGTCGGCGACGCCTGAAAGCTCGGCGTCGAGATCGCCGTCGCCGGCAATGACACATTCGAGCATTGTCCGGACCGGATAGGCGGCGGCGAGCCGGGCGTAAGCCCGCAAGGCGTCGAGCCCATGGCCACGCGTCGGGTCGTAATGGAACATCAATTGCTGCGGACCAAGCTCGGACAGCATCGGCAGCTTGCCCAGCGCCGCCTCGACCTCATCCGGATAGACGATCACGCCGATATCCGGCAGCGCCGGTCCGGCTTTGCCGAGCGTGACGCGAATTGGTTCGACGGTTGCCGCAGCCGCCGGCACTTTCCCGCGACCCTCTATCCGCAAGCTGATGGTCTGGCGGAAGGTCTCGCCGGCCGGCAGCACGTATGGCCATGGCAGCGCCAGCGGCCGGACATAGGTCTTGTAGGAGGCATCCGACCAGTTGCGCTGGTCCTCCATCTCGAAAGTATCGCCTTGCATACGGCATTCGGCGGTGACGCCCGGCCGGACCTCATGGGTGATCGCCCGCAGATCCTTGAAAGGCTGCCAGGCATCGATCAGCTCTGGAAGCCGCGTCGCGACCACGCTGCCATCGGTATGCTCGACCGTGACCGGGCTGCCGGCCAGGCCGGCAATCGGATGCAGGATGCAGAAGCCGCAGCGATTGGTCTCGAAATCGTTGTCGGGAAGAGCGCTCACGTCGAAGATCAGCTGGCCGTCAGCCGAGCCCTTGATGGTCGCACGGAAGTCGAGCCGGCTTCCCTCTGGTCCGAAACAACCTGCCGAATAGCTGACGAAGAAAGCGTCATCGCCCTGGTCGATGATTAAATCGGTGAGCGCCGGCTCGTAGGTGCCCCAGTCGCGATCCCTAACGATGAAGGCGACGGCGCGCAGAACCTCGGTGCCGCCATGCCGGATGGTGCGCAGATTGCCGTTGACGAAGTCCGCCGTCAGCGCGCCGGCGCGCAGCCTGACCGGTTCGGCTTCAACGGCACGTGTACCGTAGAGGAGGAAGGCGTCGGCTGTCATTTCAGCAAGGCGTCGAGTTGCACCGGCTCCCGGCTTGCGGCGCCAGCGTACGCAGCCTCGACCAGCGCTAATGTCTTGAGGTTGTCCGCGCCCGAGGTCGCGGGGTCGGTTCCCTTGGTCAGACAATCGACCCAATGCTTTTGAATGGCGACGACGCTTTCCTGGATGTTGTGCCACGGCCGCGATGCCCAGGCCAGCAGCGGTGGCGAGACATCGCTGACGACTGTCCCGCTTCTTCCCGTGACGGTGAGCCGGTAGCCCTGCGCCAGCCGGATCGTGCCGTCGCTGCCGTCGATCTCGATCAGCGTCTCCGGAAACGGCTCGGTAGCGAGCTTGCTCGCGTAGCTGCAGTCGACCACGGAAGTGGCGCCGCTCGTGTGGTCCATCAGCATCGTCGCAACGTCCTCGCCGGCAATGCCGGGATTGATGCGCGCCGTTCGCGCAGTGACGGTCGAGACGTCGCCCAGCAGGAAGCGGGCAATGTC
Source organism: Mesorhizobium sp. M0698 (assembly GCF_040320455.1). Classification (NCBI taxonomy): domain Bacteria; kingdom Pseudomonadati; phylum Pseudomonadota; class Alphaproteobacteria; order Hyphomicrobiales; family Phyllobacteriaceae; genus Mesorhizobium; species Mesorhizobium sp. M0698. The sequence continues at coordinate 507,281 of NZ_JAMYPQ010000002.1, read as the reverse complement.
GAGGATGTGGATGCCGAGATCCTCGATGATGAAGCGCTTTCCCGTCGCCAGATAAGGCTGGCCGGAAAACACGTCATAGGCAGAGCGGAACGAGATCCGTCCGAAAAAGGGGGTGCCGATTTCGCCGCTGTCGAGCACGGTACGCACCGCCTGGATCGGCGACTGCCAGCGAAAATTCTCATGCACCATCAGCGGCACGCCGGCGTCAGCACAGGCCTTTACCATCGCCTCGGCGTCGGCAAGCGTCGGCGCGAACGGTTTTTGGCAGATTGCCGGCACGCCGTGCTGCGCCGCCATCTCCACGAGCATTCTGTGGCTTGGTGCGGTGGTGGCGATGTCGACGAAATCCAGCCTTTCGCCAGCAAACAGCGCCGCCGCGTCGGTATAGCGCCGTGCGACCCCGAACTGGTCGCCAACGACCCTCAACCGGTCCGGATCACGGTCGCAGATGGCGGCGATCGAGGCGCCCTCTATGTCGCGCCAGGCATGCATCTGGTTGAGGGCAAAGAAGCCGCAGCCGATCAGCGCTCCCCGCAGCTCCGCCATTTCAGCCGGCCTTTGCCATCTGCATCAGCGTGACACGGCTCTGCAGCCGGCGCTGTGCCTGGTCGACGACGACGGCGACGATGATGACGAGGCCCTTGATCACCATCTGCCAGAACGAGCTCACTCCCATCATCACCAGCCCGTCCGAAAGGATGCCGATTACGAAGGCGCCGACAATGGTACCGCCGATGGTACCGCGTCCGCCCGACATCGAGGTGCCGCCGAGCACTGCCGCGGCAATGGCGTTGAGTTCGAAGCTCTCTCCGGTCGCCGGATGCGAGGCCATCAGTTCGGACGAGATGATCAGCCCGACGATCGCCGCGCAGAAGCCGGAGAACATGTAGACGAACATCTTCACCATGTTGACGCGGACGCCTGAAATCCGCGCCGCCCGCTCATTGCCGCCGACGGCGAAGATGTGGCGGCCGAGCGGGGTGTATTTGGCGAGATAGGCCGCCCCTACCGCAACAACGACCAAGATCCATATGGAAACCGGCAAGCCGAGCAGCCGGCCGGCGCCGAGGTAGCCGAACCCTGTGGTGCCGAGTTCGGACTTGCCGACGAGATTGGGGAAAGTACGGCCGTCCGACGACAGCAGCGCCAGGCCGCGTGCGACATAGAGCACGCCGAGCGTGGCAATGAAAGGCGCAACGTTAAGCCTGGTGATCAGCAAGCCGTTGACGGCGCCGATCAATATGCCGACGGCAAGCGTGATCAGCGCGATCTCGAAGACGTTGAAATAGATGGTGTAGCCGACCTGCAGGTCGATGCCGTTGAGCACGAGGTAGCCAGCCACCATGCCGCACAGGCCGACGATCGAGCCGACCGACAGGTCGATGCCGCCGGTGATGATGACGAAGGTCATGCCCATTGCGAGGAATGCGTTCAGCGCCACGTGCTTCGACATCAGGATAAGATTGGCGGCCGATAGGAAATTGGGGGCGGCTATCGAGAAGAATAACAGCACGGCGATCAGCGCGATGAACGTCCTCGCCTTCATCAGCGTCAGCAGGACCGACCCGCCCGACATGGAGTTGACCGCCGCCTTGGCTGGGATGTCAGTCATGCGCCTTGCTCTCCGTGCGGGACCGGTCCGTGGCCGAAGGCCGAGGCAGCGACGAGTGCGGCCTCCGTCGCCTCGGCGCGGTCGAACATGCCGGTCAGTTTTCCATTGCTCATCACCGCGATGCGGTCGGACAACGCCATCACTTCGTCGAGATCGGAGGTGGCAAACAGAATCCCCAGGCCGTCGCGCGACAGCTTGCGCATGGTGCGGAACACGTCGGCCTTGGCGCCGACGTCGATGCCGCGGCTGGGCTCGTCCATCAGCAGCACCTTCGGGCCGGTGAGCAGCGCCTTGCCGATCACCACCTTCTGCTGGTTGCCGCCTGACAGCGACGAGACTTCCTGCGCCGGATCGGCGACCTTGATCGCCAGTTCGCGCACCGTCCGGGCCACCGCCTGTCTTTCGGCGGCACCGCGAATGTGGAACAGGCGCACGAACCGCGACAGGCTGGCCAGCGTCAGATTGCTGGCGACGGAGAGGATCGACACCAGCCCTTCGCGCTGGCGGTCTTCGGGGATCAGCGCCAGGCCGCGCCGGATGCGCCGCGTCGTGTCCCGCTCGTGCACTTTTTTGCCGGCAATGAATATCGTGCCCGTCGAATGGCCGCGGCGGCCCATGATGCAGTCGAACAGCTCGCTGCGTCCGGCGCCCATTAGGCCATAGATGCCGAGAATTTCGCCGGCGCGCAGCGATAGCGAGACGTGATCGACCGCAAGCCCGCCGGTGACGCGCGGCAGGCAAATGTCCTCGGCGCGGAATATTTCCTCGCCCGGCACGTGGCCGTCGGCCTTGGCGAAGTCCTTGGCGTCCGAGCCGATCATCTGCCGCACGATCCACTGGGTGTCGACGTCTTTCATCTCCGCCTGGCCGGTGATGCGGCCGTCGCGTAGCACCGTGATGGTGTCGCCGATGCGGATCAGCTCCTCGAGCCGGTGCGAGATGTAGACGATTGCCACGCCGCGTGCCTTGAGGTCGGCAATCACCTTGAACAGGATCTCGACTTCCGCCGCGCTGAGCGCCGAGGTCGGTTCATCCATGATCAGGATGCGCGCATCGAGCGAAACCGCCTTGGCGATCTCGACCAGCTGCTGCTGGCCGATGCGCAGATCCTCGACCAGCATGTCGGGCCGGATGCCGGCTTCCAGGCGTTCAAGGAACTCCGCCGCGCGGCGCTCCTGCTCCTTGCGGTCGATCTTGTGGAAGCGGTTGGTGATCTCGCGGGTGGCGAAAATATTTTCGGCGACAGTCAGATTGCCGAACAGATTCAGCTCCTGGAAAACCATGCCGATGCCGCGGCTCACGGCATCACCGGAAGACGAGAATGAAACCTCCTCGCCGTCCAGCAAGATGCGCCCGAGCGTCGGTTGCTCGACGCCGGCGATGATCTTCATCAGCGTCGATTTGCCGGCTCCGTTTTCGCCGACCAGCACGTTGACCGCGCCTTTGCGCACCTCGAAATTCGCCCGCTTGACCGCGACGGTGCCGGAATAGACTTTCGAGACGTCCTCCAGCTTCAGGATGACATCTTGATCGCCGGTCATGGCTTCGGCCCGATCTTTGCCTCCGCCGGCGTCACCAGCGGCAGGTCCTGGCCACTGCCCGGCGTATAGGCGCCAAGTACCTCGACGCTGCGGCCCTCGAGTGCCTCGCGCGGCAGCTTGGAAAGCACGGTCTTGTCGGCGTAGGCGTTGAAGGCCTTGCCGAACTGGGCGAAGTCGATCTGGTTGGTGAAATCGTTGAACTGGATGAAGTCGAGGCTGTCGCGCAGCGCGGTTCCGCGCATGGCGGGTCCGATCTGCACCCGCGCGTCCGCCTTGCCGTCGCCGTCGGCATCGATGTCCATCGTCGCCGCGCGTGACTGTGTGTTGGCTGCCACGACCTTGCCCTCGAGCCGAACCGCGAAGGTCCATGGCGAATTCGCCTGCTTTTTCGGATTGCCGTATTTGGCGCCGGCAGCGGCGGGATCGGTCTTGGCCAAGGCATGAACCTCGGGAAACGGCCCGGCCTTCTGCTGCAGATAGGGTATCACTTTCGCCGCCCAGATGTCCTCGACCATCTTGTCGGGATTGAACGCGGAGCCAGTGCCGCCGTTTTCCGCCGACGGCGTCGGCAGGATCTTGCAGGCGGTCAGGCTGCCTATTGCTGCGAGGAACAACGCGACAAAGATCGGCCGGGTCAGCGTGTTGAACATGTCGGCTCGTTCGGCATGGCAGTCAGGAGCACCCAAAGAAATGGAAGAAAGGGCGAAATGGAAGCAAGGGACGAACCGGAGGCTCGTCCCTTGCTGCTGATGTTACACCGGCTCAGTTGGTGAGCGCGAATGTCTCCAGCTTGGCGGCATTGTCGCCATTGACCAGGACGCAGTCCATCAGCTGCTTTTCCTCGGCCGGAGACTTCTTGTTCTTGATGAAGTCGTTGGCCTGCTCGACCGCCATCTGCGCCTGCGCGAAGGCCGGCTGCAGGACTGTCGCCTTGATGCCGCCGGAGGTGATCGAGTCGCGCACGTCGTTCGACCCGTCGAAGCCGACGACGATGACGTCCTTGCGGCCGGCAGCGGCAAGTGCCGCATAAGCGCCCATCGCCATCGTGTCGTTGCCGGAGATCACGCCCTTGATATCGGGATTGGCCTGGAGGATCGATTCCATCTTTGAATAGGCCTCGGTCTGGCTCCAATTGGCCGACTGCTGCGCCACCATCTTCAGGTCCGGATAGTCGTCGATGACGTCGTGGTAACCCTTGGAGCGGATGCCGGCATTGGTGTCGGATTCCTTGCCGACGAGCTCGACGAAATTACCCTTCTCGCCCATCAGCTTGACGAATTCCTGTGCGCCGAGCTGGGCGCCCTGATAATTGTTGGAGACGATCTGCGCGACGGCAACGCCGGTGGCATTGATCTCGCGATCGATCAGGAAGGAAGGAACGCCCGCGTCCTTGGCCTTCTGCACAGCGGCGACCGTGGCGTCGGCGCCGGCATTGTCAAGGATGATCGCCTTGGCGCCGCGGCCGATCGCCGTGTCGATCAGCTCGGACTGCTTGTTGGCGTCGTCGTCATGGACAAGCACCAGCGCTTCATAACCGAGTTCCTTGGCCTTGGCTTCCGCGCCGACGGCTTCGGCCTTGAAGAACGGATTGTCATGCGACGGCGTGATGATGGCAATGAGATCCGCCGCATAGGCGGGTGCGGCGGTACCAAGCGCCAGCATGCCGGCAAAAGCCGCAAGCGTCATTCTGCGTGTCAGTTTCATGTATTCCTCCCGTTGAAAATTCGTGCCTTGTCCCAAGGCTATATGCATTCGATTTCGTTAGCCGGCCGTAGGCGGCGGGTCGCGTCAGATTCACAAGCCCTTGGCCGGCTTCACCTCGACGGATCGCTCCCCCTATCCTCCACTCATCCAGCCCTGAGCCTGCTGCGAAGCTTGACGGTCCGATCCATCGAACAGCTAAGCCAACTGGTATAATGAGTCAATGACAATTTCAGGTGACATGTTCCGGAAGACGCGTCGGCGCTCCCTCAAGTGATGCGCTGAATGCTCGCGGCAATCTCCTCCGGTTCGAACACCCGTTTCCAGTCGTCGCGCATCAGTACCGGCTTGCCGAACTCTATCGCCTTGTTGCAGGCGTCGGAGAACACGCCTTTGGTTTCGCCGAAGATGACGGCGCCAAGCACGTTCATATGCCCAAGCAGGAAGTCGAGCGCCGCCTGCTTGTCGACCCCGCGCGCCACCACCTCGTCGACGGCCTCTTTCATGATGACGAGCAGCGAGGCGCACACCGTTTCAGAAAGGCCGGGCTCGAGCAGCGCCATCTGATCGACCGTGACGCGATGCGAGCGCATGACCGGCGCCCAGATGATCTTTGCGATCGCCTCACCCTTGGCGAAATCTTCCTCCGGTCCCTGCATCAAGGCGCTGACCATGTGTTGCTTGGCCTTGACGCCGCCGAAATAGTCCTTCTTCGCCGCCATGTCGGTCTCGTCGTTGAAGATCGGCGGATGGCACGGGTGGGTGACGAAATAGGTCAGGTCCGGCCGCTTCGGCAAATGCCCGGCGAAAGGTGCCGCGGCGTCGAGCACGACGACCATCGTGCCTGATGCAAGCTTGCTCTCGATACTCGCCGCGACCTTGCCGATGTGCGTGTCCGGCACCGCCAGGATCACCACATCGGCGCCATCAAGCGCCTCATCGGCGCTGACGGCATCGATGCCGAGGCCCGACTTAAGCCGCTCGCGGCCGGCGTCGCTGACCTCGACATGGCGTATCGTATAGGGAGATCCGCGAAAATTGGTCGACAGGCGGTAACCCATTTTGCCGCCCGCACCAAACAGCGCAATCGTTGTCATGTGTCCGTTACTCCTGAATTCCAACGACGGCCCTGCCGATCGTCATCCCATTGACTTGTACGCACATTGCCGCCGGTTGGCGGATTAGAGAACGCAGGAGAGCCGCCGCTCAAATGACGATGCCGTGGACGATGTCTCGGGCGCCCGGATGTCCAGCACAGCGCAGCTACGCGGAGCATGCTACCTTAGGTACACATTATACCAGCATACCAAATTGGCAAGCGGCCATGGCACGGCTCTGACCACTTGTTTGGCCGTCGTTTACCTCCTGTTCAACGGCAAGGAGCGATCATCGCGCTGAACCGCCGATCGGCGGGATGATTCGCAGCCGACAAAGGCCCATGCTCGAAACGTCACTCTACAGCCCGGTCAAGGCCTTCCTGGAAGGCCTGGGATTTATGGTCAAGGGCGAGATCGGCGGCTGCGATCTGCTGGCGCTGAGTGCCGACTCTCCACCGATCGTCGTCATCTGCGAGCTCAAGCTGAAGTTCAATCTCGAGCTCATCCTCCAGGGCGTCGACCGTATGGCGGCAAGCGACGAGGTCTGGCTAGCGGCATGCATGTCGGCCCGTGGCAAGGGCCGTGAGAGCGATGTGAGATACCGCAATCTCTGCCGTCGGCTCGGCTTTGGCCTGCTTGGCGTGCGACCGAACGGCGAGGTTCAGGTGCTGCTCAGCCCGACGGCATTGGCTCCGCGTCGCGATCCCCGGCGCCGCTCGAAGCTAATTGACGAACATCGGCGTCGGCAGGGCGATCCTGTCGCCGGCGGCGGCTCGCGTGCGCCGATCATGACCGCTTATCGCCAGCAGGCGCTGGCATGCGCCGCAGCCCTCGCCGACGGCCCAAAGCGGCCGCGTGACTTGAAGCCCAACCTGCCGAACGCGCCTAAGATCCTGCTGCACAATGTGTATCGCTGGTTCGCACGCACCGATCGCGGGATCTACGAACTGACCGCTCAGGGCCGTGAGGCGTTGCAGCGCTGGCCGCAGCCCGATCGCAGCCACACCGCTGCCTGAGACAGGCAACGCCGGATTTCGCGCCCTGCTTTCCGCGACAATCACGGCTTTCGGCAAGACATCACCTCGGTCACGGAACCATATTTCGACACGATGGTTTTGTCGTCACCGAATTGATCGTCCGCTGAGCAAACGGAAGGAACGGCCATGCGCCTATCGACGACAATTGCCACACTTTCGGCGCTGGCCCTTGCCTCGCCGGTCTATGCGCAATCCGTGGGACCAGAGCTTGCCCCTGTCCCGCCGACGGCCCCGCAAACCCTGCCAGAGCAAGCCACGCCCGAAGGGACCACTCCCGACCAGACTACACCTGACCAAGCCTTCTCCGCCCAGAATTTCACCGCAGTGACAATCGTGGCGATGGAGGATCTGCCTCCTGACATCAAGGCACAGGCGGAGGCCGTCGTCACCCAGACCAGCGCCGAGGATTTGCGCATCCTGCAAAGTTCGATCGACGCATCCCCGCAGGCGGCATCGGCGCTGGCGGCGAACGGGCTTAATTCCACGCAGGTCGTGGCGGCCAATATCGACGGCGACGGCACGCTGACGCTGATCATCCAGACGACGACGTGAGCGGCTGAAAGCGGACAAGCCGGCTCCGGCACGGAAACGAAGGCCGCCCGATCGCGGAGGACTGTCATGGCCGAGGCTGCAGTTCGCAACTTCACCATCAATTTCGGGCCACAACATCCCTCCGCTCACGGCGTCCTGCGGCTGGTGCTCGAACTCGACGGCGAGATCGTGGAACGCGCCGATCCCCACATCGGCCTGCTGCATCGCGGCACCGAAAAGCTCATCGAGTACAAGAACTACCTGCAGGCCTTGCCCTATTTCGACCGGCTCGACTACGTCGCGCCGATGAACCAGGAGCATGCATTCTGTCTCGCCGCCGAGAAGCTCCTCGAAATATCGGTTCCGAAACGCGGACAGCTCATCCGCGTGCTTTTCTGCGAAATAGGCCGGCTGTTATCGCACCTCCTCAACGTCACCACGCAAGCCATGGACATCGGCGCGCTGACGCCGCCGCTCTGGGGTTTCGCCGAGCGCGAGAAGCTGATGGTCTTTTATGAGCGCGCGTCCGGCGCCCGCATGCACGCGAATTATTTCAGGGTCGGCGGCGTGCATCAGGATCTGCCGCCGGAACTCCTCGACGACATCTGGAAGTTCTGCGATCCGTTCCTCAAGGTCTGCGACAATCTCGAAGAGCTGTTGACCGAGAACCGCATTTTCAAGCAGCGCAATGTCGATGTCGGCGTGATCGGCCTCGACGATGCCTGGGCCTGGGGCTTTTCCGGCGTGATGGTGCGCGGATCGGGCGCGTCCTGGGACCTGCGCAAGGCGCAGCCATACGAATGCTATTCGGAGATGGATTTCGATATCCCAGTCGGCAAGCATGGCGACTGCTACGACCGCTATCTCGTCCGCATGGAGGAAATGCGCCAGTCGGTCCGGATCATGCGGCAATGTCTGGAAATGTTGCGCTCACCAGAAGGTCAGGGGCCGGTCGCGATCCCGAACCGCAAGATCACGCCGCCGCCGCGTGCCACGATGAAGCGCTCGATGGAAGCGACGATCCACCACTTCAAACTTTATACCGAAGGCATTCGCGTGCCGAGCGGTGAAGTCTATGCCGCCGTCGAGGCGCCGAAGGGTGAATTCGGCGTCTACCTCGTGTCGGACGGGGGCAACATTCCCTACCGATGCAAGATCCGCGCACCTTCCTTCGCCCACCTGCAAGCGATGGATTTCCTGTCCCGAGGCCATATGATCGCCGATGTTGCCGCGATCATCGGCTCGCTCGACATCGTGTTCGGAGAAATCGATCGCTAGTTTAGCCAGGTCGCAGGATCTTCCCCGATCGCAGGATCATTCGTCGTTAGTAGCCGCGCAGGCAGGCCTGGACGGCGCTCGACCGCCGGTCAGACGAAGGCCCTCACCTGCGGCGGGCCAGCTCAAATTCTCACATCAAGGACGCACGCATGGCCGCGACAAGGCGCAGCCAAGCGTCGAGGAGTTTCACAATCTGCGCGGCCCGACGGGGCACGAGCCCTTCCAAGTTCGGAAGCGCTCTCCACGGCGCGGAAAGAACGCGTGTTCCGCCGTTCCTCGTACCGCCTCAATGCACGATCAAGCCCTTCATCCAGGCAACAAATCTGTTGCCGCGAACTATCCCGCGCACCCTGGCAGCGGCCCATCTCGCTTGCATCGTAGCGCCGACATGGCAATGGCAGACGATTTGGTGCAACTGCCGGTCGCTCAGTTCGAAGAAGCGCTTTGCCTCACCATAGGTATCATCGCTGAGGCCCATGGCACGCAGAACCGGATCCTCGAAGGCGACAGTGAGCGGCGTCCCAGCGCCACGCGATCTGTCACGCGCTTCCCTGTTCATATATTCGGTGCCTGGAAGCGCCCCAAGGCATCGCGTCGGATTTTGTTCGAGAAGTTCCGCCCAACGTTCAATCCGCTGGGTTCGAGTCATCGCCGGATACGCCGCGAAGGACTCAACTTCCGCGACGGCCTGCAGTTGGTCGAGTGTTTGATGTTTCATGGTCGGCTCCTGTCGACAGGTGAATTCGCCCACGCCTACATGAGCAATTATCGCGCCATGGAGCGCTGACAAGGCCGGACCGTCGCAACATGAGGCGTACGGATCACCTGCCCGGTGAAGCGGCGCTCGAATTCCGACGCGCCCCCGCCTGTGTTCGATGTCGACCCGTTAACCGAACCCGTTTCCGGACAGGAACTTTTGCGGAAGCTTGCCGTTTGGCTTTGCGTCCGCTTCGGCGGCTGCAATATCAGTCTTGAAAGCAATTCCGTTGGACACGAAGCCTCAACGCGTCGAACAAGACGTCGAGCCTGTAAATGAAACCCGGGAGCAACCGGCCCCGGTTCGAGAATCTCGTGAGCGATCGGCAGAGCCCCGGCAGGAAAAACCCGACGGGAATGCCTCGCAACGAAAGGCCGGTCTGCTCGGCTTTCCCAGGCGCCATCCCTATGCGGCCGCAGCCATCGCGCTTGCGCTGTTGCTCGTCGCGGCAGGTATCGCGATCTGGTGGCTGAACGCTCGCCAGTACGAATCGACCGACGACGCCTTCATAGATGCGCGCACAGTGACGATCGGTGCGCAAATAGCCGGCCGCATTACCGAGCTGGCGGTTACCGACAATCAGCATGTACAGGCGGGCGATGTCCTCCTGCGTATCGACGACAGCGACTATCAGGCAAACCTGAAGCAGGCCGACGCCGGCGTCGCCGCGGCCGAGGCCGAAATCGTCAATGTCGCCGCCCAGATCGAGGCTCAAAACGCAAAGGTAAACGCTGCCCAGAGGCAGGTTGCACAGGCCAAGGCAGCGCTGGATTTCGCCAAGGCCGAGGATCAACGCAATCGCGAACTCCTGGCCAGGGGCACAGCAACGCAGCAGCAGGCGCAGCAGGCGGCATCGACGTTGCGTCAGGACCAGGCCGCGCTGGACAGCGCCGAGGCCAATGTCGCCTCCGCAAAAAGCCAGGTTTCGGTCTTGCAGGCACAGGCCAGGAGCGCCGAGGCGCAGCTCGAGCAGGCAAAGGCCAGCCAGGAGCAAGCCCGCACGACGCTGTCGCGCACGACTATCACAGCACCCGCAGCCGGGCGCGCAACGAGCATTTCCGCCGCTAAGGGCACCTACGCCCAACCCGGCCAGGTATTGATGATGTTCGTTCCCGACGAGGTCTGGGTGAAGGCCAATTTCAAGGAGACGCAGCTCGATCTGATGCGGCAGGGACAGCCGGTCGACATCGACATCGACGCCTACCCGGACAAGTCCTTCCATGGCCGCGTCGACAGCATTCAGGCCGGCAGCGGCACCGCCTTCAGCCTCCTGCCGGCCGAAAATGCCACCGGCAATTACGTCAAGGTGGTGCAGCGCGTGCCGGTCAAGATCGTCTTCGACAAGCCGCCGGATGTGCTTCTCGGGCCAGGCCTGTCGGTGGTGCCGACGGTCAAGGTGCGATGAACGGCGAAACCGCCAGAAATCAGGGCGAAAGCCGATCCGCCGCCGGGACACACAATCCGTGGCTCATCGCCGTCGTCGTCTCCATCGCCACTTTCATGCTGGTGCTGGACACCTCGATCGCCAATGTCGCCCTGCGCGACATCGCCGGCAGCCTGGCGGCCGGAATGGATGAAAGCACCTGGGTGATTACCACCTATCTCGTTGCCAACTCGGTGATCATTCCGGTCAGCGGCTGGCTGGCAAGCGTCATCGGCCGAAAGCGCTACTACATGCTCTGCGTCGCGACCTTCACCGTCGCGTCGCTGCTGTGCGGACTGGCGCCCAACCTGGAACTGCTCATCCTGTTCAGGGTCCTTCAGGGCCTCGGCGGCGGCGGCATGGCGCCAAGCGAGCAATCGATCCTTGCCGACACCTTTCCGCCTGAAAAGCGCTCGCAGGCCTTCGCGCTTTACGGCATTGCCGTCATCGTCGCACCGACGGTCGGGCCGACGATCGGCGGCTGGCTGACGGACCATTTCTCCTGGCACTGGATCTTCTTCATCAACGTGCCGTTCGGCATCCTGTCGCTGGCCTTGGTGCAATGGCTGTTGGTCGAACCGGACGTACTCGAACGCGAACGCAAGGAACGGCTGGAAGGCGGCCTGAAGATCGACGGGGTCGGGTTCGTCCTGGTGGCGATTGCCTTGGGGTGCCTGGAGATCTTTCTCGACCGGGGCCAGCGCTACGATTGGTTCGCCTCGGATTTCATCACCACTTTCGCAGTGATTTCCGCGATCGCGTTCCTGCTGCTTATTCCATGGGAACTCAGTCGCGGCGATCCGGTCGTCGACATGCGCCTATTGTTCACGCGCCAGTTCGGCACAGCCTTCCTGGTCATGATGGCGGTCGGTGCTATCCTGTTCAGCACCACCCAGATCGTGCCGCAGCTGCAGCAGACGACATTTGCCTATACCGCGACGCTCTCGGGCCTTTCGATGATGCCGGGCGGCATCGCCATGCTGATCTTGATGCCGGTGTCCGGATTTGTAGGCACCATCGTGCAGCCCAAATACCTGATCATGATGGGCATGTCGGTGGTCGCAGTGGCCCTCTGGCATATGACCTCGCTCACCCCGGACGCCAGCTTCCGCTTCTTTGCCTTTGCACGTGTTTTCCTGATGGTCGGGCTGCCGTTCCTGTTCATTCCCATCTCGACCGCGGCCTATGTCGGCCTGCCCCCGCAGAAGACCAACCAGGCATCGGCGCTGATCAACGTTGCGCGCAATATCGGCGGCAGCATCGGCGTCTCGCTGTCCAACACCGTCATTGCGCAAAGCTCCCAGATCCATCAATCGAATCTGGTCGGCCACACCGTGCAGTCGTCGCCCGCTTATCAGCAGGCGCTTCGGCAGGCGACCGAGCATTTCGTCGCCCAGGGTTCGCCGATGGTCGAGGCGAAGCAGCAGGCGATCGGCTGGCTTGGCCAGTTGATCGCCCGCCAGGCCACGCTGCTCGCCTATGTCGATGTCTTCCGCTACTGCGCGGTGGCAACCGCCCTGCTCGTTCCGCTTGCTCTGCTGCTGCGATCAAGCAAGTCGGGCAGCAGACAGGCGAATCCGGAGATGGGCTGACCAGAAGGCGGGAACCAGCTGACCCATTGCGTTGTTCTGCGCCAAGAGGAGATGATCACGATGGCCACTATTCCCACACCCGAGCCAACCCCGACCCCGGTGCCGCCGCCTCCCATCCCCGATCCCAAGCCCGTGCGTGAGCCGGACCCCGACAGGCTCCCCGACGAGGACCCCATTCCCAATCCGGATGAAAACGATATTCCGCCGAAGCGGGCGTTCAACATCTAGCCTATTAGATTTCGAGCACAGCGTAGGGGCGGCCGGTCGGCTTGGCGACATGCATGGCAACGTTATAGACCGACGCCCCGCCCGGTGTGCGGCCCTCGTAGACGCCGCGATGCGCATGGCCATGCACCACCGCGCTGACCTGGAACCGGTCTATTGTCTCGGCCAGGCGTGACGAACCGAGAAACGGGAAGATCTCCAGGGGCTCGCCTTCGACCGTCTCGACGACAGGCGCGTAGTGCAGAACGACAAGCGTGCGTTTGGCGCGGACCTGCCTCATCGCGTTTTCAAGCCGCATCGCTTCGTTCACGCTTTCCGCCACCATTGACTTGATCGCCGGTTCGCCGAAGGAGCCGAGCATGCGCGATCCAAAACCGCCAACGAAACCCTTGACCCCGACGAACCCGACCTCGTGAATCTCCGTCGCCTCGCCGTCGAGCAGGTGAACGCCCGCCTGGCGCAGAATGTCGGTGACCTGCTCGACGGCGCCTGACTCATAGTCGTGGTTGCCAAGTACGGCGACGACCGGGATCGTGCAGGCACGCAGTTCCTCGGCAAGGATTTCGGCCTCCCGAGGCTTGCCGAGATTGGTAAGGTCGCCCGTCAGCACGAGAACCTGGGCTGCACGCGACATCTCGCCGAAAAGATCGCGGTACGAGGCCTGGTCCTCCTTGCCGACATGCAGATCGCCAATGGCGGCGACTTTGAGTGCGCTGCCGTTTTCCGCCTTCGGCGAAGCAGTTTCGAGCTCGTCAGCCATTGCTATGTTCTCCTTCACCGCCGACGTCGGCAAAACCCCAGTCGTTGACGTCGATCTCATAGTCAGTTCGTGAAAGCATGCGCCCACGGCAGATTTTCATCCGGGAAGGTGGCAATTCGCGCTGCTTGGCCAGCCGATCAAGCAGCTCGTCGAGCAGCCAGGCGGGCACGCGGCCACGCTCCGTCGGATAGATCCATCGGAAGTTCAAGAGATGCATCAGCAGAACTTCCCAATGAACTTCCATGTAGGAAAGCAGCCTTTGCCAGTCGATCTGGTCGTGGGCCTTGAGGATGGTGTGCGAGATGTCGGCACCATCGTGGCGACCGCGGTCCTGGATGAAACTTTTGGACCAGATAAGCTCGGTGGGCCCGATGATCCGCACCTGGCTGCCCAGCAATTCGCCCTGACGGGCGTGCTCCAGCCACTGGTCGTCGACAGGCATTGTGCCGTTCATCGAGGCGAAAATGACGTCGAAAAAATGGGTGCCCTTGAACACTTTGCCGAGCCACCGGTCGTCCTCGACCACGACGGCGTAGCCGATCTGCTTAAAATGGGCGAGGATGCGCGGGCAGTCGCCGGCCTTGCAGAAAATGTCGAGATCCTTGGTCTGGCGGATGATCCCGGTATAGGCGCTTACGGCATAGGTGCCGGCGACGAGAAAGGGGATGCCGGTCGCGACAAGTTCGCGGATCGCTTCGATATAAAAGACCTCCGCTTCGGCATTGCGAAGCGTCGGGGCGGCTTTTGGATCGACCGACGGAACGGATGCCGGGATGGCGCTTTCCGGTGGGGGATTAATGATCATAGCAATGGCTCCTGGCCCGGCAGACCAGCAGCCGCCTGTATCTAATAGCCAAGCATGCCCGATGGTTCCCGCCGTTACGCGGCACTGCCGCTCTCGCCTGCTGCATCAGGCGGACACGCCGCCGTGGCAGGCCTTCGAAGCGGTCATGGTTGTCGGCTGCGGCGCGGCCCTAAAAGGATATGTGAGCGGTCATTTTTGGCGTCAAGATCGCAGCGCGGTCAGCCTCAAGCGCGTCGAGGCGGAGTAGGCCCGCTGTCATCCTCGGGTCCGGAGAGGATTGGCTTCAACATGGTTCCCGAGCTGTCGGAGGCGCTGCGCACCCGGCGCAACAGCCACCTGAGCGCCCGCGGCCAGACCGACTCTGTTTGCCGGAAAGCTGCAGGCGGCGTGGCGAAAAGGCCATTCTCCATTTTGTAGTCCCTCACTGTCTCAGTCCAATCAGCGTTCTTCAACGAGCAAAGCTTGTGTTGGTTCCGCGTCGCCATCGGCGGGAGCACGGGCTGGACAGGCGAAGTCATCGTTGGTGGGTTCGAGCGGGCTGGCCCTCTGCAGCGAAATCAGGGGCCTCGGCGATCAAGTCGCGGAATTCAGCCCACTAGCCGACGGGATTCAGCTCGTATCCTAATGCGCCGGCTCTGGACACGACCCGCGAAGGCTGAAATTGTGATCGGCATTTTCCACTTGCAAATTTGGTTGGGCTCGGCGGGGATGGCGCTGGTTTCTGAAGACATTGCCAGCCATCCGGCACTGCGTCGCCATGTCCAGGCTCAGTCGCGGACGCTTCTCCAGACCTATGAAGCGAACCCGCGGCTGGCTTCCGTATTCGCCACGCAACAGCGTTGGCTGATGGCCCATATCGGCCTTGGCTTGTATTTCAATCGAGAGCCGGATGATCATCGCAAGGGACTTACGTCCGCACGGTTCATGGACGACATCTGCCGGCATTCGGTGGCCAGCCGCAACACCGCCGATGCCTTCCTGAAGGAGATGCTGCATTACGGTTTCATCCGGCATCTGCCGATTAAATATGGGCGCATCCGCCCCTTTGAGCCGGCCGCGGGCACTCTGGAGACGGTTGCCGGCTGGGTCATGGCTCATCTCAAAACGCTGGACAGCCTGGACGGTGGATCTCGACTGGCTGCATTCGTCGTACAACCGGATGTGCTCGCCAAACTGCAGCCGCTGGTGGCCGACGGCCTGCTTTCGTCGCATGCCGTGCGGCAGCCAAAACAGACTTTTTCCTTGTTCACCTGGCTCGACAATGGCGGCATCGTCATGGATTGGCTGATGTCCGGCGTCGACCCCGATCATGCCGACCTGGACCGAATCCCGACCGGTGTCGTCTCAATCGGAGATTTCGCGAACTGGCTCAAGCTTTCCCGCACTCACCTGTCACGCAAATTGCGCGATGCCGAGGAACTCGGCAGCATCGGCTGGCTGGGCCAGCGCGGTCACTCGGTCATGTGGGTGTCGAGCGAGTTCTATCAGGAATACATGACCGCCCAGGCGGTCAAGCTCGCCATCATCGATGCAGCCTTCGACAATTGTGTTGTAACTTCCGAAACTAGCTGAACCGCGAGCCGACCGCCGTCGTGGCAGCCTTGGCGCCGCCGCGACGGAGGTCTGGCTTTTCAAGCGATGTCGAACGACACGCCCTGCGCAAGCGGCAGCGCCTTGGAATAATTCACCGTATTGGTGGCGCGCCGCATATAGGCCTTCCAGGCATCGGACCCCGACTCGCGGCCGCCGCCGGTCTCCTTCTCGCCACCGAAGGCACCGCCGATCTCGGCCCCTGACGTGCCTATATTGACGTTGGCTATGCCGCAGTCCGATCCGTCGACGCTAAGAAAGCGCTCGGATTCCTGCAGGTCGCGGGTAAAGATCGAGGATGACAGCCCCGCTCCCACCGCATTGTGTTCTTCTAGCGCGGTGTCGAAGTCCGAATATTTCATCACATAGAGGATGGGCGCGAAGGTTTCCTCCGTCACCGGCGAAACTTGCCGCGGCATTTCGACCAGCGCCGGACGCACATAGTAGGCCTCGGGGTGACCGTTCTCGACCCGCATTCCGCCGGTTATCTTACCGCCATGCGAAGCCGCCTCCTCCAGCGCCTTCTGCATATTCTCGTAGGCAGCCTTGTCGATCAGCGGGCCAACCAGAGCGCTTGTCTCCAGCGAATTGCCGACCGAGACGCTCTCATAAGCCTTCTTCAGGCGCGGAACGAGCTGGTCATAGACGCTCTCATGCACGAACAGGCGCCTGAGCGTCGTGCAGCGCTGGCCGGCCGTGCCCATGGCGCCGAAGGCTATAGCGCGGAGCGCCATGTCCAGATCGGCCGTCGGGCAGACGATGCCGGCATTGTTGCCGCCGAGCTCCAGCACCGCACGGGCAAAGCGCTTCGCCAGCCGTGGGCCGACATCCCTGCCCATGCGTGTCGAGCCGGTGGCCGAGACCAGCGGCACCCTGGGATGATCGACCAGGATCTCGCCGACGGCGCGATCACCGATCAGCACCGGCGCCAGGCCCTGCGGCGCGTCCGTGCCAAAACGCTTTACCGCGCGTGCAAAAATCGCTTCGCAGGCGAGCGCCGTCAGCGGCGTCTTCTCGGACGGTTTCCACACCACCGCGTCGCCGCAGACCAGCGCAAGTGCCGCGTTCCACGACCATACCGCCACCGGAAAGTTGAAGGCCGAAATGACGCCGACAACGCCGAGCGGATGCCAGGTTTCCATCATGCGATGGCCGGGACGCTCGGTGGCGATGGTCAGGCCGTACAATTGCCGGGAAAGACCGACGGCGAAATCGCAGATGTCGATCATCTCCTGCACTTCGCCAAGACCCTCTGACGGGATCTTGCCGACCTCGATCGATACCAACCGGCCAAGCTCGGTCTTGTGAATGCGCAATTCCTCGCCGAGCAGCCGCACCAGCTCGCCACGCTTGGGAGCTGGCACCTGCCGCCACGCCAGGAAAGCCTTGTGGGCCTTGTCGATGGTCGTTGCCGCATCGGCCGGCGAGATGGTCTTCAGCGCGGCGATCTGCTCGCCGGTCACCGGGCTGCGCACGATGAGGTCGCCGCCCGTAAGCGCGCCCTCGGCAACGCCCAGTTTCGCCAGAAGCCCGGCCGTTTCCTTCGCAATCGTCATTTCGTTTCGTCCCTTTCAGATCCCGTCGCTCATATGGCGTCGGTCCAAGCTTTTCGCCATACCGGTTCCCTGCCGGTCGGCATACCAGGCGCTGTCATGGCGTGGCATTACGCGTTTCAGGGAGAAATCGCCACCCCGGCATGGTCCAAGCCGGCGTCCGACTGTTGAACCAGCCAGATAGAGCGAATCAGTGTGCCGTCTTGGCGGTTTCCCGCACGGCGCTTTCTTTCATCAGCCGGTCGATATGCATGCGGATATGCGCTGCCTCGGCGGCCGTATTGGCAAGCGCGATAGCGCGGTCGAAAGCGACGCGCGCCTCCTCGCCGCGGCCAAGCTGCATCAGCAGTCCGCCCTTGAGGCCGAAGAAATGGAAATAGCCGGAAAGCCTTCCCTCCAGCGGCTCGATCATGGCGAGTGCGGCTTCCGGTCCACGCACCTTGGAGACCGCGACGGCGCGGTTGAGCGTCACCACCGGCGACGGCTGCATCTGCTCGAGCAGGCCGTAGAGCAGGTCGATCTCGTTCCAGTCCGTGTCCTCGGGCTTTTCCGCCCGCGCATGCAGTGCGGCGATCGCCGCTTGCACCTGGTAGGGACCGGGCTTGCGATGGCGCAACGCCTTATCGACCAGCGCCAGGCCTTCATCGATCATCTTGCGGCTCCACAGGCTGCGGTCCTGGTCTTCGAGCAGCACGATCTCGCCGTTCTCGTCGAAGCGAGCCGGCGAGCGTGCATGCTGCAGCAGCACCAGCGCCGTCAGCCCCATGATCTCCGGCTCGGTCTGGAACAGCCTGAGCAGCAACCGGGCCAGCCGGATCGCCTCTTCGCAAAGCGGCGCACGCGCCGAAGCCTCGCCGCTGTTGCTGGAATAGCCTTCGTTGAAGATCAAGTAGACCATGGCGGCGACGGCGGCGAGCCGTTCGGAGCGCTCGACCGCTCCCGGCGTCTCGAACGGCACCCCGGCGTCGGCGATACGCGCCTTGGCGCGCGTGATACGCTGCTCCATGGCGCTTTCACCAACGAGGAAGGCGCGGGCGATCTGCTTGACCGTCAGGCCGGAGACGATGCGTAACGCCACCGCGATCTGCTGTGTGGCCGGCAGGTCGGGATGGCAGCAGATGAACAGCAGCCGCAAAATATCGTCGCGATAATGCGCGCCGTCCAGCCGCTCGGCGACGTCGCTCTCGGCATCCTCCAGATCGGAGATCTGGTCCTCCTCCGGCAGCGGCGCCTGCTTGGCGCGCTTGCGCACCGCATCGATGCCGCTGTTGCGGCCGACGAAGATCAGCCAGGCTGCCGGATCGCGCGGAGGACCGTTTTTCGGCCAGTTGTTCAGTGCCCTCAGGCAGGCGTCCTGGAATGCTTCCTCCGCCGCGTCGAGGTCGCGGAAGTAGCGCAGCAATGCCCCCATCACCTGCGGGCGAGCGGTGCTGATTGCTGTGCTGATCCAGGCGAGTTCGGTCATGCGGAAACCTTGGCGGGATTGAAGAGCGAGACCGGCCGGATTTCATAGGAGCCGCCGCTCGGGTTGACCTCGGAAAGCTCGCGCGCGAAGTCGACGGCCTCATCGAGGTCGGCGCATTCGAGCGTGTAGAAGCCGAGGAACTGTTCCTTGGTTTCGGCAAACGGGCCGTCGATGACCACCGCTTCGCCCTTGATCTTCCTCAGCGTCGTCGCCGCCGTCGTCGGCAAGAGCCGCGCCACCGGGCCAAGCCGTCCCGCCTGGGCATATTTTTCCTGCACGCCGAGGAGTTTTTCCATGACCGCATCATCCTGCTCCTTGCTCCAGGAGCAGACGACGTCTTCAGAGGCATAGCAGAGGATCGCGTAGAGCATGGGTCGTCCTTTTCTCTGTCAAAGGACGAAACACTAGGACCGATCCCGACACCGCGTCGACAAAAAAATACGCTCCGTCCGGTGTCATTCCCTCGCCTTCAGCCATCTCAAGACCAAGGCCTCCTCGTCGTCGAGCCCGGCGATCGAGCGCTTGCCTTTGTTGGCATCCGCCATTTCGTCCAGCAGCCGTCCTTCGGACCAGGCGCGGAACACTTCCGGATGGATGTAGCATTGGCGACAAACCGCGCGTGTGTTGCCAAGCCGATCGGCAACCTTGTCGATGACACTGTTCATCACCCTCTTTTGCTGCGCCTGGCTTTCCGGACGTTCGGTTTGCGCAAACAGCGACGCCGCATGGATGGTGCCACCCCAGGTTCTGAAGTGCTTGGAGCTGAACTCCGCTCCGGCGTTCTCCCTGATATAGCGGTTGACGTCGTCTGAGCGCACCGGATGCCTGTTTCCGTCCTCGTCGAGATACTGGAACAGTTTTTGGCCCGGCAGGTCCTGCGCTCCACGCACGACCTTGGCAATCCGGCGATCGACAAGCTTCAATCTCCATTCCTTACCGGATTTACCGATGAAGGCAAAACGCAGGCTCGAGCCCTTGATGTCGACATGGCGGTCACGCAGCGTGGTCAGCCCAAAACTCTTGTTGTAGCGGGCATAGGCGGCATTGCCGACACGGATCATCGTGTTGTCGAGCAGCCAGACGATAGCCGCAACGACGCGTTCCAGCGGCAGGCCGTGACGGCGCAAATCGACGTCGATCTGCCGCCGCAGTTCGGGCAGGCTTTCGGCGAAGGCGATCAGGCTCGAATATTTGACGCCGTCACGCTCCTCCGCCCAGTGCGGGTGATAGCGGTATTGTTTGCGGCCGCGCTGGTCCCGACCGGTCGCCTGGATGTGACCGTCGGCATCCGGCGAGATCCACACATCCGTCCAGGCCGGTGGAATGGCGAGCGCCTTGATGCGTGCCAGCGCCTCCCCGTCGACAATCCGCCCGTCGGGTCCTTTGTACGAGAACCCCTTGCCCGAACGCAGCCGGCGAATACCGGGTTCAGTGTCGGTGACATAGTTGAGCGAGGCCCGAACGGCCGAGGCTTGCGCGCCGTTCTCCAGCGCTCCGTTCTGCGGCACCCCGTTTTTTGGTGCAGCTTTCCTCACAGCCGATCGGCCAGACGACGACCCGGATTTGTCCAGCATGTCCTCTCCACGGAATTTCCGTAGATAAGCCGCTTGCCGGCTGCGGGTTCCACCGCCTTTTGATTGCCAGGACAGATTGACGACGACGCCGTGCAACGAGGAGGTGCCGTCACGCCTTTTCGAGCACGACCGGTATGACGTCGACTGCCTGCTCGCCAACCTGCCCGCCAGTGGTTTTCAGCACGCCGACGATCGGCGCCACGTCCGAGTAGTCGCGGCCATAGCCGACCGTGATATGGTCGTTGCTTGCCCGCATGCCGTTGGTCGGATCGAATTCCTGCCAGCCGGCATCGCGCCCGCACCAAACCTTGACCCAGGCATGCATGGCGTCGGCGCCTTCGAGCCGCGGCTTCCCACGTGGCGGGATGGTGCGCAAAAACCCGCTGACATAGCCTGCAGGAATGCCGAGGCCGCGCAGGCCGGCGATCATGATGTGGGAAAAATCCTGGCAGACGCCGCGCTTCAAGCCGAAGGCGTCGCTGGCCCGCGTCTGCACCGTGGTCGCCTCGCCGTCATAGGTGAAATCGCGGTGAATGCGGTTGCACAGAGCCGTGGCCGTGCCGACCGTCGAACTGCCGGCGCTGCCTTTCGCATAGGCAGTGATTGCCGCGTCGATGCCGGCATGATCGCTGGCGGCCAGAAAGTGATGCGGCGAAGCCGGCGCCAGCGAGTGCACTGCGCCGAGTTCTTCCCTCAGCCGGCGTATGTCCGGCGATACGTCGAGCCCGGGTTCGGGCCGCGACACTGAAACACGCGCGCTCATCCTGATGTCGAGCGCATCATGCGCGTCACGAAAGGCGATCGAGGTGACACTGTTGCCGAAAAAGTCGGAAAAGTCGGAACGTTCGCTGGGCGCCGGCACAAAAGACAGTGAAGCGGCGATGACGCGCTGCACGCCAGGGATGGTCGGCGGCAGCACGCGCACCTGATGGCGGCCGCCGCCGGCCGCCGCATCATAGTCGTAACGCAGGTGAAGCCTGATGTCGTAGAGCATGCTGTCTCTACCCGAAATAGGCTTTGGCGAGGCTGTTGTAGAGCCCGCCGATTTCATTGGCGAGATCGCCGAGGGCCTTGGCCGTCATGTCCGAGGGCTCCTTGATGGCGATCGACGTGTTGAGCTGCAGGATTTCCTTGGCCGCCGGCGACATATGGCCTTCAGCGCCGACAGCGGGCAGCAGCGCGATTTCGGCTTTCAGCCGTTCGAGCTGGAAAAGGATTGAGCGCGGGTTGAGCGGATCGAGCGCCAGAAGGTCGACCACGGTGCGCCGCCCCGCCTGCACCGGATATTGCCGACGGTGCGTCATGACGCTGTCGCCGATCTCCAGCATCATGTCGAGCGCGCCTTCCGGCGCCTGGGCTCTGGTCAGCCGGGCGAGCGTGCGGGCGATCTGGATGCCGCGTTCGAGCCTGCGGCCGATTTCCAGGAAACGCCAGCCGGCAAAGCGGTACATGTTCTCGTGCAGCAGGCCGGAAAACCCGGCCAGCTTGCGCAGGATGACCGTCATTGCCCTTGTCGCGTCGTCGCCCGGCGCCACTGTCGCGGCAAATTGATGGATGGTCTTCGACAGATCCTTCAATGCCAGCCAGCCATCGGGCGAGAAGCGGTCGCGGATCTGCCCGGCGCTGTAAACGGCGCTGTCCAGCGTGCCGATGAGCCCCAATGGGATTGCCGTCTCGACGTCGATGCCGAACGGCGCGAGATAGTCGCTGATATCGGCGAGCAGCGGCATCTCGGGATCGGATGTCTCGGCCAGCCGCACATGGTAGGCGCGCAGGATGCGCACCGTGTCTTCCGACCGCTCGATATAGCGGCCGAGCCATGTCAGGTTCTCAGCCGCGCGGCTGGGCAGGCTGCCGGGCAAGGTTCGGGTGAAGCTGTCGTGCTCCTGCGGCAGCAGCGTCTCGCGCTCGACCGGCCTGTCGCTGACCACCCAGACATCCGCCGCCTGGCCGCCGCGCTGCATGGCGATGGCGGTCGGGTCGAGCGAGAAGCCGACACGGGCAAAGCCGCCCGGCATCACCGTCCAGCCTTCCGGCGTCCGCGCCAGATAGACGCGCAGGCTTGCCGGCCGCGGCTCCAGCCAGCCGCCGACATAGACAGGCGTGGTCGACAGCGTCACCGCTTCCTGGCCGACGAAGTCGCCGCCGTCCCGTTCGATCCTGGCGACGAGTTCGGCCCGTTCCTCGACCGACAGCGCTGACCCGAGCTTGGTCGAGCCGTCGTCCTCGAAGGCAAGCCGCGTCGACAGCGCCGGGCCGATCACCATGCTATCGATATTGGCGAGCACATGCTCACGCTCCGTCTCCTGCCCGCACCACCATGTCGCGACCGTCGGCAGCAGCAGTTCCTCATTGCGCAGGGCGCGCGAAATCTTCGGCAGGAAGGCGAGCAGCGCGCGCGTCTCCATCAGGCCGGAACCCAGTGCATTGACGGCCGAAACCGCCCCTTGCCGGACCGCTTCGACCAGCCCCGGCGTGCCGATCTGCGAGTCCGGCCGCAATTCAAGCGGATCGGCGAAGGCGGCGTCGAGCCGCCGCCACAAGACGCTCACCGGCATCAGCCCCGAAACCGTGCGCACCATCAGCCTGCCGCCCGAGACGGTCAGGTCCTCGCCCTCGAGCAGCATGATGCCGAGATAGCGGGCGATATAGGCATGTTCGTAATAGGTTTCGTTCAGCGGTCCCGGCGTCAGGATGGCGACACGGCCGCCGGCTTGCTTGGCCATGCCGATCAGCGCGTCGCGGAAGCGACGGAAGAAGCCGGCCAGGCGGTGCACATGCATCTCGCCGTAGATGTCGGACAGCGCCCTCGTAGTGGCGACGCGGTTCTCCAGCGCGAAGCCGGCGCCCGACGGCGCCTGTGTGCGGTCGCCAAGCACCCACCAGCGGCCGTCCGGGCCACGACCGAGCTCGAAGGCGCAGAAATGCAGGAAATGGCTGCTGGCCGGCCTGGTGCCGACGACCGGCCGCAAATATTCGGGGCTGGCCGCGATCAATCCGGCCGGTAGAATGCCTTTCTCGACCAGCCGGTTCGGACCGTAAATGTCGGCGATGGTCTCCTCGAACAGATCGGCGCGCTGGACCAGGCCGGCGCTGATACCAGCCCATTCCTGCTCCTCGATCAGCAGCGGCACATGCGCCAGCGGCCATTCCCGCTCGTTGGCGCCGGCCTTGTCGTAGACGCGGTAATAGACGCCGGCATCGCGCAGGTACTGGTCGGCGCGGGCGAAGCGCTGGGCAAGCTTTTCCGGACCCAGGTCCTCCAGCGCCTCGATGAAGTGCCGCCACGCCGGCCGCGGATTGCCCGACGCATCGACCATCTCGTCGACGACGCCTTCGATCGGCTGATAGTGCTCCAGCAGACTGTGGGTTTGCGGCTTGCTGCGCAGCCTTTTGTGATTCCCCTTCGCCATGGCTGATCAGAGTCTTTGCGGCCGCCGAAGGTCAAGGGTCATCGGGAAATCTTCAGAGGCTTCTTCGTTGCGCAGCACATAGCTGGACGGCGTATGGCCACGTGGTTCGAAGCGGGCGAGCCGCCGCGCCTCCGCTTCGTTGCCGTTGACCGGGAAGGTGTCGTAGCTGCGCCCGCCGGGATGTGCCACATGGTAGACGCAGCCGCCGACCGCGCGGCCCGACCAGCGGTCATAGATGTCGAAGACCAGCGGGGTGTTGACCGGTAGCGCCGGATGCAGGCCCGACGCCGGCTGCCAGGCCTTGAAGCGCACGCCGGCCACTGCGATCTCGCGGTTGTCGGTCACCTTCATCGGCACTACGCGGCCGTTGCAGACGACGGCGTGACGCTCCGGGTTGAGCCCATCGGTCTTCACCTGCAGCCTTTCGACGGAGGAATCGACAAAGCGTACGGTGCCGCCGATCGCGCCTTGCTCGCCCATCACGTGCCACGGCTCGAGCGCCTGCCTGAGCTCCAGCTTGACGCCGGCATGCTGGACCTCGCCGCAGAACGGGAAGCGGAATTCGAGCTGGGCGTCGAACCATTCCGGACGGAACGCAAAGCCGTTCAGCTTGAGGTCGTCCAGCACGTCGAGAAAATCCCCCCAGACATAATGCGGCAGCATGAAACGGTCGTGCAGCGAGGTGCCCCAGCGCACGAAGCGGCCGTCGAGCGGGTTCTTCCAGGCCCGGGCGATGATGGCGCGCACCAGCAATTGCTGCGCCAGGCTCATGCGCGCGTTGGGCGGCATCTCGAAGCCGCGGAATTCGACCAGCCCGAGCCGGCCGGTCGGCCCGTCCGGCGAAAACAATTTGTCGATGCAGATTTCCGAGCGATGCGTATTGCCCGTCACGTCGGTCAGAAGGTTGCGGAACAGCCGGTCGACCAGCCACGGCAGGGGTGCCGCGCCCTTGTCCGGATGTGGCACCTGCGCCATCGCGATTTCGAGTTCGTAGAGCGAATCGTGGCGTGCCTCGTCGAAGCGCGGCGCCTGGCTGGTCGGGCCGATGAACAGGCCGGAGAAAAGGTAGGACAGCGACGGATGTCGCTGCCATTGCAGCACCAGGCTCTTCAACAGGTCGGGGCGGCGCAGGAACGGACTGTCATTGGGCGTGGCGCCGCCGACGACGACGTGGTTGCCGCCGCCGGTGCCGGTGTGGCGGCCGTCGATCATGAACTTGTCGGCGCCAAGCCGCGTCTGCCGCGCCTCTTCGTAGATCGCCGTGGTCGTCGCCACGCAATCCTGCCAATTCGCGGCGGGGTGGATATTGACCTCGATGACGCCGGGATCGGGTGCGACACGGATGACATTGAGGCGCGGATCGTGCGGCGGGCCGTAGCCCTCGATGTGCACCGGCAGGCCGATCGCCCTTGCCGCCTTCTCCGCCGCCGCCACCAGTTCGAGATAGTCCTCCAGCGCCTCGACCGGCGGCATGAACACACAAAGCCGTCCGTCGCGCGGCTCGACCGAAAGGGCCGTGCGCACGGCGCCGCCGATCTCGGTAATCTCCTGTTCAACGCGGTCCTGCTGGCCAGTAACGGCCGTAAAGGAGACCGCCTGCTGGCGTCGCGCCATCTCGTCGGCGCCCTCCAGTTCGGCCGCAGCGGGCGACGAAGCAGAACCGGGCAAGATCGCCTCACGCGCCGGCAGTGGTCCGCGCGGCAGCGATGGATCGACCGGGACTATGTAGGGGAACTGCGCCGGCGGCACATAGGGCAGCGTGCCGAGCGGCAGGCGGTAGCCGACCGGCGAATCGCCGGGCACCAGGAACAGCCTGCCGCGCCGCGTCTTCCATTTCTCCGAGCGCCAGCGCGGTCCGGAAGCCTGGCTGTTCCAGCGCTGGACGGGCAGCACATAGCCCGACGGCTTGGTCAGCCCGCGTTCGAACACCCGCGCCATGCGGCTGCGCTCCTCCGGATCCTCCAGCTTCGAATTGGAAGGATCGACGTTGTCAGGCAGCTTGCCTTCCTTGAGCAGCCACTCGGCCGGATCCTCATAGGCTTCGCTGACCATCGTCTTGTCGATGCCGAGTTCGTCGGCGATCGCCGTCAGCAGGCCTTCGGCCTGCTTCGGTCCGACATCCGCCTCGCTCTTTTCATGCGCGATCAGCGACGGGTCGCTCCACACCGGCTCGCCGTCGGTGCGCCAGTAGAGCGAGAAGGTCCAGCGCGGCAGGCTTTCGCCGGGGTACCATTTGCCTTGCCCGTAATGCAGGAAGCCGCCCGGCGCGAAGCGTTCGCGCAGCCGGCGGATCAGCGCGTCGGCCTTTTCGCGTTTGGTCGGCCCGACGGCGGCGGTGTTCCACTCTGCAGCCTCGAAATCGTCGATCGAGACGAAGGTCGGCTCGCCGCCCATGGTCAGCCGCACATCGCCGGCCTGGAGCGCAGCATCGACCTGGACCCCCAGCGCGTCCAGCGTCTGCCAGCTCTCGTCGGAGAACGGCTTGGTAATGCGCGGATGCTCGGCGATGCGGTCTACCCGCATGTCGAAGCCGAACTCGACATTGGCGAAGCTCGCCATGCCGGAGATCGGCGCGGCATTGCGGAAATGCGGCGTTGCCGCGAGCGGCACATGGCTTTCGCCGGTGAGCAGGCCGGAAGTCGGGTCGAAGCCGATCCAGCCGGCGCCCGGCAGATACACCTCGCACCAGGCATGAAGATCGGTGAAATCGGTCGCCGTGCCGGGCGGCCCGTCAAGCGCAACGAGGTCGGGCTTCAGCTGGATCAGATAGCCCGAGACGAAGCGCGCGGCGATGCCGAGGTTCCTCAGTATCTGCACCAGGAGCCAGCTCGAATCCCGGCACGACCCCTTGCCGGCGGCCAGCGTTTCCTCGGGCGAGAAGACGCCGGTTTCCATGCGCACGATGTAGGCGATCTCGCGCTGCAGCCGCGCATTGAGGTCGACGACAAAATTGACGGTGTTGGTCGGGTGGCGCGCGAGGGTTTTCAGGAATGCCTCCAACAGCGGCCCCGCCGGTTCCGGCGTTCGGTAGATGGTCAGATCGTCCCGGATCTCTTCGGGGTATTCGAACGGAAACGTCTCGGCCGACGGTTCGACGAAGAAATCGAACGGATTGTAGACCGTCATGTCGGCAACGAGATCGACCTCGATCTTCAGTTCCATCACCGGTTCAGGGAAGACGAAGCGGGCCAGGAAATTGCCGTAGGGGTCCTGCTGCAAATTGACGAAGTGGTTTGCCGGCCCGACCTTCAGCGAATGGCTGAGCACTTTGGTGCGGGAATGCGGCGCAGGCTGCAACCTTATGACTTGCGGGCCCAAGACGACCGGCCGGTCGTATTTGTAGTGGGTCAGGTGATAGACGGCTGCCAGAATTGCCATGGTGCCCCTGAAGTCGGCGTTTCAAAAGGAGTTCGCTGAACCCTGACACGAATGCTGACCATTCTCCAAGCAGAGATGTTGCGCTGCACCTGAATTAAGCAGCTTTCACAGCTTCACGAAACGGAGCGCCGAGCCTGGAATTCCGTGGCGTGGCGGCAAGACGTTGCAACGGTGCAGAGCCGAAGGCCGGCGGGTCAGCACCGGGCGCTTCCCGCCGACATTGATGTCAGCAGCACGCGCGATGCTTGGTCGAAAAGAGCTGAAAAGAAAAACCCGCCTCGGTGAGCGGGTCGTCGGTGCGAATTAGCACCATAGCGAAATTAGTAGCATAGCTGCCGGCACAAAGCAAGAACAAAATGTGGCGCCGTTGGCGAAAATTGCCGATCTCCCGCCTTGCGAGGGGAGATGCCAGGCAGTGGCGCCCTGGCAGCGGAGGACACCTGCCAATGCTAAAAGAACGCCTGCAACCCAGTCTGCGCCCGTCCGAGGATCAGCGCATGCACATCATGCGTGCCCTCATAGGTGTTGACGGTTTCCAGGTTCTGGGCGTGGCGCATGACGTGATAACCGATCTGGATGCCGTTGCCGCCATGCATGTCGCGGGCCTGGCGGGCGATGTCGAGCGCCTTGCCGCAATTGTTGCGCTTGACGAGCGAGATCATCTCCGGCGCCATCTTGCCTTCGTCCATCAGCCGCCCGACGCGCAGGCTGCCCTGCAGGCCGAGCGCGATCTCGGTCTGCATGTCGGCGAGCTTCTTCTGGAAAAGCTGCGTGCCGGCCAGCGGCTTGCCGAACTGCTTACGATCGAGGCCATACTGGCGGGCGCGGTGCCAGCAATCCTCAGCCGCGCCCATGGCGCCCCAGGAAATTCCGTAGCGTGCCCGGTTGAGGCAGCCAAACGGCCCTTTGAGACCCGAGACATTGGGCAGCAGCGCGTCGTCGCCTACCTCGACGCCTTCCATCACCACTTCGCCGGTGATCGAGGCTCGCAGCGACAGCTTGCCGCCGATCTTCGGCGCCGACAGCCCGTTCATGCCCTTTTCCAGGACAAAGCCGCGAATCTCGTTGCCATGCGCGGCCGACTTTGCCCAGACGACGAACACGTCGGCGATCGGCGCGTTGGAAATCCACATCTTCGAGCCGGAGATCCTGTAGCCGCTCGCGGTCTTCTCGGCCCGCGTCGTCATGCCGCCCGGGTCGGAACCGGCGTCAGGTTCGGTCAGGCCAAAGCAGCCGATCCATTCGCCCGACGCCAGCTTCGGCAGGTATTTCTTGCGCTGTTCTTCCGAGCCATAGGCATGGATCGGATACATTACCAGCGACGACTGCACGCTCATCATCGAGCGATAGCCCGAGTCGATCCGCTCCACTTCCCGCGCGACTAGCCCGTAGGTGATGTAGTTGGCGCCGAGCCCGCCATATTCTTCCGGGATGGTGATGCCGAGCAGACCGGCCTCGCCCATTTCGCGAAAGATCCCGGCGTCGGTCTTCTCCTCGAGATAGGCTTCCTCGATCTTCGGAGCGAGCTTGTCGGCGGCAAACGCCGCGGCGCCATCGCGCACCATGCGCTCGTCCTCCGAAAGCTGGTCCTCGATCAGGAAAGGATCATCCCAGACGAATGCGTTCTTGTCGGCGGCCATGGCTCTCGGTCTCCCAAACTCATGCATGTCGCCCAAAGCTTGCCCGCGGGCCTGACCCGAGGGTGTTCGGCAGCTTGGAGATAACGACATGCATCGAAACAGAAATCTTGAAACGCGCGGCTTATCGGCTCCCGTCCTGAAAAAATCAAACGAAATAGCTTCGCCGATCCATGAGCATTGGTGATGGATCATCAATGTCGAGCGCCGCCGTCTGACCTGGCGGCGCAGCCCGGCTCGCGAAATTACTTCCGCTTCAACGCATCGGCCAAAGCGGCGCCGAACGCGCCCTGCTGCACCGGCCGCTCCGGCTGGCGTTGGGGCGCGGGCGCGCGCGGCACCGGCCTGCTGCCATTGTCGCGCGGCTTCGGTGCGCCACCGTCGCCATCCTTGCGCATCGACAGACCGATGCGCTTGCGCTTGATATCGACGTCGACGACACGCACCTTGACCACGTCGCCGGCCTTGACCACCTCATGCGCGTCCTTCACGAAACGGTCGGCCAGTTGCGAGACGTGCACCAGTCCGTCCTGGTGCACGCCGATATCGACGAAGGCGCCGAAGGCGGCGACATTGGTGACAGTGCCTTCAAGCTGCATGCCGGGCTTCAGGTCCTTGATGTCGTCGATGCCGTCGGCGAAGGTCGCGGTCTTGAAGCCGGGGCGCGGATCGCGGCCGGGCTTTTCCAGCTCCGCCAGGATATCGCGCACCGTCGGCAGGCCGAAGCGCTCATCGACGAAGACGCGCGGATCGAGCGCCTTGAGTGCGGCGCTGTCGCCCATCAGCGAGCGGACGTCGCGCCCGCAGGCCGCGACGATCTTCTTGGCCACGCCATAGGCTTCCGGATGCACCGCTGACGCATCGAGCGGCTCGCTGCCGTTTGAAATGCGCAGGAAGCCGGCGCATTGCTCGAACGCGCGGGGTCCAAGGCGGGAGACCTTCAACAGTTCGCGGCGGCTGGCGAACGGGCCGGAGGCATCGCGATGCGCAACGATCGCCTCGGCCAGCGATGCGCCGAGACCCGAAACCCGCGCCAGAAGCGGCGCTGACGCCGTGTTGAGATCGACGCCGACGGCGTTGACCGCATCCTCGACCACCGCTTCCAGCGAGCGGCCGAGGCGGTACTGATCGACGTCGTGCTGGTACTGGCCGACGCCGATCGACTTGGGCTCGATCTTGACCAGTTCGGCGAGCGGATCCTGCAGGCGCCGTGCGATCGACACCGCCCCGCGCAGCGACACGTCGAGGCCGGGAAATTCCGCCGCCGCCGTTGCCGAGGCGGAATAGACAGAGGCGCCGGCCTCGCTGACGATCACCTTGAGCGGCTTCGGCCCGGACCCGGCAGGCATGTCAGCCAGCATGTCGGCCACCAGCCTTTCGGTCTCGCGGCTGCCGGTGCCGTTGCCGATCGAGATCAGCTCGACCTTGTGCAGCCGGATGAGCTTGGCCAGTTCGGCCTGCGTGCCGCGGACATCGTTCTTCGGCGGGAACGGATAGACCGTTGTCGTCGCCAGCAGCTTGCCGGTGCCGTCCACCACCGCCACCTTGACGCCGGTGCGAATGCCCGGATCGAGCCCCATCGTCGGCCGCGAGCCGGCAGGCGCGGCAAGCAGCAAATCCTTGAGATTGCGGGCGAAGACATGGATGGCTTCTTCTTCGGCCCGCTCGCGCAGATCGCGCATCAGATCGAGCGTCAGGTGCAGCGACAGCTTTATGCGCCAGGTCCAGCCGGCGACCTCCATCAGCCAGCGGTCTCCCGGCAACTGGCGGCCGATGGCGTAGGCGTCGGCGATCATCCGCTCAACCGGCTTCACCGGAGAGGCGTCATCGGCATCGACTTCGATGTCGAGCGACAGAACCTCCTCGTTGCGGCCGCGCAACATGGCCAGCGCGCGATGGCTCGGCACGTTGGCCCAGCGCTCGGCATGGTCGAAATAGTCGGAGAATTTCGCGCCGGCCTCCTGCTTGCCGTCAACGACGCGCGAGCGCAGGAAGGCGCGTTCCTTCATATAGGTCCGCAACTTGCCAACCAGGTCGGCATTCTCGGCGAACTGTTCGGACAGGATGTCGCGCGCACCCTCGAGCGCCGCCTTGGTATCGACGACGTCTTCGCTGATGTAGGCCAGCGCCAGCTCGGCGGGTACGACCGTACGGTCGGCGAGAATGGCTTCCGCCAGCGGGCCCAGCCCGCGCTCGCGTGCGATCTCGGCCTTGGTGCGGCGCTTCGGCTTGTAAGGCAGGTAGATGTCTTCGAGTTCGGCCTTGGTAGCGGCCGCAGCGATCTTTGCCTCGAGCTCGTCGGTCAGCTTGCCCTGCTCGCGGATCGAACCAAGGATGGTGTCGCGGCGCGCGTCGAGTTCGCGCAGGTAGGCCAGCCGCTCGGCGAGGTCGCGCAGCTGCGTGTCGTCGAGGCCGCCGGTGACCTCCTTGCGGTAGCGCGCCACGAACGGCACGGTCGCGCCGTCGTCGAGCAAGCCGATCGCTGCCGCGGCCTGCTCGGGCCGGGCGGCGATCTCGGCGGCTATGATAGTTGCGATGCGCTTGATGTCGGCTGCCATGTCGTACCTGTCGCTAGTCGAAACGAGGAGCGACCATAGGCGCAGAGCACTGCCGCGCCAACTGCGCCATTTTCAACCCGGCGAGAGGTCCACAGGAAAGGTCGGGCTGTCTGGACGGATCAGACCATCCGGCTCAGCGCCTCGAAGAAGGAAATCATATCCAGATCGAGCGGATCGTCGACCGGCACCGGCTGCGACGACATCTTTGCGATCACAATTTCGGCCTTCGGATTGACGTAAAGCCACTGGCCGTGGATGCCGATACCGCAGAAGGCGCCGCTTGCCGCGCCCGTCTGGTACCATTTGTTGCGGTAGCGGCCACGCGGAAACAGGAACGCCATCGTGCCGCGCCGCCAGGCCTCGGCGTCACCGCCAGTTTCGGCCGTGTCGCGCACCCAGGCTTCCGGCACGACACGGCGGCCATTGGCCGTGCCGCCTTGCCGCATCATCTCGCCGACGCGCGCGAGGTCGCGCGGTGTCACCGAAATGCCGCCGGCGGTGCGCGCCGTTCCTTCCGTGTCGACTGTCACCGAGGCATCGCCGACGGCGCCGAGCGGCGCCCATAATTTTTCGTGCATCAGATCGGCGAAGCGCCGGCCAGACGCACGTTCCAGCAGGATGCCAAGCAGGTCGGAATTGGGCGAACGGTAGCGGAACGTCCGGCCATGCGGCTCGGCCAGACCCCGCAGCGTCATGAGGAAAGTGGCCAGGCTCTCGGTGCCCCCGCCCGGATTCCACAGCATGGCGCGGCGATAGCGGGCGAAGGCACTTTCCGGATCGAGATAGGCCTCTTCGAAATCGAGGCTGACACTCATGTCGAGCACGTGCCGCACACGCGCATCGCCATAGGCCGAGCCGGCAGCTTCGGGCAGATAGAGGCTTACCGGTGCCTGCGGATCGAAAATCCCCTCGCCTTCCAATATGGCGGCAACAATGGCGGTCAGCGACTTGCTGATCGAAAAGACGATGTGGCGCGCCCCAAACTCCATATGCGGCGCGAACCAGTCGCCGACGAATTTGCCGCGTTTCATGATCGTCAGCGCGTCGGTATCGGAGCGCCTGAGAAAAGCTGCGACAGTCTCCGCGCCGCCTGCAAGAGCGACCTTTTCGCCAAGTAGCCCGCCGAAATCCTGCGCCGGCGCCTCGCTGCTGCCCGGCTGTGCCGCCACGGCAGCGCTCGGCACCAGCTCGCCGACATTCTGGAACGACCACCGGCTGAACGGGCTTTCCCGCCAATTGCCGAGCAGCACCTCCTTGCGGGCAAAGCCATACCTGGTCTCGAACGCGGTCTTGCCGGCCATGGTGGTCCTTGCGGATTTTCTTTGAGGTTCAGCCAAGCGCGGCGGCAATGGCATGCACTGCCTTCAGCGTCGCCACCGAATAGCCGATGTTGGTGAAATCCGGATAGCTCGAAAGCTTCACCACGACCATTTTCGTATCCCAGTCGATATGGATCAGCTGCCCGAACACGCCCCGGCACATCAGCGCCCGCGAGCGCGGGTCCTCGATCCAGAACTGGTTGCGGTAGCTGCCTTCCGGCAGGCTGGGACTGAAATCCGGTCCATGCCTGCCATGGCGCGTCGCCTCGATCCAGTCGGCCGGCACGACGCCGCCGCCATCATCGAGGATCAGCTGGCCGAAGCGGCCATAGTCGCGCAGCGTGGCATTGAAGCCGCCGTCGGCGACGGCGTAGCCGGCGCCGTCGACGGTGAAGCAGGCGCTTTCATCGGCGCCGAGCTTTTGCCAGAGCTCTTCCGAAATCAGCTGCGCCAGCCTTTTGCCGCTCACCCGCTCCATGATGAAGGCAAGCACGTCGGTCTCGATCGAGCGGTATTCGAAGGCAGCGCCGTGCGGCCGGCTCTTTTCCTTGAGCCCCAGGATCAGTTCGAACATATGCGATGGCCAGCGGAAGGCCGGATCGCTGCCCGGCGGCACCGGCTTCCAGCCGGTGGCGACATCGACCTGGCCGATGTCGGAATAGGGGTCGGTGTATTCCTCGGAAAAGCGCACCCCGCTCGTCATGTCGAGCACATGCTGCACGCTGGCGCCTGCCAAGCCGGTCGCTTCCAGCTCCGGCAGATAGGCCGTCACCGGCAAGTCCGGATCGATCACCCCGTGCCCGACCAATATGCCGAACACCGAGCCCGTGACCGACTTCGCCATTGACTGCGACAAATGCAGCGTGCGCTCGGTCATGCCGTTGAAGTAGCGCTCATAGGCGACCTTGCTGTCCTTGAGCACGAGAAACCCGTCGGTATAGGTCTCGTCGAGCAGCCCGGCGAGCGTCGTCGGCTGCCCCATGCTGTCGCTCACCGGCAGCGCGTCGAGATCGACCTCGGCGCGCTCGAAGCGATGCCGATGGCCATTGCCGCGCCAGACTTCGACGGTCGGCAGAAATTCGCGGATGTGCTGAAACGCCCAGCGGTTCCATGGCGGCCGGTCCCAGTCGAGCTTCGGCGGCACCATCCGCGGCGGCGAACCCTGCATGATCGGCGGCGCCGGTTCGCTGTTGCGATAAGATTTCATCCAATCCCCTTGTCGCAAAGAAGGGAGGCCGAAGCCTCCCTTCGATCGATCCCACGTCGAGCCTATTTGCGCAGATTGGTCCAGATCTTGTTGTAGATCTCGACCACTTCCGGTGGGCAAGGTGGCACGAATTCCGCAGTCGGCGCACCGGCCGGCGGATTGATTTCCGGCGCGCTGGCGAAGTCCGGCGGCAGGAATTTGTGGCTCCCGGTAATGCCGTTGTCGTAACCGGCGAATTCCGAAATCAGCGCGGCGTTTTCCGGGGCCATGACGAAATCCTGAAACAGCTTCGCATTTTCAAGGTTCTTCGCGCCTTTCAGCACGGCCACATTGTCCATCCAGCCTTCGATGCCTTCCTTGGGATAGGCGTATTTGATCGCCGGAATTTTCTGGCGCGCACGATAGGTTGCGCCGTTCCACGCCTCCGTGACGATCACATCGCCCGAGGTGATCTTGGTGATGGTGTCGTAGCTGAAGGTCTTCCATGACGGCTTGGCGGCCATGAGAATGTCGTTGACCTTCTTCAGATTGGCCTTGTCGGCGCCGCAACGCGGCACACCGGCATAGCGCTCGGCCGCGTGCATCACGGTGTTGACATCGTCGAGCATGTTGATCTGGCCTTTCAACTCGTCCGGCGGGTCGAACAGGATTGCCAGCGTGTCGATGTCGCCCTTGTATTTGTCGGTGTTGACTTCGAACGCGGTGGTGCCGAACTGCCACGGCACGGTGTAGTGACGGCCTTTGTCCCAGTAGATGTCGACGAAGCGCGGGTCGAGGTTCTTGCCGTTCGGCATCGCATTGGGCTCGGTCTTTTCGAGCAGGCCCTCATCGATCATGATCTTCACGGTGTAGTCGGATGGGACGACGATGTCGTAGCCGGAATTGCCGGCGCGCACCTTCGACAGCATGGTCTCGTTGGAATCGTAGTCGTCCAGCGTCACCTTGACGTTGTATTGTTTTTCGAATTTCTCGATCAGCTTGGGGTTGGTGTAATCACCCCAATTGTAGATGTGCAGCTCACCATCGGCGAGTGCAGGTACTGCCCATAAAAGTGCTGCCGTCGAAACGGCAGCCATCAGTTTCCTAGACATCACAGTCTCCTTTGCCTTCCCATTGACTCACTTGGCGCGGCGGCGCGCGATCAGGAACGATATCGAGACGAACAGGATCGACACCAGCAGCAGGATGGTGGAGATGGCATTGATCTCCGGCGTCATCGGCCGCCTGATCTGGTTCCAGATGTAGAGGGGCAGCGTCGTCTGCCCGGGGCCGGCGACCAGCTGCGTGATGGTGAAATCGTCGAAGGAGACGATGAAGGCGAGCGCCCCACCCGACAGGATGCCGGGAACCAGCAATGGCAGCGTTATGCGCCGGAAAGCATGCCAGGGCGTGGCATAGAGATCGGCCGCGGCAGCTTCGAGCGTCAGATCCATGTCCTCGAGACGCGCCCGGATGGGCATATAGGCGAAAGGAATGCAAAAGACGGTGTGGGCGAGGATCAGATTGCCGATGCCGAAATTGAGCCCGAGAGTGCCCGCGATCAGCGCAAAGAACGAGAGCGTCGCCACCGCCGTGATGATCTCCGGAACCATCAGCGGCAGGTTGATGACCATGAAGGCGGCCGACAGCCCGCGCCACGGCTTGACCCGGGTCATGCCGATCGCCGCCAGCGTCGCGGCGATCGTCGAAATGATCGTGGCGGTGACAGAGATGATCAGCGTGTTCTTGGCGGCGTTGTGGAATTCCTGGTTGAGCAGCGCACTGCCATACCAACCGAGCCCGATGCCTTCCCAACGCGTGACCAGAGACCCGGTGTTCAGCGAGAAGATCATCAGGATCAGGATCGGCGCGTAGAGCACGCAGAGGCAGATGATGGCGATCGAGCGGAAGCCCGGTTGGTCCTTGATATCGGCGCTGCGGGGGTCAGCCATGCCTCATCTTCCCCGACGTGTTACGGACATAGAAGTAGAGCGCCACCAGCACCGCTGCCATCAGGATCAGCGCCTGCGCGCAGCCGAGCGGCCAGTTGCGCCCGGAGCCGAATTGCTGGGCGATGAGATCGCCGATCATCAGGTGGATACCGCCGCCGAGGATCAGCGGCGTCACATAGGCGCCGAGGGCCGGAATGAACACAAGCAGGCAGCCGGCGATGATGCCGGGCAGCGACAGCGGGATGATCACCCGCCATAGCACCTGCCGACGGGTCGCATAGAGATCGTAGGCGGCCTCGACCAGCCGGAAATCCAGCTTCTCCAGGCTGGAATAGAGCGGCAGCACCATGAACGGCAGGAACGAGTATAACAGGCCGAGCTGGATGGCGAAGTTGGTGTAGAGCATGGTGATCGGTTTCTCGATCACCCCCAGAGCCATCAGTGCGTTGTTGATGAGGCCCTCGTCGCGGATGATGAACATGATGGCAAGAGTGCGCACCAGCAGGTTCGACCAGAACGGGATGGTGATCAGCAGCACCCACCAGTTGCGCTGCGCCGGCGGTCGCGTGGCCATGAAATAGGCTGTCGGAAAGCCGAGCAGCAGGCAGATGACCGTCGTCACCACGGCGAAGACGAACGAGCGCAGATAGATGATCAGGAAATCCGGCGTGAACTGCAGCGTGTCGTCGAAGATGTCGCGCTGGAACAGGAAGTTCAGATAGGCGTCGGTCGAGAATTGCCACTGCACGCCGCCATAGGGTGCTGCGGCAAGAAATGAATAGATGACGATGATGAGAAGCGGCAGCACGCCGAAAATGCCGATGATTATCAAAGCTGGCAACGAAAGCAGGCGGTGGCGCCTGGCGCTGGCCTTCTCCGCCTCTGCTTCGAACAATGCAGCTTGGGAAAACGCGCTCGCCATCAATCCCTCAGCACTTGCGCGGCGTCGTTGCCGATCGAGACGCCGACCTTGTCGCCCCGCTCGAAACCGCAGCCTGCGCTGCGCGTGTTCTGCTGGCGCACGGTGAAGGCTTCGCCGCTGTCCAGTTGGACATGAATATGCGTGTCGGTACCGAAATAGACGATGTTTTCGATGGTTCCGGAAAGGTCGCCCTTGCCGCTGGTCAGCTTGGCGTGTTCCGGCCTGACCACCACGGTAGCATTATCCTTCGGCTGGAAGCCTTCAGCCACGGTCGCGTCGATCGTTGCGCCGGATTTGAGGGTCGCGCGAGCCTTGCCGTTGCCGATGTCGGTGATGGCTGCGGTCAGGAAATTGGTTTCGCCGATGAAGTCGGCAACGAAGCGCTCCGCCGGCTTGTCGTAGATGTCCCAGGGCGTGCCGACCTGCAGGATCTTACCGGCCGACATCACAGCGATGCGGTCCGACATGGTCAGCGCTTCCTCCTGGTCGTGGGTGACGAAGATGAAGGTGATGCCGGTCTGGTGCTGCAGCCGTTTCAGTTCGATCTGCATCTCCTTGCGCAGCTTGTAGTCGAGCGCCGACAACGGCTCGTCGAGCAACAGCACTTTTGGCTGCGGCGCCAGCGCGCGGGCCAGTGCCACGCGCTGCTGCTGGCCGCCGGAGATCTGGCTGGTGCGGCGGGCACTCAGCGCCTCCATTTTGACCAGCTTCAGCATCTCGGCAACGCGCGCCTTGATTTCGGCTTTCGGCTTGCCCAGCATCTCCAGCCCGAAGCCGATATTCTCGGCGACCGTCATGTGCGGGAACAGCGCATAGGACTGGAAGACGGTGTTGACCGGCCGCTTGAACGGCGGCAGCGGCGCGATGTCGTGGCCGTGCAGCAGGATTTCGCCTTCGCTGGGGAAGTCGAAGCCGGCGATCAGCCGCAGCAGCGTCGTCTTTCCGCAGCCCGACGGCCCCAGCAGCGTGAAGAACTCGTTCTCGCGGATCGACACCGAAACCGTGTCGAGAGCGGCGACTTGTGCGTCCCCGGTACCGAACACCTTGCGGACGCCGCGGACTTCGATTGCACTCTTACCCGGCTGATCCGGCACGCACTTCCCCATTTTCATGTCCGCTCTTGTTGGCGGATCTAGTTCCCATTCGATTGTCAGCATATGCCGGTCGGCTTGGCAACCATGCATCTGAATCTCGGTTCAGAACGCAAGCTCCGTGCCATCGTCAGCCCCATCATCAACCTGATGACTGATCTTGCCGCCGCAGATGGTAGTCACCGGATGCACCTTGTGTAACAAACCCGGTTCAGTTGTCTCGATATCGGCCGACAGCACCACCAGATCGGCCAGATAGCCGGTTTTCAGCCGGCCCTTGCGGTGCTCCATGAATTCGGCATAAGCGCCTTCGACTGTATAGCCCGCAAGCGCTTCCAACAGCGAGAAGCTCTGGTCGGGAACGCCGTCTGCCCAAGGTTTGCGCAGCATCGCCGCCTGAATGCCCAGGATCGGCTCGATCCGCGACACCGGCCAGTCGGAAGCGAAGACGACATGCGCACCCGCCTGCTTCAGCGTCCGCCAGGCATAGCTGAGCGGCCATCTTTCGCGGCCGATGCGCGAGAGCGTCGGCTCCAGCGGGAAGTCCATGGCGCCGGGCGGGTGCGGCGGCTGCATCGAGGCGACGACGCCGAGTTCGGCGAAGCGCGGCACGTCGGCGGCAGTGGTGACCTCGATGTGCTCGACCCGGTGCCGGCTGTCGCGTTTGCCGTTCTTCCGCTGCGCCGCCTCGTAACCGTCCAGAACCGCGCGCACCGCGCCGTCGCCGATCGAATGCACGGCGACCTGCAGCCCGCGCCGGTCGGCCTCCACCGCCACCTCGGCGAGATGCTCCGGCGTAAACAGCGGCTCACCGCGCCAGCCCGGCCGGTCGGCATAGTCGTCGACCATGACCGCGGTCCAGCCTTCCAGCACGCCGTCATAAAACACCTTGACCATGCCGGACGACAGCCATTCCGATTGGTAGGAGCTGGCCATGCTCGATGCCTTTTCCAGCCTGTCGAGCGACATGAAATTTTTGAAGTGGAACGGTATCTTGGTGCGGCAGAGCAGCCGGCCTTCCTGCTCCAACCCGGCAAGCAGTTCGAGCTGGTAGAGATTGCCGTCCATGTTCTGGATTGAGGTGATGCCGTGGCGGGCGCACCATTCCAGCCCGCGATGCATCAGGTCGCGGTCGGCCGCGATTTCAGCGGCGGAAGGGTATGGGTCGGGCTCACCGCCTGTCGCGAGGCCGAGCCGAACGCGATTCTGCCCGGAAAG
This sequence comes from Mesorhizobium sp. M0698, assembly GCF_040320455.1. Classification (NCBI taxonomy): domain Bacteria; kingdom Pseudomonadati; phylum Pseudomonadota; class Alphaproteobacteria; order Hyphomicrobiales; family Phyllobacteriaceae; genus Mesorhizobium; species Mesorhizobium sp. M0698. Next base: position 468,066 of record NZ_JAMYPQ010000002.1, on the reverse strand, counting down.
CTCGAGGATCGGCCCGAACGCCTCGCCCTCGCGCAATTCGCCCGCCGCAAGGCCGTCGGCGCCCATGACGATCTCGTTGCCGGGGCCGAGTTGCTTGCCGTGCAGGATGCCTGCCAGTTCCAGCGCCTTGGTGTTGGCCCACATCGTGTGGTGATCGGAAGCAGACATGGCGAACGGCCGGTCGGCGATGATGCGGTCGAGATGATGGCGGGTGACCGGCTCTTCCTTGGAAAGGATGGTGTAGTCGACGCCGGCCCCAAGCAGCAATTTGGCGTTCGGCCGTGCCGCAGCGTAGGCGCGGATCGCGTCGCTCAGCGCATCGAAGCCATGCACGCCCTGAAGATGCAGATTGTCGAGTTCGGCCGCGCCGCCGAAAAGATGCATGTGCGCTTCGATGAAGCCCGGCACCACCGAACCGCCTTGCGCATCGATGATCTTCGTGGCCGGCCCTTTCAGCGCCTCGATCGTCCGGCGATCGCCAACCGCCATGATGTTGCCGTCCTTTATCGCCACCGCCTCGGCCGTCGGATTGCCTTCGTCCATGGTCAGCACACGGGCATTGGTGACGATCAGGTCGGCATTTGAACTCATGATTACCCGCAGTTCGGTTGCGCTGCCGGCAGGCTAGACGACCGGCTGCCGGGCCAGCAAGCCATGGCTGGTTGGCCCAGCGCCTTGTGAAAGGCAGTGCAGGACGGTTAGGGTCGCCGCGTCTCACCACGGAACAATTTCATGAAGACTGTTTTTTCGCCTTTCCATGCCGGCCATTCCGGCAATGTCGAATTGATCGCCGGCGCCATCGTGCCGGCTTTTGAAACGCCTTCGCGCGCCGAGTTCATCAGGGCGCGGGTGGAGAGCGAGAAGCTCGGTCCGATCCTGCCGCCGGAAAGCCACGACCTTGCCGCCGCCAGGAAGGTGCATGCCAGCGACTACATCGATTTCCTGCCGACCGTGTGGCCGCTCTGGGAAGCGTCGGGCCGCAGCGGTTCGGCCATTCCCTTCACCTGGCCGACGCGCGGCCTTCGCGGCGACGTGCGCCCGAAAGGCATCGATGCGCTGCTCGGCTTCTACTCCTTCGACGGTGGCGCGACGTTCGTCAAAGGCACATGGGATGCGATCAAGTCGTCCTATGACGTCGCGCTGACCGCCGCGGCGCTGGTCAAGGCCGGTGAGCCTTCCGCCTTCGCCCTCTGCCGCCCGCCAGGGCACCATGCAGGGGCGGCCTTCATGGGCGGCTATTGCTTCATCAACAACGCCGCCGTCGCCGCGCAATGGTTCCGCGACCATGGCGCCGGGCGCGTTTCGATCCTCGACATCGATTATCACCACGGCAACGGCACCCAGGAGATATTCTATCGCCGCGGTGACGTTCAGGTGCTGAACCTGCATGGCGATCCGATGACCGAATATCCCTTTTTCCTCGGCCATGCCGACGAACGCGGCGAGGGCGACGGCGAAGGCTTCAACGACAATTACCCGATGCCCTTCGGCACCGGCTGGGACGTGTGGAACGCCTCACTCGAGGACGCTTGCACGAGGCTTTCGGCTTATGCTCCTGACGTCGTCGTGGTTTCACTCGGCGTCGACACTTTCGAGAAGGACCCGATCAGCCAGTTCAAGCTGAAGACCCCCGACTATCCCCGGATCGGCCGCCGCATCGCCAGGCTCGGCCTGCCGACGCTGTTCGTCATGGAAGGCGGCTACGCCGTCGAGGAGATCGGCATCAACGCCGTCGGCGTGCTGACCGGCTTCGAAGACCGCTAGAAGCAATTCCAGGAAACAGGGCGGTTCGTCGTTTCCGTGAAACGATGAACCGCTAGAACCGCCGGCGCCTGCAAATCATGTGGCCGCGCTCGGCGCCGCAACCGGCGGAGCCGGCCTGCGCGAGCGGCCGAGGTAATAGACCGCCGCCGCTGCGATGACGCCCGCTGCCAGGATGCCCGCCGCCAGCACCGGCCGGTACCAGAACCAGGCGATGGCCATCGTCGTCGCCCCGACCAGGATCGCCAGGAAGAACGCGATGATGCCGGTACCCATCCGCGCCATGCTGCCGAGCAAAGGAATGACGTCGAGGATGACGCCGATCGGCCCGAGCAGCAGGGCAAAGCCGATGGCCAGGAGCAGCACGCCGGCGGCGCGCAGCAGCCAGGTGATCAGCGTGTTCGCGCTGACCGCTTCGGCGAACATCTTTTCCGCCGGAACATTGCCGGTGTCGACCATCAGCAACTGGTCGCCGGCGATTGTCTGGTATGGCTCGAAGCCGCCCCCCGTCTGGCGCGCGACGACGCTGACCACGCCGAGCGGCGCCAGTTCGTAGCCGATGCGGTAGTCGCCCAGCGCCGGCGACGTGGTGTTGAAACCGAGATAGATTTTTCCGTCGACGATGTTGACCCGCTTGGTGCCGGTATAGGCGGCGTCTATGGCGGCCGACTGATCGGCAGACAGTGAGAACATCTTGTCGCCGCCGATCAGGTCCAGCACGGGCCGGTCGAGCGTGAAAGCACCGAGCTTGCCGTCCGGAATCTGGAATTGCTTGCTGTGGATCTCCATCGGCGGATTCTCGTGGCCGTCCGGCTTCTTGAACTCCGACGAATTGATCTGGCTGTCGTCCCACACCTTCGAATAGCTGTAGGTCGTCACCGTCTCCTCGCCGCCGCCCAGCTTCTTCGTCGTCTCGGATTTCTCCTCTTCTTTCCACTGGTACATCTCGGCGCCGCGCGACAGCCGCAACCCCTGCGCCGAAATACCGAAGTCCGGATCGGCAAGGCCGCTGCTCGCCGTCACCGCCCCGGTGACATGGACGAGCTTGCCGTCATTGGCGGCATCGACGCTGTCGGCGCCGACCGAGACCACCGCGCCCGATCCCTCGGCCAGCGAGCGCGCCGTCTGCACGGCCCGGCCCTCGTTCCAGAACAGGCCGATCACCATCAGCACGATCAGGAGCAGCCCGAAGACGACCCCGGCGAGCGCGCGTTTGATCCGCCCGAACCACGAGACGGACGTCACTTCCTGAAATGAATCGCTCATTATTTCCCCCATCCCCCGAAACCAGTCTCGCGAAATCCGCGCTCTGCCGCGCAGTGGCAAGCAACCAGCGTCACCCCAAACCGGGGCGGACGCCCATCCGTCTCGGCACCGGGAGCTTATCGCAATCGGCGAGCCGCCGATACGGCACAGTTGCGATCCGACCGGTTTCGCGGCCGTAAAGCCCATCGCTCACCGCCAATTCATTGAATTCGTTTCCGTCAAATCGCGTTGATGTCAGATTCGTCTGCAGTTGGATTGTAGCCGAATCAGCCGTTCCTTGGGGGGCGCGGCAATCACCAAAGCTTGATGGTCCGCAACTATTCCGGAATCAGATCGGCTAGTGGGCAATGCTCCACCAGCAGGCTCTTGCAGAGTGCGTAGTCTTCGTACGCGAAAACACCTTGGTGCGCCCTTAACCCCGTTGCGTGACGTGGTGCGGCAGACGGCGAACGACAATGCGGGCAAGGCGAGGCATGCGATCAATCCGAACGCAGAGCCTGTCGGTTGGGCAGCAAAAAGTGCACCATCATCGTAGTTCGATTCGGACGGATCTCAGTATAAAAAGGAGAGATATAGGAAAAATAAATAGGACAATAAATCCATATATGCTGCCGGCTATCAAAAATACGTTCTCATATGGGTAAAATGTAGTTATTAGACAAGCGATAATATACAATACTACGTTCTTTTCGTACAATTTGTCACCAAGTATGTTCAACATAAGATATGTGTACAAAATAGCGCATGTAAATATTTGTATTAAAGCCAGGCCGCTCATGCTCGCAAGCGGTCTAAAAAATACGTGAGGTATAGCCACTATGAGAATGGCAATCGACATCCCCTTGAGAGCTCGCGCTTTCATTTCAGTCCCTCGGTAATTTCCTTCTGGCAATTTTCCTACGTACGGACCGCAGTTTGATCAAGTCCGAGCTGTGGAGCCTGAAGGGCCGAATTACCTTCATGCCAGCATCTGAATCGGCGCACGCAGTGGCGTGCGCTGACCGGCTCCGCGCCCGCTATCCTGTTGTTGGACCATGATGTTTTTCCAGAATGCGTTCGCCCTTTGCGAAATGATGTTCTATTTTTTGAACCCACGGCTTGCGGGGCCGATTGATCGGAAGAACAAACGCATTTGAGTCCGGGACAGCATTTATGAACGACGACACACCGGAAAGCGAAAGCGCCTCGGCGCTGGCGCCGTTCCGGCACGGCATCTTCCGGGCGGTGTGGTCCGCCAGCCTCGTCTCCAATTTCGGTGGCCTCATCCAGGGCGTTGGCGCCGCCTGGATGATGACGACGATCGCCACCTCGTCCTACCAGGTGGCATTGGTCCAGGCCTCGACCACCTTGCCGATCATGCTCTTCGCGCTGCTGGCCGGCGCCATCGCCGACAGCTTCAACCGGCGCAAAATCATGCTGATCGCCCAGATCTTCATGCTCGTCGTCTCGGCTCTTCTGACCGTCTTCACCTATCTCGACCTGATGACGCCGTGGACGCTGCTCGCCTTCACCTTCCTGATCGACAGCGGCACCGCGCTCAACAGCCCGTCCTGGCAGGCTTCGGTCGGCGACATGGTGCCTCGCACCAAGGTGCCGGCGGCGATCGCGCTCAACTCGATGGGCTTCAACCTGACGCGCAGCGTCGGCCCGGCGATCGGTGGCATCATCGTTGCCGCGGCAGGCGCTGCCGCCGCCTTCGCCGCCAACACGCTGAGCTATGTCGGCCTCATCGTCGTGCTGGCCCGCTGGAAGCCGGAACTGCCGGCATCGACCTTGCCGCGCGAGACGCTGGGCGCCGCCATGGGCGCCGGCCTGCGCTACGTCGCCATGTCGCCCAATATCGGCAAGGTGCTGGTCAGGAGCTCGGCTTTCGGCTTCAGCGCCGGCGCGGTCCTGGCGCTGCTGCCGCTGGTCGCGCGTGACGTCGTCAAGGGTGATGCCTTGAGCTACGGCATCATGCTCGGCGCCTTCGGCATCGGCGCCGTCGGCGGCGCGCTGATCAGCGTCAGGCTGCGGCAGCTGCTGTCCAGCGAAACCATGGTGCGCATGGCATTCGCCGGCTTCGCGCTCTGCGCCTTCAATGCCGCGCTCAGCGAGAATGCCTGGCAGACCTCGCTCGGCCTGCTGCTCGGCGGCGCCTGCTGGGTGACCGCGCTTTCGCACTTCAACGTCACCGTCCAGATGTCGACGCCGCGCTGGGTGGTCGGCCGCGTGCTTTCGGTCTACCAGACCGCGACCTTCGGCGGCATCGCGCTCGGCAGCTGGGTCTGGGGCGTCGTCGCCGACGCGCATGGCGCCGAAGTCGCCCTGATGGCGGCCAGTGTCGCCATGCTGGCGGGAGGCGCCATCGGCCTGCTGCTGCCGCTGCCGCAGCAGGCGGTGCTCAACCTCGACCCGCTCAACCGTTTTCAGGAGCCGCATCTGGCGCTTGATCTCAAGCCGCGCAGCGGTCCCATCGCCATCATGATCGAATATGTCATCCGCAACGAGGACGTACCGGAATTCCTCGCCACCATGGCCGAGCGCGGCCGCGTTCGCCGCCGTGACGGCGCCCGCAACTGGACATTGGCGCGCGATCTCGAAAATCCCTCGATATGGATCGAGCACTACCACACGCCGACCTGGGTCGAATATATCCGCCACAATCGGCGCGCCACCTACGCCGACGCGGTCATCGGCGAGCGCATAAGGGCGCTGCACAGCGGCAACGAGCCACCTCGCGTCCGTCGCATGATCGAGCGCCCGACGACAGCAGGCACGGCGCTGGTCATGCCGAAGGGACCGATCGAGCATTAAAGCATTTTGCAGCCAAGGGAATCACTTGACGTCGCAGAAATGCGGTTAAAACAAATAGATAAAGCGGGATGCACCGTTCAATTTGAACGCATCCCGCTCCAGCGCAATTCCAGGAAAAGTGTGAAACGGTTTTCCGTCCGGAAGAGACAGAGCGGTTCGCCGTTTCCGTGAAACGATGAACCGCTCCAGCCACCCTGACGCCCTTCCGCTGGCGATTCGACTACATGAGCTCTATGACGAAATAATCGCCCTGCTGTATCCACTTTACCAGGAAGTTGATCGTCAGGTCGGTACCGCTCCAATACATCTCGACGGTTGATGGAGACGGCTTTATGAGGCCTCCCTCGATAAAGTCACTCGACCTCGTCCCAGATACGCCTGAGATGAAATTGAAATCCTGGAACTGGAATGTGACCTCGCAGCTGAGAGTGAACGGCGTGAACCCGCCGCCGGCCGGCTTGGGCAACGCGAACTGAACCAACGCCGGCTCTGCGTTCGGCTTTTCGGTCTTTGAAAAGCTGCCGGATGGCCCCTGCAGGTGCCAGGTGATTTCAGTGATTTCTTTCTTGGTGGCGTTGAACCAGAGACCCGTTGCTATCGTCAGCATCGCCGGCTTGACGACCGGCGCCGCAGTAAGGGGAATACTGATGGTCTCGGTCTTGTAGCCAACGGCTGCAACTTGCAAGCTGACCGATGCTTGGCCGGTCGGCGGAGATAGCGTGAACGCTGTGTTGGTGGCCCCGACCACCGCGCCCCCTTGCGATATGGTCCCTCCAACCGATTGGGACTTGTTATCGGCGTCGACTGCTTTGATGGTTATCGTCGCCGGCTGGCCCGCTATCAGGGACGGGGGAGCCGCGGAGAGCAGCATTTCCCCGAGGGTGACATTGACGGGAACTCTGGTGAGCGGAGACATCTTCGTGCACAATGTCTGCATCACCGTAATTTGGTCTTCTACCTTGAGCTCGCCCACGTAAATCCCGAAGAAGAGCGTCGTCCAACCAAGTGGCGTATCGCTGGCGCGCCACTTCCCGTTCACGAATACATGCACGCGCGCCCCGGGAATCACGCCTGATACGTAAATTAACCGCTGGAAGACCCGGACGGGCTGTTGAATATCCGGGGTCTTGAGTGGGGTCAGGTCGGACACTTTGATCGGGCCCCCGACCCGAAGCGCGAGGGGCTGACAAGTAAGCTCCAGCTCGGCGTGAATGTGCTCGCCGGCGCGCAACGGCCGAAATGTCTCGACCCAGACGAGGCCGCCAAAACTGAATACGGGCTTGCTGATTACAGGAGAATCTGGCGCATCCGAGTACAAACGTACGACCGCGTTGTCGACGCTGTTGACGAAAGCGCCGCTTGCACATTCAAATGCAGGCTCCATGACGGTCGGCGGAAATACGCTGCCCTGGTAAGACCCTACCACCAGCAACTTATCCGATGTGGCTGTCTTGCCGCATAGCTCCTGGATGACGACGAGCGATGGAAACGGCGGCGAGGCCGGGATCAGGGCCGACACGTCGGGAATCCAGTATTGGCCGGAACTCACATCCTCGCCGACTCCGATTCTCCCGAGCACGGTAGCTGCACCCGAAGTCGGATCGACAAGTTGGATCGTCAATGTCGCGCCGGGCTCGAGATTGGAGATAGGCAAAGCACGGGCTGCCGGGCAGGAGTACTGTGAGGCGTCGATTACGGGCTTTCTAACCGGCAAGGTTTCGTCGACGATCACCGGAGGGGCAGATGACGGACTTGATGCATTGCAGCGCTCGAAGTGCTGCGTGGCGCTGAAGACATCCGGATTGTGCGCGGCACGGCCAAGCAGCGCCAGGAGGTTGGCACCGACGAAAGGATATTCCAGCACGTCGCCATTGAAGTGGACCTTCGTGGTGGCGCCTTGAGCCACCCCCCTGACGGGTACTGCTTGCGCGCACCCAGGAACCGGGCCGACTGCTGGTGCCGGCATGGTATTTTCCCGATACGGCGTCTGTTCGGCGGGCAAGCTCGGGGTCTGACTGCTCTTCACCTGTCCGGCAGGCGTCTGAACGGACTGCACTGCGCTAAGCACATCGTTGGCCTGGATCGCCCCGCGAATGCGCACTGGTACGACATTTCCGCGTGCAGTATCGCTGCCAATCAATGCGCCGCCGTTGAAAATCTCGACCGTGGCGCCAGGATAGGCTGCGCCTATCAGCACCCAGTCGACGCACTCGTGCACCTGACTCAAATACACCAATGCGCTTAGCGTCGAGGGATACCCGAGCACGACGATCGGGACCGGGCTTGGATCACTGGTTTCGGCGCCGAGCGTCCAACGTGCGGTCAATGCATCCCCCACGTTGAGGGAGCCTGCGGCGACCGGCACAAAGGTACTGGTTGTGGCGCCGGCATTTACCGCAGGGACGGGTACGCCATTTACCAGGAGGGAAATGCTCGAGCCGGGAAGCGGCCCATCGATACGGACCGAGGTACTCAAGACCGATACGGGGCCAATCACAATTGGTGCAAGGAGCGTGCTCATGTTCGTTTCCCTCTCTGTACGGCGCAGACATGTCGCCTGGTTCGAAACAGGACATAGAGGGAGCGCACTTACGGATGACTTACGGATGGGTCGGCGCGGTGCTGGACTGCGCTCGCGTCCGTCGCATGATCGAGCGCCCGACGACAGCCGGCACCGCGCTGGTCATGCCGAAGGGACCGATCGAGCATTAGTGGCTGGCGGCGCGTCCAATTGGACGAGCAAATGAAATTGCGGCGCCTGGCCCAATCCGCGAATGCACGAACAGGATGGCCATTGTGGAGAGACGGTTATATCAGTTGGTGTGACTATGACCACTAAGGGGAGACGATGCGTTACATACGTCCGCTTTCAATTGAAGACGCCGCCGGCCTGTTGGCCGGTTCAGCCGGCACGGCCGCCATCCTCGCCGGAGGCAGCGACCTCTTGGTGCGAATGAAAGGCGGCTTTATCGAACCCGACCTGATCGTCGACATCAAGGCGATCGACGGGCTTGGCGAGATCAGGGAAACAGCCGAGGGCTTCAGCATCGGCGCCGCGGTCCCCTGCGCCATGCTGGGCGAGAACACGGCCCTGCAGAAGGCATGGCCCGGCGTCGTCGAAGCGGCCAAGCTGATCGGCTCGAAGCAGGTGCAGGGACGCTGCACCATCGTCGGCAATCTGTGCAACGCCTCGCCGGCCGCCGACAGCGTGCCGGCGCTGGTGGCCGCTGGCGCCAAGGCTGTGGTCGTCGGCCCGGGAACCAGGCGCACGATTGCCGTGGAAGCGGTGCCGACTGGGCCGGGCAAGACGTCGCTGGCCAAGGGCGAGATCGTCGAGGCAATCCTGCTCGACAGCCGTCTGCCGCGTTCGGGCGATGCCTATCTGCGTTTCATTCCGCGCACGGAGATGGACATCGCGGTGGTAAGCGCCGGCGTGAACTTGACGCTCGATGAGCAAGGTCGCGTCAAATCCGCCCGTCTGGCGTTGGGCGCCGTGGCGCCGACGGTGATTCTGGTCGAGGAGGCCGCCGAGGTTCTCATCGGCTCCAAGCTGGACGAAGCCACGCTGGAGAGGCTCGCCAAGGTCTGCTCGGGCGCCTGCCGCCCGATCGACGACAAGCGCGGCACTATCGAATTCAGACGGAAAGTCGCGGGTGTGCTGGCCAAGCGGGCCGCCACGACCGCCTATGCACGCGCAGGAGGCAAATGATGGCTGGTGTGGCAGTATCAACGACAATCAACGGCGACAATGTCGAGTTTCTTTGCCAGCCGGACGAGACGCTGCTTGATGTCCTGCGCGATCGCCTGGGGCTGACGGGCGCCAAGGAAGGCTGCGGCACCGGCGACTGTGGGGCCTGCAGCATCATCCTCGACGATCGGCTGGTGTGCTCGTGCCTGGTGCTCGGCGCGGAGGCCGAGGGCCGGCACGTCGAGACCATCGAGGGCATGGCACATGGCGACAGGCTGCATCCGCTGCAGCAGAAATTTCTGGAACACGCCGCACTTCAATGCGGCGTCTGCACGCCGGGCTTCTTGATAGCGGCGAAGGACCTTTTGGCCAAGAACCCCGATCCGACCGAGGAGGAGATCCGCTTCGGCCTCGCCGGGAACCTCTGCCGCTGCACCGGCTACGACAAGATCGTGCGTGCCGTTCAGGACGCCGCCAGCGTGATGAAGGGAGCATGACGATGAATTTCGATCCGCGTTACTCCGGACGCAATTTCACCTCTGTCGGCACGCGTCCCATCCGTCCCGACGGCGTCGACAAGGTGACGGGCCGCGCACGCTATGGCGCCGACTTCAACATGGCCGGGCAACTGGTCGGGCGCGTTCTCAGAAGCCCCCATGCGCATGCCACGATCAGGAAGATCGACACGTCGAAGGCGGAGAAGCTCGCCGGCGTCAAGGCCGTGATCACCGCGGCCGACCTGCCCGACCTTACCGACGGCGATTCCGCCATGTACGACATCCTCGACAACTGCATGGCGCGCAAGAAAGCGCTCTATGACGGCCATGCCGTGGCCGCGGTCGCGGCGGTCGATGCTCGCACGGCGAGGCAGGCACTGAAGCTGATCGAGGTCGACTACGAGGTGCTGCCGCATGTCACCGACGTCGACGAGGCGATGAAGCACTCCGCACCCCTGATCAACGACGCCATCTTCACCGAGGGCCTCGAGCAAAAGCCCGTCAAGCCTTCAAACGTCACCAAGCGCACCCAGTACGGCCATGGCGACATCCATGAAGGTTTCGGCCAGGCCGATTTCGTCGTCGAACGCTCCTTCAAGACCGAGCAGACGCACCAGGGCTATATCGAGCCGCATGCCTGCGTGGCCAATGTCAGCTCCGACGGCACCGCCGACCTGTGGGTCTGTACGCAAGGCCATTTTGTCTACCGCCAACACTGCGCCCAGCTGCTTGGCATGGAAGCCTCGAAGCTGCGCGTCACCTCGTCGGAGATCGGCGGCGGTTTCGGTGGCAAGACCCATGTCTGGGCCGAGCCGGTGGCGCTGGCGCTGTCGCGCAAGGCCGGCCGGCCGGTCAAGCTGGTCATGACGCGCGACGAGGTGTTCCGCGCGTCTGGCCCGACCAGCGCCACCTCGATCGACGTCAGGATCGGCGCCCGCAAGGACGGCACGATCACGGCGGCCGAGGCGACGCTGCGCTATTCCTGCGGCCCCTATGCCGGCATGTGGGCCGAGATCGGCGCCATGACGGCCTTTGCCTGCTACAAGCTCGAGAACGTCAAGACGGTCGGCTACGAAGTGCTGGTCAACCGGCCCAAGACCGCGGCCTATCGCGCGCCGTCGGCTCCGATGGCGGCGTTTGCGGTGGAAAGCGCGGTCGACGAGCTGGCCAAGGAGATCGGCATGGACCCGGTCGAGTTCCGGATCAGGAACGCGGCGCAGGAAGGCACCAGATCCTCCTACGGCCCGGTATACGGCCCGATCGGCATCGGGCCGACGCTGGAGGCGGTGAAGAACCACCCGCATATGAAGGCGCCGCTCGGCAAGAATCAGGGCCGCGGAATGGCCTGCGGCTTCTGGTTCAATTTCGGTGGCCAGACCTGCACCGACCTCAACATCGGCATGGACGGTTCGGTCTCGCTTGCCGTCGGCACTGTCGACGTGGGTGGTTCCCGCGCCTCGCTGTCGCTGGTGGCGGCGGAGGAGCTCGGTATCCCCTATGAGCAAATCAAGGCGGTGGTCGCCGATACCTCCAGCCTCGGCTATAACGATATGACGGACGGCAGCCGCGGCACCTTCTCGTCTTCGATGGCGACGATCTCCGCCGCTCGCAACGCCATCAAGGTCCTCAGGCAGCGCGCCGCGCAGATGTGGGACATACCCGTCGACGACGTGGTCTGGGAAGAGGGTCACGCGATTGCCAAAGGCGCGACGCACGGCAACCTTTCGCCGCTGTCGATGAAGGAGATCGCGGCCGCTTCCGGAAAGACGGGCGGACCCATTGCAGGGCACAGTGAGCTCGTCGCCGACGGCGCCGGCGTCTCCTTCGCCACCCATATCTGCGATATCGAGGTGGATCCCGAGACAGGCTCGACCAGGGTGCTGCGCTACACCGTCGTTCAGGACGCCGGCAAGGCGGTGCATCCGACTTATGTCGAGGGGCAGTACCAGGGCGGTGCCGCGCAAGGCATCGGCTGGGCGCTTAACGAGGAGTATATCTACGGCAAGGACGGGCGGCTGCAGAACCCTGGCTTCCTCGATTACCGCATCCCGGTCTGCTCGGACCTGCCGATGATCGACACGCAGATCCTCGAGATCCCCAATCCCAACCATCCCTACGGGGTGCGCGGCGTCGGCGAGACCTCGATCGTGCCGCCGCTGGCGGCGATCGCCAATGCGGTGTCGAACGCCGCGGGCGTGCGCATGACGCACATCCCGATGTCGCCGCCGCGCATCCTGGCGGCGCTCGAGGCAGAACGGGAAGGCTGATGGTCGAAGTAACGCTCTGGGGATCGCTCGGCGCGATCGCCGGAGGCAAGAGCAAGGTCGAGATCGAGGCGAAGGACATAAGGGAGCTGTTCAGGAAACTGGCTGAACAGTATCCCGGCCTCGAGCCCTACATCGATCGCGGCATCGCCGTCGCCATCGACGGGACGATCTATCGCGACACCTGGTCGAAGGAACTGCCGGAAGGGGCGGAGATTTTCCTGCTGCCGCGCCTTGCCGGGGGATAACTGAACAACCCTGTCCTACCCATTGACGACCAAGACATGGCCTAGGCTCGAGAAAAACCTCGGCTATCCACGAGAATTCTTGGCCAGTTCAGCCTGCGAGTTTGGCTCCTTTTCGATGACTGCTTCTGTGTCAATCACAGGCATAGAGGCGAGCGAGCTACACGTCTGCTTTGAGGCGAAAGCAGCCGCCCGCAGCGTAGAAGTCAAATGGCTTGGGTCAGAACCTACCATTTACCAATGTCAGCTTCATGATTCATAGGCACAGTCTTGGGAGTCAGATGCGATGGCGGAGCGTCTCAATGATCACCGCCATCGCAGGCGAGAGCTGTCGCCTGCTCGGGTAGTAGAGGTGATAGCCCGCAAATGGCGGACTCCAGTCGTCAAGCACGAGCCTAAGGCATCCCTTGGCGATGTGGTGGCTGACGAGGTTTTCTGGGACATAGGCGATCCCGAAACCGCTTATCGCAGCCTCGATCATGGGAATGGACGAATTGAAGGTGAGTTGGCCTTCCACCCGCACACGAAGGTCGCGGCCATCCCTGGCGAATTCCCAGGCATATAATCCGCCGAACGTCGCCTGCCGCATATTAATGCAGTCATGATCGACCAGATCCTGCGGTGCGGTCGGAACCGGATGGCGGGAAAAGTACTCCGGCGAAGCCACGGCCACGAGCCTCCAATCCGGCCCGATGCGCACTGCGATCATATCCCTGTCGATGCTCTCACCAAGCCGCACGCCTGCGTCGAAGCGCTCCTCCACAATGTTCTTCATGCCGTTGTCGCTGTAGAGTTCGACGCACACGTCAGGATAGTCGCTGAGCAAGGGCTGCAGCTTCGGCCAGACGGTCGTCTGGAGCGCATGGTCGGAAAGCGTGATACGGACCGTTCCGGAGGGCTTGTCGCGAAAGGCCACCAGGCTTGCGAGGTCCGCTTCGATTTCCTCGAAGCGGGGAACAAGAGATTGGAAAAGTCGCTCGCCGGCCTCGGTCGGAGCGACGCTCCGCGTCGTACGCGTCAGCAGGCGGACGCCAAGACGAGCTTCAAGCTCCTTGATTGTCGAGCTCAGGGTCGACTGCGAGGTTCCGAGCTTGGCCGCCGCCTTGGTGAAGCTGCGCTCCCGGGCGACCGCCACGAACCAGAGCAAATCCTTCATGCCATCGCGCTGCATAGGGCACCTCCCGTCGGACATTTATATCATAAGCAGATAAGTCCATGCGAATTACTCAGTCTAATAGAATGGGTTCCTCTGCAATATCTTCCAGCATGGTGAGGGGGATGGGCGGCTGATCCACCCCCGTCGCCTTGCAAGGATGCCAATTATGGAAACGACCTACGACACAAGGCTTGTCGAAGACCGCGCCGCATGGGGCGCGGTGCTGTCGATGGCTCTGTGTGTTTCCGTGCTCATCGCGTCGGAATTCATGCCGGTCAGCCTGCTGTCGCCGCTAGCGGCCGATCTCGGCATCACCGAGGGCCGCACGGGACAGGCGATCTCGATTTCGGGCGCTTTCGCCGTCGTGACCAGCCTGCTGGTCGCCGGCCTCACGCGCCGGATCGACCGCCGACTGGTCGTGACCGGCTTCACCCTTCTCCTCATCGTGTCCGGGCTCACTGTCACCTTCGCGCCGAACTACGCGTTCCTCATGGTCGGCCGGGCGCTGCTCGGCATCGCGATCGGCGGGTTCTGGTCGATGTCGACCGCGATCGTCATGCGCCTCGTGCCGCAAGACATGGTTCCGAAGGGTCTCGCCATGCTAAACGCTGGCAATGCCATTGCGGCCACCATCGCCGCGCCGCTGGGCAGTTTTCTTGGCGCCTATGTCGGCTGGCGCGGCGCTTTCTTCCTCGTCGTGCCGCTTGGGCTCCTGGCGCTGGTCTGGCAGTGGACAAGCCTGCCGGCGCTGCCCCCGCGCCGGAGGAAGCGTCCAGGCAATCCGCTGGCGCTCCTCGGCCGTCTTCCTGTCGCCACCGGCATGGCGTCGATCATGATGCTGTTCATGGGCCAGTTCGCGCTCTTCACCTATCTGCGGCCCTTCCTCGAGAGCGTCACTAGGGTCGACATCGCCGCGCTTTCGGCGATCCTGCTGGCGATGGGGCTGGCCGGGGTGCTCGGCACCCTCTGCATAGGCCGGCTTTTGCGCACGCGCCTGTTCAGCATCCTCATCGTCATCCCGCTGGTCATGGCCGCGCTGGCAGCTGCGCTCATCGCCCTCGGTGCCTTGCCGGTTCCCACAGCGCTGCTGCTCGTTGCCTGGGGCTTCTTCGGCACGGCCGCGCCCGTTGGCTGGGGCACGTGGCTCAGCCGGACGTTGCCGGACGACGCAGAGGCCGGCGGCGGGCTGCAGGTGGCAGTCATCCAGCTCGCCATTACAGGCGGCGCCGCGATCGGCGGCACGCTCTTCGATACGGTCGGCTGGTGGGGTGCATTCATTTTCGGCGCGGTGCTGCTCTGTGGATCGGCGCTCGCCGCCTTTGCAGCATCGCATTTGGCCCGGAGGTCGCAGCCATGACGGCAGCCATGACGATCGACCGTCCGGACCTCAGCCGCCGCGCGTTGCTCGGCGGCGCGCTCGCGGCAACGGTCCTGCCGCGGGCCGCCCGCAGCCAGCAGGGCAGCAACCCAGGCAGCCAGGAGCCCACCGACATGAGGATCAAGATGATTTTCAATGGCCGGACCATGACCGCCACGCTCTACGACAATCCGTCGGCGCGCGACTTCTTCACCATGCTGCCGCTCGATCTCACCATCGACGACTACGCGCATAACGAGAAGATTGCCTATCTGCCGCGCAAGCTGACGGAGGAGGGCAGCGGCCCGTTCGGCAACGAGCGGCCATACGACCTTTGCTACTTCATGCCCTGGGGCAATCTGGCCATGTTCTACGCCGACTACCGCCATCCCGGGCTGATCAGGCTCGGCCGCTTCGACGCGGGCGAAGAGGCCCT
Source organism: Mesorhizobium sp. M0698 (assembly GCF_040320455.1). Taxonomy (NCBI): domain Bacteria; kingdom Pseudomonadati; phylum Pseudomonadota; class Alphaproteobacteria; order Hyphomicrobiales; family Phyllobacteriaceae; genus Mesorhizobium; species Mesorhizobium sp. M0698. The sequence goes on along the minus strand of NZ_JAMYPQ010000002.1, from coordinate 452,600 downwards.
ACACGTAAGCGGCAAGTTCCCGCTTCGCATCGAACGCATCTGACAGGAGATCACCATGGATATTCTTCGCGCAGGCACCAGGCCGTCTGGCAACGGGCCTTCCGACTGGTTCACCGGCACGGTCCGGATCGATCCGCTGTTCAACCCGTTCGACGCCGCGCGCGTGCAGGGCGCGCAGGTGACGTTCGAGCCGGGCGCCCGCACCGCCTGGCACACGCATCCGCTTGGACAGACGTTGATCGTCGTCTCCGGCCTCGGCCTCGTTCAGAGTGAGGGCGGGCCGGTCGAGGAGATCCGTCTCGGTGACGTTGTCTGGTTCGCACCCGGCGAGAAGCATTGGCACGGTGCCTCACCCGAGACGGCCATGATCCACATTGCCCTCCAGGAGGTCAAAGACGGCAAGGTGGTGGACTGGCTGGAACACGTCAGCGACGCCGACTACGGCGCCTGACATCGATTGAACGAAAGGAAAGCAAAATGCTCGCAACCGTTCTTCATAAGCCCGGCGACATCCGCTGCGAGGAAGTCGAAGACCCAAGGATCCTTCGCCCGACGGATGCTATCATCAAGCTCTCGGCGAGCTGCATCTGCGGCTCGGACCTGTGGCCCTATCGCGGGCTGCAGCCGGTCAACGGCCCGATGCATATGGGCCACGAATATTGCGGCATCGTCGTCGAGGTCGGCGCAGAGGTGTGCACGGTCCGTCCCGGCCAGTTCGTCGTCGGCTCGTTCTGCCTCTCCGACAATACCTGCCCGCATTGCCGCTTCGGCTTCCAGTCGTCCTGTGTGCAGCGCGAGTTCATGTCGGGCGCGCAGGCGCCTTACGCCCGCGTGCCGTTGGCGGATGGCACACTGGTCGCCACCGCCGAGGTGCCGCCGGCAGAACTCATCCCTGACCTGCTGGCTGTGTCCGATGTGCTCGGCACCGGCTGGTATGCGGCCGACGCAGCCGAGGTCCGAGAAGGATCGACGGTGGTGGTGGTCGGCGACGGTGCGGTCGGCCTGATGGGCGTGCTTGCGGCCAAGGAGATGGGCGCCGAGCGCATCATCGCCATGAGCCGGCACGCCAGCCGCCAAAAACTCGCCCGCGAATTCGGCGCGACCGACATCGTCGCTGAGCGCGGCGAGGAAGGTGTGGCCCGGATCAAAGGGCTCACTAAGGACGTCGGCGCGGACTCGGTGCTGGAATGCGTTGGCACGGCGGAATCCTTCGACCAGGCGCTGGCCTGCTCTCGCCCCGGCGGCACCATCGGCTATGTCGGCGTGCCGCATGGCGTGAGCTTCGATGGCCAGAATCTCTTCTTCGGCCAGAAGCGCATGCTGGGCGGCCCCGCGCCGGTGCGCCGCTTCCTGCCCGACCTCATGGACCGTGTGCTCAAGGGCAGGATCAAGCCCGGCAAGGTCTTCGACCTCAAGCTGCCGTTGGCCGAGGTCGCTGAAGGCTACCGCGCCATGGACGAGCGGCGCGCCATCAAGGTCATGCTTTCGGTGTAAGCGAAGATTGGGCGGACGGCCTGTCCGCACCCACAAACCAGAAAAAGAACAACGACATATGACGATGAGATTGAAGATCGCTGCCCTTGCGCTTGCGCTTTCGGTCGCCACGCCGGCTTTCTCCCAAGAGTCCCCGATCATCGGCGCATGGCGCATGAGGTCGCTCGAGGCCGGTGCCGAGGGAAACCTCAAGCCCGTGCCATATTCCGGCCAGGTCATCTTCACCGAGGCCGGCACCCTCTCGGTGCAGGCCCAGAACCCCGACGCTAAGGCGCCGGACACGCCTTACACGGCGAATGGCTACGAAGCCTATTACGGGCCGGTCGCCATCAACGACCAGGACAAGACCTTCGTCATCACGATCGAGTCCTCCCTGGTCCGCAACCTTGTCGGGAAGAGCATGAAACGCAAATTCGAAGTCTCGGACAACAAACTGGTCCTGACGCCGGACAATCCGGCCGAAGGCTGGCGCGTGACCTACGAACGTTACTGATCGGAACAGCCCGGCTGTCAAAGTGTTATCGGTGGCCACAATGGCGCGGACTTCTGACCGAAATGGCGCGATGGCGGAACTGGTGCCAATCATGGCGGCTGTCTTCGCCGGCTTCCTCCTGATCGGCTTGGCGCTACCCGTCCTGCCGCTGCATCTTCACCAGCAGCTCGGCTTCGGCCCCTTCGCAGTCGGGCTGGTGACGGGCAGCCAGTTCGTCGCCTCGATGCTGTCGCGCATTGGAGCCGGAAACTATGCCGATGGGCGCGGCGGCAAGCGGGCCGTCGTCGTCGGCCTCATTGCCGCTGTCCTGGCGGGGTTCATTTACCTCGGCTCGCTGGCATTGCTCGACCGGCCGGTAGCGTCCGCATCGGCGCTCTTCGCCGGCCGGGCGGTACTGGGCGCGTCTGAGAGCTTCATCATCACAGGCGGCGTCGCCTGGGGCCTCTCCCTTGCGGGCGGACAGAACTCCGGAAAGGTCATAGCCTGGGTGGGCACGGCGATGTTCGCAGCACTCGCGCTTGGCGCGCCGATCGGATCTGCGCTTTACGCGGCGAGCGGCTTCGCCGCGATCGCACTTGCAACGGTCGGCCTGCCGCTTGCGACGCTGCTTGCCATCCTGCCTATGCGTGGCACCAGCCTCGCCGCGAGCGCCGCGCGACAGTCATGGACGAGCGTGGCGCAAGCGGTCTGGCTTCCCGGCGTCGGAGCTGCTTTCAGCAGCCTCGGCTATGGTGCGATTCTGGCCTTTGGCGCCCTGCTCTTTGCCGAACGCGGCTGGCAGCCGGTCTGGCTTCCCTTCACTGCCTATGCCGCGTCGCTGATCGTGGCAAGGCTGTGCTTCGGCCACCTGCCTGACAGGTTAGGGGGCGCGCGCGTCGCCGTGATCTTCGTGGCGGTCGAGGCGGCAGGGCTGATGCTGATCTGGCTTGCGCCCGGGCCCGTTCTCGCCGCCATTGGAGCGGGCCTGACTGGCCTTGGCTACTCGCTGGTCTATCCCGGTTTCGGTGCCGAGGCCGTAAGCCATCTTCCACCAAGCAGCCGCGGCCTGGCCATGGGACTCTACACCGTCTTCCTCGACGTGGCGCTCGGCTTCGGCAGTCCGGCGCTCGGCTTGGTCGCTGGGTCGGCCGGGCTGCAATTCGTCTTCTTCGCCGTCGCGACGGCGACGCTTCCGGCGTTGGGCATCGCTCTGCTGCTGGGTCGCCGTAACGCTCCACTATAGAGCCGGATAGTCTGGGCTCGAGATGTCGCGCAATTACGATCGCTCCGCTTCGCGGGAAGCTGAGGCATCAGCCGAACCTGCTTTTGGTGGCGATAGAGGCCGATCAGGTCGTCGGATCGATCATGGCCGGGTATGACGGCCATCGAGGGTGGATATCGCGCATCGCTACCTTGCAGTCCCATCGCCAAAAAGGGATCGGCGAGGCCCTCATCCATGAGGCCGAAAGGCGGCTCGCCGGCCTTGGTTGCATAAAGATCAACCTCCAAATTGTCGCTTCCAATTCGACGGTTCTTGGGTTCTACCGACAGTGCGGATACGAGGTCGAGGAGCGCATAAGCATGAGCAAACTGTTACCGAAAGTTTGAGGTGCTCCGCCGATTAACTCGTCGTCGCGGCTCGACGGCTCAGGTCCATTGGAATCTTGCTGCCGGTCATTATTGTGGCAGGCGAACCTCTCCGGGTGAATCGCGCTGCGGGATACGGCCGACGGCCGAAGCCGGGCGAAGTCCAGCCAGCCGGAGGGAGCCCTACATACGGTCGAATTACTGGAGCAGTGAGGACATGCATGCAGATCGCATCCAAGCCACGCGTCCGCCTGGCAAGCCGTCAGGAACTGGATGGAATTGGGTTGCTCGTCTCAGAGGCTTTCGCATCGTTACGGCCCGTTCTGGCACCGCACATCTTCGAGCCCTACGTCAAGGATGCGCGGGATGTCGCGGGGCGATGGGCGAAAGCCAGCGTCGCGGTGCTCGAAGCCGAGGGACGCCTCGTCGGGACGGTCACCTACTACGCCGATGCCGCCTTTGACGGCATGGGCTGGCCGCCCGGGCTGGCAGGCCTCAGGACCCTCGCGGTTGTTCCCTCGGCACAGGGCCGCGGATATGGCCGCGCGCTTTGCGAATGGTGCGTCATGCAAGCGCGTCTGCAGGGCTCAGGCGGCCTTGCGCTTCACACTGCCTCGTCCATGACGTCTGCATACAAGCTGTATGAAAGCCTCGGCTTCGAGAGACGCCCCGCCCACGACCTTTTCGCCTCCGACATTATTGGCTTTGATCCAGCTCTCGGCGATCAGCAGATCATCGCCTACCTGCTGCCGCTCAAGCAGGTCGAGAGCAGCCGCGATCGATAATGTTCGACCGCCGTTTGAACGGACGGAGGCATCATCTCGCTTCCGGATGCTGTCCGCAGCTTCCACCGTTTGTCTCGATGCGAGCAGATCCTAGTCTTTCGTATAGTCAGGCCCAAAACGAGTCGGCAGGTTGTCGGCGAGTTTCAACCAAGGGAGCTTCTCCTCAAAAGCGACATGCAGCGTAGGTGCAAATTTTTCTGGCTCCTCCATCGCTGCCGCAAAAAAATGCATGACATCAGACATGTTTTTTGAGCGGAAGGACAACGGCGTACCACAGTGATCGCAAAATGTTCTTTCCACACCGGGAGAAGAGTTGAATACCTTCGGTAGCTTGCCCAGCCATCGCCATTGGCCGTTCAAGACGCCAATATAAGTGGTCATCGGCGCAGAACATTGCCGCCGACAACTTTCACAATGACAGACCACGCAGGCCTGTGCCGGGCCATCGACTTCAAAAGCAATAGCGCCACATAAGCAATGACCACGCATGCAAATTCTCCTTGAGCCAACAAGGACAGCTTCATGCCTGGGCGTGAGGGAGGCGCCATGAAACGCGTCGAGCTGGCGCCCAATTCCGACATTCGGCGCTGGCGATTGTCCTCGCGTGCGCGAGGCGTTGCCTCCAAGCTGCCTTCACTACCCCCTTTCGGCATATAGAAATGTTCATAGAGTTTCTCCGCCGGGCCGCTGAATTCACGGCCCAGCAGGTCTATCGCAACCCGAACACTACAGTGGAATTGCGGTCACTTCCTTGGCCGTTCGGATCACGAACATCGTGTGGTATCGCGCGACGTTGCTTCGGTCTCGGAACAGTCGCTCGCACAGCGCATCGAACTCTTCCATATCCGTCAGGCGGAGCATGAGGACGGCATCGGTTTCGCCGCTCACACTGTAGGCCTGAGTGACGGCCGGTTCCTGAGCGGCCAACTCGAGAAAGTCCCGCATAAACTGCTCGCCATGACGCTCCAGTTCGACGGCGACGATCGCCTTCAAGCCCCGGCCAGCCTTTGCCGGTGCGAGAAGCGCGACAATGCGGCTGATGACACCGCTTTCCTTCAGTCGTCGTATGCGGCGCAGGCAGCTCGAAGGGGAAAGCCCGACTAACCCCGCCAGTTTGGCGTTAGTTCGTGAGGCATCATCCTGGAGCAGGTTGAGAAGCCTTCTGTCGATCTTGTCCATGTCGGTCGCGCTCATCGTCGGTGCGTTGCAATTTTATTGCACGGAATCGCAAACTTTGACCACAAATGCGAAGCGTCTCACGCTACTCAGATGGCTCCAGGGATGATGGAGCAGCATGATGGCAATTTGCGCCGCCTTCTATCGCAAGACAGTGGAGACGCTTGAAATCTATTGGGAACTGGTTCGCGTGATCGTTCCGGTTGCGATTGCCACACGGCTGCTGCAGGACCTTGGCGTCATCCAGGCGATTTCTCCGTTCTTCTCCCCGCTCATGTTGCAGGTGGGGTTGCCACCTGAACTCGCCTTTGCCTGGCTGACGGGATTGCTGGTCGGGATCTGGGGCGCGCTTGTGATCGTATTCACCTTGGTTCCGGTTTCGGCACTCAGCACTGCCGACATGACGGTTCTTTCGGCTCTCTTGCTGTTTGCACATGCCATTCGGATCGAGCAACGGATCATTCAGAGGGCCGGGCCGAGCTTCCTGGTCACCGCGGCGCTTCGTATTGGCGGGGGTTTGGTCTTTGCTGTCCTTCTGCATCAGATATTCACCGTGACCGGATGGCTGTCAGGACCGGTGAAGCCGGCGTGGATGCCGACGAATGAAAGCACCGACTGGGGCGGCTTTCTCCTGGGTACGCTCAAAACCCTGGGCATCATGCTCGTTGTTCTGCTTGCGCTGAGCTGGGTGATCGAGCTTCTCAAGATGTCGGGCATTTTGGAGTGGATGAACAGAGGGCTTGCACCGCTCTTTCGGCTCGCCGGCATCGAAAAGCAGACGGTACCTTTCGCCGCTGTTGGCCTGTTTCTCGGGATTTCCTATGGCGCAGGACTGCTGATCCGCGAGGCGCGCACGCCTAGCGCGGAGCCGCGTCAGATATTCCTTGCCTGCGTGTTCATGGGTTTTGCCCATAGCCTCATTGAGGATACGTTGGTCGTTGTCACACTTGGCGCTGATGTTACGAGCGTGCTTCTCGGTCGCCTGGCGTTTGCCGTGCTCGCGACCGCCGTGATCGCAAAACTAATCAAGGCGGTTCCCGACGCTCTTTTCTTCAAGACACTCTTCCACAAGGAAGAAGACAGTCCGCGCAATCGGATTTCGGAGCCCGCGATTAGCGGGCCGTTGACGTGAGTCCTCCTTACGCAGCAGCCGACATGTGTGTCGCATCGCTATCGGGACAGGACGCGGCTACCCCTCGCCCGACAGATCGCGCCGCGCCTTGTCGAGTTCCTCGGCATAGCGCCGCATCAGGTGGCCTTCGGTCAGCAGACCGACCACCTTGCGATCGGTGAAATCTTCGACCACCGCCAATTCCTCGGCGCCGGCGCGCTGGAAGGTCTCGGCCGCCGATTGCACGTTCATGCTCGGCACCAGCACCGCATCCCTGAATTTGGCGAAGGACAGCACCGGCATCTCGTCATCCGACAAATGGCTGTGCAATTCGGCGACGATCAGCACGCCGACATAATGCAGGTCGGCGTCAACCGCGATGACGCGCTGCGAGGCACCGAGCGGCACCTGCTTGCGGAATTCCGCAAGCGTCGTCGAGGCGTCGATGGTGCGGACATCCTTTCGCATCATCGAGCCGACAGTCAGGCTCCGCATCCAGCCGACATCATGCGCGCTGCGGATGGTTTCGCCGCGCAGGTGAAAGCGCCATGTCGAGAAGGAATAGCCGAACGTTTCGCGCACCAGGATCGCCGCCATGAGCGAGGCGGCCAGCACCACGCCGGTCAGCGTCAGGTCGCGGGTCGATTCCAGCGCCAGGAAGGTCATCGTCAACGGGCCGCCGACGACGCCGACGGCGAGCGAGGTCATGCCGACGACGGCGGCGACGGCAGGGTCGATGCCGGTCGCCGGCGAGACGAATGCCATCGCGCCGGCAAACATCTTGCCGAGCAGCGCGCCGAGAAACAACGAGGCAAAGAACAAGCCGCCGCGGAAGCCGGAGCCGAGCGAGATCGCCGAGGCCGCCAGCTTCAGCACGAAGACGCTGGCCACCACGGCCAGCCCGTAATTCATCGCGAATTCGCGGTGCAGCGCGCCATGGCCGCTGGACAGGACCTGCGGCGTGACCAGCCCCAGCAGCCCGACCATCACGCCGCCGAAGGCGGGGCGCAGCGAGGCGTCGATCGACAGCCGCGCAAAGAGGCGCTCGATCAGGCTCACCAGATGCATGATGGCGATGGAAGCACCGCCGCCCAGAAGCCCGAGCAGCATGAACGGCAAATACTGGCTGACGGTGAGCTGCGGCAGACCGGCGAGCTCCAGCGGAAACGGCACGCCGCCGAACACCTCTGCGGTCAGCGAGGCCGAGATCGCGGCGGCCATCACCGGCGCAACATTGGCGACCGAGTAGATGCCGATGACTAGCTCGAAACCGTAGAAGGCGCCGGTCAGCGGCGCGTCGAAGGCGGCGGCGATCGCGCCGGCGGCACCGCAGCCGACCAGGATGCGGACATCGTTGCGGCGCAGCCTGAACAAGCGCGCCAGCCGCGACGCCAGGCCCGAACCCACCTGCGTATAGCCGGCCTCGAGCCCGACCGAAGCGCCGAAGCCGCTCGAGATCATCGTCTGCCCGGCGATGATGAAGGTGTCGGTCAGCGACATGCGGCCGCCATAAAGCGCGTTGGCTTCGATCGGATCGACCGGCGTGCGGAACTTCCGCTTTCTCAGCCAGATCACCGTCAGCCCGAGCAGGATGCCGCCGATCGCCGGGATCAGCGCCTGCTCCGGCCTTTGCAGCGAAAACATCGCCGAAAGCCGACCGCCGGGCTGAACGCCGAACATAAGCCCGTGCAGGACCTGCACCAGTCCGCTCATGCCGGTGACCAGCGCACCCGCCATCACCCCGACCAGGGCAGCCAGAATGACGACGGCAATACCGCGCGCCTCGAGCAGCGGGATCGATCTGATCAGCACCGCGCGCAACCGGCGGGCATAGACTTGCGGTTCGTTTCTGGGCGGTTCGTTTCTGGAAAGCACCGGGGCGGCTCGCCGATATTCGTGGGTGCCTGATACCCTCGGCAACATCGCGTGGCAACATGCAGGCCGCCGAGGTGTCATGCCCGCGTGATGCTGCGGCGATAAACCCCATCTTCATCTCGGGGAGCCGCGTTGACGTAAACGTCAACCCGAAGCTATATGCGCCGGCGACCGTGATCGCGAAATGCGCAAGACGGCGACTTCGGCCAGATCGAAGTGTCCCGGATCGAAGTGCCAATGAGCGACAAACGCAACGAGACGAGGAGAACCGCCATGGGCGTTCAGGAAATTGCCGACAAGATCAGCGCGCGCGTGGCGAGTGCCGGGTTCGACCGTTCCGTGAAGTTCGATACCGGCGGCGACGGTGTCATCGTCATCGACGGCGCTGATGTCTCGACCATCGACGGGCCGGCCGACTGCACCATAAAGCTTTCGCTCGACGATCTGGACTCGCTGATATCAGGCGACCTCAACCCGACCATGGCGTTCATGTCCGGCAAGATAAAGGTCGAAGGCGACGTGAGCGTCGCCATGGCGCTCAGCCAACTGATCGGCTGATCGCTTGAGGTGAAACAAGCCGCCGCACGATGGCGGGCGGCTTGCTTCGAACCATCAGGCAGCGAGCGGCAGTCTCTGCGCCTTCAGCTTGCGCCCTGCCGCCTTCAGCGTGCCTTGCGCGCCGTCGAGTGCGCCGACAACCAGTTCCCGCGCCATCAGGCGGTGCCGCTCGTAAGGCCCCGGCATGGCCAGCGAGCCGGTCTTTGCGGCCGAAAACCCGAAGCGCTCGTAATAGGGCGCGTCGCCGACCAGCAGGATCGCCGCATGGCCAAGCCGCTCGGCCTCAGTGACCGCATGGCGCATCAGCGCCGAGCCGATGCCGGCATTTTTCAGCGCCGGGTCGATCGCAAGCGGGCCGAGCAGCAGCGCTGCCGTGCTGCCCTCGCCCAGCACCACGTCCCACAGCCGCACCGTGCCGGCAACAGTGCCCGACGCGTCGCGCGCGACAAAGGCCAGGCCCTCCGAAGGCCGGCGGCCGCGCCGCAGCTTTTCCGACGACTTCTTCCGGCGCTTCGGCCCCATGGCGCGATCGAGCAAAGCCTCGCGAGCCGGGACGTCGGCGGCGGTTTCGGCGACGACCGCAATCTCCCCCCTCGAGGGGGAGATGTCGCCGAAGGCGACAGAGGGGGTTGTCGCGCGTGAAGCGCCGGCCTCCATCTGCGGCAGGAGGCCGAGTCCAGTCGAACCGACCCCCTCTGGCCGCTTCGCGGCCATCTCCCCCTCGAGGGGGGAGATTCCCACGCCTTCAACGATGAGATCTGCAATGTTCATTTCCGCGATCCTTCACAAGCGGATTGTTCCACAGGCGAGCCCGGGCGGGCGACAGGCGCCCACCGGGGATGATCTGAGCAACTCTTGCGAGCCCTCAGATCACGTAGGATCGGAGAGGCTCGAAGCCGTTGAAGGCGACCGAGGCGTAGGTCGTCGTGTAGGCGCCGGTGCCCTCGATCAGCACCTCGTCGCCGATGGTCAGCGATAAGGGCAGCGGGTACGGCGTCTTTTCGTACATCACGTCGGCCGAATCGCAGGTCGGGCCGGCGAGCACGCAAGGCGCGGTCTCGCTGCCGTCATGCGCGGTGACGATCGGATAGCGGATCGCCTCGTCCATGGTCTCGGCAAGACCGCCGAACTTGCCGATGTCGAGGAACACCCAGCGCACATTGTCGTTATCGGCCTTCTTCGAGATCAGCACGACCTCCGACTTGATCACCCCGGCATTGCCGACCATGCCGCGGCCCGGCTCGATGATCGTCTCGGGGATGGCGTTGCCGAAATGCTTCCTGAGCGCCGAGAAGATCGCCTGGCCATAGGCCTGCGCCACCGGCACATCCCTGAGATAGCGGGTCGGGAAGCCGCCGCCCATATTGACCATCTTCAGCACGATGCCTTCGTCGGCGAGCGTCGCGAACACCTTCTTGGCGTCGGCCAGCGCGCGATCCCAGGCGGTCAGGTCGGTCTGCTGCGAGCCGACATGGAATGATACGCCATGGGCGTCGAGGCCGAGCGCCCTGGCATGGCGCAGCACGTCGACCGCCATCGCCGGCACACAGCCGAACTTGCGCGACAGCGGCCATTCGGCACCCTCGCCGTCGGTCAGGACGCGGCAGAACACACGGGCGCCGGGAGCGACGCGGGCGATCTTCTCGACCTCCTCGACGCAGTCCACCGCAAACAGCCGGATGCCGAGCTGGTAGGCGCGCTGGATGTCGCGCTCCTTCTTGATGGTGTTGCCGAAGGAGATGCGGTCCGCCGGCGCACCGGCGTCCATCGCCATCTCGACTTCGGCAACGGAAGCGGTGTCGAAGGACGAGCCCATCGCAGCAAGCAGGCGCAGGATTTCCGGCGCCGGATTTGCTTTCACCGCATAGTAGATCTTGGAATCGGGAAGCGCCTTCTCGAAGGCGCGGAAATTGTCGCGCACGACATCGAGGTCGACGACGAGGCACGGGCCGTTCGGACGTCGGGTGGCGAGAAAGTCAAGGATGCGCTGGGTAGCCATCGGGGTCTCTCCATCAGCGCCTTTCGGCGCGCACAAAGGCTTGCGGACGCGGGCTCTCGGCCTCGCGAACACGCGGTGGACAAAGGCGGGACGGAAATCCATGGAACCAGCCGGTGGAGACCCCGGAACCATGAAGCGCCGTCTCGCGGCGGTGAACCTTGGCCTTGCCCGGCCTCGGTTCGCTTTGTCTGCCTTGGCTTGGATGGGAGACCCGTCCGCACTGCCGGCAATGAAGGTGTGCCTCTTCAGTAACCCCGGTCTTTGGACGACCGGCAGAACACCAGAAAGGCCCGCACCGTCGTTGCTTCAAGGTGTCCTCGGTTGGCGGTTGGCCGCTAAACCGACTGGAGGGGTTGGCTCCAGTTACCTTACCGATTGCCCTCACCATTCGAGGATCGGCGGACACCCACAGGCACGTGCGACTTTGGGCAAGCGCGATATAAGATCGAAAGATTTCACAATCAATAAAAATCGTATCGCAGGTTGTAAAATTTGTGGCATCGAACAATGCTGCGGGACCAGAAGAACAATGCTGCGGCAAGCACACCCGGATATCGAACGCATGACAGGCACTCGCGGCCCGCTGAACGCTTTTCTAGATCTTGATCAAGTCCCTGTTACCAATGCGCAATCCGGCCCGCTTGCCGGCTTGCGGTTGGCCGTCAAGGATATCTTCGACGTCGCCGGGTACCGCACCGGTTGCGGCAATCCGCAGAAATACCGCGAAGCCTCGCCGGCCACGGCCACCGCGCCGGCCGTCCAGACGCTGCTTGATTCGGGCGCCCGCTTCGTCGGCAAGACGCAGACCGACGAACTCGCCTTTTCCCTGCTGGGGCTGAACGCGCATTTCCCATCGCCGATCAATCCGGCGGCACCCGACCGCGTCACCGGCGGCTCGTCCTCGGGTTCTGCTTCTGCAGTCGCCGGCGGGCTGGCCGATATCGCCACCGGCTCCGACACCGGCGGCTCGATCCGTGCGCCGGCAAGCTTCTGCGGCCTGATCGGCCTCAGGACCACGCATGGCCGCATTTCGCTCGACGGCGCCATGCCGCTGGCGCCTTCGCTGGACACGTTCGGCTGGTTTGCCAGGGATATCGTCACCTACGAAAAGGTCGGCACGGTGCTGCTCGGCGACGATCCGCACCGCCACGAACTGGTACGCCCTCTTGCCCTCGACGCGCTGGACAGCCTCGTGCTCGGCCCGCTGGAGGCCGAGGAATATCGCGCCATGGTCCGCAGTGTCGCTTCGGTGCTGGGCGCGCCGCGCAGCGTTGGCCCGCTGTCGCATTCCACCGACGATCTTTATTGGTGCTTCCGCAAGCTGCAAGGCTATGAAGCCTGGCAAAGCCACGGCGCCTGGATCGCCGGCGGCGACCGCATGCTGGGACCCGGCGTCAAGGAGCGCTTCGAGCATGGCGCGACCGTCGGCCCGGCAACCGCGCAGCACGAAACGGAACGTCGCGTTTCGTTTCGCCTCGAGCTTACCGACCTGCTTGGCGAGGACGGCGTTCTTGTGCTTCCGACCGCTCCGGGTGCCGCGCCGCTCAAGGCCGAATTATTTGATGATTTGCAGATCTATCGCGAGCGCGCGCTGAGATTGCTGTGTCTTTCCGGCCTGTCCGGTTTTCCGCAAATCACGCTGCCGCTCGGCAAGGTCGGCGGGGCGCCGTTCGGCCTTTCGCTGCTCGGTCCGAAGAACAGCGACCGGCAGCTGATTGCGCTGGCCGCCCGCATCCTTTCAGCCCCCCAAGGAGGCGCATGACATGGATACGCTGACCCGCATGCGTGCCTTCATCGATGTCGTCGAGGCCGAAGGCTTTTCGGCGGCGGCGCGCAAGATCGGCCGCTCGAAGGCGCTATTGTCGAAATATGTGCGCGAGCTGGAGGACGAACTCGGCGCGCTGCTGCTCAACCGGACCACCAGGCAGTTCTCCCTGACCGAGGCCGGCCACACCTACTACCGGCGCGCCTCGGAGATCGTGCGCGAGGTCGACAGCCTTGCCGATGCGGTGCGCGAATCCTCCGGCGACGTGCGCGGCAGGATCAAGCTGTCGGCGCCGCGTACCTTTGCCGACGCGCCGATCGGCCAGTCGCTGATCGACTTCGCCAAGCAGCATCCCGACATCGTGCTCGACATTCATCTCGACGACCGTTTCGTCGATCTGGTCGAGGAGGGCTTCGATCTGGCGGTGCGCATTTCGCGGCTGGAAAATTCCTCGCTGATTGCGAGACGGCTGGCGCCATTTTCGGTACGGCTTTGCGCGTCTCCCGAGCTGATCGCCAAGCACGGCATGCCGGTCAGGGCGCAAGACCTTGCCCGCGTGCCTTGCATCATCGACACCAATGGCCGCTGGCTCACCAACTGGCCGTTCAGGGGCGACAGCAGCGATACGGTGAGCGTTTCGGTTTCCGGCCCCATCGAGGTCAACAGCCCGATGGCGGCAAGGGCGGCCGCCGTGGCTGGATTGGGATTTTCCATCCTGCCGGATTTCATCGCCGCGCCCGACATCGAAAGCGGCAAGCTGGTGACTGCGCTGGATGACCGCATACTGCCCGGCGGCGGCATTTTTGCCGTCTATCCGCACCGGCGCTATCTGCCTGCAAAAGTTCGCGTCTTTGTCGATTTCCTGGTGCAGTGGTTCAAGGCGCTGGACAACGCATGAGCTTTCAGCCGCCTTGCGGTCCCATTTTCGCCCGCTTTCTGGTAACTGTCGGCAATTCACCGAAGCCGATTGAATCGCGACCGAGAATGCACCTGAAACAGCAAGCAATGATGCTGGCTTCGGCCTTGACCGCGACGTTTGCCGCCGTCGGACCGGCTGAGGTGCATCCCCACGTCTTCGCCGAAGCCCGCCTCGAAGTGGTCCTCGGCCCGGATCACCAAACCGTGAAGGCATTGCGCCATCTCTGGCGCTTCGACGATCTGTTTTCGAGCACGGTGATGATGGAGTTCGACAAGAATTCCGACCTGAAACTCGATGACAAGGAGTTGAAGGATGTTGCCGACACCGTCCATGCCTCGCTTGCCGAGTTCAATTACTTCCAGCTCGTCACTGTCGACGGCAAGGACGTGGCAATGACCCCGCCGCCGCATTTGATGGCCAATTTCGACAATGATCAGTTGATCATCCTGTTTGAATCTGAACCGAAGGTGCCGATCAGACTGAGCGGCAAGATAGATATCGGCGTCTACGACCCGACCTTCTACACCGCGATCGATTTCACCGAGGATGCTAATCTGCAGGTCGATGGGTTGCCGCCGACCTGCACCAGCAAGGTTGTCCGCCCAAACCCGGACGAGGCGATCGCCGAGAACCAGAAGACCCTGACCGATGCCTTCTTCAATGATCCGACGGGCACCGACATGAGCAAGATCTTCGCCACCAAGCTCGAACTGACCTGTCAGCCGGAAGGATAGATCCAGTGACGAAACCGTCCCTGCGTTTGGCCATCGGCCTTCTGGCCGTCGCCTTTGTGATGACGCACTTTCTCGGCTCCGCCCACGCCCAGAGTTCACTCGGCATCGGCACCAATGACGGCATGGCTCCAACCGCCACCGGCCCGTTCGCCCACATCCTGATGTGGATCAATCTGCGCCAGCAGGAATTCTATCATGCGCTTGCCGGCGCGATGAAGGCGATGCGCCAGGACGGCAGCAAGTTGTGGCTGCTCATCGGCCTGTCCTTTGCCTATGGCATTTTCCACGCCGCCGGCCCCGGTCACGGCAAGGCGGTGATCTCTTCCTACATGGTGGCCAATGAAGTGGCGCTCCGGCGCGGCATCATGCTGTCCTTCGTCTCGGCCCTGCTGCAGGCGCTGACCGCGATCGTGGTGATGCTGGTCGCCTATTTCTTGCTGCGCGGCACTGCTGTCTCGATGACAGACGCCGCATGGTTCCTCGAAATCATGAGCTATGTCTTCGTCACTCTGTTCGGCGCCTGGCTGCTGTGGCGCAAGGCCGGCCCGGCCATCCTGCGCCTGTTCGGCGCAAATCCCGGCTACAGCCTCTCGGCCGCCCATGCCGGCCATTCAGATGCCGGCCATGCGCATTCCGCGCATGCCCATGCGGCACATTCCCACGCGCTTCATGCACATGACGATCACGACCATGCGCATGACCATCACGATCACGGCGCCCACGACCACGCCCATGCTGCGCACGATCACCACAGCCACGCGGCTGGCGAAGTCTGCGACACCTGCGGACACTCGCATGCGCCCGACCCGGCGCTGCTTTCCGGTGATCGCTTCGATTGGCGCACGGCCTGGTCGGCGGTGGCTGCCGTCGGTATCCGCCCCTGTTCAGGCGCGCTGATCGTGCTGAGCTTCGCCTTACTGAATGGGCTGTGGTTCGGCGGCATCCTTTCGGTGCTGGCCATGGCGCTCGGCACCGCAATCACCGTCTCGGCCCTGGCGACGCTTGCGGTGACCGCGAAGAACTGGGCGGTGTATTTCGCCGGCGATGGCCGCATGGGCAACCGCATCCATTCCTTCGTCGAGATCGGCGGCGCCGCCTTCGTCTTCCTGTTCGGCCTGCTGCTGCTCTCGGCCAGCCTGACCGGCGCCTGACGCCCAGAGGCGCGGCTCTCCCTTCTCCCCTTGTGGGAGAAGGTGTCGCCGAAGGCGACGGATGAGGGGTGTTCCAGCTTGGCGCCAACAGCGCTTCGTCCAGCACCCCTCAACCGTCTTGGCGCTACGCGCCAATCCACCTTCTCCCACAAGGGGAGAAGGGAGAGGACGGCGCCACCTTAAATGTTCCCCCCCAACTCGTCCTCGATATGGACGCGGATGATCTCGTCGAAGCTCGTTTCGGCGGCAAAGCCAAGCTCCCTCGAGCGCCGCGCCTCGAAGCGCGTCGGCCAGCCCTTGACGATCGCCCAGATCGTCTCGTCGGGCTCCTCGCGGATCAGTTTGACCGCCTTAGCGCCGGCGACACGTTCCAGCGCTTCGATCTGTTCGCCGACGGTGACGGCGACGCCCGGCATCGTCAGGTTGCGGCGCGGTCCGACGGCGGCACCGTCGATCTGAGCCGCATGGATCAGGAAATTCACCGCCGAACGCGGGCTGGCGTGTGTGTGGACGACCGAGCGCGGCACCGGCAGGATTGCTTCATGGCCGCTCAGCGGCTCGCGGATGATGCCGGAGAAGAAGCCCGAGGCCGCCTTGTTCGGCTTTCCCGGCCTGACGCAGATGGTCGGCAGCCTGATGCCGATGCCGTCGAAGAAACCGCGCCGCGTATAGTCGGCAAGCAGCGCCTCGCCGATCAGCTTCTGCGTGCCATAGGAGGTCAGCGGCGTCGGGTGGAACTCGTCCGGAATGACGTCGGGAAACGGTGCGCCGAACACGGCGATCGACGAGGTGAAGACGACGCGCGGGGAAAACCCCGCCAGCCTTATGGCATCGAACAGCGCCCTTGTGCCGTCGAGATTGACGCGGTAGCCGAGATCGAAATTGGCCTCCGCCTCGCCCGACACCACGCCGGCGAGATGAAAGATCACGTCGGGGCGCGGCGCGACCAGATTTGCGGTCGCTCCCGGTGCGGCAAGGTCGCCGGTGTGGAGGGTAATGCTGACACCTTCGAGCACCGGCGCTTGCGGCGGCACGATATCGTGAAGATCGAGCGCGACGATCTTGCGGCCGCCGAGCGTCCCGTCCTTGGCCAACCTGGCGATGAGTTTGCGGCCGACCATGCCTGCCGCGCCGGTAATCAGAATGCGCATGTCACTTTCCCTTTTTGCGCTGGCTGCGGCTACGCAGCCAGAACACGACGAAGATTGCCACCATGAAGATCGCCGCGACAACGCCGGCAAGAACCGTCGAGACCTTGCCGACCGCCAGCATCACGGTTGGAAGATAATAGGCTGCGATGCCGAACAGCAGCAAAATCCAGGCGGCGCCGATCGCCGCGTTGCGGGTGTCGCGGTCCATCACGCGGCGCCAGGGTGGCGAGAGTTCATGTCGATCGTTGCCAATGCCCAGAACTCCCGAAGTCAGTGATAATGGCCGCGGTGCGGTGCCGTGTCATGCGCATGCTCGTGCTCGTCATCATGCTCATGTCTGTCTGCACATTGGCCGAATTCCGGTTCGACCGTGGCATGGGCTATGCCATGTTCCGCCGCAAGCCGCTTCTTGATCGCGCTTACCGCCATATGCGCGTCGACGCCGTCATTGAGGCAGGCATGCAATGTCGCCATGTTGCTGGAGCCGTCGAGCGACCAGACATGCATGTGATGCACCTCGCGCACGCCCTTGATCGAGCCTTCGATATCCCTCGCGATCAGGTCGCGGTCGAGGCTTGCCGGCACGCCCTCGAGCAGGACGTGAGCTGCCTCGCGCATCAGCGACCAGGCCGTGGACAGGATCAGCAGCGCGACCAGGATCGACAGGATCGGATCGATGGGCGTCCAGCCCGTCGCCAGGATCACCAGCGCCGCGACGATCGCCGCTGCCGAGCCGAGCAGGTCGCCGAGCACATGCAGGATGGCGCCGCGCATGTTCAGGCTATCGCGGTCGCCGCCATGCAGCACGTAGAACGAGCCGAGATTGACCAGCAGGCCGGCAATCGCGACGACCAGCATCGGCCCGCCGAGCACCGGAGCCGGCGCTTGCAAGCGGCCCCAAGCCTCGTAGACGATCCACAGCGCGATGGCGAAGATGGCGATGCCGTTGGTGTAGGCGACCAGCGTCTTGACCCGGCCGAAGCCGTAGGTGAGGCGCACGGTCGCCGGCCTGCCCGCAAGATGGAAGGCATACCAGGCAAGGCCGAGCGCGACGCAATCGGCAAGCATATGGCCGGCATCCGCCAGCAGCGCCAGTGAACCGGTGAAGATGGCGCCCAGCGTCTCCGCGACCATGAAGCCGGCGGTCAGGCAGGCAGCGATCAGCACGCGCTTCTTGTCGGTCGAGCCGTGCACATGCCCAGCACCGTGACTGTGGTCGTGGCCCTGCGCAGCATGGTCGTGGGTATGCGCCATCTATGAGCTCCTGCTAGAGCCTGGTCCATCCCGGCAGACTCGGGATGGAGGCTCTATCTTTCTATTTGACCATGATCTTATCCGAAAACCGGATTCCACTTTTCGGGATCATGGTCAGGCGCCGAACTCGGCGCGAAAATCCTCGAGCCGCCGCTTCTGCTGGCCATCTCTGTCGAAATTGGCCGGATCGAGCCACGCCTCATAGGCTCTGCGCAGATCAGGCCATTCCTTGTCGATGATCGAATACCACGCGGTATCGCGGTTTTCGCCCTTGACCACAAGATGCTGACGGAAAATGCCTTCGAACTTGAAGCCGAAACGTTCCGCCGCGCGCTTCGACGGCTCGTTGCGGTTATTGCATTTCCATTCGTAGCGGCGGTAGCCAAGCTCGTCGAAGACGTACTTCATGAACAGGAACTGCGCTTCCGTCGCCGCCGGCTTTCGCGAGATCAGCGGGCCCCAATAGATGTTGCCGATCTCAATGACGCCGTAGGTGGCGTCGATGCGCATCAGCGTCTGGCGCCCGGCGACCTTGCCGCTGGCCTTGTCGATGACCGTGAAGAACAGCGGGTCTTCGCTGGCTTCCGCCTTGTCCAGCCATGGCTGGAAGGCGGCGCGGCTCTCCGGCGGGTAGTCTGGCAGCCAGGCAAAGCGGCCGTCGACATCGGCCACCGACGAGGCCTCAAACAGGCCGTCGCCGTGCTTTTCGGCGTTGAGCGGCTCCAGCCTGACAGTTCGCCCCTCCAGCACCTTGCGTTCGGGCCGCGGGCGCGGTTGCCAATTCTTGAGATTTTCCGACACCGAAAACTCCAATCCGTTTGACTTTTGCGGGCGGACGCTCACAAAAACGCACGCTCGCTGAAAGAACCACACGGACGGGAAAAATGCTCCACACGATTTCGGCCTTCGACCGCCTCGGCGAGGAAAATGCGTTCGCGGTGCTGGCGCGTGCCACGGCACTTGCCCACCAGGGCCGCGACATCGTCAATCTCGGCATCGGCCAGCCCGACTTCAAGACGCCGCAGCACATCGTCGAGGCCGCGATCAAGGCGCTGCGCGATGGCCATCACGGCTATACGCCGGCCAACGGACTGCTGGCGACGCGCGAAGCGGTGGTACGCCGCACACTCGCCACCACCGGCGTCGAAGTCTCGCCGGAAGCGGTGATGATCCTGCCCGGCGGCAAGCCGACCATGTTCGCGGCGATCCTGATGTTCGGCGAGCCGGGCGCCGAAATCCTCTATCCCGATCCTGGCTTTCCGATCTACCGCTCGATGATCGAGTTCACCGGTGCTGCCCCCATCCCGGTGCCGATGCGCGAGGAGAACGGCTTTGCCTTTTCGGCCGCGGAGACACTGGCGCTGATCACGCCGAAGACCAGGCTGCTGATCCTCAACTCGCCGGCCAATCCGACCGGCGGGGTCACGCCGCGCCCCGAGATCGAAAAGCTGGTCAGGGGGCTGCAAGCGCACCCGGACGTCGCCATCCTCTCCGACGAGATCTACGACGTGATGACCTATGACGGCGAGACGCATTGCTCGTTGCTCGCCTTCCCCGAAATCCGTGACCGGCTGATCGTGCTCAACGGCTGGTCGAAGACCTGGGCGATGACCGGCTGGCGCATGGGCTGGTCGATCTGGCCGAACGGAGACAAGGGCGCGCATCTCTACGACAAGGTGCGCAAGCTGGCGGTCAATTGCTGGTCCTGCGTCAACGCACCGAGCCAGTATGCCGGCATAGCCGCCATCGACGGCCCGCAGGACGATGTCGACAAGATGATGCGCGCCTTCGACCGCCGCAGGAAGGTCGTGGTCGAGGGGTTGAATGCCTTGCCCGGCGTTTCCTGCATTACGCCGAAAGGCGCCTTCTATGCCTTCCCCAATGTTTCCAAGACCGGCTGGAAGGCTAAGAAGCTCGCCTCGGCGCTGCTCGAGGATGCCGGCGTGGCGCTGATCGGCGGCCCCGATTTCGGCATTCTCGGCGAAGGCTATGTCAGGCTGTCCTACGCCAATTCCGAGGAGAACATCCTGCGTGCGCTGGAGCGGATCGAGGCGTTCCTGGCGAAGTGAGGACGACGAAAGGAGAAGCCAGATGTTCTATGCCATTCTTGCCTATCACGAGGAAGAAGCGATTACGGCACTGACGCCTGAGCAGGATGCGGCGCTGATGACCGATCTTCTCCAGATCAACGATCGGCTCTACCGGCAAGGCACCCTTGGGCCGGCGGCCCGGCTCGGCGCGACACAAGACGCCTGCACCTTGCGCGGGCCAGGCACCGGAATGGTTATCGACGGCCCCTTTGCCGAGACCAAGGAACAATTGCTGGGGCTCTATGTCGTCGACTGCGCCAACCGTGACGCCGCCATCGACATTGCGCGCGACCTTCGCCGCGTCAATCCGACCGCCGTCTACGAAATCCGCCCGATTTCGCTATATTTACCCGGCGTGCCGCTTCCGGTCACCCGGCCCTGATTTAGGACCGGGTTGAGACTAATTTAGCCTCGCCCGACAAATGGCATCTTCGTCGCCATCACGGTCATGAACAGGACGTTGGCGTCGAGCGGCAGGCTGGCCATATGGAGGACGGCATCGGCGACGCGCTCGACGTCCATCACCGCTTCGGCGGCGATGGAGCCATTGGCCTGCGGCACACCGACCGTCATCGCTTGCGCCATGTCGGTCAAGGCGTTGCCGATGTCGATCTGGCCGCAAGCAATGTCGAAGGGCCTGCCGTCCAGCGCCAGCGTCTTGGTCAGTCCGGTAATGGCGTGCTTGGTCGCGGTATAAGGCACAGAGCCCGGCCGCGGCGCGTAGGCCGACACCGAGCCGTTGTTGATGATGCGGCCACCCATCGGCCGCTGCCTGCGCATGGCGCCAAAGGCGGCGCGGGCGCACAGGAACGAGCCGGTGAGATTGACCCCGACGATGTCGTTCCACACGTCGACCGGGATGTCGTCGATCAACGTCGATTTGTAGCTCGTGCCGGCATTGTTGAAGAGCAGGTCGACGCGCCCGAAAGCCGCCGCCACCGTCTCGAACAGATCGTCGACCTGATCGGCCTTGCTGATGTCGCAGGCGAAGGCCAATGCCTTGGCCTGCGTCGGCCCGGCCGCGGCGATCGCATCCTCCAGCACCGGCTTGCGGCGACCGCAGAAGACCGTGTTCCAGCCGGCCTTGAGCAGCGCCGTGGCGACGCTTTTGCCGATGCCCGTGCCGGCGCCGGTTACGATGGCGGTTTTAGAGTCGGTCATGGCTGTACTCCCTGAAAGGGACGAGGCATCGCAAATGACGGGAACCATGGCAAGCCGGCGCAACGGCTCGTGCTACAAAAAGGGCGGCCATTGGCGACCGCCCCTGATCCGAACCGGGCTTGGGAGGAGGAAAGCCGATCCGACTGCCTGAATCATGCGCCCCCCGGATTAACGAGAAGCTAACGCCAACGGCGCCGAGCTCCGAGGCTTCCTCTTCGAGCTACCAGCGCGAGCCTGCGACCGGCTTGGCCGTGCTGCCCGCTGCCGGCACCTTCGCCGCCGCCACCGTCGCCTCGACATGGTCGACCAGCGCATCCGGCAGGCCGAGACGGCCGGCAAGCAGGTCGAGATAGCCGCGTTCGGCCCGCGTGTCCGGATCGATGGCAAGACGCGAGGCGGTGTAGAGTTCCAGCTTTTGCGCATCGGTCTTGGCGCCGGCGATCAGCACATCCAGATCGAGCGGCGCCTCGAGTTCCGACATCAGGAATTTCTCCGCTTCGGCGCCGACGCCGGCGAGGCTGAGCTTGCCGGCGATCTTCTGCCGCTCTTCGTCATCGACGTGGCCGTCGGCCTTCGCCGCCGAGATCATCGCCCTGACCAGCGTCAGCGTGAATTCGTCTTCGCCCTGCGGCGCTTGCGACGGATGGAAGGCGGTATCGGCCGGCGGCGGCAGCAATTCCGGTTCGCCTGCAGCTTGCGTCTCGGCCGGCGCGTTGCCGTTCTTGTAGTTCTGGTAGGCCTTGTAGGCGAGGCCGCCGATCGCAGCCAACCCACCAAGCTTCACCGCCGCACCGGTGACCTGGCGGCCGGGGCCGGTTCCGAGCAGCACCGCGGCCAGCGCACCGGCGGCAAGCGGATTGTCCTTGGCCATCTGCACCGCCTGCCCGGCCTTGTCGCGGACGGTCGATCCGGTGCCGGGAATTTGCGAGCCGAGCAGATCGTCGAGGAGCTTCTTGGGATCGAACATCTATGCCTCCAGAATTGGCCCGGCCGAAGGTGCGCGGGCAGGTTTGCACGTCGAAGACCTAGGTCCCGCAGTTTGACATTACAATGACGGGGTGCATCGTTTTGCCCGCTGCCACGCATGACCTCGCACCGACATCTGCTGGGATTTCACGCGGAAATTAAAGTGCTGCAGCCTCCTTCCGTGCCCAAAAACACGCGACGCTCTGGACATTGGACGTGTCGAAACCGCCCCCGACTTCGACTAATGTCGCGGCATGTCGCTTGAGAGGAGCCTGGCATGACCGATGAGACAGACCGCCAGCCGGCACGCGATCCCCAGGAACTGGAGCGCCTGCTGATTTCACGGCAATGGATCGGAGACATTGACGGCATGGCAGCGCTTTTCGAGCAGCATGCCGTCATCGACAGCGGTGGCGGACAACTGACGTTCGGCCGCGAAGCCATCCGGGGGCTGTTCGCGGAGATCACGGCAACCGGCCGAAAATTTCAGTCCGGAGATCAGCGCCCGGCTGTCGTCAATGGCGACCTGGCGCTCACCTCGACCCGGCTTCCCGATGGCACCATCACCACCGAGGTCGCGCGCCGGCAGAATGACGGGACATGGCTGTGGGTCATCGATCGTTTCTCTGTTGCTTGACGTGAAGTTGCTTAACGTGAAGCTAACTTCCGATGTGACGATCGCCGCGCGCTTGCGCCAGCTCGACCTGGCGCTGGCGCTCGGCGTAGCGGGCGCGATCCTCGTCCGAGCTGGCATCGAAGCAATGCGGGCATGAGATGCCGGTGGCATATTCCGGCGACAGCCGGTCTTCTGCGGCCAGCGGATGCCGGCAGGCGCGGCAGAGTTCGGCGTCGCCTTTGAGCAGCCCGTGCGATACCGAAACGCGCTCGTCGAAAACGAAGCATTCGCCTTGCCACAGGCTCTGTTCGGCGGGGACGTCCTCGAGATATCTCAGAATGCCGCCCTTGAGGTGGAACACATCCTCGAAGCCGAGCGACTTCACATAGGCCGTCGCCTTCTCGCAGCGTATGCCGCCGGTGCAGAACATGGCGACCTTGCGCCCCTCGAGCTCATGCCGATGCTGCTCGACCCAGGCCGGGAATTCGCGGAAGCTGTTGGTGGTAGGATCGACAGCGCCCTTGAAGGTGCCGAGCGACACCTCGTAGGCGTTGCGCGTGTCGATGACGATGGTACCCGTATCCGAGATCAGTGCATTCCAGTCGGCCGGCGCAACATAGGTGCCTGCACCTGCCGCCGGATCGATATTGTCCACGCCCATGGTGACGATCTCGCGCTTCAACCGCACCTTCATGCGGTGGAACGGCATCGTTGCGGCGCTGCTGTATTTGATCTCGAGGCCGGCGAGACCGTCGATGGATTCGAGATGATCGATGAGCGCGGCGATTGCCGTTTCACTGCCGGCGACCGTGCCGTTGATGCCCTCACGCGCCAACAGCAGCGTGCCTTTGATGCCGCGTGCGCAGCAGAAGGCGGCGAGCGGCGCGCGCAGCGCCTCGAAGGTGTCGAGCCGGGCGAAGCGGTAAAGCGCGGCAACGCGGAAGGCTTGGCTGGGAAGTGTCATCACCAAGCCACTAAACGCTCACGACAGCCGGATCAAGGCAGAGCCGGGAGCGGTCTGATCGCGGAAGGTTTCGAACACCACGCGTGACATCGCGACACGCCGCGTTTCGTGGACAGAAAAACCGCCTTCTGCTAACCGGTCGACTTGATCAACAGAGGAGAGACGACGAATGCCCAGCACGACCGAAAAGCTCCTGTCGCTCCTCAACGGCCAGCCGGTCATACCGGTGCTGAAGATCGCCAATCCTGCCGACGCGGTGCCGCTGGCCCGGGCGCTGGCCAGCGGTGGCCTGCCGGTGATCGAGATCACGCTGCGCACCGCCGACGCGCTGGAGGCGATCCGCCGGGTGGCAGGCGAGGTCGAAGACGCGGTCGTCGGCGCCGGCACCATCCTGGACGCCCGCCAGTTCGGCGAGGCGGCGGCCGCCGGTTCGAAGTTCATCGTCAGCCCCGGCATCACCCGCGAGCTTCTCGCGGCAGCCAAGGACAGCGACGTGCCGTTGCTGCCCGGTGCCATCACGCCGGGAGAGGTCATGGCCGCCCGCGAAGCCGGTCTGCGCTTTCTGAAATTCTTCCCGGCCGAACAGTCGGGCGGCATTGCCTCGCTCAAGGCTTTCGCCTCGCCGCTTGCCGACGTGAAATTCTGCCCGACCGGCGGTATCACCGGCAAGAACGCCGCCGACTACCTCAGCCTGCCCAACGTCATCTGCGTCGGCGGTTCCTGGGTGGCGCCGGACGAGCTGGTCAAGGCCGGCAAATGGGACGAGATCGAAGCCTTGGCACGCGCCGCGAGCAAGCTCGGGCGATAACGTCTTCTGCATCAAAAGCCGCCGCCGATCTGGCCGATCCGGTTCGCCGGCTGGTTCCCGCTCATGGGCTCGAACCACGATTCACGCCTTCAAAGGGCGCTGTCCTACCATTAGACGAAGCGGGAGAATGCCGACCGCTGGTTAGCATCCCTGGATGAAGGAAGCCAGTGCCGGCGGTGGAGGCCGCGCGGGGTGCCAGCGCAGCCTTTACGATATTTGCCCAGCGCGGCCTACTCGGTCTTGAAGCGGGCAACCGACATGAACTTGACGGCTTTGCCGGTGAACCGGTTTGCGTCGGCCATCTCGTTGCCCGGCTGGAAGCCTATCGTATAGACCTCGCTCGGTGCCGTACGGACGAAGTCGTAGGCGTAGCGCGGCGCCGTTGTCGCATCTGAAACGGTTGCGACATACTCACCGCTGTGCAGCGCCCACCGGGCGGCCTGCGGCGCGGCGGCGACCACCACCGGCTTGGGGCCGGGCTTCAGGTCGCGGGCGGTGGCCCTGGGTTCCTTGCGTGTGGTCTTCACGCCTGCACCGATGACGGCGGCCGGATCGGAGCCGGCCGGGCGGGCAACGATGGCCTCGCGCGGCGATGCCCCGTCGCTCGATGCCCCGTCGTCGCTCGCCGGTTCCTCGAACACCGATGCTTGCTCGGAAAGCGACGCGACCTTGTATTCGTCGGTCGCGCTGACCCTTTCCAGAACGGCCTTGACCTCGTCGGGCTGGGAACTGTCGGGCCGCGCCGACGGCAACACCGAGAATGCGTCGGTGGCGGTGTTGCTCCGCTCGGCCGCACTCGCCAGCGCCAGCAACACTTGCTTGTCCTGCGGCGCAAGACTAGCCGGCGAAAGATCGGCCGGCAGCGAATGATCGGGCCGCCAGCTCGGCACGGGAATGTTGTTTGCCGCGACCTGCACCGGGCCGGCCGCGGCAGACGGGTCTGCTATGCCGAACGGAACATTTGCCGGCGCCACGCTTGCCGGCGCTTGCGCGGTCGCCACCGCCTGTTCAGTCGATCCAGCCGCATCCGCCACGCCGAACGGAACGTTCTCAGGCGGCTGGGCGCCGACGTCCGTCTTCGGACGCGGAGCAAAATCCGGCAGCGGAATGCTGCGCGCCGGCAATGCCGCGATGATCGTCTCCGGCGTGTCGTTCTCCGGTTCAGGCGCAGGCGCCGGAGCATCGGCGACTTCCGGTATCTCGGCGCGCTTGGCATCCTGAGGCGCGACGATAGCAATACCAGGCAGGTTGCTGCTCTTGGCGGACGGCGCCGGCTTCACGTTACGGGGTTTTGGTGCTGGCTCGGCCATCGCCACATCGGCGCTGTCGTCCGCCTCGTCGTCGCCGCCGCCGAACAAGGCTGCCAGGAACCCGCGGGATTTCTTGCCGCCGCTGCTTGCGCTGGCCAGTTCGATGGCCGGTGCGCCGGCGCCCTTGCGGGCCTTGTAGGAGGCGAGCGCCTGTTGATAACCAGGCAGCGGCTTGCCGTCGCTCGGCACATGCAGCGTCTTGCCGTTGGGGAACACGCGCGCCAGTTCCTGGCGGCTGATGCCGGGCCAGTGGCGCACATTGCCGACATCCATATGCACGAAGGGCGAGCCGGAGCTGGGATAGTAGCCGACGCCGCCGCCCTGCATCCTGAGGCCGATGTCACGCAGCTTCTTCAATGGGACGCCAGGAATGTAGAAATCCATCGCCCTGCCGAGCATGTGCTGGCTCTTCTCGGCGACGCCCCTGCTGCGGCTGCGCAGCATCGAGTTCGTGGCCGGCGAACGATAGCCGCAGACGACCTGGATGTAATCGGTGGCGCCGCTCTCCCGATACGCTTCCCAGACCAGGTCCAGCAGGCGCGGATCCATCTTGGTCGGCTCGTTGCGGCGCCAGTCGCGCAGGATGATGTTGATCTTTCGCAAGCCCGCCTGGTCGTAGCGGCCATTACGCTTGTAGACGATCTCCGCCTTTTCATGCGTGTGGAGATGATAGAGCTTCAGCGAACGTGTCTCGGCGCTGGCGCCGGTTGCCGCCGCTGCAAGGAACCCGACGGCAACAATCACCGCTGCCAGCCATCTCGGCCAGACGCTCATGTGATAATGCCGCCCGTTTTCGTGTCGTTCGATTCTGCTCAAATCAAAAGGCCTTGCAGGCTGCCGTTTTGTCCCCGGATTTGACCAAACGGATGCGTGGTGTGTGCATCCGAATATCGATCCTAATGGTTAATCATCGCTTATTGAAGCCGAAATGCGGTAACACGGTGGCGATATCCCGCCAAAAATATTGCGCAGGATATCTTGGTAAACCGCTGGTTTAGATCATGTTTTGGCGCCAGCTCGAAACACGATCTGTTACCGTCCGCCTTAATACGTGAACACTGTGGCGAACACATCATTTCGAGGCGCAGTTGCGTGGAATGATGTCCGGATGAGAACCGGCTTGGCCCTGTGACTCAGGAAGCGAGCCGTTCGACGCGGCCGGTTTCCGGGTCGATGCCGTATTCCTTGAGCTTGCGGTAGAGCGTCGACCGGCCGATGCCGAGGCGGCGGGCGACTTCGCTCATCTGGCCGTTATAGTGATCGATGGCGAGCTTGATCATTTCGAGTTCGACGTCGGCCAGCGCACGCACATTGCCGCGCTCGTCGAGCGCCCGCAGCGTGCCGAAACGAGGCTTGGCTGGTGCATCGGCGTCGGCGGCTGCGATGCCGCCAGCGGCCGATATGTTGTCGCGCGGCTGGCTGCCCGAAGCCACTCCGGAAGCTGGCCACCCTGGAGTTGGCCCCCCTGAAGCTGGCCACCCTGGAGCTGGCAAGGCGATACCCGAATCGAGATTGACCGTGCCCTCGACTTGCGCCCGGATCTGCGGGAATTCTTCTTCGGTCAGCATGTCGCCGTCGGCGAGCACCGAGGCCCGGAAGACGGCGTTTTCGAGCTGCCTTATGTTGCCCGGCCAGTCATAGGCCTGCAGCATGGCAAGCGCCGCAGCCGAGATGCCTCGCAGGCGGTGGCGCGGATCGGCGGGCGCCACCTTCTCCATGAAGTGCTCCACCAGATAGGGGATGTCGTCGCGACGGTCGCGCAATGGCGGCACGAAGATCGGATAGACGTTCAGCCGATAGAACAGGTCCTCGCGGAACTTGCCGTCCTTGACCTGCTGCAGCAGGTTGCGATGGGTTGCCGAGATCAGCCTGATGTCGACCCTGACGGCCGAGCGCCCGCCAACCGGATCGACCTCGCCGTCCTGTACGGCGCGCAACAGCTTGACCTGCACGTCGAGCGGCAGGTCGCCGATTTCGTCAAGGAACAGCGTGCCGGTGTGCGCTTCGACGAACTTGCCGGTATGTTTTTCGGTGGCGCCGGTGAACGAGCCCTTCTCGTGCCCGAACAGGATCGATTCGACCAGATTGTCTGGGATGGCGCCGCAATTGACGGTGACGAAGGGTTTCGAGCGGCGGTCGCCGCTGCCCTGGACGGCGCGCGCCACCAGTTCCTTGCCGACGCCGGATTCACCTTCGATCAGGATCGGAATGTTGGACGCCGCCGCCTTGCGGCCGAGCCGGATCACCCGATCCATCGCCGGACTGTGGGTGATCATGTCCTTGAACGTCAGATGGCCGCCGCGCTGCCGTGACGAGCGCTTCACTTCGCCTTCGAGCGCTTCGACCTTGAGGGCGTTGCCGATCGACGCCTGCAGCCTGTCGGGAGAGGCCGGCTTGACGACGAAATCGAAGGCGCCGTGACGCATTGCCGAAACGACGGTTTCGATGCCGCCCTGCGCGGTCTGCACGATGACGGGAATGTGGATGCCGCGCTCGCGCATCGCCTTCAGCACGCCGATGCCATCGAGGCCCGGCATCATCAGGTCGAGGATGACCACCGACACGTCGCGCGCATTGGGCCCGTCGACGAGATCGAGACCGGCCTCGCCGCCATCGGCGACGATCGCGGTGTGGCCGAATTTCGTCACCGCCGCCTCGAGCAGCCTGCGCTGCACGGGATCGTCATCGACTATGAGTATGGAAGCTGCCATGACTGATCCGACCGTGCCCGCCCGAGAATGCGCCCTATGGATCATCTTGGCACAGGGTTCTAAATAAGCTTTCAAAAAACCCGGTGAATGAATTCCTTAGGATTTGACCGGCTTCTCGTTTCCTCGAATTTTTGTGTCTGGAAGGATCGGCAATGCGCATGGTTTTTGCTCGAAAGCTGGCGGCGGCGCCCGGTCAGGGCGTGGCGGAGCTTGGCGACCTGCCGGAATGGAATCTGGCCGATCTCTATTCGGGCATGGAAGCGCCCGAGTTGAAGCGCGACATCGCCAAGGCCGCCGTCGATGCCATCGCCTTCGAGAGCCGTTGGAAAGGCACGCTCGCCGCCGAGGCCGGGCGTGGCAGCGCCGGCAGGCTTGGCGAGGCGCTTCAGGCCTATGAAGCGCTGGAGGAGCTGATCGGCCGGATCGTCTCCTATGCCGGGCTTGTCTATGCCGGCAACACGTCGGATCCGCAACGCGCCAAGCTCTATGGCGACATCCAGGAAAAGATGACCGATGCCAGCGCGCACCTGCTGTTTTTCGCGCTCGAGCTGAATCTCATCGACGATAGCGCGATCGAAACCGCACTCGCCGCCGATCCCGCCTTCGCCCACTACCGGCCCTGGGTGCTCGATCTGCGCAAGGACAAGCCCTATCAGCTCGAAGACCGCATCGAGCAGCTCTTCCATGAAAAATCGATCACCGGGCGCGGGGCCTGGAACCGCCTGTTCGACGAGACGATGACCGATTTGCGCTTCGACGTCGACGGCGAGGAGTTGACACTGGAGCCGGCACTCAATCGCCTTCAGGATGCCGACGGCGAGGTGCGCCGCCGGGCATCCGAGGCGCTGGCCACGACCTTCCGCAAGAATTTGCGCGTCTTCACGCTGGTCACCAACACGCTGGCCAAGGACAAGGAGATTTCCGACCGCTGGCGCGGCTTCGAGGACATTGCCGATTCCCGCCATCTCGCCAACCGCGTCGAACGCAGCGTGGTGGATGCACTCGCCGCCGCGGTTCGCGACGCCTATCCGCGCCTGTCGCATCGCTATTACGCGATGAAGGCGCGCTGGCTTGGCATGGAGGTGATGAACCACTGGGACCGCAATGCGCCATTGCCCGAGACCCCACAGGCGGTCATCGGCTGGGACGAGGCCAAGAACACCGTGCTTTCCGCCTACCAGCGCTTTTCGCCCGACATGGCGGAGATCGCCAGAACTTTCTTCGACCGCAGCTGGATCGATGCACCGGTGAGACCTGGCAAGTCGCCTGGCGCCTTTGCCCATCCGACCGTGCCTTCGGCGCATCCCTATGTGCTGCTCAACTACATGGGCAAGCCGCGCGACGTGATGACGCTGGCGCACGAGCTCGGCCACGGCGTGCACCAGGTGCTGGCCGGCGGCCAGGGCGCCCTGATGGCATCGACGCCGCTGACGCTGGCCGAAACCGCATCGGTGTTCGGCGAAATGCTGACCTTCCGCTCGCTGCTCGAGCAGACCACCGACAAGCGCGAACGCAAGGCCATGCTCGCCCAGAAGGTCGAGGACATGATCAACACGGTCGTGCGCCAGATCGCCTTCTACGAGTTCGAGCGCAAGGTGCATGCCGAGCGCAGGAGCGGCGAACTGACCTCCGACAAGCTCGGCCAGTTCTGGTTGGAAGTGCAGGCGGAAAGCCTCGGGCCGGCGATCAAGCTGCGCGAGGGGTACGAGGTTTTCTGGACCTATATTCCGCATTTCATCCACTCGCCTTTCTACGTCTATGCCTACGCATTCGGCGATTGCCTGGTGAACTCGCTCTACGCGGTCTACCAGAACGCCGAGCGCGGCTTTCAGGAGAAATATTTTGCCATGCTGCGCGCCGGCGGCACCAAGCATCATTCCGAGCTTCTGGCGCCGTTCGGCCTCGACGCGGCCGACCCTGCCTTCTGGCAGATTGGGCTTGGCGTGATCAGCGGACTGATCGACGAGCTGGAAGCACTGGACAATTGATGCGCAACACTGGGTGATGCGCAACACCGGATGACCGGGTTTTCCAGAACAGTTTAGCAGCAATGCATATTGGCGATGGTTCTATTCTTGTCTTGGTTATTTGTTCTTAAATAACTTTCCATGGAAGTTTTTCGTTAGATTCCCGTAAGCTGTATGATAGCGTCCGCCCTCAAGCTCAGCCGGGCACGAATGGATCCGGTCGGAAAATCCCGACCTGTCATGGCGTGTCGGCGGATGCGACAACGGCTGTTGGCCAGGGGCAAACCGGTCGCCGACGGCTCGATCGAAGCCGGCTGTTCTGCAAATTGCGGAACCACCATCGAATGGTCCTTCGCCGAGGTCATGGCTCTACAGGCCAGGGCGGACGGATCGGACTGGAGAGAGAAAGACAATGGGCACTTTTTTCTACATGCTCCTGGCGTTCCTGGTAGGTGTGTTGGTTGGCTGGTTCATTTGGGGACGCCTGCGTGGCGAACTCGACAGTTTGCGCGGCGAGCTAGACCGCACGCGCAGCGAACGCGACAGATTGCGGGCCGATAGCGACCGTCTGACCGGTGAGTTGGATGCATGCGGCCGCGCCCGCGCCGATCTCGAACGCCGGCTGGGCGAGGCGAAAACCACCCAGGCGCCAACCGCGAAGGCGGCAACAGCCAAGGCGCCAGCCGCCAAGACCGGCGCGACCAAGGCGGCGATGCAGGCGCCGTCAACGCTGATGTCGACATCCGCACCGGCCAAACCGGCGCCGAAGAAATCTGCAACGGCGAAGGCCGCGACCGCGCCACGCGCAAGTGCCGCGAAAACGGCAACACCGAAACCGCCTGCATCGAAAGCGAGCGCCGCGCCGACGACCGCGCCAGCGGCAAGCAAGGCCGCGCCATCTGCAAAGAAAGCCGCGACCGGCAAGGCAACAGCCACCGCGGCAGGCAAAGCCAACGATCTGCGTCGCCTGATCGGCATCGGCCCGACCAACGAGCGGCTGCTCAAAGGGCTTGGGGTCACGACCTATGCCCAGATCGCCGCCTGGACGCCCGACGATGTCAAGCGGATCGAGGCGACGTTGAATTTCGACGGCCGCATCGAACGTGAACGCTGGATCGAGCAGGCGAAACTGCTTGCCGCCGGCGACGAAAAGGAATTTGCGCGCCGCTTCCCGACCGCGGGAGAAGCCAGCAACACCTGATCCATCGCAGGCGGCATCTGGAACAAGGCGGCGCCCTCGGGCGCCGCTTTTGTTTTTGCCGCCGCGCCTTTGCGTCTTGAGACGCCGTTCCCTCGATTGCGCACGGTCGAGCCCCCATATAGATCGATCGCTGGTGACCGCAGCATCCGAGCCTTATGTCCCTGCCCCTGCCCTTTGCAATTTTCAGGAACGACGAGACCGCGCGGCAGCTCGTTTTCGACCGGCCGGCCGAGATAATCGCAGCGCATGGCGAGGCGGATTTTTTGCCGGCGCTGGAAGCCGCGCAGGCTGCACATGACGGCGGCAAATGGCTGGCCGGTTATTTCTCCTACGAGGCCGGTTACCTGCTCGAACCCAAGCTCGTTCCGCTGCTGCCGGCCGGCCGCCGCGCCCCGCTTTTCTGCCTCGGCGTGTTCGATGCGCCGGTCGAGGAGACGGTCGCGCCAGGCGATCTGCCGGCTAGCAACGGCCCAATCTTCGACGCCAAGGCAGCCTGGTCTTCGGACGACTACGCCAAACGCTTTGCCAGGCTGCATGACCACATCCGCAAGGGCGACTGCTACCAGGGCAATCTGACCTTTCCGGTCCATGCGCA
Organism: Mesorhizobium sp. M0698; assembly: GCF_040320455.1. Lineage (NCBI taxonomy): Bacteria > Pseudomonadati > Pseudomonadota > Alphaproteobacteria > Hyphomicrobiales > Phyllobacteriaceae > Mesorhizobium > Mesorhizobium sp. M0698. Next base: position 420,180 of record NZ_JAMYPQ010000002.1, on the reverse strand, counting down.
ATGGTCGGGCGATCCGCTGGTCGCCTTCAACGCGCTGACCGAACGCCAGCCGGTGAAGTATGGGGCCCTGGTCGCGCTCGGCGATCCGATCGTCTTGTCGCGTTCGCCCGAACTGTTCTTCGAGGTGGACGCGGAAGGCATGATCGAGACGCATCCCATGAAGGGCACCGCGCCGCGCGGGGCAACAAAAGCCGAGGACGATCGCCTGAAAGCGTTCTTGCGCAACGACGAGAAGAACCAGGCCGAGAACCGGATGATTGTCGATCTCCTGCGCAACGATATTTCACTGATCAGCGAGGTTGGCACGCTCGATGTGCCGGAGCTTTTCCGCATCGAGAGCTACCCGACCGTCCACCAGATGGTGAGCCGTGTGCGGGCGAAACTCTTGCCCGGCCTCGCCATCCGCCAGATTTTCGCCGCGCTGTTCCCCTGCGGCTCGATTACCGGCGCACCGAAGATCCGCGCCATGGAGATCCTGCGCGAGCTGGAAAGTGGCCCGCGCGATGTCTATTGCGGCGCCATAGGCTGGATCGCGCCCGGCGGCCGGATGCGCTTTTCCGTGGCGATCCGCACCATCTCGCTCTTTGCCAATGGCGAGGCGGTCTACAATGTCGGCGGTGGCGTCGTCTTCGATTCGACAGCCGAAGAGGAGTACCAGGAGTGTCTGCTGAAAGCCCGTTTCGCGACGGGAACACTGCCGATTTCGAACTGATCGAAACAATGCGCTGGGAACCCGGCTCGGGTTTCCTCCGTTTCGACCGCCATCTCGCGCGGCTCTACGGCTCGGCAAGCGAACTCGGTTTCGCCTGCGATCCGCAAAGGGTCGGCGAAGCACTGATGAATGCGGTCGGCCCCCAGCACATCGCATTGCGCACTCGCCTCGTCCTGTCGCGCAAGGGCGAAGTCGCGGTTTCGGCGCAGCCTTACGAGCCGCTCGCCGCAGACAAGGTCTGGACACTTCAACTGGCACGGGTGCGGCTTGATTCGAGCGACACGCTGCTGCGTCACAAGACCAGCCGCCGACAACCCTATACGCGCGCCCGCGCCGAATATCTCGCCAGCCGCGCCGACGAGGTGCTGCTCGCCAATGAGCGCGGCGAAATCTGCGAGGGCACGATCACCAACGTCTTTGCCGATTTCGGCGACGGCGTGCTGGCCACGCCGCGGCTCGATTGCGGCCTGCTGCCTGGCGTCCTGCGCGGCGAACTGCTGGATCAAGGCCGCGCCGGTGAAGCGCTCTACACGTGGAACGAACTGCAATCGGCCAAGGCGCTGTTCGTCGGCAACTCGCTGCGCGGATTGATCCCGGCGCGGCTGGGCTGAAGCATCTGGAGACAACAATGTTCGTGGTTTCGCTGAACTACAAGGTGCCGCTGACCGAGATCGACTGCCTGCAGCAAGCGCATGTCGAGTGGCTGAAGGCCTGCTATGCGCAAGGTATCTTTGTCGCCTCCGGGCCAAAGCGGCCAAGGACCGGCGGCATCATCATCGCGCGCGGTCCACGCGAGGAACTCGATGCCAGACTGGCGGACGATCCCTTCGCCAAGGCAGGTGCCGCCGATTACGAAATCACCGAATTCACGGCGAGAATGGCCGCCGCCGCACTGGAAGCCTACAAAGAAGCATGAGTTTCCGCACACCGACCCACACACCCTATGACGGCTCGTCGAAACTGTTCACCATCGGGCTGAAGCCGCTCAATCTCGATAGCTGGATCGAGGTCGACGAATATCTGCTGCCCTATCTTGCCGAGAAACGCCGGCTTTACGCGGAAATTCCCGACAAGGTTTTTGTCGAGGAGCAAGCAACGCGCGACGCCCAGCGCGAAGTGCTCGATCTGCTCGGTGCGCATCTGGCGGCGAACTTTCCTGAGACCCACAGGCGTACCGACAATGCGATCGAGGCGATCGGCGGCACCGACGATCTCGAAGGCTCGGGCACCGCAGCTTCTTTCAGCGATGCGCCGCTTGTCGCGGCCTCGCTGCTTGTGCAGGAGGATTTGATCCTGATGCGCCGCGACGACAGCGGCTGGCGTCTGGCGGCCGGCTCGCTCTGCTTCCCCTCGTCATGGTCGCTGATCGAAAAATTCGGCAAGCCGCTGCAGCAGATCCACGCGCCGGTACCGGGTTTCGGCCCGGGCACACGCCCGGCCGATCTCATCAACCGCATGTTCGACGGCCTCCAGGGCCAAGCCGTCGAGCGCTACAACTGGTCGATCCAGGCGGGCGACGCGCTCTACCATCCGCTCTCCAACCTCGAACGTATCGACCGCGCCAGCAGTCGCCCGTCGAGATTCCCGGACGGCGACATCGACGCCCATGTCTTTATCCGGGTCGAGCGGCAGACGCTGAGAAAGCTCCCCGTTTCGGGCGACGTACTCTTCACCATCCGCATCCATCTCGACCCGCTCGCCGTGCTGGAACGCCACCCCGACCGCGCGGCGCTCGCGGCGTCCTTGGCCGAACAACTTCTGGCGCTGGACGAGGCACAACTCGACTACAAGGGGATGACCGCCGACCGTGACCGGCTGGTCGCGTGGCTCAGGGCGCTGGCGCTGTCCTAGAGCAGTTCATCGTCTCACGGAAACGCCGAACCGCTCTATCTCTTTGTTTCTGCGCAATCCCGGACGGAAAACCGTTTCACACCTTTCCTGGAATTGCCCTAAATCGCAGCCAGGCCCAGCAGCAGGATCGCGGACATCGCGGTAAAGACGGTGACGTTGACGTCCCACCGCCAGCCCGCCGGTCCAAACGGCGGCCGGAACGGCAGATAGCCGTTCTCGTCATACAGCACGCCGCCATAGATCGGCCGCGAGAGCATGGCCGCGAAGAATGCTCCATACATAGCCGCGGCCAATCCCCCGGCGAGATAGAGCCGCTCGGCTTCGAGTTGTCCCTTGATCCAGATAAGTCCGAGCGCAATCAGCGCCACTCCGGTGTAGCTCAGCACCTGCCAGACGACATGAAACCGGGCGTGTGGGGTCCACAACGGATTGGTTGCATGTGTGGCGTTCAAGTCGGCTTTGATCGTCGCTACACCGTAACCCACAGTCGCGACGCTTAGCAGAATTCGAGCAAGCAGATGACTGTCATAAGCGAGTTCCATCGCATTTTCCTCCCCTCACGCCGGAACGACTTGAATGGCACCCTGGGCACAGAAGAGCTGCCCATCGGCCAGCCGCGCATAATTATGGACGATCCCCTGCCATCCTTTCGGTGCGACGGACTCCCGGCCCACCGATTGTCCACGTGCCCGGACAGGCAATGCGCCCGCTTCTGGCCGGCTTCCCGCTCGACGATGAAAGGCTCGACGGTTTCAAACAGGGTTTGGCGGAGGCGAATTTGTCGATCGACGATGTCCCGATCCTCGAGACGATCCCAGGCGAGCCATCTGCCGGAGCAGTGGTGTTCGACAGGGCGCCTGAAGCAACCGCGATCCTGACCATGTCGGATTGGCAGGCGATCACAATACTGGACGAGGCGGTTCGCCGCGGCATCGGCGTGCCGGGCCACGTATCGGTCGTTGGCTTCGATGGGACTGCTGAATCCGCACGCACCACGCCTCCGATGACCACTGTGGCGCAAGACGTGATCGGAAAAGGCAGGCTTGCCGCCCGAATGGTTATTGACAATGAAGCCCCCCGCCAGGTCGTTCTGCCGGTAGAACTGGTGGTTCGAGCCTCCACAGCCGCGCCGAGGGCAAAAATCCGCTGAAACGCGCGGATGCGCCATCCGCATCTGGGGCGGCGCTGGCAGCGTCTTTTCGCTGAGCAGCGTCTGGCACTGAACGGGGCACAACTTGACTATAAGGGCCTGACAGCCGACCGTGACTGTCGGCGGAAGACAACTGTAACTTGTGGCTTGGGGGAACAATGATCCAGCATCTTGGCAGGCCGGTCACGTTCATGGCCGCGATCCTGGTACTGTCGATAGCAGCTGAGGCGGAGCCGAGGCCTGCGCCGACGATCTGCTGGACCTGCCGGTCTCCGAGGCACGTGACCTCTTCAAGCCTGAATTCGCAAGACTGGTCGAGCCGTAGCCGGGATGGCGCGGTGTAACGCCGGCCGTCCGCTTTTCGCTTTATTGTGACAATGATCTATGGTTTGTCGCGCCGCGGCCAAGCCGCTGTTCCGAAGCGTTTTTTGAGGGAGTAATCGATAAATGGCGAATGAAAACTGGCCCGTTTACGGTGAGATCACCGGCCCTGTCGTGATGATCGGCTTCGGCTCGATCGGACGGGGAACGCTGCCGCTGATCGAGCGCCATTTCAAATTCGACAAGTCGCGCATGACGGTCATCGACCCGCGCGACGCCGACCGCAAATTGCTTGACGAGCGCGGCATCACTTTCATGCAGGATGCAGTGACCAAAAAGAACTACAAGAAGCTGCTGACACCGCTTTTGACCAATGGCGGCGGCCAGGGCTTTTGCGTCAACCTGTCGGTCGACACTTCCTCGCTCGAGTTGATGAAGCTCTGCCGCAAGCTTGGTGTCCTCTATATCGACACGGTGGTCGAGCCCTGGCTCGGCTTTTATTTCGACGAAAAGGCCGACAACGCCTCACGCACCAACTATGCGCTGCGCGAGACCGTACGTACTGAAATCGCGAAGAGCCCGGGCGGCACCACGGCGATCTCGTGCTGCGGCGCCAATCCGGGCATGGTCTCGTGGTTCGTCAAGCAGGCACTGGTCAATCTCGCCACAGATCTTGGCTTCGACTTCTCGGAACCCGCGCAGCACGATCGCGAAGGCTGGGCCAGGCTGATGAAGAAGGCCGGCGTCAAGGGCATCCATATCGCCGAGCGCGACACCCAGCGCACCAAGAAGCCCAAGCCGATGAACGTGTTCTGGAACACCTGGTCGGTCGAAGGCTTCATTTCGGAAGGGCTGCAGCCGGCCGAGCTCGGCTGGGGCACGCATGAGGCGTGGATGCCGAAGAACGCCAAAAGCCACAAGAACGGTTCGAAGGCCGCTATCTATCTGGAGCAGCCCGGCGCCAATACACGCGTGCGCACATGGTGTCCGACGCCCGGCCCGCAATACGGTTTCCTGGTGACACACAACGAAGCGATCTCGATCGCCGATTTTTTCACCTTGCGCGGCAAGAAGGGCAAGGTGCAATACCGGCCGACCTGCCATTACGCCTATCATCCCTGCAACGACGCAGTGCTGTCGCTGCACGAGATGTTCGGTGTCGCCGGCAAGGCTCAGCCCGTGCATCACGTGCTCGACGAAAATGAACTGGTCGATGGCGTCGACGAACTCGGCGTGCTGCTCTACGGCCACGCCAAGAACGCCTACTGGTACGGCTCGCAGCTATCGCTGGCCGAGGCGCGCAAGCTGGCGCCCTATCAGAATGCTACGGGCATGCAGGTCACGTCGGCGGTGCTGGCCGGCATGGTCTGGGCGCTGGAAAATCCCGAGGCCGGCATCGTCGAAGCCGACGAGATGGATTACAAGCGCTGCCTCGACGTGCAGAACCCATATCTCGGGCCGGTCAGGAGCTATTATACCGACTGGACACCGCTCGACAATCGGCCTGGTCTGTTTCCCGAGGATCTCGACACCAAAGACCCGTGGCAATTCCGCAACATCCTCGTTCGATAGCAGCGTTGCCTCGACACTCCGCCAGCTTGCAATCGCCCGGAAATCGGGCGATTGAAGAGGGGCGGCCTAGAGCGACGTGCGTCCATTTGGACGCACAAAGTACGCTCTAGCACTTTGAATGTGCGCATCGTGCTTTCCGAAAATCGGATCGATTTTGGGCCGATGCGAGAGGAGAGGATCTTGAAGATGACGATTGCGCAAAGACTGCTTTCGGCTGGCATTGCCGCGGCCGCTACGGTCGCGTTGGCGGCCTGCACGACAACCGGCCCAGGCGAGCCGCCGGTGATCACCGCCAAAGGGGTTGAAGGCTCCTGGATCGACGCGCAGGGCACGGGCTTGTCCACCTTCAAGGGCGGCAGCTTCGCGACCGTCGCAACCGACACCGGCCAGAAGCTTGCCGATGGCAGCTACACCATGACCGGCGGCACCTCGGTCGAGATCCATGGCACTTCGCTGATCCGCCAGACGCCAATCAGCTTCAACTGCTTGATGGTCTCCACCAGCCAGCTCAATTGCACCAGCGCGAGCGGACAGAATTTTGTGCTGACCAGGCGCACCTGAAATCCGATTCCGAATTTACTTTGCACAAGGGCGGCGGCTTCAAGCCGCCGTCTTCTTGCGCCGGCAAAGCTGATGCCGATTTCCGCTTGCATCGACTGAAACGCGATGTGAACATAGCCCAAGAGGGCTGTTACATCCCAGTCAAACAAGAGCGTTAAACGCCTCTGGTCAAGTTATCCGGGAGACGAGAATGAAGAAGATTGCTGCCATCGCCGCGCTGTCGGCATCGGCGCTTGGCCTGTCGGCAGGGGTATCCTTTGCCGACTACACGCTCAACATCCTGCACATCAACGACTGGCATAGCCGCATCGAGAGCAACAACAAGTACGAATCGACCTGCTCGGCCGAGGAGGAGACCAAGGGCGAATGCGTCGGCGGCGCCGGCCGCCTGGTCACCGCGATCGCGCAGGAGCGCAAGAAGCTGGAAGGCCAGAACGTGCTGCTGCTCAGCGCCGGCGACAATTTCCAGGGCTCGCTCTTCTACACGACCTACAAAGGCAAGACCGAAGGCGAATTCCTCAACCAGATGAAATTCGATGCCGAGGCTCTCGGCAACCATGAGTTCGACGATGGCGAGTCGGCGCTGGCGCCGTTTCTCGACATGATCAAGTTTCCGGTGCTCGGCGCCAATGTGAAGGCCAATGCGCAATCCAAGCTCGGCGACCGCGTCAAGCCGTCGATCGTGGTCGAGGTCGGCGGCCAGAAGATCGGCATCGTCGGCGCGGTCACCAACGACACGCCGGAGCTTGCCACCCCTGGCCCGAACATTGCCATCGAAGACGACGTCAAGTCGATCACCGCTGAGGTCGAGAAACTGAAGCGAGAGGGCGTCAACAAGATCATCGCGGTCACCCATATCGGCTACAAGCGCGAGCGCGACGTGATCGCCAAGATCCCGGGCATCGACGTGGTGGTCGGCGGCCACAGCCATTCGCTGCTGTCCAACACCGACCCCAAGGCGGAAGGCCCATATCCGACGATGGTCGACAATCCGGACGGTTACAAAGTGCCGGTCGTGCAGGCGGCGTCCTATTCGAAATATCTCGGCGAGTTCAAGGTCGTGTTCGACGACAACGGCGTCGTCAAGGAGGCAAGCGGCGATCCCATCCATCTCGACAAATCGATCACGCCCGACCCCGCCGTGCTTGCCCGCATCAAGGAACTCGGCGCGCCGATCGAGGCCTTGAAGAACAAGGAAGTCGCCGAGACCACCAAGGCGATCGACGGCAGTCGCGAAAACTGCCGTGCCCGCGAATGCGAGATGGGCAATCTGGTCTCCGACGCCGTCCTCGACCGGGTCAAGGGCCAAGGTGTCGAGATCGTCATCTCGAATGGCGGCGGCTTGCGCGCCTCCATCGACCAGGGCACGGTCACCATGGGCGAGGTTCTCACCGTTCTGCCGTTTCAGAACACGCTGGCGACCTTCCATATCTCCGGCAAGGATTTGGTTGCCGGCCTCGAAAGCGGCCTCAGCCAGGTCGAGGACGGCGCCGGGCGCTTCCCGCAGGTTGCCGGCCTGAAATATGCGTTCGACAAATCGGCGCCGCCTAACGGACGCGTCAAATCGGTCGAGGTCATGGAAGGCGGCGCCTGGACGCCGATTAAGCCGGACAAGGATTACCTGGTCGCCACCAACAACTATGTCCGCCAGGGCGGCGACGGCTACAAGGTGTTCGCCGAGAAGGCCAAGAACGTCTATGATTACGGCCCGGGGCTTGAACAGGTCGTCGCCGACTACCTAGGCGCGCACCGGCCCTATACGCCGAAGCTCGACGGCCGCATCACCGAGATCGCCGCGACCGTGGCGCCGGCCGCAGAACCTGCCAACCCTGCCGAACCGCCAAAACCTGCTGAGGCTGCGCCGGCAAAGCCTGCTGAGCCGGCAATGCCCGAAATGCCGGCCGGCTCTGGCGACATTTCCAAGACGCCGCCGGCCGTCCCGGCTGAAACAGCGCCGGCACCCGCACCCGCCGAGCCGGCCCAGCCGGCGGCACCTGCGGCTCCGGCCACACCGGCTCCGGCGACCCCTGCTCCGGCTGAGCCGGCACCGGCCGAAAGCAGCCATGTAATCGTCGCCGGCGATACCTATTGGGATCTCGCGGTGAAGGCTTATGGCGACGGCACCAAATGGAAAATAATCTCCGATGCCAACAAAGCCTACGAGCCACGCCGCCTTCCGGTCGGCGCAACCTTGACGATCCCGGCGGCCTCGAAGTAATCCGGCCGCAGGAACGCAATGCACCCGCCCGGCAGACCGGGCGGGTGTTGCATTTCTGGGATAAGGTGCGGCCAGACGCAGCATTTGAAAACCGGCGCGGCATCGCTACTTTCGCCGCGGCACCGTTGGTTCGCGGTGTTGGAGAACCTCATGACGCTTGCCAACCCTGCTGAAATCAAAGCCGAGAAGACTGCCGCCTCGCCGTCGGCAGGGCGCCCTCTGGTCAGGACCGGCAAGGTCGGTGTCATGCTGATCAATCTCGGCACCCCGGACGGCACCGGCTTCAAGCCGATGTGGCGCTACCTCCGGGAGTTCCTGTCCGATCCGCGCGTCATCGAGCTCAACAAGGCGATCTGGTATCCGATCCTCTACGGCGTGGTCCTCACCACCCGGCCGAAGAAATCAGGGGCCAACTATGCCAGGATATGGAACCGGGAGCGCAACGAGTCGCCGCTGCGAACCTACACCCGCGCCCAGGCCGAGAAGCTCGGGCTCGCGCTCGGCGAGCTACCCAATGTCGTCGTCGACTGGGCGATGCGCTACGGCAACCCTTCGACCGAGAGCGTGGCCGAGAGACTGGTCGAGCAAGGCTGCGACCGCATCCTGTCTTTCCCGCTCTATCCGCAATATTCGGCGACGACGACTGCGACTGCCAACGACCAGCTGTTTCGCGCGCTGATGAAGATGCGCCGCGCCCCGGCCATTCGCAGCGTGCCACCCTATTACAACGAGCCGGCCTATATCGAGGCGCTCGCCCGTTCGATCGAAAAGCATCTGGCGAGCCTCGACTTCGAACCGGAAATTGTCATCGCTTCCTATCACGGCATTCCGAAACCCTATTCCGACAAGGGCGACCCCTACCAGGCCCATTGCCTCGAGACGACCCGACTGCTGCGCGAAAAGCTCGGCTGGGATGAAAACAAGCTGATTACCACCTTCCAGTCGCGCTTCGGCGCGCAGGAGTGGCTGCAGCCCTACACCGACAAGACGGTCGAAAGACTAGGGCGCGAAGGCGTGAAATCGGTCGCCATCGTCAATCCAGGATTTTCCGTCGACTGCATCGAGACGCTGGACGAGATCGGCAGGGAAGCGTCCGAGACCTTCCATCATGCCGGCGGCGAAAAGTTCGCACACATCCCTTGCCTCAACGACAGTGCCGAGGGCATGGCGGTGATCGAGGCGATGGTGCGGCGCGAGCTGTCCGGCTGGGCCTGAACAGATCACCCGTCTATGCACCCGCAATCCGTGATCACCTGATTGTAACATTGCTGAAACACACTTAAGTGTTTGATGGGAATCGGTCGCGTGGAATATCCAACATGGCCGGCCTTTGAGGGGAGAGCCAAATGGGTTTCAGTGGTTTTGATATCGCGCTTCTTGTTCTTGTCGCCCTTGTCGTGCTGGTGCTTATCAAGGGCATCCGAACAATTCCGCAAGGCTATAATTATACCGTCGAACGTTTTGGCCGTTACACCAAGACATTGAACCCAGGCCTCAACCTGATCGTGCCTTTCGTCGACCGTGTCGGCGCCAAGATGAACATGATGGAGCAGGTGCTCGACGTTCCGACGCAGGAGATCATCACCCGCGACAATGCCACCGTTGCCGTCGATGGCATCGCCTTCTATCAGGTGCTCAACGCGGCGCAGGCCGCCTACCAGGTCTCCGGCCTGCAGAATGCGATTCTCAATCTCACGATGACCAACATCCGCACCGTGATGGGCTCGATGGACCTCGACGAACTTTTGTCGAACCGCGACGCCATCAACGAGCGCCTGCTGCGCGTCGTTGACGAGGCGGCGCATCCCTGGGGCATCAAGATCACTCGTGTCGAGATCAAGGACATCAACCCGCCGGCCAATCTCGTCGAATCGATGGGCCGACAGATGATGGCCGAGCGCAATAAGCGCGCGCAGATCCTCGCCGCCGAAGGCCTCAAGCAATCGCAGATCCTGGAGGCCGAAGGCCGCAAGGAAGCCGCCTTCCGCGATGCCGAGGCGCGCGAGCGCTCGGCCGAGGCTGAAGCACGCGCCACGCAGGTGGTGTCGGAGGCGATTTCCAAAGGCGACGTGCAGGCGCTCAACTACTTCGTCGCGCTGAAATACACCGAAGCGCTGACCAAGATCGGCTCAGCGACAAATAGCAAGCTCGTGCTGATGCCGATGGAGGCCTCATCGCTGATCGGCACGCTCGGCGGTATTGGCGAAATCGCCAAGGAAGTTTTCCGAAGCGAAGGCACCGCCGGTGCCGCACGACAGGCCGCCCGCCCGCCGGTCGTTCGTCCGAGCGAAACCTGAGGCCACAGCCATGCTCGACCGCATTGTTTCCGAACTCGGCCCGTGGAGCTGGATGGTCCTCGGCTTCGTCCTGCTGGTAATGGAGGTCATCGCGCCGGGCATTTTCATGCTGTGGATCGGCATTGCCGCGCTGTTGATCGGCGTCGTCTCACTGCTCATCTGGGATGCCGGTTTCTGGACCTGGCAAGTCCAGGTCCTCGCCTTCCTCGCGCTGTCGCTGGTCTCGGCCTATGTCGGCAAGCGGCTGGTGGGCGGGCGCCATGATGAAACCGACCAGCCCCTTCTCAACCGTCGCGGCGCACAGATGGTCGGCCGGACGGCGACCCTTGCCGAGCCGATCAAGGACGGGCGCGGCCGCGTAAAGCTGGGCGACATGTTGTGGCGCGTCTCCGGCCCTGACCTGCCGGCCGGAACGCAAGTGCGCGTGACGGGCGCCGCTGATACCGACCTGGAACTGACGGTCGAGGCGGTCTAGAAGCCCGCTAGGCAGCACCGATGCGCAGCAGGTCGTGCAGATGGACGAGCCCAATCGGCCGCCTGCCTTCGACCACCATCAGGCTGGTGATAGCCGAGTCGTTGATCGTCTGCAGCGCCGTCGCAACAAGCGTGTCGGGCGCGGCCATTTTCGGCTCTCTGGTCATCACCTGATCGACGCTCATTGCCAGGAGATCGCTGCCGATATGGCGCCTGATGTCGCCATCGGTGATGATGCCGATCAGCTTGCCGTCCGCGGCAGTCACGGCCACACAGCCAAACCCCTTGCGCGACAATTCGAGGATTGCCTCGCGCATGCCGGTACCTGACGACACCAGCGGCAGCCTGTCGCCGACATGCATGATCTCGCGGATCTGCGTCAGGTTGGCTCCGAGCTGGCCGCCGGGATGGAACGTGCGGAAATGGTCCGGGGTGAAGCCGCGTGCCTCGAGGAGCGCGATGGCCAGCGCATCGCCCATCACCATTTGCAATAGTGTCGAGGTCGTCGGCGCAAGCCCGTGCGGGCAGGCTTCCGGTGCTCGCGGCAGCAGAAGCACAACGTCGGCCGCGCGCGCCAGAGCCGATTTTTCACCCGCGGTGACCGCGACCAGCGGGATCGAGAAGCGCCTCGAATAGGCGATGATGCCCTTGAGCTCAAGGCTTTCGCCCGACCACGAAAGCGCGATTATGGCGTCGTTTCTGGCGATCATGCCAAGGTCGCCGTGATTGGCTTCGGCAGGGTGGACGAAGAAGGCCGGCGTGCCGGTCGAGGCGAGCGTTGCGGCGATCTTCGAGCCGATATGGCCGCTTTTGCCGACCCCGGTGACGATGACGCGGCCATCGATCTGCGACACCATGCCGACGGCTCGTGCGAACGGCTCGGCCAGCCCGTTTTCGAGAGCGTCTGCCAGTGCCGCGACGCCGGCCTGCTCCGTCGCCACGGTTCTCAGCGCCGAGGCAATCGCGGCCTGCCCGTCATGCCGCTTCCTGTCTGGGGATTTCACGTCCATGGACGATGCGATTAGCGCTTCGGCGCGCGCCTGTCCAACGGAATTGCCGTCCCGAACCTCCTGACGGGCTATGCCTCAACGCTCCGTTAACCATCCCCATTTACGGTTTCGTAAGTATGGCGCGCGTGCGCCGCGCAAGCAGTGGTGCCGATGTCCGGGTTTCAGCCTCAAAACAAAATGGGACGAAAGGGCAAGGCGGTCTGCGCTTTGCTGCTGGCAACCAGTGTCTTTGCGTTGTCGCGGCCGGCACTGCTTTGCGCCCAGGAAACCGAGCTGCGCGGCGAGGTTTCGGAATCGACAATCCTGGACGACCAGCAGTACAAGATCAGGCAATCGAGCATAGCCGGAACCCAAGCCGCGCAGGCTGCTGCAACCGCCAACGACAATACGCCGCTGCCTACCTATCGCCCGGCCAGCCAAGGGGCGTTGCCTGACGACGGCACGGGCGAGGCGGCCAAAACCGGCGGCACTTTCGATCAACCAGCGGCCATCGGCGATCCATTTCCCGACAACCCTGCTCCGCCCCCCCGACGGCGGCCAAGCGCGACGCAACGCGCCGCCAATGCGGCCAACGCCGAAGACGAGACCGCTGACAGCCAGAAGCGCAAGAGAACCGCGACTGCAGCCGCGGCGGCGACCGACGACACCGATACCGCCGCCATAGACGAGCAGGATACGGTCAACCGCCGTGCCGTCACCATCGATTCCGCCGAGAGGCTCAAGCTCGACCCTGGCGCCGAGCGCACCGAAGCCATCGAAGGCCAGGACAACAAGAACGAGGACGACCCGTTCGCCGCCACCGGCATCAAGCTCGGCTCCTTCGTGATCCGGCCGACGCTCGAGCAAGGCCTGACGTCTTCGACAAACGCCGATTCGAGCAGCCTCGGCAAGCCGGCCTTGCTGTCGGAAACGACGCTGCGCTTCAACGCCGTCTCCGACTGGCGGGAGAATTCGGCGACGGTTGAGGGCTATGGCATCTTCCGCGAAACCTTGTCCGGCTATGACATTCACGAGGCGCAAGGCCGCGTCGACGGCACACTCAACATCGATCTCGACAATGATCTGCGCGCCATCGCCAAGCTGGGCTATGAGGCCTTGCCCGAATCGGCCTCGGCGCCGGACGCGGTCGTCGGCGCCGTTGGCCAGCCGGTGCGCCAGACCGTGAACGGCAGTCTCGCCGTCGAGAAGGATGCCGGCAAAATGCGCTTCGCGCTGACTGGCGCGGTCGAGCACGACATCTTTGGCGACGCCAAGCTTTCGTCGGGCGGATCGCTGTCGCAGAAGGGCCGCGACTCGACGCTCTACACGGCCATTTTGCGTACCGGTTACGAGATCTCGCCTGCCATCACCCCGTTCACCGAAATCGAGATCGGCCGGCGCGCTTATGATTTGCGCGTCGATCCAAACGGCTTCCAGCGCTCCTCGACCAGGCTTGGCGCACGGGCCGGCGTCGAGCTCGATCTCCGCGAGAAGCTTAGCGGCGAGTTCTCGGTCGGCTGGCTGCGCGAAGCTATCGACGACGATGCCCTGCCGGCTATTTCGGGCGCGACGGTCAATGCCGATCTCAAATGGTCGCCGGAACGCGGCACCACGATCGGGCTCACCGCACAGACGACCGCCGAGAACACGACGAATGCGGGCGAAAGCGGCGACATGCTCTATTCCGGCAGCCTCACCGGCGAGCGGCAGATCCGCGCCAACCTGACCGGAAATGCCGCTCTCGGCCTTGAATGGCGCGACTATACCGGCTCCGACGATCATGATTTGACGCTGAGCGCCGAGGCTGGGCTGACGTGGTGGCTGAACCGCTACACCGGGCTCACCACCCGCGCCAGGACTGAAAAACTGACCAGCAACCTGGTTGGGCGCGACTACACGGCCAACAGTATCTTCGTCGGCTTGAAGTTGCAGCGCTAAATGCATGTCGCGCAAAAGTGTGCAGCGGTTTTGCGATAACGACTTGCGTAAAACAAGAACCTAAAGCGCGTCGCATGAGGCCGGTCGAACGCGGCGCGCTTTAGCCGATCAGCGCGGCAACCGGTGTTGAAACTACAAGGCTACGCCGCGGCGTTCTGACGGCGCGAGTTCGTCGAGAAGCGTGCGAATGACACCGGCCATGCTGGCATTCATGTCTCTGCGCCACAGTGCGAAGGCAACGTTGGCCTCGACGAAGCCTTCGGGCGAGCCGCAGTCGAACGTCCGCCCGCGGTAGTGGTAGCCGTAGAAGGACTGTTGCTTCTGCAGCTTCAGCATTGCATCGGTGAGCTGGATCTCGTTGCCGGCGCCTTTTTCCTGACCTTCGAGTATCTTGAATATCTCCGGCTGCAGGATATAGCGCCCGTTGATGTAGAGGTTCGACGGCGCCGTGCCGGTCTTCGGCTTTTCCACCATGCCGGTGATGCGGAAACCGTGATGCGCGTCCTCGCCGCGGCCGACAATGCCGTATTTGTGCGCCTCGGCCGGATCGCATTCCTGCACGGCGACGATGTTGTTGCCGGTCTCGGCGTAAAGCTCGACCATGTCCTTCATGCAGCTTTTTTCCGACTGCATGATCATGTCGGGCAACAGCAGCGCAAAGGGCTCGTCGCCGACGAGCTCGCGCGCGCACCAGACGGCGTGACCAAGGCCGAGCGGTACCTGCTGGCGGGTGAAGCTGGTCTGCCCCGGCGCCGGCTGCAGCCGCTGCAGGCGGGCGAGCTGGTCGTCCTTGCCGCGCTGCGCAAGCGTGTCGTAGAGCTCGAACTGGACATCGAAGTGATCCTCGATGACCGCCTTGTTGCGGCCGGTCACAAAGATGAAATGCTCGATCCCGGCTTCGCGCGCCTCATCGACCACATACTGGATGACCGGCCTGTCGACGACCGTCAGCATTTCCTTGGGAATGGCCTTGGTGGCGGGGAGAAAGCGCGTGCCGAGACCGGCAACCGGGAACACTGCCTTGCGAACTCTCTTCATGTGCCAATTATCCATTTGCATGACTGTTCGGCAATCCCGATTCGAGACATTTTCATGCCGAAATCGAGGATTACTGAACGGCGGGTCAGAAATCTCAGCTGGTAAAGCATTGACGCATCTTTTCACCCCGGACGACACCTATGGTAAACCAAATGCTAACCGGGTTCGGCGATGAATAGTCTTCCTGAGATGAAGAAGGAGGAAAAGATGTCCGTTCGCAACGCCGCAAGGCGCTTCACCAGCGTCCTGACGGCCGCCAGCCTCTCGCTTGCCTTGCTCATGCCCAGCGGGTCGGCTTTTGCCGATGCCGGCTTCCGCCAATGGGTCGCCAGCTTCCGTGCTACCGCCGTGGCGAGCGGCGTTTCCGGCTCCGTCTACGACCAGGCATTCAAGGGCATCAACGATGCTGACCCGGTGGTGCTGGAAAAGGCCCGTACTCAACCCGAATTCACCGCACCCGCTTGGGATTATTTCGACAACCGCGTCCATGACCAGTCGGTCGCCGTCGGCCAGCAGATGGCAAGGAAATGGAAGCCTTGGCTGGACAGGATCGAGGCAAGATACGGCGTCGACCGCTACATCCTGCTGGCCATCTGGTCTATGGAATCTAACTACGGCGAAACCCTCAAGCGCGATGATATCATGCGCAATGTGGTGCGCTCGCTGGCGACGCTTGGTTATGCCGACCCGAAGCGAGCGAAATTTGCCCGCACCCAACTGATCGCGGCGCTGAAGATCCTGCAGACCGGCGACATCGACGAAAGCCATCTCAGCGGCTCATGGGCCGGCGCGATGGGCCATACCCAGTTCATCCCCACCAGCTACCAGTCCTATGCGGTCGATATGGACGGCAACGGCAAGCGCGACATCTGGAATTCGATTCCCGACGCACTGGCGACAGCCGCCAATTTGCTGAGGAAGAACGGCTGGCAGGCAGGCAAGACCTGGGGTTATGAGGTCAGCCTTCCGGACGGCAAGAAGCTGCCCGGAGGCTCGAAGTCGCTGTCGCAATGGCAGGCGTTGGGGGTCAGCCGTGCCAACGGCAGGCCGTTCAAGAACGGTGCGGACAAGGCGACGTTGAAGCTGCCCGGCGGCCGCGGCGGGCCGGCTTTCCTGATGATCAAGAATTTCTCGGTCATCAAGCGCTACAACAATGCCGACAAATATGCGCTCGCCGTGGGCCTTCTTGCCGACGAAATTGCCGGCTATGGCGGGCTTGTGCAGGACTGGAAACGACCGTTTACCAAGCTCTCCTTCGAGGAAAGGCAGGAGCTTCAGAAGCGACTTTCCGAGCACGGCTATTACGACGGCAAGTTCGACGGCAAGATCGGTGACGGATCGAAAACCGCCATCATGGCCTTCCAGGCAAAGGCTGGCTTGACCCAGGACGGGTATCCGAGCAAGGAAGTGCTCAAATGGCTCAGGCAGAACTAGAGCCGGTTGCGGGATGGAGAGGGTGATTGGTTTCGGCTGCGCGCATCCGGTTAATCGTTCGTCGCGTGCCGATCCTCGTTCTGGCGATCGCCGTTCTGGCAGTCGGCTCCGCCAGTGCCTTTCATACCGCGGCCATGGCGCAGGAGCCGGAAAGTCGTGGCTGGTCGCTGCGCGACCTGTTGTTTCCGCGCAGAAGCGAGCGGTTTGAGCAGCCGCCGCCCGAATTCCAGAGAGAATTCCAGAGAACAAAGCCCAGGCCCAAGCTGAGAAAGCCCCGGTCAGTTCGCCGGCCGCCGCCGGCCGAGCCGACAACCCCGGTGGCCGAGAAGGCGCCGGATGCACGCGTCGTTCTGGTGGTCGGCGATTTCATGGCGTCTGGGCTGGCTGAGGGGCTCGACGCCGCCTTTGCCGAGAACACCGGCGTCAGGATCGTCGTCCGTGCCAACGGATCGTCCGGCTTCGTGCGTGACGATGTCTACAACTGGCCAGACCAGGTCAAGTCGCTGATCGCCGCCGAAAAACCGGCAGCCGTCGTCGTCATGCTCGGATCCAACGACCGGCAGCAGATGCGCGTCGGCGATGTGCGCGAGCAGCCGCGATCCGAAAACTGGACCAAGGAATACGAGCGCCGGACCGAAGCGTTCGGCAAGGCCATCGCAGCAACCAAGGTGCCGTATCTGTGGGTTGGCATGCCGGCCTTCCGGGTCTCGAAAATGACCTCCGACATGCTGGCCTTCAACGACATCTTCCGCTCGTCCGCCGAAAGCCACGGCGGCGAATTCGTCGACGTCTGGGACGGGTTCGTCGACGAGAACGGCGCCTTCATCACCAGCGGACCGGACATCAACGGCCAATCGGTGCGCCTGCGCTCCGACGACGGCATCAACATGTCGAAGGCCGGCAAGCGCAAGCTCGCCTTCTATACCGAAAAGCCGCTGATGAAGATCCTTGGGCTGGCCGCGCCGGGAAGCGTGGTCCCGGTTTCTGCCCCGGCCGGCGCTCCCGTCGAGGCGCCGTCACCTGCTGCCGCACCGATAGCTGTCGATCGCACCGTGCCGATGCTGCTCAGCGATCCGGCGCTGGACGGCGGCTCGGAACTTCTCGGCGCCGCCCCGCCGGCAAAAGCGGACAAGCATTTGCCGGGCGAAAGGCTGGTAATCGAGGGCAAGGCGCCCGACGCCTCACCGGGCCGTGCCGACGATTTCTCGTGGCCACCCAAGACACAGCCTGCGACGGCGGCCGCATCCGATACGACGACGGCGATCCGCCAGTAAACAGAACCTCTTCGGAACGGGCTCAGCGCGGCAGCACGCTCGATCCCATCAGCGCCTCGTCGATGGCGCGCGCCGCCTGGCGGCCCTCGCGGATCGCCCAGACGACCAGCGACTGGCCGCGCCGCACGTCGCCCGCCGCATAGAGCCTTTCGACGCTGGTCCTGTAGTCCCGGTCATTGGCCTCGACATTCTTCGAACGGCGGCTGTCGGTGACGATCTTCATCTGCCCGTCGAGTTCCGAGACCGGCCCGCGAGCGGCTGGCCCGGCAAAGCCGATGGCGATGAACGCGAGATCGGCGCGGATGACGAATTCGGTGCCGGCGATTGGCTTGCGCTTTTCGTCGACCTCGCAGCATTTGACCCCGGTCAGCTGGCCGTCCTCGCCGATGAATTCAAGCGTCGCCACCTGGAATTCGCGCTCGGCGCCTTCGGCCTGCGACGATGACGTGCGCATCTTGGTCGCCCAGTAGGGCCAGACCGACAGCTTGTCTTCCTTTTCCGGCGGCTGCGGCCGGATGTCGAGCTGGGTGACGCGCACCGCGCCCTGGCGGAAGGCGGTGCCGACGCAGTCTGAGGCAGTGTCGCCGCCGCCGACGACGACGACATGCTGGCCGCCGGCGACGATCGGGCGCGACGGCCATGCGACCGACTGGATCGGCTCGCCGCCGATACGCTTGTTCTGCTGCACCAGATAGGGCATGGCGTCGTGCACGCCGTCGAGATCGTCGCCCGGGATGTTGGCCGGGCGCGGCGTTTCGGAACCGCCGCAATAGAGCACGGCATCATATTCGGCGAGCAGTTCGGCGACCGGCTTGTCGACGCCGACATTGACGCCGCAATGGAAGCTGACACCTTCGCCCTGCATCTGCTCGATGCGCCGGTCGATATAATGCTTCTCGATCTTGAAATCGGGGATGCCGTAGCGCATCAGCCCGCCCGGCCGGCTCTCGCGCTCATAGACGTGAACGTCATGGCCTGCGCGGCCGAGTTGCTGGGCAGCCGCCATGCCTGCCGGCCCCGAGCCGATGATCGCGACGCGCTTGCCGGTCTTCCGTTCCGGCGGATAGGGCCGGATATGGCCGGTTTCATAGGCTTTGTCGGCAATCGCCTGCTCGATCGTCTTGATGGCGACCGGAATATCCTCGAGGTTCAGCGTGCAGGCTTCCTCGCAAGGTGCGGGGCAGATGCGGCCGGTAAATTCCGGAAAATTGTTGGTCGAATGCAGGTTGCGGATCGCGTTTTCCCAGTCGCCATTGTAGACGAGGTCGTTCCAGTCCGGGATCTGGTTGTGGATCGGGCAGCCGGTCGGTCCATGGCAATACGGAATGCCGCAATCCATGCACCGCGCGGCCTGTTTCTCGACCTCCTTGTCCGACATCGGCAGCGTGAACTCGCGGAAATGCCGGATGCGGTCGGAAGCCGGCTGGTACTTGTGCACCTGCCGGTCGATCTCGAGAAACCCTGTTACCTTGCCCATAGTCCAGTCCCTACTGTCCGGAAGGCACGCCTGGCGACGCACCCGTTAACCTCATAAGGCAGCTGTGGCAACCTTCAGTCCGAGGTCAGGATTCTTGATGAAGATGGTTGCCGGGACGCACGGCCTCCCGGCAATTTCCAAATCTATTCCGCCGCCACGTTCATGCGCATCCGCTCCATCTCGATCAGCGCGCGGCGGTATTCGACCGGCATGATCTTCCGGAATTTCGGCCGGAAAGTCGCCCAGTCGTCGAGGATTTCGCGACCTCGTACCGAGCCGGTGTAGTGGACGTGGTTGGAGATCAGCTGATAGAGCCGCTCCTCGTCATGGCTGGTCATATCGCCGGATACGTCGACACGGCCCTTATGGTCGAGATCGCCGCCATGGTGGAGCAGCTTTTCCATCAGGTCGTCCTCTTCCGGAACCGGCTCCAGCTCGACCATCGCCATGTTGCAGCGTTCGGCGAAATCACCCGCCTCGTCGAGCACATAGGCGACGCCGCCCGACATGCCGGCGGCGAAGTTGCGGCCGGTCTGGCCGATGACGACGACGATACCGCCGGTCATGTATTCGCAACCATGGTCGCCGACGCCTTCAACGACGGCGGCGACACCCGAATTGCGCACGGCAAAACGCTCGCCGGCAACGCCGCAGAAATAGGCCTCGCCCTCGGTTGCGCCGTAGAGCACGGTATTGCCGACAATAATGGACTCGGCAGCAACGATTTTCGTGTTCTCCGGCGGGCGGATGACAATGCGGCCACCCGACAGGCCCTTGCCGACATAGTCGTTGGCAGCGCCCACCAGTTCGAACGAGACACCGCGCGCCAGGAAGGCGCCAAAGGACTGGCCGGCCGTGCCGGTGAGCTTGACCGAGATCGTGTCCTCGCGCAGTCCCTTGTGCTTGAAGCGCTTTGCCACCTCGCCCGACAGCATGGCGCCGGTCGAACGGTCGACGTTGCGGATCGGCAGTTCGATACTGACCGGCTGCCTGGCTTCGAGCGCCGGCTTTGCGAGTTCGATCAGCTTGCGGTCGAGCACGTCGTCGATCGGATGCTTCTGCCGCTCGGTCCAGTGCACCGCCTCGTGCGGCGCATCGGGCTTGTAGAACATCTTGCTGAAGTCGAGCCCGCGTGCCTTCCAGTGCTGGATCAGCTCGCGCTTTTCCAGAAGGTCGGTGTCGCCGATGATCTGGTCGAGATGGGTGTAGCCCATCTCGGCAAGCAGCGCCCGCACCTCTTCCGCCACATAGAAGAAGAAGTTGATGACGTGCTCGGGCGTGCCCTTGAAGCGCTTGCGCAGCACCGGGTCCTGTGTCGCGACGCCGACGGGGCAGGTGTTGAGATGGCACTTGCGCATCATGATGCAGCCGGCCGCGATCAACGGCGCGGTCGAAAAGCCGAACTCGTCGGCGCCGAGCAGTGCGCCGATAATGACGTCACGCCCGGTGCGCAGGCCGCCATCGACCTGCAGCGCGACGCGCGACCTGAGGCCGTTGAGCACCAGCGTCTGGTGCGTCTCGGCAAGGCCCATCTCCCACGGGCTGCCGGCATGCTTGAGCGAGGTCAGCGGCGAGGCACCGGTGCCGCCGTCATAGCCTGATATGGTGATGTGGTCGGCACGCGCCTTGGCGACGCCGGCCGCAACCGTGCCGACGCCGACTTCCGAGACCAGCTTGACCGATACGTCGGCCGCCGGATTGACGTTCTTCAGGTCGTAGATGAGCTGCGCCAGATCCTCGATCGAATAGATGTCGTGATGCGGCGGCGGCGAGATCAGGCCGACGCCCGGCGTCGAGTGCCTGACCTTTGCTATGGTCGCATCGACCTTGTGGCCCGGCAGCTGGCCGCCCTCGCCGGGCTTCGCCCCTTGCGCGACCTTGATCTGCATCATGTCGGAATTGACCAGATACTCGGCCGTGACGCCAAAGCGTCCCGAAGCGACCTGCTTGATTGCCGAGCGTTCGGGGTTCTTGCCGCCGCCCGGCAGTGGCAGATAGCGGTCGGCCTCTTCGCCGCCCTCGCCGGTGTTCGACTTGCCGCCGATGGCGTTCATGGCGCGCGCCAGTGTCGTGTGCGCTTCCCTTGAGATCGAGCCGAAGGACATCGCCCCGGTCGAGAAGCGCTTGACGATATCGGCCGCCGGCATCACCTCGTCGAGCTTGACCTTCTTACGCCCGGTCTCTTGCGCAAGCTTGATCTTGAACAGGCCGCGAATGGTCTGCGCCTGCGCCGTCTCGCTGTCGATCTGGGCGGAATAGTCCTTGAACGTCTCCCACGAGCCTTGGCGCACGGCGTGCTGCAAGGTCGCCACTGCGTCGGGCGACCAGATATGGGCCTCGCCGCGCATGCGGAACATGTATTCGCCGCCGACCTCGAGGCTGTTGCGCAGCACCGGGTCGTTGCCGAAGCCGTCGGTGTGGCGGCTGACCGTTTCGGCGGCGATCTCGTCCAGCCCGACGCCTTCGATCAGCGTCGCCGTGCCGGTGAAGTACTTCTGCACGAAGTCCGACTTGAGCCCGATGGCGTCGAATATCTGCGCGCCGCAATAGGACTGGTAAGTGGAGATGCCCATCTTGGACATCACCTTCAGGATGCCCTTGCCGATCGACTTGATGTAACGGGAGACGACTTCGTAGGCATCGACCTCCGCCGGCAATTCGCCACGCTTGTGCATGTCGAGCAGCGTGTCGAAAGCGAGATAGGGATTGATCGCCTCGGCGCCGTAGCCGGCGAGACAGCAGAAATGATGCACCTCGCGCGGCTCGCCGGATTCCACGACGAGCCCAACCGACGTGCGCAATCCCTTGCGGATCAAATGATGGTGCACGGCCGCAGTCGCCAGCAGTGCCGGAATGGCGATGCGGTCCGGGCCGAGCTGACGGTCCGACAGGATGATGATATTGTAGCCGCCGGCGACCGCCGCCTCGGCGCGCTCGCATAGCCGGTCGATGGCGCCCTGCATGCCGGCCGCGCCTTCATTCGAACCGTAAGTGATGTCGATCGTCTTGGTGTCGAAACGGTCTTCGGTGTGGCCGACGGAGCGCAGCTTCTCCAGATCGCCATTGGTCAGGATCGGTTGGCGCACTTCGAGCCGCTTGCGGCGCGAATTGCCGACAAGATCGAAGATGTTGGGCCGCGGCCCGATGAAGGACACCAGGCTCATCACCAGCTCCTCGCGGATCGGGTCGATCGGCGGATTGGTGACCTGTGCGAAATTCTGCTTGAAATAGGTGTAGAGCAGCTTTGATCTGTCCGACATTGCCGAAATCGGCGTGTCGGTACCCATCGAGCCGACCGCTTCCTGGCCGGTGGTCGCCATCGGCGACATCAACAGCTTGGTGTCCTCCTGGGTGTAGCCAAACGCCTGCTGGCGGTCGAGCAGTGAGACATCCCTGCGCAGGGCGCGCGGCTCGACCGGGTTCAGATCCTCGAGGATGAGCTGTGTGTTGGCGAGCCAGCTCTTGTAGGGGTGCCTGGTCGCGATCTCCGACTTGATCTCCTCGTCGGAAACGATGCGGCCCTTGTCCAGGTCGATCAGCAGCATGCGGCCGGGCTGCAGCCGCCACTTCTTGACGATCCTTTCCTCCGGCACCGGCAGCACGCCGGCTTCCGAGGCCATGATGACGCGGTCGTCGTCGGTGACGATGTAGCGCGCCGGCCGCAGCCCGTTGCGGTCGAGTGTGGCACCGATCTGGCGGCCGTCGGTGAAGGCAACCGCCGCTGGCCCGTCCCACGGCTCCATCAGGGCTGCGTGATACTCGTAGAAGGCCTTGCGGTCCTGACCCATCAGCTTGTTGCCGGCCCAGGCTTCCGGGATCAGCATCATCATGGCGTGGGCGAGCGAATAGCCGCCCTGCGTCAGGAATTCGAGCGCATTGTCGAAGCAGGCGGTGTCCGACTGCCCTTCATAGGAGATCGGCCACAGCTTCGAGATGTCGTTGCCGAACAGTTCGGAATCGACCGAGGCCTGCCGCGCCGCCATCCAGTTGACGTTGCCGCGCAGCGTATTGATCTCGCCATTGTGGGCGACCATGCGGTAGGGATGCGCCAGCTTCCACGACGGGAACGTGTTGGTCGAGAAGCGCTGGTGGACCAGGATCAGCGCCGTCTCGAAACGCGGGTCGGTGAGGTCCTTGTAGTAGGCGCCGACCTGATAGGCCAGGAACATGCCCTTGTAGACGATGGTCCGCGACGACATCGAGACGACATAGAAGCCGTTGTCGACGCCTTTGGTCTCCTCGTGGATACGGCCGGAAATGACCTTGCGCAGGATGTAGAGCCGCCGCTCGTAATCGTCGTCGTTCTCGATCTCGGCGCCGCGGCCCAGGAATACCTGTCGGTGCACCGGCTCGGAAGCGGCGATGTCGGGCGCCTTGGACAGCGACGAATTATCGACCGGCACGTCGCGAAAGCCGAGCAGCGGCTGGCCCTCGAGTTGCGCCACCTCGGCGATGATGCCTTCGATATGCGCCTGCAGCTCCGGGTCGCGCGGCATGAACACATGGCCGACGGCATAGTGGCCGGGCTTCGGCAGTTCGACCCGTTGCTTGGCCATCTCCTCGCGGAAGAAGCGGTCCGGCAGCTGCACCAGCACGCCGGCGCCGTCGCCCATCAGCGGATCGGCGCCGACGGCGCCGCGATGCGTCAGGTTTTCGAGCACGGCAAGGCCGTCCTCGACGATCTGATGCGACTTCACGCCCTTCATGTTGACGATGAAGCCGACGCCGCAGGCATCATGCTCGTTGCGCGGATCATAGAGGCCGTGCGCGGCATAGCCGGTGCTGGTTCGCCCAATATTGGTCAGGGACGGATTTTTGACGGCTGCCGCTTTCGTCTGCGCGGCGTTCGTCGCAGATGGCGTCATGTCCGTCATCGTCCTGTCCTCCGTTCCGTCCCCTTCGGGCGCTGGTTTCCGTCGGGAAGCGCGTGGCTCCCCTTTCAATCTTGCGGCACGTCTTGCGAAATTCTTGCCGACCGTGCGGCTTTCCGCATGGTTCGCATATGGTATATTCGTACAGGCCGGAGCCAGGCTGTCTAGCTGTCGCTCGCGGCAATGCCGCAGAGGCGCAATCATATGCCAATGCGGCCAGTTTTGTGCGACAAAATAAGACAGCACTGCTGTCCTAAATTTTTATGACAGAAATTTTGGATGCACACAAGACCGATTCACAAAATTCTTGAAGCTTTCGCGACAGAAAATTGCGCGGAACGGCGTGTCAGCGTAGCCTTCAGTCGCTGCATCTACGCTCATGCGTTTCGCTGGCTTTAGCGGATTTTCGGCATCTGCCACTTGCGGCCGGCATGCGAAAGCGGCCAAGCTCGCATCGATTTCCCCAGCATAGGCAGACGCATGATTTTCGCTTCCGACAATTGGGCAGGCGCCCATCCCCGTATCGCTGCCGGCCTGTCGGGCCATGCCGACGGCTTCTCCACCGCCTATGGCGACGGTGCCCTCGACAAGGCCGTTTACCAGCGCTTCAATGAAATCTTCGAATGCGAGGTCGCGGTGTTTTTCGTCGCCACCGGCACCGCTGCCAATTCGCTGTCGCTGACTACCTATAACAAGCCAGGCGGCATTTCCTTCTGCCATCGCGAATCGCACGTCATCGAGGACGAATGCGGTGCACCGGAATATTTCACCGGCGGTTCGCGGCTTTATACAGTCGAAGGCGCACTCGGCAGGATCGATGCCGGCAATCTGGAACGGGCGGTGGACCGTTTCGCACCCGAAAACGTCCATTCCGGGCGGCCGGTTGCCGTTTCGATCACCCAGTCGACCGAAGTCGGCACCGTCTACACGCTGAACGAAATCGCCAGGATTTCGGCGATCGCAAAGCAGCATGGACTGCCGCTGCACATGGATGGGGCCCGCTTTGCCAATGCGCTCGTCGCGCTGGAAACGACGCCGGCCGAAATGACCTGGAAGCACGGTGTCGACATCCTCTCCTTTGGCGGCACCAAGAATGGCTGTTGGTGCGCCGAGGCGATCGTGCTGTTCGACCTCGAGCGAGCCAAGGAATTGGCCTTTTTGCGCAAGCGCGCGGCCCAGCTGTTCTCGAAATCGCGCTTCATCGCCGCGCAATTCGATGCTTATTTCAGGGGTGGGCTATGGCTCGACACAGCACGGCACGCCAATGCGATGGCGGCACGGCTTGCCGCGGCGATAGAAGATTCCCCTTCGGCCCGGCTGGCCTGGCTGCCGCAGGCGAACGAGGTCTTCGCAGTCATCAAAAAGGCCGAGGCCGAAAGAATGCAAGCGGCAGGGGCGGCCTTCCACGACTGGCACAGGCCGCTCGGCTACGACAGCTACATTGGCGAAGACGAAGCGCTCTATCGCTTTGTCACCAGCTTCGCGACCACGCCCGACGAGGTCGACCGTTTCGGCTACCTGCTCGCCGGATAGCAAGCCTTGCCCACCAGCAAAAAGAGCGGCGCATTGCTGCACCGCCCTTTCTTCCCGGGGAGTTGGCGTCCCGGAGTTTAGCTGCCTGGCTTAGGCGGCAGTCTTGGCCTCGATCTGCTTGGCCTTGGCCGGAACCGAGGTGATCGCGATCTTGCGCGGCTTCAGCTCTTCGGGGATGTTGCGCTTGAGGTCGACGAAGAGCAGGCCGTTCTTCAGCGCGGCGCCGACAACCTCGACGTGATCGGCAAGCTGGAAGCGGCGCTCGAAGGCTCGGCTGGCGATACCGCGATAGAGCAGTTCGGAGCCTTCGCCATTGCCTTCCTCCTTGCGCTCACCCTTGACGGTCAGCACATTGCGGTGAGCTTCGATCGAAATCTCATCTTCCGAGAAGCCGGCCACAGCCATCGAGATGCGATAGGCATCCTCGCCCGTGCGCTCGATGTTGTAAGGCGGATACGTCTGGCCTTCCGGCTGCGCAAGCGAATCGAGCATGGTGAACAGCCGGTCAAAACCGACGGTCGAACGGTAGAGCGGGGAAAAATCAACGTGACGCATGGTGTGTTCTCCTGTTGAGCAACAAGGTTGCGTATGGCCGGTGCGAAACCCGTGACGGCGTTCCGGATGGACCAGCGGCCCCGACATTGGCGACCGCATGACAAATTTGGGAAGCCGGCGACGGCATTTCAAGATTTTCCCGCGTCCGAACGGAACCGGTCCCGGCCCACGTCCCGATGCCGATGAACGGCAGATGAACCGTGGCTTCGGCGAGCGTTCAGCCAGGCGGCACTAAAACTGTTCTCGAGATCACGAACAGGTCGCCGGAAAAGGCGACACGACGAGACCGAACCGGGTGTAACGTCCCTTCCTCCCGGTCGACAGAGGCCGGAAGCACGCCAAGGCTGCTTCCGGCCTTACTTGTTCGCTGCCTGGGTCGACCTCCCCGGCGTCCCGAATTCCTTTTGCTTTTGGCGCATGGGCGTTTATGCCTGACTTGCGCCCACGCCGGCACCGACACCAACCAAACACCGTATGACCGATCTTCTCCACCAGCCCCCTCTCTTCCACGAAACTCCGGGCAATCCGCTGCCGGAAAACACGGCCGGCGGCTTCTTCACCACGCGCGACGGCAAGAAGATCCGCTATGGGCTGTTTGCCGCGGTTGCCCGCCCGATGAAGGGCACCGTCGTTGTCCTGACCGGCCGCAACGAGTGCATCGAGAAGTATTTCGAGACCATTCGCAACCTTACCGACCGGGGCTTTGGCGTGGCAACCCTCGACTGGCGCGGCCAGGGCGCTTCCGACCGGCTGATCGGCGACCGACAGCGCGGCTTCGTCCGGAGCTTCTTCGACTACACCGGCGATCTGGAGCAGTTCTTCGAGGAGATCGTGCTGCCCGATTGCCGAGGACCCTACTACATACTGGCCCACTCGGCCGGCGCGGTGATTGCGCTGCTCGCCGCGCCCTCGATGGCGAACCGCGTGCGCCGCATGGTGCTGATCGCACCGTTCTTCACCGTGCCGGACCTGCCGGTTTCGGTAAAAACCGTCCGCCGCATCTGTTCGCTGTTCTGCCTTCTCGGCCTTGGCCGACTCTATGCCGCATGGGGGCCGCGGCCCAAGGAATCGGTGCCCTTCGCCATAAACAAGCTGACCAGCGACCCGGAACGCTATCGGCGCAATACGCTGATCTACGAAACCTATCCGCAGCTGGCGCTCGGCGGACCGACGATCCGCTGGCTGAAGGCGGCGACGGAGGCGTCCTTGATCGTCAGCGACCCGGATTTCATGGCCAAGATCCACGTGCCCTTGCTGATGATCGCCGCCGGCGCCGACCAGGTCATCTCGACCAGGGCAGTCGAGGCCTATGCGAGACGTCTGCGCGTCGGCTCGCTAGTGATGATCGACGGCGCCCGCCATGAGATCCTGCAGGAAGCCGATCTCTATCGCGAGCAGTTGCTAGCCGCATTCGATGCCTTCATCCCCGGAACCGGTGACGTCTGAGCCACATACCTTGTCCGGCTTCAGCTCGTGCGGGCGAAATCCATGATCCAGTTGGTCTCCCATGCCTTGCCGCCGTCCGGCGAAAAGGCCTGCTCCCAGCGCGCCGACCCGTCCGTGATCCGCGACCACAGGAAGCGGACCTGGATCGGCTGGCCGTCGAAGACGTCTTCGCACAGGAACGTGCCGACGCCCGCCACGAAAGTGCCGCGCATCGGAACATCGATGGTCGACGGATTGCGGCCGTCGATCCACCAGATCGACCATTGCCTCGCCGCAGGGTCGAAGGTCCGCAAGGTGGCGGCGCGATAGGGCCCGCCGGGCAATTCAATCCAATTGTCGTCGACATTGCCGAGGCCGCCAAGGATCGGCCGCACCTCGCACGTGCCGCCAAACACATCCCAGTTGCCGTCGCCCTGCAGCCGCTTCTGCAATCTTCGATGGCCGACGGTCCAGCGCCCGAAAAAGAAATCGAAATCGCTCCGCCCGTCCGCCGGAGCATCGGAATGGCTGGCTGCTGGCTGCGTCGGCATCTATGGTCCTCCCCGGCTGACAGCGTTCCATAGCGCATGCCAACTGACATCATCCTGTCAGGAGGTATGGCAACGATCTTGCCTGGGCAGCAATGGCCAATCTCAGCCGCGCAGCGCCGCCATTGCTGCCGCGTGCAGCTCCGGTGTCGCCGCTGCCAGAATGTCGCCGCCCTTTTCCGCCGGTCCGCCTTCGAAAGTGGTGATGACGCCGCCCGCCTTCTCGATGATCGGGATCAGCGCGACGATGTCGTAGGGCTTCAATCCGGGATCGGCGACGATATCGACGCTGCCCGCCGCCACCATGGCGAAGGCATAGCAGTCGGTGCCGTAGCGGGCGAGTTGGACCTGTTGCTCGAACAGGTCGTAGCGCAGGCGCGCGTCTCCCTTGAACAGCGCCGGCGTGGTGGTGAACAGCGTCGCCTCGGCGAGATTCGTCGTCTTGCGCGTCGCGAGTTTTCGCGGGCCACCGGGACCTTCATAATGCGAGCCCGAGGCATTGGCGTAGAACAGCTCGCCGGTGAAGGGCTGCGACATCATGCCGGCGACGGCATCGCCGTCGACCGTCAGCCCGACCAGCGTGCCCCATACCGGCAGGCCGGAAATAAAGGCGCGCGTGCCATCGATCGGATCGATCACCCAGACATGCCGGCTGGAGATGTTTTCGCCGCCATGTTCCTCGCCGAGAATGCCGTGATCGGGGTACTGCGCTGATATCAGCGCCCGGATGGCGCGCTCGGCCTCGCGGTCGGCCTCGGTGACCGGGTCGAAGCTGCCGCGCTCCTTGTTGGTGACCGCGCCCTGGTTGCGGAAGCGCGGCAAGGTCTCGGCTGCGGCGGCACGCGCAATGCGCCGCATGAACTCGATGCTGATGTCCAACTGATTCTCCCGCTCCAGCATGTTTGGAGATGCCCGTTTGCCTACGGATTTATGCCGAAACAAAGGCGTTCGGAGCCTTTCGCATGGTGCCAACTGTTGCTCGAATGCAACGCCGCCGTCATGGAAATGCAATTTCCACTTCACAATGAATTAAAAAAGCCGGAACGCGCCTTGACATTTGTGCAGCGCACAATACGTTTGTTCTCGGACAGGGGTTCCTGTCCATGCCCTCCTTGGGCGTTTCCTCCCTAGACTTCGACCGTGTCGTGCAAACGATGCGGTCTTTTTTTACGCTGCCGCATGAGCGGCGAGTGCCGCGATTCCGCGGCTATTCGGCGGCCAGCGGCAGATCCATGAAATTGTGATCGGGCATCGCCATCAGTTCGGCCGAAAACCGCGCCAGATCGTCGGCCAGGGCGTCGAAACCAGCCGATCTCTGGAACGTCCGCTCATTCATGTAGAGCCCGCGATTGACCTCGATCTGCAGCGCATGCAGATGGCGCACGGGGCGGCCATAGTGCTCGGTAATGAAGCCTCCGGCATAGGGCTTGTTGTGGGCGACGCTGTAGCCCATGCCGGTGAGCAGGCCGATCGCTGTCTCGGTCAACGCCGCCGCGGCGGAAATGCCAAAGCGGTCGCCGACGATGAAGTCCGGCCGCAATCCGCTGTCGCCGACCCTTATGCTTGCCGGCATCGAGTGGCAGTCAATCAGAACGGCGTAGCCGAAGCGCGCATGGGTTCTGGTCAAAAGCCGTTTCAGCGTCTCGTGATAGGGCTTGTAGACCGCTTCGATGCGCGCCACGGCTTCCGCCAGCGGCAAGCGGCCGGAATAGATGTCGAGCCCCTCGCCGACCAGCTTGGGCACGGTGCCGAGCCCGCCGGCCACCCGCGCCGAGCGGATGTTGCAGAATGACGGCACCGGTTCGGCGAACATGCGCGGGTCGAGTTCCCACGGCTCCCGGTTGACGTCGAGATAGGCGCGCGGGAAGTTTGCCGCCAGCATCGGCGCCCCGAGCGCGACGGCGCCGCCGAACAATTCCTCGACATAGCAGTCCTCGGAGCGGCGGATGGCGTTGCGGTCCAGCTTGGCCATAGCCATGAACCGGTCCGGATAATAGCGGCCGCTATGCGGCGAGTTGAAGAGGAAGGGAACGCGCTGTTCGGCGCCCGATCGGATTTCGAAGGGTGGAACGACCGAAAAATCCTCGGCTGCCGTTTTCAATTTGAACGAACCCGGGAATACCAATGCATCATGATAGGAAAGTGCCACCTCGCCGCCCGCATGTCCAGCCGCCGAAGCGCCAGCCAAATCAGGATTGTGCGGCCAACGTTCACTTGATGTTTACCGTCACCTCCTCATATACAGCATGGTTAACGGGCTTGCCGCACGGCATTGTCGGTTGGGTGATTCGGACGGGACAAGATGGCACGCATTCTGCTGGCGGAAGACGACGACGACATGCGCCGGTTCCTCGTCAAGGCGCTGGAGCGCGCCGGTTATCAGGTCAGCGATTTCGACAATGGCGCCAGTGCCTATGAGCGGCTGCGCGAGGAACCTTTTTCGCTACTTTTGACCGACATCGTCATGCCCGAGATGGATGGCATCGAGCTCGCCCGTCGCGCCACGGAGATCGATCCCGACCTCAAGGTGATGTTCATCACCGGCTTCGCCGCCGTCGCGCTGAACCCTGATTCCAAGGCGCCGAAAGACGCCAAGGTGTTATCGAAGCCGTTCCACCTGCGCGACCTCGTCAACGAAGTCGAAAAGATGCTGCAGGCCGCCTGACGCGTTTTTTCTCGCGTTTTGACCGACCCGGCAAGCCAGCCATTCTTTCCCCTTTCCCGCTATTGACGTGCAGAACCAAAAATGGTGTATGCGCGGCTTCGGATGGGCGTGTAGCTCAGCGGGAGAGCACTGCATTGACATTGCAGGGGTCACAGGTTCAATCCCTGTCACGCCCACCATCCAGATAATCCCTCAATTGGCCGTCGGTATTTTTCGTCGACTGACGTTCCCGGCCTATACCGGCCTCAGGCCGCACCGAGGCGCAGATCGCCGGTCTCGACGTGCTCCAGAAACCAGGCATAGGTCTGTTCCAATCCGCTGCGCAGCGAGTAGCGCGGGCGCCAGCCGGTGGCGAACAGACGCGACACGTCCATCAGCTTGCGCGGCGTGCCGTCCGGCTTCGTCGCATCGAACGTTATCGCGGCATCGGCGCCGGCGACCGACACGATGGTGCGGGCAAGGTCGGCAATGGTGATGTCTTCCCCAGAGCCGACATTGATGTGGCTGTCGCCCGAATAATTCTTCAGCAGCCAGACCAGCGCGTCGGCGGCGTCGTCGACATGCAGGAACTCACGCATCGGCGTGCCCGATCCCCACACCTCCAGGGTCTTGCGGCCGGCGCGCCTGGTCTCGTGCGCCTTGCGCATCAGAGCGGGCACGACATGGCTGGAATTGAGGTCGAAATTATCGCCCGGGCCGTAGAGATTGGTCGGCATCGCCGAGATGTAGTCGACGCCGTATTGGCGCCGATAGGCCTGGCACAGTTTCAGCCCGGCGATCTTGGCGATCGCATACCATTCGTTGGTGGGTTCGAGCGGCCCGGTCAGCAAGGCGTCCTCGGAGATCGGCTGCGCCGCGAATTTGGGATAGATGCAGGATGAACCGAGAAACAGCAGCTTCTGCACCTCGTTGCGGAAGGCGCTATCGATGACATTGTTCTGCATGACGAGATTGTCCTGCAGGAAATCGACGGGAAGCCTGTTGTTGGCCAGGATACCGCCGACCTTGGCCGCCGCCATTACCACTGCATCCGGCTTGCGGTCGGCCATCCAGCGCCGCACGCCGGCCTGGTCGAGAAGATCGAGCTCGGCGCGCGAGGCGGTCAGGACCTCGCAATCCTCATCGGCCAATCGGCGCAGGATGGCCGAGCCGACCATGCCGCGATGTCCGGCCACGAAAACGCGCTTGCCCTGAAGGTCGAAGGTCATCAGCTTACCCCAATGCAGAACGGCAGCTATGCCAGTTGGCCGGCGGAGCGCCGGATCGGCTTCTCTGTTGCCGGACGCATACCGCATACAGATTTGCCCAGACAAGGCAAATCGCAAAGCCACCCGAAGCAACCTTTGGATCGGACGCTGTAGCGCTCGCGATCAGACGCCCGCTACCGCGCAGAGGCTTGTCATTCTGGCAATGGCAAGCTCGGGGTCGGCCAGCAACCCTGCCTGGTCGGCAAGGCGAAAGACATCGGCATAGTGACGGATGCCGCGCGCCGATTGCATGCCGCCGATCATCGAAAAATGCTCCTGGTGGCCGTTCAGCCATGCCATGAAGATGATGCCGGCCTTGTAATATTCGGTGGGCGCCTCGAAGATTTTGCGCGACAGCGGCACTGTCGGGGCCATCAACGCGTCATAGCCGGCGCGGTCGCCGTCGGCCAGCTTTGCCAGCGCTGCATTGGCGACCGGCGCGATCGCATCGAAAATGCCGAGCAGCGCGTGCGAATGTCTGTCGCCGTCGCCGGCGATCAGCTCGGGGTAATTGAAATCGTCGCCGGTGAACATCAGCACGCCCTCAGGCAGCCGATCCCTGAGCGCAATCTCCTTGCCGGCATCGAGCAGCGATATCTTTATGCCTTCGACCTTGCCGGCATGGCGTTCGATGATCGCGACCACCGTCTCCAGCGCAGTTTCGAAGTCGCTGCTGCCCCAGTAGCCTTTCAGCGCCGGGTCGAACATGTCGCCCAGCCAGTGCAGGATGACCTTGCCGGAGGCCTGGGACAGGATGCGGTCGTAGACGCCGATATAGTCGTCGGGGCCTTTGGCGACCGCCGCCAGCGCCCGGCTGGCCATCATGATCGCCTTGCCGCCAAGCCCTTCGATGAAGCCGAACTGTTCTTCATAGGCCGCGATGACATCGTCTAGCCTGCTGGCGCCCCCCGGCGCCAGATGGTCGGTGCCGGCGCCCGACGCAAGATCGGCGCCTTCGACGCTGCGCGCCTCGGCGATCGAGCGGCGGATCAATTCCTTGGCATTCGCCCAGTCGAAACCCATGCCGCGCTGAGAGGTGTCCATCGCTTCGGCGACACGGAAGCCAAGCCGCCAGAGGTGACGGCGAAACGCCATCGTCTTGTCCCAGTCGACCGCGGGCCTCGACCACGGATCGGTCATGGCGAGGGGATCGGCAACGACATGGGCGGCGGCGTAGGCGATGCGCGAGAAGCGAGCGCCGGCCACAGGCTGCACCGGCTGGCCGACAAGCCGGCAGCGGACACGGCCGGCGCCTTCCCCGGGCAAGGTGATGTCCATGGCTCTCTCCCTTACCAACGCCTATTAAATGGAACGTTCCAACAAATCAAGATATTTTGCCCCTGCCTCGTGCAGCGAAAATTGCTGCATCGCAGCAGCCGAAAGCCCTGCTTGCCCGAGGATTGCGCCACCGAGCCGCATTTCCCGGGTTCGCAAAAACGCGATTGACTCAAATGCGCAGCATGGATTAGATCGTTCCAATAAAATCGCACAAGAAACCACCGGGAGGACAGATCTGGATGGCCAGCCGGGCCAAGGCAACGATACTCGACATCGCCCGTGAGGCGGGCGTGTCCAAGTCGACGGTATCGCTGGTGCTGCAAGGCAGCGGGCTGATCCGGCCCGAAACCGCGCTCAAGGTGCGCAAGGCGATCGAGGACGTCGGCTATGTCTACAACCGCGGCGCCGCCAATCTGCGCAAGGCCCATTCCAACGTCATCGGCATGGTCATCAACGATCTCACCAATCCGTTTTTCGCCGAGCTCGCGGTCGGCATGGAGCGCGTCTTCCAGTCGGCCGGCGTCGTGCCTTTCATCGCCAATACGGCTGAAAACCCGGTGCGCCAGGAAGAGGTGCTGAAATCACTGATGGAGCAGGGTGTCGCCGGGCTCGTCGTGTCGCCGGCGCGCGGCACCACGCCTGGCGCGTTCCGTCGCCTTGAGACCGCAGGCGTTCCGGTCGTCTTCGTCATGCGCCGGCTTCCCGAAAGCCGTATCCCGGTGATCACGCCCGACAATCATCGCGGCGCCTATCTCGCCACCGCCCATCTGATCGGCAAGGGCCATCGCCGGCTGGCCTTCTTCGGCGGCTCGTCCGACCTTGTCGTCTATCACGAGCGCCTGGGCGGCTTTCGCGCGGCCTGTGAAGCGCTCGGCATCGAACCGGCCGACAGGCTGGTCTTCGAGGGCGAAACCAGCCGCAAGGGCGGTATTGCCTGCCTGGAAACCGCACTTGCCATGGCCGCGCCGCCGACCGCGGCCCTTTGCTTCAACGATGCGGTCGCCTTCGGCGTCTTGCTGGCGCTGCGCAAGCGCGGCCTGGAACCCGGCGCGGACTTTGCCGTCGTCGGCTTCGACGATGTCGCCGAGGCCGAGCACTATATGCCGGCGCTGACCAGCGTCGCGGTGAACACCGCCGGCCTCGGCGAGCGCGCCGCCCATGTCGTGCTGAAGATGATCCAATCGCGCACCACGCGCGCCGAGGATCATATCGGCGCCGTCAACCTCGTGGTCAGGGAAAGCTGCGGCCCCGATCGCAAGGAGCATGGCTGTGCAGGAATGGGAGACGCGGCATGACCGTCAGTTGGGGGCTGATCGGCGCCAGCACGATCGCAAGACAGTTCATGATCGGCGCCATCCGCGCGCAGAAGGACGGCGAGATCGCCGCGGTGATGAGCTCCAGCCCGGAGCGCGCCGCCACTTACGCCAGTGAAAACCGCATTCCGGCGGCGATCTCGACGCTCGACGCCCTGCTCAAATCCGATATCGACGCCGTCTACATCTCGACCACTAACGAATTGCATCTCGAACAGGCACTCGCCGCCATCGAGGCGGGAAAGCATGTGCTGTGCGAAAAGCCGCTGGCGCTGACCAGCGCCGACGCGCGCAAGATGGTCGCGGCGGCCAGGGCCGCCGGCGTTGTGCTCGGCACCAATCACCATCTGCGCAATGCCGGCTCGCATCGGGCGATGCGCGAAGCGATCGCTGCCGGCCGCATCGGCAGGCCGATCGCCGCGCGCGTCTTCCACTCTGTCTATCTGCCGGAAAACCTGCAGGGCTGGCGCATCACCAGGCCGGACGCCGGCGGCGGCGTGGTGCTCGACATCACCGTCCACGATGCCGATACGCTGCGCTTCGTGCTCGGCGACGATCCGGTCGAGATCTCGGCATTCACGCAATCGGCCGGCATGGCCGCCGGCGGACTGGAAGACGGCGCCATGTGCCTCTGGCGCTTCGCATCGGGCGTCATCGCCCAATCGCATGAGGGCTTCACGACAAAATTCGCCGGCACCGGCTTCGAGGTGCATGGCAGCGAAGGCTCGCTGATCGCCAAAAATGTGATGACGCAGAAGCCGGTCGGCTCGGTCTTGCTTCGCACGGCACAGGGCGAGGAGGAATTGAGCTTCGACCGCGAAGACCTCTATGCCCGTTCGCTGCGCGAATTCCACGCAGCGATCCGTGGCGACGGCCAGCCGTCCGCCACCGGCGAGGACGGCGTCTGGTCGCTGACATCAGCCGAGGCGGCATTGCAATCGGCCAGGTCCGGAAACGCCGTTGCCATCGACCCGAAGCTCGGGAGCGCCGCGTGAGCAAGCTCGTTTCAGCGGCTGAAGCTGCCGGCCTGATCAGGGATGGCATGGTCGTTTCCGTGTCATCGTCGAGCGGCCTCGGCTGTCCGGATGCGGTGCTGGCCGCCGTCGGCGAGCGCTTCGACGCGGAAGGCCATCCCAGGGACATCACGACGCTGCATCCGATCGCCGCCGGTGACATGTACGGCATCAAGGGCATCGACCATCTAGCCAAGCCCGGCCTGTTGAAGCGCACTTTGTGCGGCTCCTATCCGTCCGGGCCGTCATCGTCGGAACCGCCGCAGATATGGAAGATGATCGGCGACAATTCGGTCGCCGCCTATAACGTGCCGTCCGGCATCCTGTTCGACATGCATCGCGAGGCCGCGGCCAAGCGCCCCGGCGTGCTGACCAAGGTCGGGCTCGATACCTTTGCCGACCCGCGCCATCAGGGTTGCGCCATGAATGCTGCCGCCAGCGAGCCGATCGTTTCGGTGCAGCAGTTCGACGGCGAGGAATGGCTCTATTTCCGCTCGATCGTACCGCAGGTCGCGATCATCCGCGCCACCACGGCGGACGAGCGCGGCAACCTTACCTATGAGCATGAGGGTGCCTATCTCGGCGGCCTCGAACAGGCGCTGGCCGCCCGCAACAATGGCGGCATCGTCATCGCGCAGGTCAAGCGCGTCGTCGAGAACGGCACGCTGAAGCCGCACAATGTGCGCGTGCCCGGCGTGCTGGTCGACCATATCGTGGTGGCGCCCGACCAGTTGCAGACGACGCTGACGCCTTACGATCCGGCCATCTCCGGCGAGATCTTCCGGCCACTGTCGAGCTTTCGCAACGCCGAGATGAACGTCCAGAAGGTCATTGCGCGCCGCGTCGCCATGGAGCTTGCCGACGGCATGGCGGTCAATATCGGCTTCGGCATCTCGGCCAATGTGCCGCGCATCCTGCTCGAGGAAGGCCAGCACGGCAAGGTCACCTGGGTCATCGAACAGGGCGCGGTCGGCGGCGTGCCGCTGCTCGATTTCAAGTTCGGCTGCTCGTCGAATGCCGACGCCTTCATGCCTTCGCCGCACCAGTTCATCTATTTCCAGGCCGGCGGCTTCGACGCCTCGCTGCTGTCCTTCCTGCAGATCGACCGCCACGGCTCTGTCAATGTCTCGAAGCTTTCGGCGCGGCCGCATGTCACCGCCGGCGCCGGCGGCTTCGTCGACATCACCGCGCGGGCGAAGAAGATCGTCTTTTCCGGTTTCTTCAATGCCGGCGCCAAGTTGTCGCTTGCCGGTGGCGGCATCCGCATCGACCAGGAGGGCAAGGTCAAGAAAGTCGTCGGCGAGGTCGAGCATATCTCCTTCTCGGGCAAGCGTGCCGTCGCGCAGGGACAGGATATCACCTATGTCACCGAGCGCTGCGTGATGAAGCTGACGCCTGCGGGGCTGATGGTGACCGAGTTGGCGCCGGGCATCGACCTCGAGCGCGATGTGCTGGCGCAGGCCGAGATCCCGCTCGCCGTCGCCAACGACCTGAAAGTGACGCCGGATGCGCTCTACCGGGACCGGCCGATCGGCCTATCGCTCAATGGCGGCGCGTCGCTTG
This sequence comes from Mesorhizobium sp. M0698, assembly GCF_040320455.1. Taxonomy (NCBI): domain Bacteria; kingdom Pseudomonadati; phylum Pseudomonadota; class Alphaproteobacteria; order Hyphomicrobiales; family Phyllobacteriaceae; genus Mesorhizobium; species Mesorhizobium sp. M0698. Next base: position 382,863 of record NZ_JAMYPQ010000002.1, on the reverse strand, counting down.
GAGGCGCACATGGCTGAGCGTCTGGTAACCTTTGAAACCGACGGCGCCATCGGCATTGTCACGCTGCGCCGGCCGGAGAAATTCAACGCGCTCGATATTCCGATGCTGCGGGCGCTGGAAGCGGCACTCGACGAGGCCGAGACAGCAACCGGCGTCCGCGTCGTGCTGGTCTGCGGCGAAGGCAAGGGCTTTTGCGCCGGCGGCGACGTCGAGGCTTGGGCGGAAATGAGCGCCGCCGATTTCCAGGTGCAATGGGTGCGCTACGGCCATCGCGTCTTCGACCGGCTGGCGCGGCTGCGGCAGCCGACGATCGCCGTGCTTGCCGGCCATGCGCTGGGCGGCGGGCTCGAACTGGCGGCCGCTTGCGACTTCCGCGTGGCGGAAACACAGGTGAAGCTGGGGTTCCCCGAAACCTCGATCGGCGTCGTTCCCGGCTGGTCCGGCACCCAGCGCGCCGTGCGCCGCTTCGGCGCGCAGGCAGTGCGGCGGATGGCGCTCGGCGGCGAGGTGTTTCTGGCTACCGAGGTTCTTGCTCTGGGGATTGTCGACCGGGTGGTCGAGACCGGCAAGGCGTTCGCCGAAGCCAAGGCCTGGGCCGGCAAGATCGCCGAGCGCGGCCCGCTCGCGACCGAAGCCGCCAAGCTGATGATTGCCATCGCCGAGGGCGAAGAGAGTGCTGCCGCGACCGAAGCGCTGGCCAGCGGCTTCATCGCGCTGACAAGCGATCTCAGAGCCGGCGTCGAGGCTTTCAAGGCCAAGCAGAAGCCGGCGTTCTCGAGATCTTAGGGACCTGGAAATCACATGAACGCACCCCTCAACATCGCCATGCCCGCCGAGGCAGCCGCAGCGCCGAAAAGCTACCGGCTGCTGATCGGCGGCAGGTTCGTCGACGCCCAGGACGGCCGCACACTGGAGCGTAGCAGCCCCGGCCACGGCTTCACCGTCTCGCGCTATGCACACGCCGGCGCGGCGGACGTAGAGGCTGCGGTTCAGGCCGCGCACAAGGCCTTCGAGACCGGCCCGTGGCCGCGCATGAAGGCCGCCGAACGCGCCACGATCTTGCTCAAGGCTGCTGACCTGATCGAGGCGCGGCTGGACGAGATTGCCCGGCTCGACGCGCTGGAATCCGGCAAGCCGATTGCGCAGGCGCGCGACGAGATCGGCGGCGCCGTCGACATCTGGCGCTATGCCGCGGCACTTGCGCGGACGCTTCACGGCGAAAGCTACGCCAATCTCGGCGATGCCATGCTCGGCGTCGTGTTGCGCGAACCGATCGGCGTCGTCTCCATCATCACGCCGTGGAATTTCCCGTTCCTTATCGTCAGCCAGAAACTACCCTTCGCGCTCGCCGCCGGCTGCACGGCGATGGTCAAGCCGAGCGAGATGACCTCGGCCTCGACCTTTGTGCTCGGCGAGATCCTGATGCAGGCCGGCTTGCCGGACGGCGTCGTCAACATCCTTGCCGGGTTGGGCGCCGATGTCGGCGCACCGATGGTCAGCCATCCGCTGGTCGAGATGGTGTCGTTCACCGGCTCCACCCGCGTCGGCAAGATGACCATGGCGTCTGCCGCCAACTCGCTGAAGAAAGTCGCGATGGAGCTCGGCGGCAAGAACGGCCAGATCGTCTTTTCCGATGCCGACCTCGAGGCCGCCGCCGACGCGGCGGTGTTCGGCGGCTTCTTCAATGCCGGCGAATGCTGCAATGCCGGCAGCCGGCTGATCGTCCATGAGGCGATCGCCGACGAGTTCCTCGGCGCCGTCAAAGCCCTCACCGCCAAGGTGGTTGTCGGCGACCCGCTCGACGACCGCACCAAGGTCGGCGCGATGATCTCCGCCGACCATATGGCCAAGGTCACCGGCTACGTGACGGCAGCGGAAAACGGCGGCGGCCGGATCTGTAGCGGCGGCAATCAGCTTGCTTCGAGCGCCGGCCAGTATCTTGATCCGACCATCGTTCGCGACGTCACCGAAGACATGGCCATTGCACGCGAGGAAGTGTTCGGTCCGGTGCTCTCGGTGCTGACTTTTGAATCGATTGAAAGGGCGTTGCACATCGCCAACAACACGCCCTATGGTCTATCGGCGGGCGTGTGGAGCGCCAGCATCGATACCTGCATGTCGGTGGCGCGGAATGTGCGTTCGGGAACCGTTTGGGTGAACACGTTCATGGAGGGTTACCCCGAACTGCCTTTCGGCGGCTACAAGCAGTCCGGTCTCGGACGCGAACTCGGCAAGTGCGCCGTCGAGGACTATACCGAGGAAAAGACAATCCAGTTTCATCGCGGCCAGCGCACCGGATGGTGGGTCGGCTGAGTTGGGAAGAACCCGGTGGGCATCCGCCGGTCGTGTGAGTTCAACAAGGGAGGAAGTACATGTTGCGCAAACTGCTTATCGGGACGGCTCTCGCATCGGGCGTTGCGTTCGCGGCCCATGCCGAGGACGTCAAGGAAGTCCAGATGCTGCATTGGTGGACGTCGGGCGGCGAAGCTGCCGCTCTGAACGTGCTCAAGCAGGATCTGGCCAAGGAAGGCTTTGCCTGGAAGGACGTGCCGGTGGCCGGCGGCGGCGGCGACGCCGCCATGACCGCGCTGAAGGCGATGGTGGCAGCGGGCAACTACCCGACCGCCTCGCAGATGCTTGGCTATACCGTGCTCGATTACGCCGCAGCCGGCGTTATGGGCGACCTGACCGAGACGGCGATAAAGGAAGGCTGGGACAAGTCCGTTCCCGCGGCCCTGCAGAAATTCTCCGTCTATGACGGCAAGTGGGTCGCGGCTCCGGTCAACGTCCACTCGGTCAACTGGCTATGGATCAACAAGGCGGTGATGGACAAGATCGGCGGCACCGAGCCCAAGACCTTCGACGACTTCATTGCGTTGCTGGACAAAGCCAAGGCGGCGGGCGTCATCCCGCTCGCGCTGGGCGGCCAGAACTGGCAGGAAGCGACAATGTTCGACTCAGTCGTGCTGTCGACCGGCGGGCCTGAGTTCTACAAGAAGGCCTTCAACGACCTCGACGAGGAGTCGCTGAAGTCCGACACGATGAAGAAGTCGTTCGACAATCTCGCCAAGCTCGTCACCTATGTCGACCCGAACTTCTCGGGCCGGGACTGGAACCTCGCCACCGCCATGGTCATCAAGGGCGATGCGCTGGTGCAGGTGATGGGTGACTGGGCCAAGGGCGAATTCAACGCCGCCAAGAAGGTCCCGGGCACCGACTTCCTGTGCTACCGCTTCCCGGGCACCGACGGCAGCGTCGTCTACAACTCCGACATGTTCGGCATGTTCAACGTTCCGGAGGACCGCAAGGCCGCCCAGATCGCCCTGGCCACCGCCACGCTGTCGAAGAGCTTCCAGTCGGCCTTCAACGTCGTCAAGGGCTCTGTTCCGGCCCGCACCGACGTGCCGGACACCGATTTCGACGCTTGCGGCAAGAAGGGCATGGCCGACCTGAAGGCCGCCAATGAAGGCGGCACGCTGTTCGGTTCGCTGGCGCAGGGCTATGGCGCGCCTCCCGCGGTTGCCAACGCCTACAAGGATGTCGTCTCGAAATTCGTGCACGGCCAGATCAAGACCTCGGACGAGGCCGTGACCCAACTGGTCAGCGCGATCGAAGACGCCAAGTAAGGCACCCGCCCATGTGAATGATCTCCCCGGCGCAAGCCGGGGAGATCCCCTGCGGCGAGGTTTTGCGGTTGCGCCGACCGGCACGCTTTCGTGCCGCAGAGCCCGAGACAGCAGAATTCCGGACCCGCCATACGGAATGGACAGATGAGCACAGTTGCTGAAACCAGTATCACGCTGACGCCGGAGCACGATGCCCGTCCGGGCGCCACGGTGCGCTCGCGCCTTCAGGACGCGCTGCCGAAGCTCGTGCTGGCGCCGAGCTTCGCCGCCACTATCGTCTTCGTCTACGGCTTCATCCTGTGGACGATCTATCTGTCCTTCACCAATTCCAAGACCTTTCCCTCCTATGCGATCACCGGGCCACGCGCCTATCAGCGGCTATGGCGCTGGACTTTCGAAAGCGATCCGCCGTCCTCCTGGTACACGTCGATCACCAATATGGGGATTTTCGGCTTCCTCTATATTTCCATCTGCCTGGCGCTCGGCCTGTTCCTGGCGATCCTGCTCGACCAGAAGATCCGCGGCGAAGGTGTGCTGCGGCCGATCTACCTCTACCCGATGGCACTGTCGTTCATCGTCACCGGCGTTGCCTGGAAATGGTTTCTGGACCCCGGCCTCGGCCTCGAGCAGACGCTGCACCAATGGGGCTGGACGAGCTTCCATTTCGACTGGATCAAGAACAAGGATTTCGTCATCTACACAGTGGTCATCGCCGGCGTCTGGCAGGCGTCGGGCTTCATCATGGCGATGTTCCTGGCCGGCCTGCGCGGCATCGACGGCGAGATCCTGAAGGCGGCGCAGATCGACGGCGCCACCACCTTCCAGCTCTACCGTCGCATCGTCATCCCGCTGCTGCGGCCGATCTTCCTGTCCGCCTTGATCGTCCTCGCGCATCTCGCCATCAAATCCTACGATCTGGTGGTCGCGCTGACCAGCGGCGGGCCGGGCGGTTCGGCCTGGCTGCCGTCCAACTTCATGTATGAGTACACCTTCAAGCGCAACGAGATGGCCGTCGGCTCCGCCAGCGCCGTGATCATGCTGATGACCATCACCGCGATCATCGTTCCCTATCTCTATTCCGAGCTTCGGGAGAAGCCGCGATGAGCGCCGTGGCCACTCCTGCTCGCCAGAGCACTGGCGGTATCAGCGCCAGGACGGTCAACCGTATCGTCATCTACGGGCTGCTGGCGCTATTCGCGCTGTTCTATCTGATGCCGCTGTTCGTCATGCTGGTGACCTCGTTCAAGACCATGGACGAAATCCAGAACGGCAACATGCTGGCGCTGCCGCAGGAGCCGACCTTCGCACCTTGGATAAGGGCGTGGAGCGAGGTTTGCTCGGGTCTCACCTGCGTCGGCATGAAGGGTTATTTCTGGAACTCGATCAAGATGGTGGTTCCGGCGGTCATCATCTCGACCCTGCTCGGCGCGCTCAACGGCTATGTGCTGACGAAGTGGCGCTTTCGCGGGGCGACGCTGGTGTTCGGGCTGATGCTGTTTGCCTGCTTCATTCCGTTCCAGTCCGTCCTCTTGCCGATGGCAACGATCCTCGGCAGCCTCGGCCGGTTCGGCGTCAAGCTGCAGAACGCGACCGGCCTCACCTTCGGCTTCGGCAATCCGACCGTGAACCTGGTGTTCGTTCACGTCGTCTACGGCATCGGCTTCACCACCCTGTTCTTCCGCAATTATTACGAAGCGTTTCCGAACGAGCTGGTGAAGGCGGCGCAGATCGACGGCGCCAGCTTCTTCCAGATCTTCCGGCGCATCATGCTGCCCAACTCGCTGCCGATCATCGTGGTGACGGTGATCTACCAGTTCACCAACATCTGGAACGACTTCCTCTTCGCTTCCGCCTATGCCGGCTCAGGCGACGTGATGCCGATGACGGTGGCGCTGAACAATGTCGTCAACACCTCGACCGGCGTCGTCGAATACAACGTCAACATGGCGGCGGCGATGATCGCCGCGCTGCCGACGCTCCTCGTCTACGTGCTCGCCGGCCGCTATTTCGTGCGCGGCCTGATGGCCGGCGCCGTCAAAGGATAATCGCATGGCTTTTCTGGAAATTGACGGGCTGAAGAAGCGTTTCGGAGCGGTCGAGATCCTGAAAGGCATCGACCTCGACCTGGAAAAGGGCGGCTTCCTCGTGCTGGTCGGGCCTTCCGGTTGCGGCAAGTCCACGCTGCTCAACACTATTGCCGGCCTGGAAACCATCACCGAAGGGGAAATCCGCGTCGACGGACGCACGATCAACGATCTCCACCCCTCCAAGCGCGACATCGCCATGGTCTTCCAGAGCTACGCGCTCTATCCGAACATGACGGTTGCCGGCAATATCGCCTTCGGCATGGAGATGCGCGGCGTGCCGGCCGGCGAGCGCCAGAAGGCGATCGACAAGGTGGCGAAGGTCCTGCAGATCGGCCATTTGCTGAAGCGCAAGCCAAGCCAGCTCTCCGGCGGCCAGCGCCAGCGCGTCGCCATGGGCCGGGCGCTGGTGCGCGATCCAAAGCTGTTCCTGTTCGACGAGCCTTTGTCCAATCTCGATGCCAAGCTGCGTGTCGACATGCGCATCGAGATCAAGCGCCTGCACGCCACCACCGGCACCACCATCGTCTACGTCACCCACGACCAGATCGAGGCGATGACGCTGGCCACCAAGATCGCGGTGATGCGCGACGGCGAGGTGCAGCAGTTCGGCACGCCAGCCGAAATCTATAACAATCCGGTCAACCTGTTTGTTGCCGACTTCATGGGCTCGCCGGCGATGAACCTGATCCCGGCGACGATCGGCAGCAACGGCAGCGGCTTCTCCGTCGTCATGGAGCGCGAGGCGCGCCAGCCGATCTCGCTGCCGCTGGGCAATGCGCCGGCCGGCCTGTCGGCATTCCAGGGAAAACCGATCATCTTCGGCGTTCGCCCGGAAGCACTGACCGATCCCGAGGGTGCCGAACGCAATGCCTCGAACATCGCCCGCGCCGACTGTCACATCGAGGTCATCGAGCCGGCCGGCTCGGATACGTTCGCGGTCACCAATCTCGGCGGCAAGGCGGTGGTGGCGCGGCTGCGCGCCGATGCCAAAATCCAGCCCGGCACGGTCACGCCGCTCGCCTTCAACCTGACCAAGGCGGTGTTCTTCGATCCGGCGACCGAGAAACGCATCGTCTGACCGCCATGACAAATCCCGACATCGTCATCATCGGCTCCGGCATAGGCGGCGCCACGATCGCCTCCGGCCTTGCCGGCGGTGGCGCCTCGATCCTGATGCTGGAGCGCGGCGATCCACTGCCAGCAACGTCGCACACACGCGACACCCGCGCGATCTTCGTCGACGGCCATTATCGGCCGAAGGAGATGTGGCTCGAGGCCGGCGGAGCGCCTTTCAACCCGGGCAATTACTACTATGTCGGCGGCAATTCGAAATTCTACGGCGCGGTGCTGATCCGCTACCGTAGGCAAGACTTTTCGGAGATGGAGCATTATGGCGGCGTCTCGCCGGCCTGGCCGTTTTCCTACGAGGAATTCGAGCCCTGGTATTCCAGGGCCGAGCAGCTTTTCCGCGTGCGCGGTGCGCTGGGTGAAGACCCGACCGAGCCGTTCCACTCGATGCCCTACCCTTTCGGGCCGGTACCCGACGAGCCGCCGATCGCGCGCGCCCGCGCCGAGCTCAGGAGCCTCGGCCTGCACCCGGCATCGCTGCCGCTCGGCGTCGACATCGAAGCCTGGCTGAAAGACGGCAGCACGCCGTGGGACGCGTTTCCCAACACCGGGACCGGCAAGGTCGACGCCCAAACGGGACCGCTGGCCGCCGCCCTTGCCGACCAGAAGATCAAGCTCGAGACCGGCGCCCATGTCGAATATCTCGAGGCATCGCCGGATGCGAGGACGATCATCGCCGTCCATTATCGACAGAACGGTACGCTGAAGAAAGTCGCGCCGAAGCTGGTCATCCTATCGGCCGGCGCAGTCAATTCCGCCGCCATCCTGCTGCGCTCGCCCACCCCTCAGGGCAGAGGCGGTGGCAAAGGCCTGGCCAACCGCTCCGACCAGGTCGGCCGCAACTTCATGAATCACAATTCGAGCGCCATGCTGGCGATCGATCCACGCCGCCGGAACAAATCCGTCTACCAGAAGACGCTGATGCTGAACGATTATTATCTGTCCGACGGCAAGGGCGGCAAGCCGCTCGGCAATGTCCAGCTCCTCGGCAAGATCGACGGCAACATCCTCAAGGCCAATGTCAGGCGCGCGCCCAAATTCGCGCTCGATTTCATGGCCGGCCACGCCGTCGACTGGTATCTGATGTGCGAGGACCTGCCCTATCCCAAGAGCCGCATCATGGTCGACGGCAAGGACATCGTCATGCAGTGGCGGCGCTCCAACATGCAGTCGCTCGACGGACTGACCAAGGTGATGCGCGAGAATTTCCGCGCCTGCGGCTATCCGATCGTCCTGTCGCGGCCGTTTGACAAGCGCACGCCCTCCCACCAATGCGGCACGGTGAAGATGGGCAACGATCCGGCGACCTCGCCGCTCGACCCGTTCTGCCGCTCCTTCGACCACAGCAATTTGTTCGTCGTCGATGCCGGCTTCCTGCCGAATTCGGCCGCCGTCAATCCGGCGCTGTCGATCGCCGCACAGGCGCTGCGCGTCGCCGACCACATCCGCAAGACGGAGCTTGCAACATGAGCCGCCCGGCAGCGATCGTCACCGGCGGCGCGCGCGGGATCGGCCTTGCTTGCGCCGAGGCGCTGGCCGACGCAGGCTTCGACATCCTCCTCTCAGACCTTGCCGACGAAGCCGCCGACGGGCTCGCCGCCGACATCACCGGGCGCGGCGCGAAATTCGCCTATGCCAGCAGCGACATCGCCGACCTCGACGGCCACGCAGCGCTGATTGATGCCGCGACAAGCGCCTTCGGCCGCATCGACTGCCTGGTCAACAATGCCGGCATCGGCGCCGTCCTGCGCGGCGATCTGCTCGAGATCAAGCCCGAAAATTTCGACCGGGTGCTCGGCATTAATCTGCGCGGCACCGTATTCCTCAGCCAGGCCGTCGCCAAAGCAATGCTCGGCCTGCCAAGCGATGGTGCGAGATCGATCATCACCATCACTTCGGTCAGCGCCGCCATGGCCTCGCCGGAACGGGCCGATTACTGCATTTCCAAGGCCGGGCTTTCGATGTGGGTGAAGAACCTGGCGCTGCGGCTTGCCACCGAAAACATCGCCGTGTTCGAGGTGCGGCCGGGCATCATCCGCACCGACATGACCGCGGGTGTCACCGCCAAATATGACGCGCTGATCGACGGCGGGCTGGTGCCGGCGATGCGCTGGGGCGAGGGCGAAGATATCGGTGCCGCCGTGGCGGCGCTCGCCGGCGGCACGTTCGGCTTTTCGACCGGCTCGGTCATCAATGTCGACGGCGCGCTGTCGGTGCCGAGGCTATGAACAGGGTGACGCCATGACCGACTACATCATCGTCGGCGCCGGCCCGGCCGGCTGCGTACTCGCCAACCGGCTGAGCGAAGATCCGTCGCATCAGGTGCTGCTGCTCGAAGCCGGCGGCAAGGACTGGCATCCGCTGATCCACATGCCGGCCGGTTTCGCCAAGATGACCAAGGGCATCGCCGCCTGGGGCTGGTCGACGGTGCCGCAAAAGCACATGCAGGACCGTGTCTTCCGATACACGCAGGCCAAGGTGATCGGTGGCGGCTCTTCGATCAACGCCCAGATCTACACGCGCGGCAACGCCCGCGACTACGACGCCTGGGAGAAGGAAGAAGGCCTTGCCGGCTGGGGCTATCGCGACGTGCTGCCCTATTTCAAGCGCGCGGAGAACAACCAGCGTTATGCCAACGATTTCCACGGCGACCAAGGCCCGCTCGGCGTGTCGAACCCGATCGCGCCGCTGCCGATCTGCGAGGCCTATTTCCGTGCCGGACAGGAGATGGGCATCCCCTTCAATCCCGACTTCAACGGGGTAGCCCAGGAGGGCGTCGGTTACTATCAGCTGACGCAGAAGGACGCGAAGCGCTCCTCCGCCTCTGTCGCCTATCTCCGGCCGATCCGCGAGCGAAAGAATCTCACCGTCAGGACCGGCGTTCTGGTGACACGCATCGTCGTCGACAAGGGCCGCGCCGTCGGCGTCGAGATCGTCGACAGGCCGAGCGGCCAGCCAACGATCCTGCGCGCCGAGCGCGAGGTGATCGTCTCGTCCGGCGCTATCGGCTCGCCGAAGCTTCTGATGCAGTCGGGCATCGGCCCGGCCGACCATCTGAAGGTGGTCGGCGTGACACCGGTGCACGATCTGCCCGGCGTCGGCTCCAACCTGCAGGATCATCTCGACCTGTTCGTCATCGCCGAATGCACCGGCGATCACACCTACGACAACTACGCCAAGCTGCACTGGACGGCTTGGGCCGGCCTGCAGTATCTGCTCCTGAAGAAAGGCCCGGTAGCCTCCAGCCTGTTCGAGACCGGCGGCTTCTGGTACGCCGATCCGACCGCCGCCTCTCCCGACATCCAGCTGCATCTCGGCCTCGGCTCCGGCATCGAGGCCGGCGTCGAGAAGCTGAACAATCCGGGCGTGACATTGAACTCGGCCTTCCTGCGCCCGCGCTCGCGCGGCACCGTGCGGCTGAACAGTGCCGACCCAGCCGACCGCCCGCTGATTGATCCGAACTATTGGTCCGATCCCTATGACCGCGACATGTCGATCAAGGGGCTGAGGCTGGCGCGCGAGATCATGCGGCAGAAGGCGCTGCAGCCCTATGTGCTGCGCGAGGTATTGCCGGGACCCGACCTGCAGAGCGGCGACGAGCTGTTCGACTACGCCTGCCGCAGTTCCAAGACCGACCACCACCCGGTCGGCACCTGCCGCATGGGCTACGATGCAATGAGCGTGGTGACGCCCGATCTCAAGCTGCGCGGTATCGAGGGCCTGCGCGTCTGCGACGCCTCGGTGATGCCGCGCATCCCCTCCTCCAACACCAACGCCCCGACGATCATGGTTGGTGAAAAGGGCGCCGATCTGATCCTTGGTCGCGAGCCGCTGCCGCCGGCGGTGTTTTCCACCAACCGAGCGGCATGAGGGACAAAGAATGATCAGGCACTGTGTCTTCGTCAGATTTCGCAACGATGTCGCCGACGCCGAGCGCGCGGCAATCCATGCCGATCTCGAAGCGTTGCGGGCGGTGATCGACGGCATGGGCAAGGTCGAATTCAGCGCCAATACCAGCCCGGAACCCTTCGCCCGCGGCTTCACGCACGGCTTCACCATCGACTTTCGCGACGCTGCGGCACGCGATGCCTATCTGGAGCATGAAGCGCATCAGCGAGCCGGCGCAAAACTGGTCGCGGCGCTCGAAGGCGGCACCGACGGGCTGATGGTGTTTGATCTGGAGATCGCGTGACTATCCCATTCTCAGCGCAACGACGCCGGCAACGATGCTAAGCACCGCGGCACCTCGCCATGCCGTCATCTTCTCGCCCAGCGCGAACACCGAGATCATCATGGCGAACAGGATCGATGTTTCGCGCAGCGACGCCACCGAGGCGATCGGCGCCTTGGTCATCGCCCACATCACGATCCAGTAGGCGCCGCCGCTGAGCACGCCGGTATAGATTCCGGCCTTCCAGTCGCGCGCCAGCACCGGCAGCGCCTGTGGGCCGCGAAAGACGACGCATAGCACCAGCGCCCACAGCGCATCGCAGACGAACAGCCAGGCGGCATAACTCGACGCGGTGGCGGCCAGCCGCGCGCCGCTGCCGTCCGACAGCGTGTAGCTGGCGATGAAGATCGATGTGCCCAGCGCGAAGCCGACGGCGCGCAGGTTCAATTTCTCCAGATGCGCGCCGCCGCGAAACGACAGCACCAGCGTGCCCGCGCACAACAAGAGGATGCCGAGAATGGCGAGCGGCGTCGGCATCTCGGCAACCACCACAACGCCCCCCAAAGCGGCCAGCAATGGCGCGGTGCCGCGCGCCAGCGGATAGGTCTGGGCGAAATCGCCGGCCTTGTAGGCGCCGATCAGGAACGTCCTGTAGCCCATGTGGAAGACAACCGAGGCGAGGATGTATGGCCACACTTCCGGCTTCGGCACCTCGACGAAAGGCAACGTCACCAGCGCAGCGGCACCCATGCCGAGCGTCATCAGTGTGATCGACAGGAAACGGTCGAGATGGACCTTGACCAGCGCGTTCCAGATCGCATGCATGGAAGCGGCGGCGAGCACCGCGAAAAAGACAAACAGGCTCATCGGCGGTTCATCCGCCGCCCGTCCCGATTACGATCGGCGTCTCCAGGTCGATATCGACCCAGAGCGGAAAATGGTCGGAAGCGATTTGGCCGATATCGGCGCTGACCGAGCGCACGCGCCCGGCAAACATGCCGCCGACGAAGCAATGGTCGAGCCGGCGCTTTGCCAGCCTGCCATCGATAGTCTTCACATGGGTGTGGAAATCCGCTGTCGGTTCCATTGCGACGGCGGCGGCATCGACAAAACCGTCGAGATAGGCGGCACCGCGATGATAGGGCGCGCTGCCGACAATGCGCCGGTACTCGGCGCTATCCGGCTCCATGTTGAAGTCGCCCAACCAGATCGCCGCTACGGGGTTTTCTGGCTCCTGTTCGCCATTGCTCCAGTTGCGCGCCGGCTCGTCGTCGGCGCCGCTCCATGGGCCGCCCTCGGACGGCGCGCGGCGATGCTCGGCGAGCAAATAGTCGATCTGCTCCAGCCGCTCCTCGGCCGCGATATGCGCCAGATGCAACGACAGCACCCGCACCGGACCGGCAGGGGTGCGGATCATGCATTCGAGTGCGGCATTGCGGGTGTTGAGCGGCCGCAGCGTGCGCCTGAGCGGCAGCGTATGCAGCCGCGACCAGACGATCGGAAGCTTCGACAGAACCATGGTGCCGAATTGCCGCCGCCGGTTGACGATGCGGCCTTCACGCCGGTGGCTGGCATCCATGTCGAAGGCCGGCCCGTAGACCCAATGATAGTCGGGCAGCAGTTGCGAAAGAAGTTCCCGCTGGTCGTCCTCGTTGCTGCGCAACCAGTGCCGTTCCACCTCCTGCAAGGCGACGATATCGGCGCCGGCCACGACCTTGGCACAACGCGCCAGGTCGTAGCGGCCATCGCTGCCGAAGCCGTACTGGATGTTATAGCTGACCAGCCTCATTGCTTATCCGGCTCAGTTTCCTGCTGGCAGTAGCCGTTCGCTGACAGCCTTGCAATGTGCAGCCGGGCGGAGGGAGCTTGGGCCAGATGCTAAGTGGTCAGCGGCTGGAACCGACCGGGCGGGGATGCTGCCAGTTCCGACCAGTCGATTTCTTCCTCAAGGCGGTGGTAGGCTTCGTCGCCGATCGTTCCGTCGATGCGCAAACGCTCCAGCGCATCGCGCTGGCTCTTGATGGCGTAAAGACGCAATCTGTCATACTCGGTCGCAGCCTGGGCATCCTCCGGGTTTTCGGCGATGGCGCGCTGGGCGGCATATTGCTCTCGCACCGCCCCGGCCGCGCTGGATGTCTTGCCGCTGAGCACGTCCAGCGCCGCCTGCATGATGGCGACGCGCGCCTGCGCCACCTCCCGGTCGACCGTCCGGTCGAGGTCGAGATTGAGCAGAAGCAGCAACGGTTTCAGGCTGACGCCTTGCAGCACCAATGTGCCGAGCACGACCGTGAAAGCGGCGAGCACGATCGGATCACGGCCCGGAAAGTCGGCCGGCAAGGCAAAGGCTGCCGCAAGCGTCACCAGGCCGCGCATGCCGCACCAGCCGATAAGCACGCCGCCGCGAAATGTCGGCGCGTCCTTCCGCCTGTCCTCGTCGCCCAGACGTGCCAGCGCTCTGAGGATCGCGCCGCAGCCCAGAACCCAGACGAGCCGCGATACGATGACGACGGCCAGCACAGCCAGGGCAAAGACGAACGCCTCGCTTTGTCCTTGCTCGGCAAGTCGGCCGACGATGGACCGCGCTTGCAGGCCCATCAGAACGAAGGCCAGCACGTTGAGCACGAACACCGCCGTCTCCCAGACCGAGTAGGAGCTCACACGATTCCTTGCCGGCATGCGGCGCGGCGATGTACGTGCGATCGTCATGGCATAGACGACGATCGTGATGATGGCGGAAAGCCCTATCCTGTCGGCCAGGATCCAGACGCCGAAGGTTGAGGCGAATTGCACCACGGTGCCGCTCGCCGGGTCGTCGATGCGGCCGAGTATGGCGAGAGACAACCGGCCGAGCACGTAGCCTGCGGCAAGGCTGCCGACCGTCGACAGCAGGATCATTGGAACGGCACTGCTCAACAGGATGGAGCCGGCGGCTGCGGAAACCGACATCCTGTAGATCAGCAGCGCCGTGGCGTCGTTGAGAAGGCTCTCGCCTTCCAGGATGGCGGTGATGCGGTGCGGCACCTTGAACTGTCCGAGCACGGCCGCCGCCGCCACAGCATCGGGCGGCGCTACGATCGCGCCGAGCGCTATGGCCGCGGCAATGGGCAGGCCTGCCATCGTCCAGCCGACCAGCGCGACCGTCACGGTGGTGAAGATGACGGCGCCAAGCGCCAGCAGGATGAGCGAAACCTTGTAGCGGTTGAGATCGCGCAGCGACGTGTCATAGGCCGCGTCGAGCAGAACCGGCGCGATGAACAGAGCGAGCGCCAGCTCTGGGTCGATCTCGATGGTCGGGGCAAACGGCAGGAAGGCGATGCCGGCGCCGGCCAGCGCCAGCAATGACGGATAGGGAATCTGCAGACGCCGCGACAGCGCGGTCAGGGCGACCGCGATGAGAAGCAGGACAAGGGTGAGTTCAAAAAGCGCCATGCCTTATCGTAGCGGTGAAGCCGGGCGATTGGCACTGCAAAAACGGCGACGGCTTTGGTTGCTCGTGAATGGTGAATGGTGAATGGTGAATGGTTGCTTGCAGAGGAATTTCGGCGCGTAAAGCGCATTCTTACTATTCACTATTCACTATTCACCATTCACTCTTCTCCTAATGCAGCACCAGCATGTCGCCCGACGAGAACGAAATCTCGGCCTTTTCGCCGACGGCCGGCGGCGGTGTGGCCGGGCTGTTGAACGTGTCGAGCGAAACCGTGCTGCCGCCGATACCGACGCGCACCCGGATGACCGAGCCGAGGAAATGCACCTCGGCGATTTCGCCCGAAAGGCTGGAATCGCGGCCGGGGTGTCGGCCGAGCGAGATCGCCTCGGGCCGCAACGCCAGCGACAGCGTGTCGCCGGATTTCGAGCCGTTGAGCTTGCCCTTGAGCGAGACCTCTTGCGAGTTGACGCGCACCTTGCCCGAAGCGGCGTCGGTGACCGTGCCTTCGAGCACGTTCAGCGTGCCGACGAAATTGGCGACGAATTTGGTTGCCGGCCGGTTGTAGATCTCGAACGGCGTGCCGACCTGCTCGGCCTTGCCGCCATACATGACGGCGATACGGTCGGAGATCGACAGCGCCTCTTCCTGGTCGTGGGTGACGAAGATGGTGGTGATGCCGAGCTTCTTCTGGATCGAGCGGATTTCCTCGCGCAGTGACACGCGCACCTTGGCGTCGAGCGCCGACAGCGGCTCGTCGAGCAGCAGCAGTTTCGGCTTCGGCGCAATCGCCCGCGCCAGCGCGATGCGCTGCTGCTGACCGCCGGAGAGCTGATAGGGATAGCGGTCGCCCATCTGCGGCAGCTTGATGATGTCGAGCATCTCGGCAACGCGCCTGTCGGCATCGGCCTTCGGCACGCCGGCGACCTTCAGCCCGAAGCCGATATTCTGCGCCACGGTGAGGTTCGGAAACAGCGCATAGGCCTGGAACACCATGCCGACATTGCGCTGGTTGGGCTTGAGCCGGGTGATGTCCTTGCCGGCCACGACGATCTTGCCGGCGGATGGCTCTTCGAAACCGGCGACCATGCGCAGCACCGTCGTCTTGCCGCAGCCCGACGGGCCAAGGAAGGAGACGAATTCGCCCGGCTCGACGTCGAGGTTGAAATCCTGCACCACGGTGATGGGGCCGAAGGATTTCCGCACATGCTGGATTGAGAGGAAGGGCTCGGTCATGGCTTTTTCCTTCGGGTCAGTTCGGACGGTTCGCCGATCGCGGCGCGAAACGCGACAGGATCTGGATCAGCGACATGCAGCCCCAGGTGATGGCGAAGGCGATGATGGCAAGCGCCGCCGGCTCGTAGGCGCGGTTGGCGCCGACGTTCTGCAGATAGGGTCCGAAAGCAGGCCGGTTGAGCAGGCTGGCCATGGTGAATTCACCAATGACGATGGCGAAGGTCAGGAAGGCGCCCGACAGCACCGCGATCAGCACGTTGGGCAGGATGACCCGAGTGATGATCGTGCCCCAGCCGGCGCCGAGGATCTGCGCCGCCTCAGTCAGTGTCCGCACGTCGATTGTGCGAAGCCCGGTGTCGACGGCGCGATACATATAGGGCAGCGCCAGTGTCGCATAACCGATGACCAGCAAGGCATTGGCTCCCGTCTCGCTGGCCAGGAACGGCAGCGGTGAGTTCGACCCGTACATTCTGATGTAGCCGAAGACGATAACGATGGCCGGAATGACCAGCGGCAGCAGCGTGATGAACTCGACGACGGGCCTGAGCTGCGGCAGCCGCAGACGAATCCAGTACGCCGCCGGCACCACCACCAGCACGCCAAGGACGATGGTGAAGATAGCGGCGACCACCGAATAGATGAAGGTCGCCTGGAAGCGGGGATCGCCGAGCACGACCTGATAGGCATCGAAGGAATACGCGCCGCGCCGCATGCGCATGGAGAATTCCACGGTCGCGATCAGCGGAATGAAGAAATAGGCCGCGCCCAGCGCGAAGACGATCCAGGCCCAGAATCTGCCGGACTTCATTTGAGCCACCTCTCAGAGCGCGTCCGGAACCAGATGTAGAAGACATTGGCCAGCCCGGTGATGACGATCATGCCGAAGGCGATGGCGTAGCCGAGATGGGCATTGTGCAGCACGTCACCGCGGATCTGCGCGTAGAGCAGGATAGGGACGATGTTAAGCGAGGAGCCGGTCAGAGCGTAAGCGGTGGCGATGGCACCGAAGGCGTTGGCGAACAGGAGGATGACGGTGCCGAGGAAACTTGGCCAGATCACCGGAATGACGACCATGCGCCAGAACTGCGCCTGGGTCGCGCCAAGCGTTGCCGCCGCTTCGCCCCATTCCTTCTTCAGCCCATCGATCGCCGGCACGATGATCACCACCATCAGCGGGATCTGGAAATAGACATAGGTCAGCGTCAGGCCCCAGAACGACAGGATGTTGAAACCATGGGCATAAATGTTGAAGCCGACCAAGACGTTGAGCAGCACCGTGGCGAGCCCGAGCCGGCCGAGCGTCGCGAGAAAGGCGAAGGCCAGCGGCACGCCGGCAAAATTGGAGGCCACGCCGGAAAAGGTCAGTGTCGCCGAGCGTATCCACTCCGGCAGCCCGCCGCGGACGATGGCGATGGCAATGGCAAGCCCCGCGAAAGCACCGATCAGCGACGAGGCGAGGCTGACCTTGATTGAGATCCAGTAGGCGGCAACGATCGACGGCTGCGCCAAGGCCGCTATGTTTTCGAAAGTGAATTCGCCGGCATCGTTCCGGAATGCGCCAAGCATCAGATAGAGCGTGGGCAGGATCAGGAACATGATGGCGAAGATGAAGAAAGGCGCAACGCCAAGCCATTGCGTCGGCAGCCTCATGCTGCGGGCGTCGGCAGGAGGCGCGGTCTTCCCGGCAACAGCGTGATCGGACAACGAGATATCGGTCATGCGCCGGCTACCGTCCTGGAGGTATGCCGGGCGGCGATCTAAGCCGCCCGGCTGATCTCAAGTCTTACTTGACGTTGGCGCCGACGACGGCATCCCAGTTCTTGGTGATGGCTTCCTTGGCCTTGCCCTGCTCGTCGAGCGTCGGGAACACCGCGGCTGCATAGGACTCGGCCGGCGGCAGCTTGGCCATCACATCAGCCGGGAGCTTGCCATTCTTGGCGAGGTCGTTGAAGCGGATCGGGTGACAATAGCCCTTCAGCCAGCCGATCTGGCCTTCGTCGGAATAGAGATATTCCAGCCATAGCTTGGCAGCATTCGGGTGCGGCGCGTAGGCACTAATCGCCTGAACATAGACGCCGGCGACGACACCGGTCTTCGGCACGACGACGTCGACCGGCGGATTGCCCTTCAGCGTATCACGGCCGGCAAGCGCGTTATAATCCCAGGTCACCAGGATTGGCGTCTGGCCTTGGGCAAGCGTCGCGGGCTTGCCGATGACCGGCACGAAATTGCCGGCGGCGTTGAGCTTCTTGAAGAAGTCGAGACCAGCCGTGCCGGCGGCTTCGCCGGCAGCCGCACCGCCGGAAAGGCCGGCGGCATAGACGGCCTGGATGGCCTGGTTCGAAGCGCGCGGGTCACCGGCGAGCGCCACGGTATTGGCGAATTCCGGCTTCAGCAGGTCGGCCCAGTCGGCCGGCGCTTCCTTGACCAGGTCCTTGTTCACCAGGAACGAAAGCACGCCGTAATAGTCGCCGGTCCAGAAGCCATCGGCATCTTTGGCGCTGTCCGGGATCGAGTCCCAGGTTGATACTTTATAAGCCTGGATCAGGCCATCCTTCTTTGCGGTCGGACCGAAGCTCAGGCCGACGTCGATAACGTCGGGCGCCTGCGGGCCCTTGTTGTCCTTGTTGGCCTTGATCGCCTCGACCTCGTCGCCGGAGCCGGCATCCGGGTTGAGTTCGTTGATTGTGATTTCCGGATATTTCGCCTTGAAGCCGTCGATGACCGCGCCGTAGCCGCACCAGTCATGGGGCAGCGCGATGGTGGTGAGCTGGCCTTCAGCTTTGGCTGCGGCGACCAGTTCATCCATGGACTGGGCCGACGAGATGGCAGAGGTCGCCATCAGGGCGACGGCCGAAAGGGAAAGCAGTTTTCCCGTGAATTTGAACATGTGTTCTCTCCGTTGAACTGACGCCGTTGGACGCCTGCGATGCGGTATCGTTTTCGTGTGACAGCCAGATGAAAACTTTGTGAAAGCGATGCCCCGCAGTATGAAAAAGTAAACTCTTTTTAACCGGCTGTAGCAATCGCCTCGCGATTCTTTTTCCGGCTAACTAGTTTCGATCTTGCCTTTCATCTTTCCCCCTTTCCTTTGCCTCTTTCCCAAGTCGATTTCCGATGCGAAAATTGTCTCAGACGGTGCCGGCGATGGCGTTTTCGAGCAGCGTCAGCGCCGCCTTTTTGGTCAGCTTGACGGGGTTGCCGCCGGCGGTCGGGTCGACCACCGCCATGTCGGCGATCAGGCCCTTGCGCTTCTTGTCCATGTCGAGGCCCTTGATCAGGCCGGGCAGCGCGTGCGGCACCTTGAGCTCCTTGCGCAGCTTGACAACAGCCTTGGCAAAACCGTCGAAGCCGCCCTTGATGCCGCAATAGGCGGCGAGCCGGGCTATGCGCGGCTCGATCGCCTCTCGGTTGAAGGCCAGCACATAGGGCATGAACACGGCGTTGGTCATGCCATGGTGGGTGTCGTAGAGCGCGCCGATCGGATGCGACAGCGAATGAATCGCTCCAAGCCCTTTCTGGAAGGCGGCCGCTCCCATGGCAGCGGCGCTCATCATGTTGGCGCGGGCGACCAGATCCTTGCCGTTGGCATAGGCTTTCGGCAGGTTTTCGAAGACCAGCCTGATGCCTTCCACGGCGATGCCGTCGGCCATCGGGTGATAGCCCGGCGCGCAATAGGCTTCGAGGCAATGGGCAAGCGCATCCATGCCGGTGCCGGCTGTGATGAAGCCCGGCATGCCGACCGACAGCTCCGGATCGGCAATGACGATCGCCGGCAAAAGCTTTGGATGGAAGATGACCTTCTTGGTATGGGTCGCTTCATTGGTGATGACGCCGGCGCGGCCGACTTCCGAGCCGGTGCCGGCCGTGGTCGGCACGGCGATGATCGGCGCGATCGCATCGGCATCGGCGCGTGTCCACCAGTCGCCGACGTCCTCGAAATCCCAGACCGGCCGTGTCTGCCCGGCCTGGAAGGCGATGAGCTTGCCGAGATCGAGCGCCGAGCCGCCGCCAAAGGCAATGACGCCGTCATGCTTGCCCTTCTTGAACACGGCAATGCCGGCGGTCAGGTTGGAATCCACCGGGTTCGGCTTGACCTCGGAAAATACGCCATACGGCACCTTGGCGTCGTCGAGGATCTTCAGCGTCGAGGCCACCACCGGCAGTCTGGCCAGTCCCGGATCGGTGACGAACAGCGGCCGCTTGATGCCGGTCGCCGCCAGCACCTCCGGCAGCTCCTTGATGCGTCCGGCGCCGAAGCGGACGGTCGTCGGGTAATTCCATTTGGAAACGAGTTTTGTCATTTCGACCTTCTTGACTGCTTTCGTGCTCTTGGATGTCATTAGTTCACAAAGGTGTTGGCCACACGTTCCGACCGCATCATGTACGGAACCCAGATGACTGCGGCCCATATCGAGCGCGAAATTCCGCCCACGGTGTCTGCGTCGTACGCATCGGCCAATTCTGGAACGACGGTGGGAAAAGCCAGATGCACAGCCCATGGATCGAGAACGGCATATACCGGCATCGCGAATGCCCAAATCATGTACCAGCCGGGGAATATCTGCCAGCGCTTGAACATGAAGAACAATATTAGGGCCGGGGCCGTAAGGTTTAGTATGCCGGATATCACCAATTCGGCAAGAATCAGCACACCTTGGGACAAACTGTAGGCCTGCCAGTTCTGTAACATGCCGAGATAGTCGGAATTGTGCAGTTGTACCAACCCCAGTATCGGCGTGAGCATCAACCCGAGCATCGGCAGGACAAGCCATCCGCCGATACTCTCGGGACCCTCACGATCTGGCAGCGCCGATTGTTGTGTATCCGCCATTACTCCCCCTCAACAGCGATCGCATGCTTGTCGATCGCCACCTTAGATCACCTCGCGCAGATGGTATGATTTCGGCCTGGTCAGATTGTCGTAGCCGATGGCCGACAGTGCCGCGCCCTTGCCGGTGTCCTTGACGCCGGTCCAGACCAGCGCCGGGTCGAGATAGTCGCAGCGGTTCATGAACACGGTGCCGGTCTCGACGCGATCGCCGATCGCCGCCGCATGGCCGGTGTCGCGCGTCCAGATCGAGGCCGTCAGCCCATAGGGGCTGTCGTTCATCAGCGCGATCGCTTCCTCGTCGTTGCGCACCTTCATGATGCCGACGATCGGGCCAAAGCTTTCCTCGCGCATGACGCTCATCTGGTGGTCGACCTGGGTCAGCACTTCCGGCGCCAGATAGGGGGAACCTTGCCTGTCGTTGGCCACCTTCATATTGATGTGTGCCCTGGCGCCCTTGCGCAACGCCTCGGCCTTCTGCTCGCGGATCAGGTCGGCGAAGCGCGCCTGCGCCATCGGCCCCATGGTGGTCGCCTGGTCGAGCGGATTGCCGACGACGTAATTCCTGGTCTCGGCAATGAAGCCCTCGACGAATTCATCGTAGACCTTCTCGTGGACATAGACGCGTTCGATGCCGCAGCAGCACTGGCCGGAATTGTAGAAGGCGCCGTCGACCAGATTGGCAACGGCATGGTCCATCTTTGCGTCCGGCAGCACATAGGCCGGATCCTTGCCGCCGAGTTCGAGGCCGAGCGTCATGAAGGTGCCCGCCGCCGCCTTTTCGATGGCGCGGCCGCCGGCGACCGAGCCGGTGAAGTTGACATGGTCGATCTTGCCGGAGCCGAGCAGCCTTTCAGTCTGCGCGTGGTTCAGGACGAGGTTCTGGAACAGGCCCTTGGGCAGGCCGGCCTTATCAAACGCCTGCTGAAACCGTTCGCCGACCAACAATGTCTGTGCCGCATGCTTGAGGATGACGGCGCTGCCCGCCATCAGCGCCGGGACGATGGTGTTGACGGCGGTGAGATAGGGATAGTTCCACGGCGCGATCACCATGACCACGCCGAGTGGCACCTTCTTCACATAGCGGCGAAAGCCGTCCTTCGGATTGGAGGCCATGACCGGCTTCAGGGCCGCCTCGGCGATCTCGACCATGTAGCTGACGCGTTCCCTGACGCCGCCGAACTCGCCGCCATAGCGCACCGGCCGGCCCATCTGCCAGGCGATCTCCGGCACGATCTCGTCGGTCATGGCGACCAGCGCTTCCAGCATGGCAAGCATGTATTTGCCGCGCTCGACGACCGGCGTCTCAGCCCACTTCTCCTGCGCCGCCTTGGCACGTTCGACCGCGGCACCGATCGCCTGGTCGGTGGCAAGAGGCCGTTCGGCATAGATCGAACCGTCGACGGGGGATTTTATCTTCACGGTTTCCAAGGAGGTCTCCAAATCAACAAGGCACTGTTTTGACGAAGCCGGCCGCGCCATAGGCAAGGATTGCGCGATCGCGGGTGATGATCTCGAGGTCTTTCGAGCGCGCCGTGGCTATGATGATCCGATCCGTTGGATCGTTGTGAACGACGCCGGGCAGGAACGAAGACTCGACCAAAAGCTCACTGTCGATCCCCTCGACGCTCGCTGCCCCGGTCTGCACGAACCGTTCGAACCATGCGAGCGGTGACTTGATGAATGGCAACCGGCCCTTGGCTACAAGCATGCCGATTTCCCAGGCGGACATCACGGAAACGGCGATCACGCTGCCATTTTTGCGTGCGCTGGTCACCTTCTCGACCGCAGCCCTCGTGACCGGCTGCTCCGTTGACAGCCACAGCATGAAGCATGTGTCGAGCAGAACCCCCTCACTCGTCATAGACATTGCCCCAATCCGGATCGGCGGGCGCGGTATAGTCGACGTCCGGAAGCAGGGTGAGCGTCCCGGCCATGCATCCAAACAACGGATCGGCACCCCGAGGCGGCACGATGTACTCTTCCTTGTTGCCGTTCATGTCGTCCACGAAATCCACTTGCCCCTCCTTGAAACCAGACCGGCGATCAGGCTCCGGTGGCTTCGCCGCATCATTGGAACTTCCCAGGTGCACCAATATCTCGCTTTCCTGCCGGTCGAGAATTTCAGCAATCTTGCGTATCTCGTCGACCTGCATACGCCGCTCACCGTTCAGTGTCCGCGACAAGGCGCTGTAGTGTATGTTCATGCGGCCGGCCATGCTGCGTACCGTGAGCTTGCGCTCGTTCATTCGACTCATGAACCACGCCTTGTCGACATGGGCTCTACCTTTGGGCAAACGCTGCCTCCTGCGTGTTGCTGGTGCGATAACCGCAACAATATTGCGTAAAGCGCAACGCCGTCAATACCGCTCGAACCCCCTGTGCAGTTCCCAGTCCGTAATCCGGCGGTCGTACTCCAACTGTTCCCAGTGTGCCGTGTGGACGTAATGTTCCAGCACATCGTCGCCGAGCGCCTGCCTCAGCATTTTCGATTCCGCCAGCGTCGCGGTGGCGTCGCGCAATGTCTTTGGAATTTCAGGCAGCTGCGAGGCCTGGTAGGCATCACCGACGAAGGGCTTCTGCAGTTCAAGCTTTTCATCGATGCCGGCAAGCCCGGCCGCGATCAGCGCGGCGAAAGCCAGATAGGGGTTCAAATCGGCGCCGCCGATGCGGCATTCCATGCGGATGCCCTTGGTGCCCTCGCCGCAAAGACGGAAGCCGGCGGTGCGGTTGTCCTCGCTCCACATGATCTTGGTCGGCGCAAAGGTGCCGGCCTGGAAGCGCTTGTAGGAATTGATGTAGGGCGCCAGGAACCAGGTGAATTCCTTGGCATATTTGAGCTGGCCGGCCGCCCATTGCTGGCCGAGTGTCGACAGCGTCCACTCGGCATTTTTGTCGTAGAACAACGGCGTCTTGCCGTCGGCGCTCCACAGCGAATTATGGATGTGGCTGGAATTGCCGGCGAGCCCGTAATTGTACTTGGCCATGAACGAGATCGCCTTGCCTTCGGACTCGGCGATTTCCTTGGCGCCGTTCTTCAGGATGACGTGGCGGTCGGCCATGTCGAGCGCCTCGGCGTAGCGGACATTGATCTCTTCCTGGCCTGGCCCCCACTCGCCCTTCGAATTCTCGATCGGGATGCCGGCCGCCTCCATCTCGTTGCGCAGCCGGCGCATGACGCCTTCTTCCTTGGTGGTGATGCCGATCTGGTAGTCGCCGATGTAGGGCGATGCCGTCTCGAGGCCCTGCCAGTGCTTCTTGCGGGCGGAATCGTAGGTTTCGCTGAACAGATAGAATTCGAGCTCGGAAGCGAAATAGCCGATATAGCCGCGATCCTGCAGCCGCTTGACCTGCTTCTTCAGCATGGCGCGCGGCGAATGCGCCAGGTCGTCATGGGTATGGTGGTCGAGCACGTCGCAGATCACCAGCGCCGTCTTCTCCAGCCACGGAACGAGCCGCAGCGTCGCAAGGTCCGGCTTCATGACGAAATCGCCATAACCCTTCGACCAGCTCGCCGCCTTGTAGCCGGGCACCGGTTCCATATCGATGTCTGCCGCCAAGAGATAGTTGCAGCCATGCGTCTCGTCATGCGCGGAATCGACGAAATAACGGGCCAGGAACCGCTTTCCCGCGAGCCGGCCCTGCATATCGACGATGCAGGCCAGCACCGTGTCGACCTCGCCGCTGGAGACCGCTTGCTTCAACTGATCGAACGAGAAATTTCCGGCCATTCCTTTGGCACTCCAGCGCTTGTCGTTTCGGGCTTGTCACTTTGAAAAGGAAACGGAAATCCATGGCCGGCACGATGCCGGCCATGGTCATCAGAGAGCGTCAGGCGCCGGCTTCGCCGACGGCTATCTCGGCTGCCTTGATCGCCGCCTGGCGCTTTGCGATCTGGTCGCCGATGGGCGGACCCTGGAAGCGGCGGTTCTCGAAACCGAACCAAAGCACCGCGGTCAGCACAATGAAGCCCAGGGTGATATAGAGCACTTTGTCGTTCGGCGGCTGGATGGCGATGTAGAAGATGATCGCCATGCCGATGACCGACAGGATGCAAAACAGCTTGAACAGGCCGGCGCCGAGATTCCATGGGCCGGGGTTCGGCCATTTCTCCGTTCCGAAAGCCATCATGCCGAGCACGATCGGAATAATGAAGGACAGAAACAGGAACACCAATGTCGAATTGACGACGATGGTATAGATGTTCGTGCCGCCGACCGAGATGAACTGGGCAAGAAAGACATAGATGACCTCGAGCACAGCAGCCGTCCAAATCGCATTGACCGGCGTGCGCCAGGTCGGGCTGACCTTGGCTAGCGAGGCCGAGCCGACCGGCATGCCGCCGTCACGCGAAAAGGCGAAAAGCATGCGCGAGGCAGAGGTGACCGTTGCCAGACCGCAGAGGAACTGCGCGATCAGAATGCCCAGATAGAGCAGTGTCTTCAGCCACGCCGGCAAGATTGCGTCCATCGTGGCGAAGAACACGCCCCAGCCCTGCTTGGCGCCGGCCGCCAGATCCGGAATCGCCAGTACGATCGCGCACAGCATCACCCAGCCGATCAGCGACGACCAGAGTACGGACGAAACGATTGCCCGCGGAACCGAGTGGGCCGCCCTCAACGTTTCTTCCGAAGTATGCGCCGACGCGTCATAGCCAGTGATGGTGTAAACCGGCAGCAGCAGGCAGAGCAGGAAGAGATACGTCATGGAATCGGACTGCGGGAAAACACCGCCCCCCGCATCGCCCGAATAGTTCGTGAACGTCCACAGCCGCGTGATGTCGATCGCTGGCGCAAACACCAGGCAAGCGACGATCAGCACGGCTGTCGTTGCCAGGATCAGGAAGCCGGAGGCGTCCGTCAGCATAGCCGTCAACCTGATGCCGAAATGATTGAGCAGCGCCTGCAACACCGTGATGAAGGCGACAAACCCGACGATCTCACCAGGCGTGCCGGTCATGCCGAAGGCTGCGCCGAAAGTGCCGACGAAAAAGAAAGCCGTGCCGATGTTGATCGCACCGAGCACGGTGATCAGGCCGAGCAGGTTGAGCCATGCGGTCAGCCAGCCAGTGAAACGGTTCCCCAGAATAGATGCCCAGTGATAGAGGCCGCCCGCGGTCGGAAATGCAGAGGCGATCTGGGCCATGGCGAGCGCGAAAAGTCCCGAAACCATGCAGCCGACGATCCAGCCGATACCAGCGCCCGCGCCACCAATGGACGATGTCGCTTGCGCGAAGGAATTGATGCCGCCTGAGAGAATGCAGATGATCGAGAACGAGATCGCGAAATTCGAGAAGCGGCTCATGCTTCGAGAAAGTTCCTGAGCATAGCCCATTCCATGGAGAACTTTCAGGTCCTCCTTCTTATCAACTTCACTGTAACCCGGTGCTACCATTTTGAAGTCCCCTTTTGGTTTCTTAGCTGGCCGATTGAACTGACTTTCCGACTGCGCTTGGTCTGGGGCCATTGGCCGCCTCGGGCTCCAGATTGAGAAAAATGCCGGTGAGCAGATCCGCCCATTTCCGCTGCCCGGCCGCGCCGGAGATCTCGTCGTTGCGGATTTCGATCATCGCGCAAGGCAGCCCGCGCGAGCGCGCATGGCGTTCCAGCGTGAAATAGACCCGGTCGGCCGGCGAATAGGGTTCGTTGACGCCGACGGTGACGCCGGCGAGCCGCTTCAGCGCCGCGATCAGCGGCGCCGCCAGCCGGCGGTCCTCGTCATGGATGATGCCGATGTGCCAGGGCCGGCTTTTGCCTTTGTAGAGCGGCGTGAAGGAATGGATCGAGACCAGCCTGGTCTCCCGCCCGGCCGCCAGGCGCTCGTCTACGATCGTTGCGATCCGCTCGTGAAACGGTCGCCACGCCAGCGCGATGCGCGCCTCCCGCTGGTCGGCCGAAAGTCCCTGGTTGGCCGGGACCACGGTT
Organism: Mesorhizobium sp. M0698; assembly: GCF_040320455.1. Taxonomy (NCBI): domain Bacteria; kingdom Pseudomonadati; phylum Pseudomonadota; class Alphaproteobacteria; order Hyphomicrobiales; family Phyllobacteriaceae; genus Mesorhizobium; species Mesorhizobium sp. M0698. The sequence continues at coordinate 356,433 of NZ_JAMYPQ010000002.1, read as the reverse complement.
TTTTCGCTGGCGCTGACCGTCACTATCAGGTCCGGCGCGTCGAGCGGGCGGTTGCAGTCGATGACGAGCCGCGAGATGCAGGTCTCGACCAGCGTCGCATCGAGCGCCTCGGCCATGCGGCGCGCCACCGGCAAGGCGCCGGGATCCCAGGCGATGTGGCGGGAAAGATCCTCGGCGGCAAGGCCGAGCGTTCCGAATTCCGGTGGCAGGAAATTTGAGGCGTGGTCGCAGGTCAGCACGAAGGGGCTCGATCCGCCGGGGTTCGTCACCCTTACGGTTTCAGGCGATGCAAGGCTGGCGGGCCGTGCTGTCTCCATTGTCTGCTGTCCCCGGGGAGCGCTGTATCGTATGTTACGTATTTTGCCTCATTGCGTCCCTGCGGATGATTTCATACAGTTTGGCCGGCTTTGTCAAACGCGATTTCGATAATGCGCTAACGGCACGGCCAGGGTGGGGAAAAACATGGTTTCCAGCATTGCCGAACTGATCTCCGACCGCATCGGCACCATGCCGGCAGGCGAGCGGCGCGCAGCGCAAGCGCTGATCGCCAGCTATCCGCTGATCGGGCTGAAGACGGTCGCCGAATTCTCGGCTACGGCCGGCGTATCATCGCCCACGATCCTGCGTTTCGTCGCCCGGCTCGGCTTCCAGAACTATCCGGAATTCCAGTCGACGCTGCAAGACGAGCTGGCGGCGCAATTGCAGTCGCCGGCCTCGCGCACGCTCAATCCGCCATCGCCGGGCAGCAGCGCCGTGTCGCCGATGCTGGAGGCGACCCTCGACAACATGCGCGAGACCTTCCGGCATCTCTCGGACAAACAGCTTGCCGACATCGTCGCCAAGCTTGCCGACCGGCGCGGCAAGACATTCCTGATCGGTGGCCGCTTCACCGACCCGCTGGCGCGCTACATGGCCGCCCACCTCGCCATCATCCAGCCCAACGTTTTTCACCTCGGCGGGCAGGAAAGCGTCTGGCGCGACCGACTGATCGACATGGGTAAGCGCGACGTGCTGGTGATCTTCGACATCAGGCGCTACCAGGACAGCCTGGTCCGCTTTGCCGAGACGGCCAACCAGCGTGGCGTGCAGATCGTGCTGTTTACCGACCAGTGGCTGTCGCCGATCGCCCGCTTCGCCCGCCACGTCATCGCCGGGCGCACCGCCGTGCCTTCGGCCTGGGACTCATCCGCCGCCCTTTTCGTCGTTGCCGAAGCGCTGATCGGCGCCGTCACAAGGCAGCTCGAGGCCGACGGCGCCAAACGCATCCGCGAGCTGGAAAGCCTGCGGTAGAGCCCCTCCGGAAAGGGACGCGTTTCGCTTCGGTCTAGTCCTCTAAAAAACTGATCATCTGCAGGATCAGGATCAGCAAAAAGACGCCAAAGACAGTCGCAAAAACCGCTGCCAGCAGGACGGTGCGTTGTTTCTTACCCATGGCTTTCCCCCCGAAAGCATAGTCCCCGTCCACGAATACGAATGTCAGTCCCGCCCCACTGCTCGGCCACCTCCCAACTCCTCAAGACCCGCCTGCGGCTGGGGCGGAGGAGTAACGACGACTGGTTCACGCGCGAAATGAACAGCTTACCAAGGTGCTCGCTAACGGGCACGGCCGCATCATTCATCCGACCCATGTCACGGCCGAATGACCACCTTGCATTTCGGGCTTAACCATTCAGCCGCTAAAGCGTGCCCCACCCCAGCTACTTTACCCATGGCAAGCATGATCGAAGTTCGGCTAGCCTTGTCGACGCGAAGCCGCTTCCTGAACCAAAGCGCGGTGAACTGCACGGAGGAATTCGATGAGCTATCTGGACGAGCTGTTCTCAGTCGCCGGCAAGACGGCGCTGGTCACCGGCGCCGCGACCGGCATCGGCCGCATGGCGGCGACCGCTCTGGTCATGGCCGGCGCCGCGGTGATGATCGCCTCGCGCAAGAGCGAGGATTGCGTCAGGGTAGCGGGCGAGTTGAACGGCCTTGGCGCATCCGGCCGGGCGGAAGGTTTTGCCGGCGACGTCTCCAGCGAGGCCGGCATTGCGGCGCTTGTGGCCGAGGTCAGGGCGCGGACCGAGCGGCTGCATATCCTGGTCAACAATGCCGGCATCTCCTGGGGCGCGCCGCTGGAAAGCTTTCCCTACCATGCCTGGGCCAAGGTGTTCGGCGTCAACGTCACCTCGGTCTTCCACCTGACGCGCGAATTGCTGCCTCTGCTCGAGGCCGCCGCCAGCGATGCCGACCCGGCCCGGGTGATCAACCTCGGATCGGTGATGGGCACGCAGCCTTTGGCCGAAGATGCCTACTCCTACTCGGCCTCGAAGGCCGCGGTTCACCACCTGACGCGCATCCTGGCAATCGAGTTCGCCGCCCGCCGCATCACCGTCAACGCCTTTGCGCCTGGCCCTTTCCAGAGCCGGATGACGGCCTTCGCCACCGGCACCGAGGACCAGGCAAGACATATCGGCAACCACGTTCCGATCGGCCGCATCGGCGCACCGGATGACATTGCCGGCGCAACGCTCTATTTGTGCAGCCGGGCCGGCAGCTATGTCACCGGCGCCATCCTGCCGATCGATGGCGGGCAGTCGGTGCAACACGGGCTGACATTGTTCAAGGAATGAGACGCACGCCATCCGGCGAGTGAAATGCCGGGGGTGAAGATGGAGGACATCAGCGTGGAACCGATCAGTCTCGATGTGCTTCTGGCCAACGTCGGCAAGGAAGTCGGCGTGTCGCCATGGCGGGTCGTCACCCAGCGCATGATCGACCAGTTCGCCGATGCCACCGACGACCATCAGTTCATCCATTGCGATCCGGAACGCGCCAGCCGCGAAACGCCGTTCGGCGGCACCATCGCGCATGGCTTCCTGTCGCTTTCGCTGTTGTCGGCGATGACCTTCGAAACCATGCCGCCGCTGGAAAACAGCAAGATGGGCGTCAATCACGGCTTCGATTCGCTGCGCTTCCTGGCGCCGGTGAAGACCGGCTCGCGCATCCGCACCCGTTTCGTGCTGGCCGACGTCAAGGTCAGGCCGTCGGGGTGGGTGCAGACGGCGCACGACGTGACGATCGAGATCGAGGGCTCGAAAAAACCGGCGCTGACCGCGCGCTGGCTGACGCTGACGCTGATCGAACGCCAGCCGGAAGCGGTCTGACTCTCGTCAGGCGGAGAAGCCCAAATCTATCTGTGCCAAATCTATTTAGCTTCGGCCGCGACGTACTTCATGTGACGGCTGACCTGCAGCGCAATGTAGACGACCAGTGAACAACCGGTTGGGAACACGATCTCGTTGAGGCCGGTTGCGATCGCCTGTGGCATTGCGAGAGCAGCGTCATTTGCCGCGGCCGTCTCGATGGTCAGCACCGTGATGCCGCCGCCGAATACCGCGCCTATCAGGGCGCCTGGCAGCGCGAAATGGAGCGGACGCGGTTCTTCCTTCGATGCCAGCGACGCCAGTGTCCAGCCGAGCAGCCCGTATTCGATCGCCCGCAGCACACCTAGGGTCGTGAGCGACAGGATGGCCGGCTTTGCCGCCGCGTCCAGCGCGCTGACCATAACCTTTTGCGTCCCTTTGGCGATGCCCATCGCCAGTGGCGCCGAAATCGCACCGATCAGGCCACCGAGCGAGGCGCGCACCTTGGTGAGCGCCGTGCCGAGGCTGACGCCGGCACAGACGAAGAATCACCAGGTCACGCCTTGCGCCAGTTCGATCAGAACCTGCGTCGTCGCGGGTAGGCACCTGCCGCAAATCTGACGGTCAGAATGAGAGCTTCCATGGCGAAGCCGAGCGCGATCGCCAGCCATGCGACAGTCAAGCTTCTGCTTCGTGCCACCCTTGCCCGACGCCGTACAGCGTATATATGCTGCATCCAGCCATCAGTCATAAGGCAGTAGAAAGTTGCAGCTAAGCGTCCAGGAGCGCCGCGAAAAACAAAAGGCCGAACTGCGTTCCGAACTTGTCGACGCCGCGCACAAGCTTGTCCAGGAAGAAGGCTATGACGGCCTCACCATCCGCAAGCTCGCCAAGCGCGTTGGCTATGCGCCGATGTCGGTCTATTCCTATTTCGCCGACAAGCAGGACATCCTGTTCGCGCTGGCCGAGGATGCCTTCGAGACCTTGGCCAGGCGCATCGCAAATCATACGGCCGACGACCCGATCGAGGCGCTCAAGGCGGTGCTTGTCGAATACGCCGCCTTTGGGCTGGAAAATCCCAACGAATACCGCACCGTCTTCATGACCGAAAAAGTCAGGCCGCCAGCCGGAAAGACCTTCGCCGAAATGGAGAGCGGCAACCCGGCGATGAAAGTGCTGATCGCGAGGGTCGAAGCCTGCGTTGCCGCCGGCAGGCTCAAAGGCGATCCACGCGCCATCGCCACCATGCTGTGGGCGGTCGGCCACGGCGCCATCTCGCTGCTGATCACCTTCCCGTTCTACCCGTTCGGCGACCAGACGACGTTCATCACACGGATCGGCGACATCATGCTCGAAGCCATCGCCGCGCACGAGATTGCGCCGCTCACGCCGCCGGTCAACTGCTGAAGAGCGGCACTCCTCCCGATCTGCAGGATCTTCTCCGAACGATCCGCGCCCCGGCGCCGAGCGTTCTGCAATTCCTGCGCTCAATTTCTCCGTACATGTACGATTTTGCTTGAACTCCATAAGTCCTGGGCGTATCTGTACGCAATGCCGTACATGTACGAATCCAATAACTGGAAACCGGAGACCGACGATGAAGAAGGCAATCCTCGCGCTCGCCGCCCTGCTGGCGCTCTCTGTCGCCGCATTTGCCGGCAGCAATCAGTCAGGCAAGCAAGAAGTGACCTGCATCGACACCAAGACCGGTGCGAAGCTTGATTGCGCGCCGACCGGATCGCTTGAAAACGCCGATGCCGCGGCCCACAAGGCCGGCAGCAGGGCCCGAGGCTGGGTATCGGCATCGACCCGTGGATCGTGCCAAGCAGCTTCTGAGCCGATCGGGCGACAATACGCGGTGAGGAAACGAAAGGGCGGCAGCAATTTCCGGCCGCCCATCGTGCCGGCCTCAGCCCTGCTTTTGTCACCCCGCGCAGATCACTTCTTGCGCTTCTGTCCCACCACGCTTTTGGGCTTGCCGGGTCTTGCCGGTGCGCCGGGAATGGCCGTTCCGGTGATCGACACCGGATCGCTGGCCGGGAATGTGTCCTCGAGGCCTTCCTCGAGTTCCTCTTCGATATCCGTCCCAGTGCGCTGCTCGTCTTCGAAAGAGCGCACGGCCGGCGTCTTGACCGGCGACTTCGGCGCGGAGTTCGGCGGCATTTGCATTCTCCCTCGGCTCGCTGTCGCAGAACGGTCGGGCGCGGCGAACGTGCCTATGCTGCCGCGTCGCGCGCTGCCTCCGACAGAAAAGTAAAGACATAATCGGAAAAGGAACGCCAGCATTCGACGCGGAACGCGTCGGCCGCCGTGCGCAACAGCACGATTTCGACCTTGCCGAGAATGGTACGCGACGCCGCCCCGACCGGAAAGGCGTCGAGCGACAGATCCTGCGGGCAGCCGGCATTGATCGTCGCCGCGGCAGCCGGACCGGTAACCGATATGGCGACGTTGCGGTGCGAGATGCCGACCGCCGAATGCAGTACGGAAATGCTTGCGCAGTCGGCGCGCGGATCTTTTCCGCTCTCGTCGATGACCAGCCATTCGTCCGGCCCGAGCCACAAGGCCGTGCGTCCGGCCTTTGCCGCCGAGGTTTTCGGCCTTTGCGGCAGGACGACGCCGAGCGCTTTCGAAAGTGCCGCAATCGAGGCTTCCGGCGCGCGCAGCGATATGCGCTCGGCCGGCGGCAGCACGGCAAGTGTAACGCCGGCGGCGGAAAGCGACTGGCCGGCGAGAGCCGGACGGCGTTCGACTGAGGGTCCGGCGGCGTCGGTTTTCAAAGCGGCCTTAGCCATTGAGGCGCTCCCCCTTCTCGTCGAAGAACACCATGCCGGTGACCTCCACCTCGATCACCCCGTTCGGCATCGGCACATAGAGCGTCTCGCCCGTGCGATCGCGGCCGCCGGCGACCAGCCCCAGCGCGATCGAGCGGCCGCAATTTTGCGACCAATAGCTCGAGGTGACATGGCCAATCATCTTCATCGGGATTGCTTGCTTCGGGTCCGCGACGATCTGCGCGCCCTCCTCCAGCACCACCTTGGGATCCCTGGTCTTCAGGCCGACAAGCTGCTTGCGGCCCTTGGCGACCAGATCCGGCCGCGCCATGCCGCGAATGCCGACGAAGTCGGTCTTCTTCTTGCCGACCGCCCAGTCGAGCCCGGCGTCGTTCGGCGTCACCGTGCCGTCGGTATCCTGGCCGACGATGATGTAGCCCTTTTCAGCGCGCAGCACATGCATGGACTCGGTGCCGTAAGCACAGGCGCCATGCTTCTGGCCCTCGGCCCATAGCGCTTCCCAGACTGCCTCGCCGTAATCGGCCGGCACGTTGATCTCGAAGCCGCGCTCACCGCTGAACGACATGCGAAACAGCCTGGTCGGCACGCCGCAGATCCGGCCTTCGCGCACCGACATATGCGGCAGCGCCTCATCCGACATGTCGATGCCCTCGACCAGCGGCGCAATGATGTCGCGAGACTTCGGTCCCTGCACGGCAATCACCGCCCATTGCTCGGTGATCGAGGTCAGCCAGACGTTGAGATGCGGGAACTCGGTCTGGAGATAGTCTTCCATATGGTTCATGACGCGCGGCGCGCCGCCGGTCGTCGTCGTCACATGGAAACGGTCGGGTGCAAGCCTGCCGACGACACCGTCGTCATAGATGAAGCCGTCCTCGCGCAGCATGATGCCGTAACGGCAGCGGCCGGGCTCGAGCTTCTCCCATGGATTGGTGTAGAGCAGTTCCATGAATTTGGCCGCATCCGGCCCGACCACCTCGATCTTGCCCAGCGTCGAGGCGTCAAACAGGCCGGCTGTCTTGCGCACCGTGACGCATTCGCGGTCGACGGCGGCATATATGTCCTCGCCCGGCTTCGGGAAATACCAGGCGCGCTTCCATTGGCCGACATCCTCGAATACAGCGCCCTGGCGCTCGGCCCAGGGATGGATCGCGGTCTTGCGGGTCGGGTCGAACAGCGGACCCCGCGCGTGCCCGACGATCGAGCCGAATGTCACCGGCGTATAGGGCGCCCGGAACGTCGTCAGCCCGACCTGCGGGATCGGCTTGCCCAGCGTCTCGGCGGCAATCGCCAGGCCGTGCATGTTGGAGGTCTTGCCCTGGTCGGTCGCCATGCCATTGGTGGTGAAGCGCTTGACGTGCTCGATGGAGCGCATGCCCTCATGCACCGCCTGGCGGATGTCCTTGGCGGTGACGTCGTTCTGGAAATCGACGAACGCCTTTACCGTCGTATCCGCCCCGGCGCCGCGTGCTGCACCCAGCATGCCGCGCGACCAGCTCTCGCCGGCGTCGACCTTCGGCTTGGTGCCCTTGGCCGGCCTGCTGCCGGCGTCCTTGGCCGCCTTCGCGCCCGCTGCATAGGCCTCGTCGATCGTCGCCGACAGCCCGTCGGTACCGTTGCAGGCGCCGACCGAGACGCAGTCCTGCGCATAAATTCCGGGCACGAAGCGCTTGGTCTCGTCATTGAAGGCGACCTTGCCGCGCGATTGCGAGAACAGATGCACCGATGGCGTCCAGCCGGCCGACATCAGAATCGCGTCAACCGGGATGGTGCGCTCGCCGCCGCCATTCTTCGGCTGCACGGTCATCGACGACACCCGCAATTTGCCGCCGGCGCGGATCACCGCGCGGCCGAAATTGACCTCGATGCCGAGCGCCCTCGCCTCGTCGATCGCCGGCCCGGTCGGGTTGTCGCGCAGGTCGACAATCGCCGCCACGTTGATGCCGGCCTTTTTCAGGTCGATCGCCGCCGCATAGGCGGAATCGTTCGCCGTATAGACGCCGATATTCCTGCCGACGGCGACGCCGTAATGGTTGAGATAGGTGCGCGCCGCCGACGCCAGCATGATGCCGGGGCGGTCGTTATCGGCAAACACCATGTGGCGCTCGATGGCGCCGGTCGCCAGCACCACGTGTTTGGCGCGAACCTGCCACAGCCGCTCGCGCGGCAGGTCGCGGCCGGGGTTCTGCAGATGGTCGCTGACGCGCTCGACCAGCCCGACGAAATTCTGCGCGTAATAGCCGAAGGCCGTGGTACGCGGCAGCACGCGGACATTGTCCATCGCGCTCAACTTGGCGAGAGCCGATTGCACCCAGGAAAAGCCGTCCTGGCCTTCGATCTTCGCGCCGCTCTCGAAGCGCAGACTGCCGCCGAATTCCGCCTGCTCGTCGGCAAGGAAAACGCGCGCGCCGGTCTCGGCCGCGGCCAATGCCGCGGCGATGCCCGCGGCACCGCCGCCAAGTACCAGCACCTCGCAATGGGCGAAGCGCGCCGAATAGTGGTCGGGATCCGGCTGGTCAGGAGCGACGCCGAGACCGGCGGCGGCGCGGATCTTGGGCTCGTAGAGGTTTTTCCACGCGGCCTTCGGCCACATGAAGGTCTTGTAGTAGAAGCCGGCCGAAAGCATCGGCGAGGCAATACTGCTGACGGCACCGATGTCGAAAGCGAGCGACGGCCAGCGGTTCTGCGACTGTGCGGTCAATCCGTCATAGAGTTCCTGCACCGTGGCACGCACGTTCGGCGTCTTGCGTGCCGCGTCGCGCTTGATCTCGACCAGCGCGTTCGGCTCTTCGGCCCCAGCCGACAGAAAACCGCGCGGCCGGTGGTACTTGAACGAGCGGCCGACGAGATGGACGCCGTTTGCAAGCAGCGCCGAGGCCAACGTATCGCCCTCGATGCCGGTATAGGGGCGGCCGTCGAAGCTGAAGCCAGCTATCTTTGCCTGTTTGAGCCGCCCGGCGCCGGCAATGCGGAACGTGGCGCTCATTTGGCGGCTCCCGGCAGTTTTACGGGCTTCGGCTCGCCGGCCTTGTAGGTCATCAGGAACCTGTCGCTGACGGTGTCGCGCACGGCATTGAAGAACCGCGCGCAGCCATGCATGTGCCGCCAGCGCTCATAGATGATCCCCTTGGGATTGGAGCGGATGAAAAAGAACTTTTCAAAATCGTCGTCGCTCTCGCCGGCGATGTTTGGGGAACGCGCGATATGCGCCTCGCCGGCGTTGCGGAATTCGAGCTCCGGACGCTCTTCCTCGCAATAGGGGCAGCGGATGAGAAGCATGGTTGGTCCTACAGTTCGCCGTGGCCGACGCGAGCGCCGGCAGGTTGGTCGCAAAGCCTCTGGCCCATCGTCACGAAGGGCGCGACCAGCCGGATGCGCTCCTCAATGCTGGCTACCGGGCGGAAAAGGTCGCGATACGCCATATTGCCGACCGAAAGCGTCATCGGTTCGGTCGTCACGATGACGTAGCGCCGCTCGAATTTTTCGCCTTCCTCGAGATCGGCTGGCCGGTTCTCCATAAAGGTGACCACTCTCTGACCGGCGCTCCAGGCGCAGGCGAGTACACCCTCGTCGACGGAAAACGGCCAATCCGCTTCATTGCCGGCGCGGCTGATGGGCTGCAGGCGCACCTCCTCTGGCGTGGGGATATGGAACAGGCCTTGCTCGCCGGCGAGCATCAGCGGCATGGCGACGGCCATCTCGGTCATCATCAGTGCGCCACCGCCGCCGCCGCCGCCTCGTCGATGAGGCGGCCGGTGCGGAAGCGCTCTATGGTGAAGGGCGCGTTGATCGGGTGCGGATCGTCCCTGGCGATCGTATGGGCAAAGACATGGCCCGAACCCGGCGTCGCCTTGAAACCGCCCGTGCCCCAGCCGCAATTGACATAGAGGCCGGGCACCGGCGTCTTGGCCAGGATCGGCGAACGGTCCGGCGTCACGTCGACGATGCCGCCCCATGAGCGCAGCATCTTCATGCGCGTGAAGATCGGGAACATCTCGCAGATGGCGTCCAGCGTATGTTGCAAAATGTGCAGCCCGCCGGTCTGCGAATAGGAGACATACTGGTCGGTGCCGGCGCCGATGACGAGCTCGCCCTTGTCGGATTGCGAGATATAGGCATGCACGGTGTTCGACATCACCACGCAAGGCACCACCGGCTTGACCGGCTCCGACACCAGCGCCTGCAGCGGATAGCTTTCCAGCGGCATGCGCACGCCGGCCATGTTCATGATCACCGAGGAATGGCCGGCGGCGACCACGCCGACCTTCCTGGCGCCGATGAAGCCGCGCGTCGTCTCGACGCCGGTGACCGCGCCGTTCGGCGCCCGTTTGACGCCGGTGACCTCGCAATTCTGGATGATGTGGACGCCGCGCGCCGAGGCGCCGCGCGCATAGCCCCAGGCGACCGCATCGTGGCGCGCCGTGCCGCCGCGGCGCTGCAGGGCAGCACCCATAACCGGGTAGCGCGCATCGCGCGAAATGTTGAGCGGCGGGCAGAATTCCTTTGCCTGCTCCGGCGTCAGCCATTCATTGTCGATGCCGTTCAGCCGGTTGGCGTGGACGTGCCGCTTCAGCACCTGGATGTCGTGGATGTTGTGGGCGAGCATCATGACGCCGCGCGGCGAATACATGACGTTGTAGTTGAGCTCCTGGCTGAGCCCGTCCCACAGCTTCAGCGCATGGTCGTAGATGCCGGCGCTCTCGTCGTAGAGATAGTTCGAGCGGATGATGGTGGTGTTGCGCCCGGTATTGCCGCCGCCGAGCCAGCCTTTTTCCAATACCGCTACGTTGGTGATGCCGTGCACGGTGGCGAGATAATAGGCGGTGGCCAGGCCGTGGCCGCCGGCGCCGACGATGATGACGTCGTACTCCTTCTTCGGCTCCGGCGAGGACCACTGTTCCTCCCAGCCTCTATGACCGCGCATGGCCTCGCGGGCGATGGCGAATACCGAGTATTTCTTCAACGTTGCAGGCCTCGCAAATGGCGGCCGGGCAGATCAGCCAACCCCGGCGCGCGAGCTGTATCACTAGCGAAACCGTGCTGCCAGCCTTGCACTGTTTGCGACGGCGCTTGCCGTTTTGCGCCGTGGTGAAAAAGCCGCATCCGGGCAGGTTGATGCAATTGCCTTCCACCGCTATCCGTCGCCTGACGATCGGAGGATTATGGCGGTGGGTAACGTCTGGTGGAATCTGACATTGCGCTTCTTGCTGGAGCTCGCCGCTTTGCTCGGCCTCGGCATGGCGGGCTGGAGCCTCTCAGCGGGCATGTGGCGCTGGATCCTTGCCGTGGCATTGCCGTTCGTTGCCGCCGCGCTCTGGGGAATCTTCGCGGTGCCGAACGATCCGAGCCGCTCGGGGCGGGCGCCGGTTCCGGTGCCGGGCGGTTTGCGGCTGGTGCTCGAACTCGTCATCCTGTTCGGCGGCGCTGCCGGATTCCACCTGGCCGGTTACACGACAGCCGGCATAGCCGTCGCCCTGCTGATCGCCGTCAGCTACGCATTTTCGCTCGATCGGCTCGGCTGGCTGCTTAGGCAATAGTCGCCTTGCACTGTTTGCGACGGCGCTTGCCGTTTTGCGCCGTGCTTTCAACGGTCGCTGTTCTGAGCTTCGCCTTTTGACGGGTCAGCCGGAGCACGCTTCAGGATGGACGGGCCGATTGCATAGGTCGGCCGCAAATAGCCTTTGCGGCAATCGGCAGCGATTTTACGAATTTCCGCGTCGTCCGACTGCTCCGCCATGGCCACGAAGCGCTCGACGATCACCTCGCGCGGCCTGATAGCCACTGCCGCAGCAAAGCGCCGCAACACCGCATCCGGATTCGCGAGCAACCGTGGCAGGTCCTTGGAGCTCGGCATGATATAGTGACCATAGGCATTGACCAGTGTGGTGAAAGCCGAGTCCGGGCGAAGCGCGGCGGCATTTTCCACCGCAAGCCTTAGCTGCCAGCACTCCGCAAGGCAGATGAACTGGACGACTCTCCACTGAACGCCGGCATGTTCGTCATCCAGCCGCAGCATCACGCGGCCGAGAATGGCGCCGTCCGCAGGGGTCGTGCATCCCAGAAGCGCCTCGATTGCGTCGAACCGGATACCCGAAGATTCACTATCGAGCAGATCGGCGATCTCCGCGACGACGCAATTCATATTGCAGCTTAGCCTTGGGCTGATTTCGGCCACCAAAAAAGCGGCGGCGGCTTGCGTATGAAGGTTGTCGGACGTCAACAGCGGCCGGAGGTTTTCGAGCGGAAAGCCTTTGTGAAATTCCGATTGAAGAGCGAACGTCAACTCGCTGTCGCCCTCGTAGCCGGGCACCAGCAACTTGCTCATCATGTCTTGGGGGGTCATTGCAAATGGGTGGCGCGTCCACCCGCGAGCTTTTGGATGACGAGCCGTAGCCTGGTGGCCAGCGGACGTCAAGAAGCGCTGTCCGCGACAGCGCAGGTATCGGGTGGCTCGCGCCGCCCCGATCTGCGACCAAGCATCCCGATTGCCGGCAAGGGCCGGCGCCAAAAAGGATGCAAAAAATGCTCGCACTTATCAACAAAGTTGCCATCGTCACCGGCGCCAGCTCCGGCATCGGCCGCGCCACGGCAAAACTCTTTGCCGAGCAAGGCGCCAGGCTCGTCGTCGCCGCCCGCCGCCAGGCGGAACTCGATGCGCTGGTTGCCGAAATCGAAGACGCCGACGGCACCGCCGTCGCTCTTGCCGGCGATGTCCGTGACGAAGCCTACGCGAAAGTCCTGGTCGACCTGGCGGTCGAGAAATTCGGCGGGCTCGACATCGCCTTCAACAATGCCGGCTCGGTCGGTAGGATGGGGCCGGTTTCGGAGCTGTCGCTGGAGGGCTGGCGCGAGACGCTCGATACCAATCTGACCAGCGCCTTTCTCGGCGCGAAATACCAGGTGCCGGCGATGGTCGAACGCGGCGGCGGCTCGTTGATCTTCACCTCCACCTTCGTCGGCTACACGGTCGGCATGCCCGGCATGACCAGCTATGCCGCGAGCAAGGCCGGACTGATCGGATTGACGCAGGTGCTGGCCGCCGAATTTGGCGCCAAGGGGATTCGAGTCAACGCGCTGCTGCCGGGCGGCACCGACACGCCTTCGGCGACATTCAAGACCCCTGAATCGCGGGCCTTCGTCGAAAACCTGCATGCCTTGAAGCGCGTCGCCGAGCCTGACGAGATCGCCCGCTCGGCGCTTTACCTGGCTTCCGATGCATCGAGCTTCACCACCGGCACGGCACTGTTCGCCGACGGCGGCGTCTCGATCACCCGGACGTGAAGGTTTCGCGGTCGGCGTGGGCCCGCCAGCCGCAATGCCTGAAAAACCGGCCTTGCTTTTTCCGGCGATTTGACGATTCCGTCTTCGCCTCGAAGACGGATTGGAAACATGCTGCTGATCAGAACCTATATCGCCGCGAGCGCAATCGAAGGCGTCGGCGTGTTCGCCGCCGAGCCTATCCGGAAAGGCGCGCAGATCTGGCGGCTCGATCCGGACTTCGACCGGCTGATCCCGATGGAAAGATACGAGGCAGCGCCGCCGCACCTCAAGGAATTGCTCGACAGATATGCCTATCCCAGTCCGGACCGGCCGGGCTTCATGGTCTATGAGGTCGACAATGGCCGCTTCATGAACCACGCCGACAAGCCGAACACCGACTTTTCGCAATATGGCGGGGCCACCGCAACCCGCGACATCGCCGCCGGCGAGGAGATAACCTGCGACTACGGCGAGTTCTTCGAGGGTTTCGAGCAGCTCCACCTGGCCACGGCGTAGCGGCGCCTATCTGGCCCGAGGCGAATTTTGTTCTTGCTTTGTGCCGGCAGCTATGCTACTAAACTCGATATGGTGTTGATTCACACCAATGACCCCGCCGAGGCGGGTTTTTCGTTTCCGGATCGGGACCGCCTCTCAATCGGCTGTGGACAGAGCCCCTTGATTCTGCTATCAGCCGCCCCAATTCGTGGTGTAACGCGCCGCGGAGGCTTGCGGCTGTGGCCGCTTGCCTGTTGATTTCAAACCCGAAAGACAGGATTGCACGTGCAGGTACTCGTCCGCGACAACAATGTTGATCAGGCGCTTCGCGCGCTCAAGAAAAAGATGCAGCGCGAAGGCATCTTCCGCGAAATGAAGATGCGCGGACATTACGAGAAGCCCTCCGAGAAGCGCGCCCGTGAAAAGGCGGAAGCCGTGCGCCGCGCCCGCAAGCTGGCCCGCAAGCGCGCCCAGCGCGAAGGCCTGCTGCCGATGACGCCGCGTCCGGTCGCGGCCGGTGCTGCCGGTGCCGGTGCTCCGCGTCCGCCGCGGTTCTGACGTCAATTTTTCGTCCTTTTCCAAGGATATCCAAGGTGGCGCGATGCGGAATCGCCGCCACCTTTTTGTTGTGAGTTCGACCCGGTCCGAGAGGACCGGTTGGGAGAGATGCCGGTTCGGAGGGGGAACGGACCAGACGGCGCAGTAAGGACAGGGCAGACATGGACGCAATTACCGTAGAGCGCAGAACCGCGTGGCGCGGCCTCGCCCTGACGGCAGCCCTGCTTTCCGGGATGGCGCTTGCCAGCTGCCAGAGCGTTCCGACCGGCGAGTTCAACAACATCGACAAGGCGCAAGCCTCGAGCGAGAACATCTCCTCGCTGTCGGCGGTGATCCAGCGCAACCCCCAGGATCCGGAAGCCTACAATGTGCGCGGCTCGGCCTATGGCCGCGGCGGCCAGTACCAGGCGGCGCTGAAGGACTTCAACACCGCCATCCAGCTCAATCCGAATTTTTACCAGGCCTATTCGAACCGGGCGCTCATCCAGCGCTTCCTCGGCGATCAGGCGAGCGCGCTCGCCGACTACAACCGCTCGATCCAGATCAATTCCAACTATGACGCCGCCTATATCGGCCGCGGCAATCTCTACCGCAGGGCGGGCCGGGTCCAGGAAGCCTTCAACGATTTCCAGAAGGCCATCCAGCTCGACACGACCGATGCGCGCGCCTATCACAATCGCGGCCTGATCTACCAGAGTCAGGGCCAGCACGCCTTTGCCATCGAGGATTTCTCGACCGCCATTTCGCTGGCGCCGGATGCCTCCGAGCCTTACAACGGGCGCGGCCTCTCCTACCTTGCCATGAACGACGAGGACAATGCCTTCGCCGACTTCAACATGGCCATCAAGCTCGACGGCAAGAATGCCGAGGCCTGGTCCAACCAGGCATTGATCTACGAGCGGCGCGGCGACAAGGTCAGGGCCGCGAAATCCTACCGCGAAGCCGTGCACCTCAATCCGACCTACCAGCCGGCCAAGGACGGCCTGGCCCGCACCAGTGCCGGCTGAGCGGCCGGTTAATCGGGCCTCCGTTTCCGCACTCCGACAACCCTGCGTTTAGCTTCGCCTTGCTGGCGCCAAGTTTTCGGCGGAACGCTCGGCGTGCTCAGCCGTTTGTACAAGGCAATTTCGAAAGGACCCTGCCATGATCAAGAAACTCGCCTGTGCCGCTGCTCTCGCCACGACCGTCGTTGCCGCTCCCGCCAGCGCCAGCAAGCTCCAGCTCGGCGTGCTCGACTGCACCATCGACGGCGGCACGGCCTATCTCGTCACCTCCAACAAGGGTGTTTCCTGTGTCTTTCGTCCGCATCGTGGTGGCCCCTCCGAAGTCTATACCGGGGTGATTTCCAAGCTCGGCGTCGATGTCGGCCGGACGCATCAGGGCCAGCTGGTATGGGCGGTTCTGGCGGCGACCCGCAACCACGATGAAGGTGACCTTGCCGGCAGCTACTATGGCGTGAACGCCGAGGCCAGCGTGGTCACCGGTGGCGGCGCCAATCTCCTGGTCGGCGGCCTCGACAGCGCCTTTTCGCTGCAGCCGCTCAGTGTCCAGGCACAGACCGGCGTCAACCTGGCGGTCGCCGTCACTTCGCTGGACCTGATCCATTCGTTCAAATAGCGGCCTCTGGCAAATACGGCCGTGGCCTTTCATCATGCGCCGGGATAGGACGGTTCCGCGTCGCGTAGTCGCCGGCGCGTGGCAGCCTTTTGATTGGGCGCCTTGCGGCTTCGAAATTGACCGATGATCGCGCGGTGGCGCCAAACTCATTCTGCGCGCAGCGCTTCGATCGGCTGTAGGCTTGCGGCCTTGCGGGCGGGATAGTAGCCGAAAAAGACGCCTACAGCCGCGGCAAAGCCGATAGCCAGCAGGACGGCGCTGAGATCGATGATCACCGGCCATTGAGCGATAGACCCAAGGGCGATTGCAGCAACAATCCCAATACCAGCACCTAGAATACCCCCGAGCAGGGCAAGCGTTGCTGCCTCAACGAGAAACTGGGCAAGGATATCTCGCCGTCGCGCGCCCACCGCAAGCCGCAGTCCGATCTCGCGGACCCGCTCCGTCACCGTCGCCAGCATGATGTTCATGATGCCGATCCCGCCCACGACCAGCGAAATTGAGGCCACCGCCGAAAGCAGCAGCGACACCACGCGTGTGGTCGAACCTTCGGCATTCGCAGCTTCGGCGAGGTTGCTCACCATGAAGCTGTCTTCCTGACCCGTCCGCAACCGGTGACGCTGCCACAGGAGTTGGCGGATCGCTGCCATCGTGTCCTCGGCCGAGGTCCAATCGGCGAACTTGACGGTGATGTTGTGTACGAAGGTCGGATTGGCACGGCTCGTGCCAATGAACTGACGTCGCGCCGTCCTCAGCGGCACAAGTGCCACATCGTCCTGATCATCGCCCCACACGCTCTGGCCCTTCCGCTCCAGCAGTCCGATCACCGTGAACGGCACGTCGCGGATGCGGATCGCGGCGCCCAGCGGATCGGCTTTTCCGAACAACTTCTCCCGCATCGTCGTTCCGAGGAGCACCACGTTGGCGACGCGGTTGTTGTCCTCCGGGGTCATCTCCTGCCCGGCAATAACCCTCCACTCGCGCGCTGAGAAATATTCCGGCGTCACGCCGCGAAGCACGCCTTGCCAATTGGCGGAGCCGATCGTGAACTGCTCGCGGGCGTAGAGGAGTGGCGCCGCCACCACGACGCCGGGGATTTCCATTCCGATCGCCGCCGCGTCCTCTTCACTCAGCCGCGGCGCGCCACCGGCCCCAAGCCGCACGCTGCCCATCTTCGCACTGCCCGGACTGACGCTGATGAGGTTGGCGCCGAGGCTGCGGATCTGCGCAGTGATCCGTTCGCGCGCACCAACCCCGATCGCGATCATCACCACGACAGCGGCCACACCGATGATGATGCCCAACATGGTGAGCGCGCTGCGCATATGATGGGAGCGTAATGATCGCAGGGCGGTTCTTGTGCTACCGGACATTGTTGTACGCCAGCGCTAGACGGCGAGTGTCATCCAAAGGTCGGACTTGCTGTATGACAGGGGTGTCTGACAGAACGCGGCCGTCTCGAAAGGCTACAATGCGATCCGTATGGGCAGCTATCTCAGCCTCATGGGTGACCAGCACAATGGTCAGGCCCTCTCCATTGAGTCGGCGGAAAATTGCCATGATCTCCAGCCCTGTCTGGCTGTCGAGCGCACCAGTGGGTTCATCGGCCAGTAAAAGTAAAGGCTCCGTCACCAGGGCGCGGGCAATGGCAACGCGCTGCTGTTGTCCGCCCGAGAGTTCGGCAGGAGTATGTCTGGCCCGATCGGCGAGCCCCACCTTGGCCAGCATCGCCAGCGCTGCGCGCCGCCGCTCACCAGCCCACATGCGGCGATAGACAAGCGGCAGTTCCACATTTTCTAGTGCGCTGGCCCGCGGCAGCAGATTGAACGACTGAAACACGAAACCGATGTTCCTATTGCGGATCGCAGCGAGTTCATCGTGATGGAGTCCACCGACGTTTACCCCGTTCAGCCGATAGCGGCCTTCACTCGGACTGTCGAGGCAGCCCAGTATGTTCATGAAGGTAGACTTGCCCGATCCTGAAGATCCGATCACCGCGACGAATTCGCCTCGTTGAATCGTCATGGTCACCCCTTCGAGCGCCCACACCGGCTCTCCGCCAACACGGTAGCAATGGCGCAGCCGGTCGACGTCAATCAGAGCCATGGATACCTGACCTCACCACAACCGGAACTTGACCAGGACGGAAGACGCGTCATCGTCCCGACGCGGAGCAGTGGCAAGCCCCGTAATGACCTGCTGCCCCTCAGTCAGGTCGCCTGCCAGCACCTCTGTTGCACGACCGTCGGTGATTCCAAGCCGGAGCAAAACAAGCTTCGGCTCGCGGTCTGGCCCAAATACAAATACCTCGCCCGGGCTTCCCGCCTCTACGCCCGTTTTGGCAATGGCCGGCGCGGTCGATCGCGCCTCGTCCCCGGTATCACTCGGCGGCCGAAAACGCAGGGCCGCATTGGGCACTTTCAAGACCCCATGTCGCTTAGCCATTACCACGCTCAGATTGGCGGTCATGCCGGGCAACAGCAGCTCATCGGAATTTTGCGTACCGACCACCACTATGTATGTGACGACGTTTTGAACGACCTGCGGTGCCTTGCGTATCTGTTTTACCGTGCCGGTGAAAATTCGGTCGGGATAGGCATCGGCAGTGAAAGTAACCGGCTGCCCGAGCGCAAAACGGCTAATGTCGGCTTCCACCACGGAAGCTTCCACCTGCATCTCAGTCAGGTCTTGAGCTATGGTGAACAGTATCGGGGTCTGCAGGCTAGCCGCCAGGGTCTGACCGCCACTGACGGCGCGATTGACCACCGTGCCGGTGACCGGCGCGCGTACATAGGTGCGGTCAAGATCAATTTGGGCCTGCTGAAGCACCGCTTCCTTCTGCTTCACCTGGGCAAGCGTGTTGGCGAGCTCCGCTTCTGCCATGTTGAGGGTCGCCTTGGCGGCTCGAACGACTGCCGATTGCGACAGTTCCTCGGCCTGGGCGGCAGTCGCCTGCGCCTTGGCAGAATTGTGCGCGGTATTCTCCCGCTCCCATTCTCCCACCGCGATGATCTTCTGCTTAGCCAGGGAACGTTTGCGGTTCACTTCCTGCGCCGCACCATCGAGCGCGATTTCGGCGCGTGTAGTCTGTGCGGCTGCAGAATCATATCTGGCCTCGGCGGTCTCCATCTCTGCCCTGGCCCGCTCGATCTGCGCCCGATGTACCGAAACCTGCGTTTGCGCCATCTCCCGTTCGGCAAGGGCTTGCGCTACTCTCGCTTCGTAAATCTCCGGCTCAACCCGGGCTATCACCTGGCCTTTGGTGACCTTGGAGTTGAAGTCGACATAGAGTTCCTTCACCCGACCCGAGAGCTGAGAACCGACTTCCACCATAACTAGCGCGTTCAGCGTGCCAGCCGCCTGCACCGTTGTGACGATATCGCCGCGCTCCACGGCTTGCGAGCGATAGGCGGGGGTATCGGGCCTGATGGAGGACGGCTTGAGGAGAGCTGAGAGCTGATTGAAGGCCGACAAAACCTGGCCGGAAGTCGCCGATGGTGTCGGTCCCATGGAACTCCCGGGCGTTACCGCCGCGCCGAGGATTACCGTAACGAACAAAACGCTGCGCATCATGTTCTGACCACCTCTGAGCCGGAAGGGAAAGGTAATCCCTTCCAGCTCTTTAATCTGCACTTGGCAGTGCCGCAGAGGAATTCTACAAACCTATAGAATAAACCCATCAACAGCCAAATACATAGACGTTTATTCGAAAATTTCGGATATTACTACTTGCAGTGGCCGGGATTACCCTCGCAGGCCGTCTCGGTCTTGTTGCCAATGTTGCCTTGGCCTTCAGCCGTATCCTGCGTTGCCGTGCCGAACGCATTGCCATTCACATCCTTCTTGGTCTCATTGCACACGCAGTCCGGAACCGACCCCGTCTTTGTGCAGGAGGCCACGCCAGCGGTGCCGCAGAAGTCCGTGCACTGCGTCGCCGACACGCCAGGACAGGCGTTCTGCGCTAGCGCTCCGCCTGTTCCGAGCAACAGTGTTCCGCCCCAGAAGGCGACAACCGCGGCCACCTTTAAACCACTATGTCTGATAATCATGTTCTCCTCCGATTTTGCCAGAGCTAGAGGGTGCTGCGCAGGCCATCTCTGGCACTGGTCGGCAGCATGAGGGCGCAACAAAGCCCTCGATTCGGCTCGATCGATTATGCTGTGGGGGATGCGGAAGTTATGAGGCCGCCAGCAACGGCTTTAAGCCGCCGGGCCTCCCAAGACTCTTTCGGGTGACAAGACTCTTTCGGATGAAGGGCCCTCTGCGGCGCACAGAATCGCCGCAATACTTGGCCTGCGCAAATCGGCAGCGCCCATTGTCGTGCTCCAGTACGACTGTAAGCGGGAATATTTCTTCTTGCTAATATATTAACCATATTTGCGGAAGCTGGCAACCAGTATCTGGGATATACGTCGGTTGAGGTGCTGCTAAATCGATTGGTAGAACGGCGTGAACATCGCAATCGGCGTCAGCCAGTATCAGTTGCGCCGCAGAGCGGGTTGATCGTGGAGCCGAGATGCACGATCACCCTGGCTTCCCGCCTACATCATCATCTCAGCACACCGGAAACCGCTTGAACTCAACTGCGGTTGAGGTTTTACAAGCCGTCCCCGAAGCGCCGCGTGCCCATTTGGAGACGAAGAGCGCTCCAATATTTTAGACCAGCGTCTAGGGAAGCTCGGGGGGCTGGATGACCAAAACAAGCACAAACGGGGTCGATTGGCGCGCGCTGTGGGCGAGCGGCGACCTGGCGCGCTTCTGCTTTATCGGCCTCGGCATCCTGCTGCACGCCACCAACGAAACCATGGTAGCAACGGTCATGCCGGCCATGGTCGGCGACCTCGCCGGCGTGCAACTGGTCGGCTGGTCGCTGGCGATCTACGAGTTCGGCGCCATCGTTGCCGGTGCGGCCGCCGGACGGCTGGTGAGCTATGTCGCGCTGCGTACCAACATGATGGTCGCCGCAATGCTCTATGCCGTCGGCGCGCTGGTCTGCGCCACCGCGCCTTCGATGCCGCTGTTCCTCTGCGGCCGCCTGATCGAAGGGCTCGGTGGCGGCGCGCTGGTGTCGCTGGCCTTCGTCTCGGTCGAGCGGCTGTTTGCCCGCGCGATCTGGCCGCAGCTTTTCGGCGTCATGTCGGCGATCTGGGGTGTCGCCGCCTTCAGCGGGCCGGTGCTCGGCGCGGTCATGACCGAATTCTCGTCCTGGCGCTGGGCCTTCGGCGTCTTCACCCTCGGCGGCACGGCCATGGCGCTGGCAAGCTTCCTCGTGCTCGATACGCCTGAAGCAACGAGGCCGCAGGCGAAGGGCGGCTCGGCGCCGCCCTTCCCCTTTGCGGCACTTGGCTGCCTCGCCGGCAGCGTCGTGCTGATTGCCACTGCCGGCGTCGACATCGCCCTGCTGCGCTCGTCGCTGCTGCTCACCCTCGGCCTGATCGGCCTGGCGCTGTTTATCTATATCGACGCACTGAAGCCGCGCTCGCGCCTGTTCCCGTCGCGGCTGTTCTCATGGCGCTCGCCGGTCGGCGCGGGCATGACTATGGTCGCGGCGTTTTCGGTGGCGACCTGCTCGTTCGCGGTCTACGGGCCGCTGCTTCTGACCAGCCTGCACGGCATTCCGATCCTGACCACCGGCTACATCATCGCCGCCGAATCGATCGCCTGGTCGATCCTGTCGATCCTCGTCGCCAATGCGCCGCCAGAGCGAGAGCGGCTGATCATCGTCGGCGGGGCGCTGATGATCGCCACGGGCGTCGCCGGTTTCGCCTATACGGTGCCGGCGGGCTCTATCCCGTTGATCCTGCTTTGTGCCTTGCTGCAAGGCGGCGGTTTCGGCATCGCCTGGCCGTTCGTCACGCGTGTGATCGTGGCATCGGCCAAGGAAGGCGAGCAGACGATCGCCTCGGCCGCTGTGCCGACCATGCAGCGCATCGGTTATGCCGTGGGTGCGGCACTGACCGGCATCGTCGCCAACGCCAGCGGCTTTTCCGAAGGCCTGAACCGCGAGGCCGCGGCGAACGTCGCCGCCTGGCTGTTCCTCGCCTTCATACCGCTCGGCATCCTGGGATGCCTCGCCGCCCTGCGGATTTCGGGGACGACCGACACGAAGCCGGCGAAGCTGTCAATCTCCGTGGGGGAGATTGACTAGACAACGACCGTCTTCAGCCGGTCGGCGATTAGTGCCGCGAGCCGCGTCGCCACCTCGTCCTTGCTCATCTCCGGCCATTCCTCGACGCCGGCCTTCGAGACGATTCGCACCTTGTTGCGGTCGCCGCCCATCACGCCCGGGGAACCATCTTCATGGGAGACATCATTGGCGACGATAAGATCGGCGCCCTTTTTTGCGAGCTTGGCCTCGGCATTCCTGACCAGATCCTGCGTCTCCGCGGCGAAACCGACCACCAGCATCGGCCGCTTTTTGTGGTGCCCGACACCGGCAAGAATATCGGGATTTTCCACCATCTGCAGCGAGGGCGGCCCCTCGCCCGCCATCTTCTTGATCTTTTCCCCGGCCGAACTTTGAGTGCGCCAGTCGGCGACAGCCGCGACGAACACCGCCGCGTCGGCCGGCAGCAACTGCTCGACCGCGTCCTTCATCTCGACGGCGGTTTCGACGTGCAGCGTGGCAACGCCGGCCGGATCGGCAATGCCGACCGGGCCGGAGACGAGACGCACATCGGCGCCGAGCCTGGCCAGCGCCGCCGCAATGGCGTGGCCCTGCTTGCCCGACGAGCGGTTGGCGATGTAGCGCACCGGGTCGATCGGTTCATGCGTCGGTCCGGAAGTGACGATGATCCTCCTGCCTGCCAGCGGCTTTGGCCGGCTGTCGAGCAGCGCCTCGATCGCGGTGACGATCTTCAGCGGCTCGGCCATGCGGCCCTCGCCCACCTCGTTGCTTTCGGCCATCTCGCCTTTCGCCGGGCCGACGAATGCGACGCCGTCCTTGCCCAGCATCGCGCGGTTGCGGCGGACCGCCGGATGCGCCCACATTTTCGGGTTCATCGCCGGCGCCATCAAAACCTCCTTGTCGGTGGCGATGAGCACCGTCGAGGCAAGGTCGTTGGCGTGGCCGTTGGCGAGCTTTGCCATCAGGTCGGCGGTGGCCGGCGCCACGACCAAAAGGTCGGCCTCGCGCGACAGCCTGATATGGCCGATGTCGTGCTCGTCCTGCCGATCGAACAGTTCGGTGAAAACATGGTCGGCGGACAGCGCCCCGGCCGACAGCGTAGTGACGAACTCCTGCGCCGCCGCGGTCATCACCACCCGCACTGCCGCACCGCGCTCGCGCAGCCGGCGGATCAGGTCGAGCGCCTTGTAGGCGGCGATGCCGCCGCCGATGATCAGCAGGATGCGCTTGCCGGAGAGGATGCCTCGCGGGCTGGAGACGGCGACCACCGGCGTTGCCGGACTCTGCGAACTCGTCAGTTCGCGCAGTGTTTTCTCGATCTGGTCGATGCGACCGGCCGAACCGAACTGACCTTCGACCGCTGCGCGGATCATCACCCGCGCCTGGTCTTCCATCGACCGGCCATTCTCCGCCGCCAGTCGGCGCAGCAGGTCCTTGACCTCGTCATCAAGGTTGCGGATCGTGATGCTGGCCATCTGATTGCACCTTGCCCGGAAGTTCTGAGTGCAATGATAGCAATGCAATCACTTTGCAACAAGCGCTAGAATATACGCCAGGCGATATAAACCAGCGTCAGCGCGATCACCCACAGCGCCAGCCGGCCGGAGCGGGTGTAGCGTGCCTCGGCCTTGCCGATGGCGCGCGCAGTCCTTTCGTCGAAGCGCAGGCCGTGTTCGGCCATCAGGTCGATCTCACGCGACAGCCGCTCGGTGCGGGCTGCGAGGTCCGGTGCCTGGCGGGCCAGCGCCAGCAGCGCGCTGGCACCGTCGCGCGCATCGGCCAGCAGCGCGCGCGGGCCGAGATTGCGGGCAATCCAGCCGCTCACCACCGGCTCCGACGTCTTCCACATGTTGAAGGCCGGGTCGAGGGTGCGGGCGACGCCTTCGACAACGACCATGGTCTTCTGCAGCAGCACCAGCTCGGACCGCGTCGCCATGTCGAAGAGGTCGGTCACCTCGAACAGCAGCGTCAACAGCTTGGCCATCGAGATGGTCTCGGCCGGCTGGCCGTGGATCGGTTCGCCGATTGCCCGGATCGCCTGGGCGAAAGCCGCGACATTGTGCTGGCGCGGCACGTAGCCGGCCTCGAAATGAACTTCGGCGACGCGCTGGTAATCGCGCGTGATGAAGCCGTAGAGGATTTCGGCGAGGAACCGGCGCTCCTTCCTGCCGAGCCGGCCGGCAATGCCGAGATCGACGGCGACGATGGTGCCGTCGGCTTCTATAAACAGGTTGCCCGGGTGCATGTCGGCGTGGAAGAAACCGTCACGCAGCGTATGGCGCAGAAACGACTGAACGAGGTTGGCGGCAATCGCCTTCAGGTCGTGGCCGGCGGCGGCTAGGCCGGCAATATCGTTCATCTTGATGCCGTCGACCCATTCCATGGTCAGCACGTCACGACCGGTGCGCTCCCAGTCGACCGACGGCACACGGAAGCCGGGATCGTCCTTGGTATTCTCGCCGAGCTCCGAAAAAGCCGCCGCCTCCAGCCTCAAATCCATTTCGATTTTGGTCGTCTGGGCCAGTGTCTCGGTCACCTCGACCGGCCGCAGCCGGCGCGACGACGGGATGTATTTTTCCTGCAGCCGGGCGGCGAGGAAATAGCTCTCGAGATCGCGAAAGAACCGGCGGCGCACGCCCGGCCGGATGACCTTTACTGCTACCCGGGTAATGACGCCGTCCTGCAGGGCTTCGGCGGTATGAACCTGGGCGATCGAGGCGGCGGCGACGGCCTCGCCAAAACTGACATAGAGCTCGTCGACCTTGCGTCCGAGCGAGGCCTCTATCGCGGCGACAGCCTCGGCCTTCGGAAACGTCTGCATCTTGTCCTGCAGCATGGCGAGATCAAACGCGATATCGTTTCCGACGACATCCGGCCGTGTCGCCAGGAACTGGCCGAGCTTGACGTAGGACGGGCCGAGCCGCACGACCGCCTTGGCCAGCCTGTCGCCGCGCTCATAGGCAAGCGCGCGACGGCGGGTGAACAGCCGGGCCATGCGCCAGCCGAATTTCGGCAAGCCGAAGAGCTCGTCACCGGGCAAAGCCGCGATGACACCCTCGCGGACCAGCACCCAGCCGGCCCGTACGAGCCTGAAACCAGCGCCGATGCTGCTCATGGCTGGCTTTGCCTCGCCGATTTCCTAGACCGGCGAAGAGCACATTGAGTACGAAAGATACGGGCCAGCCTCAAAGCTTCCAGCCCGAGTGGAGCGCGGCGATGCCGCCGGAATAATTGCGGAACGAGGCGCGCTCGAAGCCCGCGCGCGAAATCATCGCCGCGAAATTCTGCTGATTGGGAAACTTGCGGATCGATTCGACCAGATAGGAATAGGGCTCGCCATCACCGGTCACCACCTTGCCGATCCGCGGAATGGCGTTGAACGACCATGCCTCATAGACCTTGTCGAGCAGCGGCATCTCGACCTCGGAGAATTCAAGGCAGAGAAAGCGCCCGCCAGGCTTCAGCACGCGATAGGCTTCGGCAAGCGCCACATCGATGCGCGGCACGTTGCGGATGCCGAAAGCGATGGTGTAGGCGTCGAAAGTGGCGTCGGCAAAAGGCAGTTCCTCGGCATTGGCTTCGACGAAATCGGTATTTGCCGACAGGCCTTTTTTCTCGGCCCGGTCGCGGCCGACGGCGAGCATCGAGCCGTTGATATCGAGAACCGTTGCATGAGCGTGCCTGCCGCTCGCCTCGACGATGCGGAAGGCGACATCGCCGGTGCCGCCGGCAACGTCGAGAACGCTCCAGCCCGGCCGCTTCGGTGGATTGAGCCAGGCGACCATGGCGTCCTTCCACAACCGATGCAACCCGGCCGACATCAGGTCGTTCATCAGGTCGTAGCGGTTCGCCACCTTGTGGAAAACGTCATTGACCAGGGACTGCTTGTCGCCTGGCCCTACCCGCCTGAAACCATAGGAGGTTTCCATGCCGCCCGCAGCCGTGGTTCTTTCAACCGACATCGTTTTGATCCGCCATAAAATCGGCGGGACCATAGCCGATCGATGGTGCGGGCGCTATTGTTTAAGGCGCGGTGTTCGGCCGCGCTTCGAAGCAGGTTCCGGAAAAGTGTCACACGGTTTTCCGACAGGAACCTGCGTCATAAGAAAAAGCCTGACGGGATAATTGAATGCCTTTGAAAGCAGAACTGCACTGCCACATCGAAGGGGCAGCGGCGCCTGAACTCGTCCTCCGCCAGGCTGAGAAATACGGCAAGGATGCCTCGCCCTACATCCAGGACGGCTCCTTCGTCTGGCACGACTTCACCTCTTTCCTCGCCGCCTACGACTTCTCGTCGGACCTGTTCCGCACCGAAGAAGACTATGCGCGGCTGGCCGACCATTACCTGACCAGCCTCGCCCGCGACGGCGCCATCTATTCCGAGGTTTTCACCTCGCCCGACCATGCCAGCAAGGCCGGGCTGTCGCCGAAGGCCTATACCGACGCGCTCGGCGAAGGCATGGCCCGCGCCAAGGCGAAGACCGGCATCGAAGGCCGCATGATCGTCACCGGCGTGCGCAATTTCGGTGTCGAATCGATCGAGCGGGCGGCGCGTTTCGCCGCCCGCTGCGGGCATCCGCTGGTCACCGGTTTCGGCGTCGCCGGCGACGAGCGGATAGGCGACCTGGAAGATTATGTCAGGGCCTTCGAGATCGCCCGCGAGGCCGGCCTCGGCATCACCGTCCATGCCGGCGAATTGATGGGCTGGGAGAGCGTCGAGGCGGCACTCGACCACATCCGCCCGTCTCGCATCGGCCATGGCGTGCGCGCCATCGAGAACCCCGAGCTTGTGCGGCGCATCGCCGACGAAGGCGTCGTGCTCGAATGCTGCCCTGGCTCCAACATCGCCCTGAAAGTCTTCGACAGCTTCGCCGACCATCCCTTCCCCGCCTTGCGGGTTGCGGGCTGCAAGGTGACGCTCAACTCCGATGACCCGCCCTATTTCTGGACCTCGCTGAAACGCGAATACGACATCGCTGCCGAGCATTTTGCGATGGACGACAAGGCGCTCACCGCCGTCACCAGGACGGCCCTCGAGGCAGCCTTCGTCGACAGGAAGACCAGGGCGGTGCTGCTGGGCAGGCTCGGCGCCAAGGGCAGGTGAATGGTGAATGGTGAATGGTGAATGGTGAATGGTGAATGGTGAATGGTGAATGGTTCACCCGGCGCTTCGGTTCGTCAACCGCGAGTTTTCCGCGCAACCAAGGACTCGCAAACCAGTTCACTATTCACTATTCACCATTCACCATCCACTATTCACCTGCGCAGTTGGAGAACACCATGAAGGGCGTTACCGTCGTCGACCATCCGCTTGTCCAGCACAAGCTGACCATCATGCGCAAGAAGGAAACTTCGACGGCCGGCTTCCGGCGGCTGCTGCGCGAGATCTCGCTGCTGCTCGGCTACGAGGTCACCCGCAACCTGGAACTGACGACGACTACGATCGAGACGCCGATCGAGACGATGGAGGCGCCGACGCTGGAGGGCAAAAAACTGGTCTTCGCCTCGGTGCTGCGCGCCGGCAACGGCTTGCTCGAAGGCCTGCTCGATCTGGTGCCGGCGGCGCGTGTCGCCCATATCGGCCTCTATCGCGACCATGAGACGCTGGAAGCGGTCGAGTATTTCTTCAAGGCGCCGGGCGACCTCGCCGACCGGCTGGTGATCGTCGTCGATCCGATGCTGGCGACCGCCAATTCGGCGATCGCGGCGATCGACAAGCTGAAAGGCCGCGGTGCCACCAACATCCGCTTCCTCTGCCTGTTGGCGGCACCAGAGGGCCTCGAGCGGTTTACCCAGGCGCATCCCGATGTTCCGGTCTTCACCGCTTCCATCGACCGGCAGCTCAACGAAAAGGGCTACATCATGCCGGGTCTCGGCGATGCCGGCGACCGCATGTACGGCACCAAATAGATCCGTTTACCGATTGTTTACGCAAACGGCTGGTTTCCGCACTCGTTAAAGCGGCAATCACCATGTCGGACTAAGGATCGGCAACCACAAAGGCCGGTCCATGCTGCGCAAGCTCCTCATCCTTGGCGTGTTTGCCGGAACGTCGGCATCGCTGCCGATCGTCTATCAGTCCAATTCACAGGTAATCGAGCGGCTGTTGAAATCCGCCATCGGAGCCAGGCCGGCCGACACACAAACCGACCTGAATCTCGCCGCCGTCCCGGACAGGCCCACAACGCCGCAGCCGCTCGGCCGCAAGGTCGTCGTCACCGCGGACTCGCGCGGGCATTTCATGTCGGTCTTCAAGTTGAACGGCCGCCAGATCGACGGCATGATCGATACCGGTGCCACGCTCGTCGCCATCAACACCTCGACTGCGCGCAGGATCGGCATCTCGCTCAATTCGACGGACTTCAGCCATCAGGTCAACACCGCCAATGGTGCGATCAAGGCCGCCGTGGTGACGATTGATCGCCTGCAGATCGGCAAGATCACCGTCGAGGGCGTCGAGGCCGTCGTGCTCGACGACAGGGCGCTGCACACCAACCTGATCGGCATGAGCTTTCTGCAGCGGCTCGAAAAATACCAGGTCGAAGACGGCAAGCTGCTGCTGGTTCAGTGATTACCCGCGCGGCAGGATCCGCCGGATGACGGTTTTCTCCGTGGCCGGTTTGGAAGTGCCGATGGTATAGGCCGAAAGCACGGCGGCCGCGGCCGCCGCGGCATCCCCGGTATTGCGGGCATGGACCAGCGCCAGCGCTTCGCCGGCCCGCACTTCAGCGCCGACCGGCAACAGCCTGGTGATGCCGACGGCGTGATCGATCCTGTCGTCGGGCCGCGTCCGCCCGCCGCCAAGCCCGACCACGGCAAGCCCGATCTCGCGGGTCGCGATGCCGGTGACAAAGCCGTTCGCGCTCGCCTTGACCGCGAATTCCGTTGCCGCTTTCGGCAAATATTTTTCCGGATTGTCGACAAAGTCGACGGGACCACCCAGTGCCGCCACCATGCGCGCGAAGATGGAAGCGGCGCGGCCGCCGGCCAGCGTTTCGGCGGCGCGGCGCAGGCCGTCCTGGTTGGACGACACCAGGCCTGCCGATTGCAGCATCTCGGCGGCCAGCGCCAGCGTCACGTCCTCCAGCCGCCGGTCGCGAAAGCGGCCGGTGAGAAAATCGACGGCGTTGCGCACCTCGACCGCATTGCCGGCGGCGGACGCCAGCGGCTCGTTCATGCCGGTGACCAGCGCCGAGGCCTTAAGGCCGGCGCCATTGGCGACGTCGACCAGGCTGTTGGCCAGTGCGGTTGCGTCGCGCGATTTCTCCATGAAGGCGCCGTTGCCGACCTTGACGTCGAGCACCAGCGAATTGAGGCCGGCCGCCAGCTTCTTCGACAGGACCGAGGCGGTGATCAGCGGCACCGATTCCACCGTTCCCGTCACATCGCGGATGGCGTAGAGCCTGGCGTCGGCGGGTGCCAGATCGGCGGTCTGGCCGATGATGGCACAGCCGGTTTCGAGCACGGTCTTGCGGAAGCGCGCAACATCCGGCTGGCTGATATAGCCGGCGATCGCATCCATCTTGTCCAGTGTGCCCCCGGTATGGCCCAGACCCCTGCCGGAAATCATCGGCACATAGGCGCCGCAGGCAGCGACGATCGGCGCCAGCATCAAGGAGACATTGTCGCCGACGCCGCCCGTCGAATGCTTGTCGGTGACCGGGCCGGGCAGATCCGACCAGTCGAGCACATCGCCGGAATCGCGCATCGCCATAGTCAGCGCCACCGCCTCGTCGCGGCTCATGCCGTTGAAGAACACCGCCATGGCAAAGGCGCCGACCTGCGCGTCGGTGACTGTGCCGGCGGTCAGACCCTCGATGAAGAACGCTGTCTCCTCAGCCGAGAGCTTCTGGCCGTCGCGCTTGCGGCGGATGATTTCCTGGGGAAGCATCAGGCGTCGATCCTGTGCTCCGGAAACCCGTCCTGAAAAACACGCTGCAGAATGGTCGCCAGCCGCGCGCCGCCGACCGGCGCCATGTCCTTGGTCTCCTGGTGCGACAGCTCGGCTCCGGTCATGCCGGCGGCAAGGTTGGTCACGACCGAACACGCGGCGACGCGCAGCCCAAGGAAGCGGGCGAGAATGACCTCCGGCACCGTCGACATGCCGACCGCGTTGGCGCCCATGACGCGCGCCATGCGGATCTCGGCGGGCGTCTCGAAGCATGGGCCGGAGAACCACATATAGACGCCCTTGTGCAGCGTGGTACCGGTGGCCTTCGCCGCCTGCTCGATGGCGGAGCGGAGACCGGCGTCGTAGGCTTCGGTCAGGCCGACGAAACGGCGGTCGCTCGGTTCGCCGATCAGCGGGTTGGAGCCCGAGAAATTGATGTGGTCGGTGATCAGCATCACCGAGCCCGGGCCCATCCCGGGATCGACCGAACCGGCGGCGTTGGTGAGGATCAGCCTGGAGATGCCGAGGCCGGCGAGCACCTCGAGTGCCGGCCGCATCGCCGCCGCGTTGCCGTGCTCGTAATAATGCGCCCGGCCGGACAGCATCAGCACCGGCGTGCCGGCAAAGAGCCCCGCCACCACCTCGCCGGCATGGCCGCTGACGCCGCTTCGGGGAAACCCCGGCAAGTCGGCGTAGGAGATGCGCACCGCATCCTCGACCTGGTCGACAAGCCCGCCAAGCCCTGACCCCAGCACCAAGGCGGTGGTCGGCGCCAGCCCGTCCAGCCTTTCGACGAGGTGATCGAGCGCTTCCTTCATTTCAGCACATCGCCTTCAAACCCGTATGGCAGCAACTCGCCCATGGTCACGGTCTCAACCACGCCGCTATCATCGCAGAGATAGAACTTCGTCTCCGGCCGGCAGAATTCCGCCAGCCGCTGCCGGCAGCCGCCGCAGGGCGAGCATTTTGCCACGCGTTCGGCGATCACGGCGATTTCAGTGATCTTGCCGCCGCCGCCCATGATGTAGTTGGCAAGTGCGGTGGTTTCGGCGCACCAGCCCTCCGGATAGGACGCGATCTCGACATTGGCGCCGGCAAAGACACGGCCGTCCTCGGTGCGCAACGCCGCGCCGACCGGAAATTTCGAATAGGGCGCATAGGCCTTGGCCATGGCGGCTTTCGCCGCTTCGAACAGATCATGAGCCATGATAGATCAGCGTTCCTTGACATAAGGCACGCCGCCGGCGCGCGGCGGGATTGCCTTGCCGATGAACCCGGCAAGCAGGATGACGGTCAGCACATAGGGCAGCGCCTGCATGAATTGCACCGGCACCTTGCCGATCAGCGGCAGCGGCGTGCCTTGCAGGCGGATCGACGCCGCGTCGAGGAAGCCGAACAGCAGGCAGGCGAACATGGCGTTGACCGGTTTCCATTTGGCGAAGATCAGCGCGGCCAGCGCGATATAGCCCTTGCCGGCGGTCATGTCCTTCACGAAGCCGCCATTCTGCACCATCGACAGATAGGCACCGGCAATGCCGGTGAGCACGCCGGTGCAGATCAGCGCCCGGTAGCGCAGCCAGGCGACCGATATGCCGGCGGTGTCGACCGCGGCCGGGTTCTCGCCGACGGCGCGCAGGCGCAAGCCGAAGCGGGTGCGAAACAGCACCCACCAGGTGAACGGCACGGCCAGGAAGGCGAGATAGACCAGCACGGAATGGCCGGAGATGAGTTCCGAATAGATCGGCCCGAGGATCGGCACGCTCCTGAACGCCTCCGCGCCCGGCCAGATGATTGCCTCGAACCGCTCGCCGGCGGCCAGCGCCGGCGTGCGCCCGCCTTGCTGGAACCAGGCCTGGCCGAGCATGATCGTCGATCCGGCGGCAATGAAATTGATCGCGACGCCGGAAACGATCTGGTTGCCGCGATGGGTGATCGAGGCAAAGCCGTGGATTAGCGCGAAGGCGACCGAAATGAGGATGGCCATGCCGAGGCCGAGATAGGCCGAGTGGAAGACCGAGGCGGCGGCCGCACCGGCGAAGGCGCCGGCAAGCATCTTGCCCTCGAGCCCGATGTCGAAGACGCCGGCCCGCTCCGAGTAGAGGCCGGCGAGACAGGCGAGCAGCAAGGGCACCGACAGGCGGATGGTCGAGTCCAGGACCTGTACGATGGCGTTGAAGAAATCCATCTCAGGCGCCCTTCCCCTTGACCGCTTCCATGCCGACCGATTTCGGGCTGAGCGAGGCGAACAACGCCTGGACGTAGGGCCGGAACATATGCTCGAGCGCGCCGGCGAACAGGATGACGAGGCCCTGGATGATAACGATCATGTCGCGGCTGATCGCCGGCATCTCGAAGGCGAGTTCGGCGCCGCCCTGGTAGAGCATGCCGAACAATATTGCCGCCATGACGATGCCGACCGGATGCAGGCGGCCCATCAGCGCCACCGCGATGCCGACGAAACCGGCGCCCGAAACGAATTCGAGTGCGACATTGTGCTGGTCGCCCATCGTCGGGTTGAGCGCCATCATGCCGGCTAGCGCGCCCGAGATCATCATCGCGATAATGATGATGCGGATCTCCGAAATGCCGGCATAGCGCGCCGCTTTCGGGCTGTGGCCATAGGTGCGCATCTCGTAGCCGAGCTTGGTGCGCCAGATCAGCACCCACACCAGGAAGGCCATGGCTAGCGCCAGCAGGGAACTGACGTTGAATGGCGCCGAACGGATTTTGGCGCCGAACAACTCGATGACCCAGTTGAGCTTCGGCAGTTGCGCGCCTTCGAGGAAGGTGCGCGTCTGCGGTGCCATCGAGGCGGGGGGCTTCAAGTACCCGACCAGCGCACGGACCATGACGCTGGCGGCGATGAAATTGAACATGATGGTGGTGATGACGATGTGCGAGCCGCGCTTGGCCTGCAGATAGGCCGGGATCAGCGCCCACAGCGCGCCCATCGCCGCGGCGGCGATAATGGCGATCGGGAAGGTCAGCCACCAAGGCAGCACGCTGTCGAAGGCCAGGCAAACAATGCCAATGCCGAGACCGGCGATATAGCCCTGGCCCTCGCCACCGATGTTGAACAGGCCGCAATGCGCCGCAACCGCCACCGAAAGCCCGCTGAAGATGAAGGTGGTGGCATAGAAAAGCGTGAACGCGATGCCTTGGCCGCGGCCGAAGGCACCCTCGACCAGGACGACGGCTGCGCGCAGTGGGTTCTCGCCAACCAATATGACGACGAAGCCGGCAACGACGAAGGCGACGAACAGGTTGATCAGCGGGATCAGGACGTAGTCGGCCCAGGCCGGCAGCTTGGCATAGGGAGTGCTCATTCCGCCGCCTCGCGCTGCTCGACGCCGGCCATCAGCAGGCCGAGCTCGCCCTCGGTCGCGTCGGGGCCGCGTTCGCCGACGATGCGGCCGGCAAACATCACCAGGATGCGGTCGGACAGCGAGCGGATCTCGTCGAGCTCGACCGAAACCACCAGCACCGCCTTGCCCTGGTCGCGCATGGCGATGAGGCGCTTGTGGATGAATTCGATGGCTCCGACATCGACGCCGCGCGTCGGCTGGCCGACGATCAACACGCCGGGATCTTGTTCCATTTCCCGCGCAAGCACGATCTTCTGCTGGTTGCCGCCGGAGAAATTGGCGGTCTTGAGGCGGCAGTCCGTCGGGCGGATATCATATTTGACGATCTTGTCCCGGGCATCGTTACGGATGGCGTCAATGTCAAGGAACGGCCCCTTCAGATAGCGCTCGTCGTCCTGGTAGCCGAGGATCGAATTCTCGTTCTCCTCGAAGGCCAGCACCAGCCCGACATGATGGCGGTCCTCCGGCACATGGGCAAGGCCGCGCTCGCGCAGCTCGCCAGGGTCGGCGGCGCCGGTGAGGTCGATCGGCTTGCCGTCGAGCATGACCGAGCCCGAAACGGCATGCCTGATGCCGGAAATCGCCTCGAGCAATTCGGACTGCCCGTTGCCGGCGACGCCGGCAATGCCGACGATCTCGCCGGCATGGACATCGAAAGAGACGTCGTCGACCATGGTGACGCCGCGGGAATCCTTCACCGTCAGGTTCTTGACCGCGAGCTTGACGCCGCCGGCCTTCGCCTCGCCCTTTTCGACGCGCAGCAGCACGCGCCGGCCGACCATCAGTTCGGCCAGCTCCTCGACCGTGGTCTTCCTGGTTTCGCGTGTCGCCACCATCGTGCCCTGGCGCATCACCGAGACCGTGTCGGTGATCGCCATGATCTCGCGCAGCTTATGGGTGATCAGCACGATCGTCTTGCCCTGCTCCTTCAACTGCCTGAGGATGCGGAACAGGTGGTCGGCCTCGGCCGGCGTCAGCACGCCTGTCGGCTCGTCGAGGATCAGGATCTCGGCGCCGCGATAGAGCGCCTTGAGGATTTCGACGCGTTGCTGCAGGCCGACCGGCAACTCCTCGATGATGGCGTCCGGATCAACTTCGAGCCCGTATTCGCGCTCGAGCCGCTCCAGCTCGGAACGCGCCTTGGCGATGCTCTTCTTCAGCAGCGCATCGCTTTCGGCGCCGAGAATGACGTTTTCCAGCACCGAGAAATTGTCGACCAGCATGAAATGCTGATGCACCATGCCGATGCCGAGCGCGATCGCATCATTCGGTGTCTTGATCGATGCCGGCTGCCCACCGACACGGATTTCGCCGGAATCGGCCTGGTAGAAACCATAGAGGATCGACATCAGCGTCGACTTGCCGGCGCCGTTTTCGCCGACGATGCCATGGATAGTGCCGCGCATAATCTCCAGATTGATGTCGCGGTTGGCGCGCACGGCGCCAAAGCTCTTGTCGATGCCGATCAGCTCGATTGCGGCTTGCGCCATGCAGCCTGTTCCCACTGTTATTTTTTTACCGCTTGGTCAAACGCCTAGCATGACGCCCAGTCTGTGCCAATTGGGTCCGTGCCAATTGGCCGGAGCAGGGTTCACTCTCGACAAATCCCGCCATGCTTGTCAATTTCCAACGTGGCCGCAGCCTGCACAATCGCCTGATCGAGGATTTCAAAATGACCATGCCCGAGGACCGGCTGACGACGCTGGAAATCCGCGCCGCCGAGCAGGAGAAGACCATCGAAGAACTGTCCGGCCAGATCGCCGAGCAGTGGAAGGTGATCGAGCGCATGCAGCGCAAGCTCGACGCGCTGGCCGAGCGCTTCCTGGCGCTGGAAGAACAGGCCGCACCCGATGTGCCGGTGACAAAGCCGCCGCACTGGTGAGCGGGCCGACAAGACAAAACCGCCGGGCTTCACCCGGCGGCTCGTCAGTTCAGCAGTGCCAGTCGATCAATAACGGCAATCGATCAATACGGGCAGGCATTGTCCGACATGTAGTCATGCACCTTGATGGTGCCGGCGATGATGTCGGCCTTGGCTTTTTCGACCGCCGCCTTCATCGCATCGTCGACAAGCGCCTTGTTGTTGTCGTCCATGGCGTAGTCGACGCCGCCTTCCTTGAGGCCGAGATCGTTGACGCCGGCCGTGAATTTGCCGTCCTTGGCATCCATGAAGGTGTTGTAGACGGCAACGTCGACGCGCTTGACCATGGAGGTCAGCACCTTGCCGGGCTGCAGGCCGTTCTGGTTGGAATCGACGCCGATGCCGAGCTTGCCGGCGTCGGCCGCTGCCTGCAGCACGCCGACACCGGTGCCGCCTGCCGCCGCGTAGACCACGTCGGCGCCCTGGTCGATCTGTGTCTTGGCGATCTCGCCGCCCTTGGCCGGATCGTTCCAGGCTGCCGGCGTATCGCCGGTCATGTTCTGGATGACGTCGGTGGCGCCGGCCGCCTTTGCGCCGCCGACATAGCCGCAGCCGAACCTGCGGATCAGCGGAATGTCCATGCCGCCGACGAAGCCGACCTTCTTGGTCTTGGAAGCCATCGCCGCCATCACGCCGACGAGGTAGGAGCCTTCCTGCTCCTTATAGACCAGCGAGCGGACATTGGGCTTGTCGACGACCATGTCGATGATGGCGAATTTGGTGTCGGGGAACTCGGTGGCGATCTTGTCAAGCGCGTCAGCCCACGAGAAGCCCGCCATGACGATGGGGTTGCGACCGTCCTCGGCGAAACGGCGTAGCGCCTGCTCGCGCTGGGTGGCGTTGCTGACCTCGAATTCCACATAGGGGATGCCGGTCTCGGTCTTGAACTTTTCAGCGCCGTTGAACGACGCCTCGTTGAACGATTTGTCGAACTTGCCGCCGAGATCATAGAGGATCGCGGGTTGAATGTCCGCGGCGAAGGCCGGAAGAACCATTGCAGCTGCGGCCATAAGGCCGAGAACGATACGTTTCATGTGATCCACACCCCTGTCAGTTATTTGTCCATTATGCACCGCATTCCGGCCCGGTTCTCCGGCAGGCATACGGCGTCGGGCAGGAGTGTCTTCCTCCCGCTTCGGGTCAATCTGGCACGGCCCGAAACAAAATTCACGTGGAATTTTGACCCTTTGGAAAAGCATGGCGCCGCATCGCGGCGCCACAGCATATTCCTTGCGTCAGGGGCATAAAATCAGGCGGAGACGGCGGCCGGAATGGCGCAGGAGACGCCGGTTCCCTGCAGGCCGCAATAGCCGTAGGGGTTCTTCGCCAGATATTGCTGGTGGTCTTCCTCGGCGAAGTAGAATTCCGGCGCCGGCGCGATCTCCGTGGTGATCTTGCCGCGTCCGGCGCCGCGCAGCGAACCCTCGTAGGCATCGCGCGAGGCGAGCGCCGCCTGGTACTGCGCGTCGTTGAACGTATAGATCGCCGAGCGGTAGGTGGTGCCGACATCATTGCCCTGGCGCATGCCTTGCGTCGGGTCGTGGCTTTCCCAGAACAGCTTCAAGAGCTCGGCATAGGACACGATCTTGGGGTCGTAGACGACGAGCACGACTTCGGCATGGCCGGTGAGCCCCGTGCAGGTTTCCTGATAGGTCGGGTTGGGCGTGACGCCGCCGGCATAGCCGGCCGCCGTGACCCAGACGCCCTCGACTTGCCAGAACAGGCGCTCGGCGCCCCAGAAGCAGCCCAGCCCGAACATCGCCGTTTCCATCCCTTCGGGATAAGGACCCTTGAGCGGCCTGTTCGAGACAAAGTGCTTCGATGCCGTCGGGATCGGCCGGTCGCGGCCGGGCAACGCCTCGGAGGGTTTCGGCAGGTTGAGCTTCTTGTTCAGCATGTCGCTGAGAAACATGTGTGGCTTCCTTTTCTTTTTGGTTGAGCCTTCCTGGTACGGGAACACCGGGTCAGGCTGGAAATGTCAGGTTGCGGCGAACCGCCCGCTGGGGCGCTGCCGCCTGTAACCGATGGCATAAAGAATGAACGCCAGCACCGCGAACACGGCAAAGCCGGGCTGACTGAGCACCCAGGCGATGGCACCGTCCCACAGCAGCGGGTTGATCTTATCGCGGACGAAGCTTTCGAAGGCGCTGCGCGTATCCGGCGAAACAGCGAGCCAGCTGGTGTTGAGCGGGGTCATCACCAGCGCCGAAGCCGCCACCGAGCGGGTCGCATCGAGCACGGCCATGATGACCGAAACCGAAAGCGCGACCATTGCAGCGAAACGAAAGACGAAGCGGAACATCCGGACCCTTCCTCCCCAGGAGTTTATCAGAATGTCGTGTCGGACTGTTAAATAGGACCTGCGCGCTTTATCCGCAATCGCGACACGTGAAGTTGAACCCGCGACCGCCGGTTCGCCGGAACCGGTGGCGCGCCGGACGGCAAGCACACCTCCGCCGATCGTTTCGATAGGCTCCCAACGGGTGCTCCGATAACATGGGCTGAGCATCCCTATCCGGCAAAGCGAATAGACTGCCGTTATGTCTTGGCATTCGGCACCGGATCGACTAGATGAGCCCCGCGCCTGTTGCTTTGACGGCTCGGGTGCGGGGAAAGGGTATCCGCTGGTTGACGGCGCCCACGGCCGGAATTCCGGCCGGAATCCCAAAGGAGATGCATCTCCCCAACCCGCGCGGCGAAACCGGCCGCGTCGAAAATGCTAAAAGGACGGAGAGGTGGCCGAGTGGTTGAAGGCGCACGCCTGGAAAGTGTGTTTACGGGAAACCGTAACGCGGGTTCGAATCCCGCTCTCTCCGCCAGTTAAATCTCACCGGCTCGCCGAGTCTGAAGGGACACTGGACGGCGACTGCCGCTGCGATGCAGTATCTTGAGGCAGGCAGGCAGAGGGGCGCGCGAAGGCTACTGAGCGGCTTTCATCTTCGCCGCACCCTTACCTCAGATCAGCCTACAACCAATCGGCCCGCGCTTCACCAGAAGCACGGGCTTGGTCGACTCGGCACCGGCGCCGCCCCGTCTAGCGCGGGACCGCTTGTATTCCCGAGACCGAGCGCTCTGTTTCGGCGGAGAAAACCACGAAGGCAAAGATCAGCACGGCGACAGCGACGATCATTGAGCCGGTGGCCACGATCGGCTCGAGCGCCGGATTTCCCTGCAGCATCAGGTAAAGCGCCGGCAGCATCACGACCAGGCCGAGATTGTAGACGCCATAGTGGATCATCGCGCTCCTGCGGGCAGCCTTCGCCGGGTTCAGCGCATAATAGCCGCCGAATATTGCACTGGTGACCCAGCCCAGCAGGTTGATGTGCGCGTGAGCCGGAAACGCGCCGTGATCGCCTGAAATTGCCATCTGCAGGCCAGCTGCAATTCCCAGAATAAGAAAGATGATGGCTGTCTTGAAAAAGAGTTCCGAAACCTTCGGCATGTCATTCTCCCAAACCCGTTTTGCCGCATCATGCTGTGGTTCCGGCGATCTTGCCAAGGGACCGTCGAGCCTGCGGAGCCATTTGTCGCCGGCCAGACAGCCCGTTGGCGGCCGGCCGCCGGGCCTGGCCGGTTGCGAGTCCAGCCAGCAAAAAATATGCACTCACGCTAATTTAATTGCAACATTACCGGGCAGGCTTCATGTCGTTCTCGCCAGGAAAGTGTCCTGCACGATGGTGGTACCATACGCGCCAAAGGTCTGCCCGTCAGTGTTGCAGCAAGGCCTCGCCGAACTTCTCCCACAGCTGTGCGCAATCTGTTGCTCTGAGGCTGGGGGTTCCGAGTGGGCCATATCTGATGACGGCGGCGTGAACATCATAGCCAACGATAGGTGCATTGGCGACAAAGTGGATAGCCTCGCCCAATCGGCGGGGGCCAATTGGCGCATCGGTTTTGTTGGTGATGTCGAAGACACCACGAATATCCGCTTCCTGATTCCTGGCTGCCAACGCAGCCGCCATTACCCTTTCTTGCATCATCGAAATCTCTCCTATCGGTCTAAGTCTAAGAACCGCGGCTTGTGCCGGTCCGGCAGCTGACAACCGGCAAATCGAAGTGCCTTTTGCAGCATCTCGATTGGCTCTTGCTGCGAGCCACTCCGCCCGCTCCCGCGGCAAGCCGATAAGGCAACTGCCAGCGAAATCCGCAGGCACGTCCACGGTCGCATCAAACACGGCCCACGTGCCAGTCGGCTCCTGAACGGGCAAAAACCTCATAACAGCGCCTGCTAATATACTATGCCGACTGTGAGGACGAGACTTTTTCCTGCATCAACTAAACGAATGAGAGCTGGTGTCGAAGTGCCGGGCGACGCTCGTCGAAAACAAATCGTCGGCGACATCGCCTGGATCGAAGGTGGGCCTGAGCAGCGATCCGGCCGCATTCGGGGCTCGCCGACAGGGACAAGCACAAGACGCAGCGCCGGCACGCCTCGTCAGATGTTACTTTCTGCCCTGCGGATAGATCGTCTCGCCGCGCTTCAGCATCTCCACGAACGCCGCGATCTTCTTCTTGCGTCCGGCTTCGGTTTTCATGTTGTGGATGCGGAAGGCGAGTGCGAAGCGGTTTTGGCCGCTGAGCTTTGCCAGCATCTCTTTCGCCGTGGGCTCGGCGTCTATTGCCGCCTGGAGGTCGTCGGGGATCTTCATCTCCTTGCCGCTCTTGTAGGCGCGCGCCCAGCGGCCGTCGGCCTTGGCCGCATCGACCTGCCTCAGCCCGTGCTCGGTCATCCGGCCCTCCTCGATCAGCCGGGCGACATTGTCGACATTGATCTGGCTCCAGGTGCTCTTCTTGCCGCGCGGGGTGTAGCGCTGCAGGTAGCTTTTGCCGTCCAAGGCCTTGCGCACCGCATCGATCCAGCCCCAGCACAACGCCACGTCGATGGCTTGCTTCGGAGTGATCGACGGCAGTCCCGAATCGAGCTTATGGATCTTGATCCAGACTTCGTCCTCGCTGTCGTGATGCTCGCCAAGCCAGGCATGGAAGCTTTCGGCATCCCTGAACTCGCGCACCTTGGCGGGGTCGACCTTGACGGGCGCCATCAGCCGGTCCGCCCGTGACGCAGGCGCGTAACGACGCCGAACCGGTTGCCGGCCGCGCGCGCGCTCATCTCAGCTCCGAGTCCGCAATCCGCAGGCCTGGTGATTCTCGCCGGCACGCATTCAGCCCGCACGATTGGGCGTGCCGAGGACATGGGATTTCGGCGGCAGCATGACGTCGTCGAATGTCTGCGTGAACATCGCCGCCGCAAAGAAAGCGACGGCGCGCAGGGTTTCGGTGCCGGTGTTGACGAGGTCGTGCCTGACCGGCGTCGGAAGTACCAGGACGCTGCCGGGCCCGACCGGGTGGGTGCTGCCGCCCTCGATGTGCAGCTCGCCGGTGCCGGCGATGATGTATTGCGTCTCTTCGGTGGCGTCGCTGTGCCAGCCGAGCCGCTTGCCGGGCTCGATCTCGTAGACAATGACCGAGGACTGGGTGGTGCCGTGCCCGCCGTAAACCGCGAAAGCGCCGGCCCATTTGACCGACGGATCGTCCTCTGCCCAAACCAGCGAACGTTCGAGCCTGTCGGATGCGACGACTGCTGTCATGGCTTCGTTCCTCTCAGCGAATTGCGAACACGAATCTAGATGATTTTTCTGGTCTGCGTCAGCAAAACTGGCTGCTGACCGTTCCCTCGCCCATAGCGCGTGACGATTTGTCGGGCCGCGATCCGACCTATTCTACTCTCGGGCCGGATCACTGAGCCGATTCCCCAATGCAACCAAGCCTTTACCTTTTAGCCAGTTTTAAGTTGCCCCTGCGTTGCGTTCGTGGTCCGGTACAACCAGGGCGCTCAATGCGGCATTCGGCAACGGTCGCCCCACCGACCGTCAAGGCAACACACCGTCGAGCCAACACAGGAGATAGCAATGGGCATTTTCGACAGTATCAAAGGTGCGATTTTCGGAAACGCGGTTGCGGCCGAAGCGCCGCCGGCGCAACCGTCTCCCGCGCCTGCTTCGAGCACGGCCACCCAGCCGACGGCGCCTACCCGATCCGCCCCGGCTGCAACCCCGGCTCCGGCCGCGCCGGCCGCGCCGTCCTCTGCCCCGGACATCGCTGCCATTCTCGACAAGGCGGTGGCCGCGAAGGGGCAGAAACTCAACTGGAAGAATTCGATCGTCGACCTGATGAAGGCTCTGAATATCGACAGCAGCCTCGGCGCCCGCAAGGAGCTTGCCCACGAGCTGAACTACACCGGCGATATGAACGACACTGTAACGATGAATCTGTGGCTGCACGACGCACTGATGAAAAAGCTGGCCGAGAATGGCGGCAAGCTTCCGAGCGACCTGGCCGCCTAGAGTCACAAGACAAGCAATTCCAGGAAAACGTGTGAACGGTTTTCCGTCCGGAATTGCGTCAAACAAAAAGACAGACCGGTTCGGCGTTTCCGTGAAACGACGAACCGTCCCGGTCCTGCCCGCACCGTGGTTCTTGCTGCGCTGGCTTCGGCCGCAACCGAGCAGACCACACTGCCAAGCATCAGACTGCCAGTAAATAAAATTGAGACCGATCCCGGCCGCCGGGATTGGGGCTATGGCGAAGTCGCATGGCACAAAAGCGCTGCCGCCTCGCGCCCGGATTGCCTCCCGCAAAACCGACGATTTCGGTCGCTGCCCACGCGCTGGTAGGACCACCATTTCGCTGGCGAAACGCGACGTTCGGCGTATCATTCTCCCGGGAGAGGGTTCATGGTGGGAGGAAGCCAATGAACGTGGTGCAGCGGGTGACCGTCGCCGACTTGACGGCCCAAGAGCTTGTTTCATCTGCGCTTTCACGGTTCGGTGCCGGCGACACCATATCGACGAGGGCGATGCTGGACATCGTTCGCAGGACGGCCCCGGCCTGCGGCAACAGTGACGACGATCTGGTCGAGCTTATCGTCATGACGGCCGTTGGTAGGACCATGGGCGTCGTGTTCGACCATCGCTCCCATTAGCAATCCGGAACGAATACCAGGCTGCGCCCAGGAGCAGTGGCGGGCGGTTGGCAGCGCCGCCAAAGAGGCCAGCCTGTTTGTGCGCGAAGGCCGGCCTGACGCCAAGCCCCTGCTTTGAGCAAACCGCCGCGCATGCCCGGTCATGCCCGAGGGCAGGCAACTGGGCGACACGCTCGAAGGAACTCGCTGAAATCTTGCCCGTTATGCTCTCGTCGAGATGAGGAGAGCTGCCATGGCCGACGACAAAACCAAGACCGACAGTCGCGACCGCTCACGAATGGCGGGCGGCGAAGACTACGAGGTACGTCACTTCGCCGAGGAAGCGGGCATCACCCCGGATCAGGCACGCACGCTGATCAAGCGCCACGGCACCGACCGCAAGGTGCTGAACGAAATCGCCGAAAGCATAAGAGCGTCGTAATGGCTGACAAGAAAACCGCAATGGCCGACCGCAAGACGCGCGATCCGGACGAAAAGGAGGCTCTGCGCCTGGCCGAAACCACCGACGTTTCGCCGAAGCAGGCGAAGGATCTGATGCGCAAGCACGGCAAGGACAGCCCGAAGGTCGAGAAGGAAGCCAAGAACTTCAAGGCCGAGGGCTGAGCCGCCGAGCCGGTTGGACGCGCGGCACAGGGTTGTGGCCGCAATCCTGCAGCTTATCGGTTTTCTAACAAATTCGGCCTATCCCTTCCGCTATCGCGGCTCAGGGATGCCATATGCGCGGGATATCTGGTGAGGCGAGGCCGTCGATAGACGACATACGGCATGTGAGGCTGATGTTTTGCCTGCTGGCGGCGGTCGTGATGGCGGCGGCGCTCCTCGCCTTTGCCACCTCCCTCCTGCAGGATCCTGATAGCTGGTGGCACATCAAGATCGGCATGGATATGCTGGCAAGCCGCACATTCCCCACCGTCGACATCTATTCCTATACTTTTGCCGGCCAGCCATGGATCGCCAAGGAATGGCTTAGCCAGGTTCTCCTTGCAATTGCCTTTGAAGCCGGCGGCTGGAACGGCGTGGTGCTGCTGGCGACTGCAATAATCGCGCTGACGGTCTTTTTGACGTCGTGGTATCTCAGCGCGTGGTTGAAGCCGACGCTGGCGATAGGACTGACGCTGGTTCTCGCGCTCTTGATCGGGCCAGTCTATGTCGCCCGGCCGCACATCTTTACCTTGCCCATCATCGTCGTCTGGACCGCCGGTCTTTTCCAGGCCGCACGCAACGA
This sequence comes from Mesorhizobium sp. M0698, assembly GCF_040320455.1. Classification (NCBI taxonomy): domain Bacteria; kingdom Pseudomonadati; phylum Pseudomonadota; class Alphaproteobacteria; order Hyphomicrobiales; family Phyllobacteriaceae; genus Mesorhizobium; species Mesorhizobium sp. M0698. Next base: position 313,072 of record NZ_JAMYPQ010000002.1, on the reverse strand, counting down.
GAAAGCACCGCCCTTATGGCTGCTGGCGCTGCTTTGCCTGTGGGCCAATCTCCATGCCACCTTCACCTTCGGTTTCGTCATCGCCGCCTTCGCCGGCCTCGATCTCGTCACGCGCACACGCTTGTCGAACCCCTGGCTGCTGGCCAAGTGGATCGTTTTCGGGCTGCTTTGCCCGCTGGTCAGCCTGCTCAATCCCTATGGCGTCAAGGCCATACTCGCCACATTCACCGTGGCCTATGGCAATGAGGCGGTGCCTTACATTGCGGAGTGGCAACCCTTCGACGCCTCGCGGCACACCCTCCAGGAGGTGGCCCTGCTGGTGGCGTTTTTCGGGCTGCTCGTGTCGAGATTGCGCATTGGCTGGGCCAAGGCGCTGTTCCTTGTCTTCACGTTGCACGTCTATCTCACCCACATACGGTTCATGTACCTGTTCTTTCTTCTCGTGCCGGTGGTCCTTGCCGTCGAGGTCGCGCAACAATATCCAGCGCTTTCAGCCGCGAAATGGGCGGCTGAAAAGCGCGACGGACTTGAACAATTTTTCGCACGGCAATTTTCCAGGATTTGTGCTGGACTTGCCGTTTTGCTGGTTTTGGCGGCTGCCGCCTTCACGACCTATCCGGTCGCGCCGAGCCAGAAGACCTCGGCGAGGGACGCACTGGCCTTCGCCCAAACCCATAATCTGTCGGGCAATCTGCTGAACTCCTACGATTTCGGCGGCACGCTGATTTTCCACGGCGTCAAGACGTTTATCGACGGCCGGGCGGATCAGCTCTTCCTGAATGGCTTTACGGAAACGGATGAGCAGACGGGGCACAGCCGGGGCAAGCCGATCCTGAAAGCCCAACTCGACAAATATACGATAGGCTGGGCATTGTTGACCGCCGACGACAGCCGCGTTCCGTTCTTCGACGAACTGGGCTGGAAGCGGGCCTACGCGGACGACTACGCGGTGATCTACACCCGCGCGGACTGAGCCCCGGCAGCTTCGCGCGCCGGTGCGCACCTCCCTCCTGAAGCTGTGGCCAGCGCCGAGGCGGCGAAATCCTTATGGGATTTTGATTTCTTTGCTCCGCGTCCCGTCTCGAACCTTTATGGCACTTTGATCCATATTCACAGGAGCGATGTATCCGGCCGCCGATATGATGCGGTGAGCGGATTTTGGCAGTTTTGTCCAAGTTGAAAAGAACGAACACAACATAAGGAAAATGCGCGGTGGACATAGTTGTTGTCGCGATTGGAATCGCGTTCTTTGCTCTATGCTTCGGCTACATCAAAGCCTGCGACAAGCTGTAAGTTTAGGGGATCGTAACATGCTATTCGACTATATCCTCGGCGGCGCCGTGACCTTGTTTCTTCTCGCCTACCTGACATACGCCCTCGTTCGCCCGGAACGCTTCTGATCTCCACTGGCAAGGAGCCAACCCCATGACAATCAACGGATGGCTGCAGATCCTCGTCTATTGCGGGATCGTCGTTTTGCTGGCCAAGCCGCTCGGCGGCTACATGCATCGCGTTTTCAGCGGCGAGCGCACATTCCTGTCGTCAATTCTGGCCCCGCTCGAGCGCGGGCTCTACCGCATATCAGGGACCAGCGAGCGCGAGGAGCAGCACTGGACTTCCTATGCGGCGGCCCTGCTGTTCTTTAACCTGGCCGGCTTCCTGGTGCTCTATTCGCTGCAACGGCTGCAAGGCGGCCTGCCTTACAATCCGGCCGGCATGACCGCCGTCGAACCTGGGCTGGCCTTCAACACCGCCGCCAGCTTCATGACCAACACCAACTGGCAGAACTACGGCGGCGAAAGCACGATGTCCTATCTCGTGCAGATGGCCGGCTTGACCGTGCAGAATTTTCTGTCGGCGGCGACCGGGATCGCCATTGCGGTCGCACTGATCCGCGGCTTTGCCAGGGCCTCAGGCAAATCGATCGGCAATTTCTGGGTCGATATGACCCGCGGCACGCTCTACCTGCTTTTGCCCTTTTGCATCGTGTTGACTCTGGTCTATGTCTATCTCGGCATGCCGCAGACGCTCGCTGCCTACGTCAACGCGACGACGCTCGAAGGCGCGCAACAGACTATCGCGGTCGGGCCGGTCGCTTCCCAGGTTGCCGTCAAGATGCTCGGCACCAATGGCGGCGGTTTCTTCAACGCCAATGCAGCGCATCCCTTCGAAAATCCCGATGCAATCTCCAACCTGATCCAGATGGTGACGATCTTCGCCCTCGGCGCGGCGTTGACCAATGTCTTCGGCCGCATGGTAGGCAACCAGCGCCAGGGCTGGGCAATTCTGTCGGCTATGGGCGTGCTGTTCATCGCCGGCGTTGCCGTCTGCTACTGGGCGGAAGCCGCCGGCAATCCGCTCGTCCATGCGCTGGGCGTCGACGGCGGCAACATGGAGGGCAAGGAGAGCCGCTTCGGCATCGCCCTGTCGGCACTGTTTGCCGTCATCACCACGGCCGCATCCTGCGGCGCGGTCAACGCCATGCATGACAGCTTCACCGCACTCGGCGGCATGATCCCCATCATCAACATGCAGCTCGGCGAGGTCATTGTCGGCGGCGTCGGCGCCGGCTTCTACGGTATCCTGATGTTCATCGTCATTGCCGTTTTCGTCGCCGGGCTGATGGTCGGACGCACGCCCGAATATCTCGGCAAGAAGATCGAGGCCAAGGAGGTCAAGATGGCTATGCTGGCCGTGCTCTGCCTGCCGCTTGCAATGCTGATCTTCACCGCTATCGCGGTGGTGCTGCCGACCGGCGTTGCTTCCATCGCCAATGCCGGCCCGCACGGCTTCTCCGAGGTTCTCTATGCCTACACCTCGGCCGCGGCGAACAATGGCTCCGCCTTTGGCGGCCTCAGCGGCAACACGCCCTGGTACAACGTAACGCTCGGCATCGGCATGCTGATGGGCCGGTTCCTGGTCATTATTCCGGCGTTGGCGATTGCTGGCTCGCTGGTTGCGAAGAAGACCGTCCCTGCCTCCGCCGGCACCTTCCCGACCGACGGTCCGCTGTTCGTCGGGCTGCTGGCCGGTGTCATCCTGATCGTCGGCGGCCTGACCTTCTTCCCGGCCCTGGCGGTCGGACCGATCGTCGAGCACCTGGCGATGATTCACGGTCAGACATTCTGAAACGACGATGCCCTGGTTCGAGATCATGCCTCGAAAAGGTCCGGCATCGCCCCGAGCCGGAGGGGGAGAAAACGCCTCCTCCTTTCCCGACGCTGTCCACATTCCTCGCTATTGCGGCAGCCTTGATCATGATCTGGCTGCTGGCTTACGGGCCGCCGCACCTTCGTTCGGCACACGATCGACCGGTCAACAACATCGACACTGGAGCTACCAAATGAGCCCGTCGAAATCCGTGAGCATCATGGATACCCGCATTCTGTGGCCCGCTATCGGCGATTCCTTCAGAAAACTGAACCCGCGCACCTTGATGCGAAACCCGGTAATGTTTGTCGTCGCCGTCGTCTCGGCGCTCACCACCGTGCTGTTCGTCAAGGATCTCGTTACCAGCGGCGGCGATCTTGGCTTCACGCTGCAGATCATCATCTGGCTGTGGTTCACCGTGCTCTTCGCCAATTTCGCCGAAGCGGTGGCCGAAGGCCGCGGCAAGGCGCAAGCTGACTCGCTGCGTCGGGCGCGAACCGAGACGCAGGCCAAGCTGTTGAACGGTGGCGACCGCAGCAAGTTCAAACTGGTGCCCGGCACCAGCCTGAAGGTCGGCGACATCGTGCTTGTCGAAGCCGGCGACATCATCCCCTCGGACGGCGAGGTGGTCGAAGGCGTGGCGTCGGTCAACGAGGCGGCCATCACCGGCGAATCCGCACCGGTCATCCGCGAATCCGGAGGCGATCGTTCGGCGGTGACCGGCGGCACGCAGGTCTTGTCCGACTGGATCCGCGTGCGCATCACCGCGGCTGCCGGTCATACGTTCCTCGACCGCATGATCTCGCTGGTCGAGGGCGCCGAGCGCCAGAAGACACCCAACGAGATCGCGCTCAACATCCTGCTCGTCGGCATGACGCTGATCTTCGTGCTGGCGACGGCGACGATCCCGAGCTTCGCCTCGTATTCGGGCGGCTATATCTCGGTGACCGTGCTGGTCGCCCTGTTCGTTACCCTGATTCCGACCACAATTGGCGCCCTGCTGTCGGCTATCGGCATTGCCGGCATGGACCGCCTGGTGCGCTTCAACGTGCTCGCCATGTCGGGCCGCGCCGTCGAGGCGGCCGGCGATGTCGACACGCTGCTGCTCGACAAGACCGGAACCATCACGCTGGGCAACCGTCAGGCGACGGCATTTCGTCCGGTCAAGGGCGTCACCGAACAGGAACTGGCCGACGCGGCTCAGCTTGCCTCGCTTGCCGACGAAACGCCGGAAGGCCGCTCGATCGTCGTCCTGGCGAAGGAAAAATACGCCATCCGCGCCCGCGACATGGCAAGTCTGCATGCGACTTTCGTGCCCTTCACCGCGCAAACCCGCATGAGCGGTGTCGATCTGGAAGGCTCCTCGGTCCGCAAGGGCGCAGTCGATGCGGTACTTGCCCACGTCAACCTCTCGACCGTTGCCACAGGCAGTACGCGCCCCGGCAGCGACACCGTCCGCGACCTTCAGGCGATCGCCGACGAGATCGCCAAATCGGGTGGCACTCCACTCGCGGTAGAGCGCGACGGGCGCCTGCTCGGCGTCGTCCATCTGAAGGACATCGTCAAGGGCGGCATCGCAGAACGCTTTGCCGAATTGCGCCGCATAGGCATCCGCACGGTGATGATCACCGGCGATAATCCGATGACCGCGGCGGCGATCGCGGCGGAAGCCGGCGTCGACGACTTCCTTGCCCAGGCGACGCCCGAGGACAAGTTGAAGCTGATCCGCGACGAGCAGGCCAAAGGCAAACTGGTCGCGATGTGCGGCGATGGCACCAACGATGCGCCGGCCCTTGCGCAGGCCGATGTCGGCGTTGCCATGAACACCGGCACGGTCGCGGCGCGCGAGGCCGGCAACATGGTCGATCTCGACAGCGATCCGACCAAGCTGATCGAGATCGTCGAAATCGGCAAGGCGCTCCTGATGACGCGTGGCTCGCTGACCACCTTCTCCATCGCCAACGACGTGGCCAAGTATTTTGCCATCATCCCGGCAATATTCGCCGTCTTCTACATCGCCCCGGGCCAGACCGCCGGGCCGCTGCAAGCGCTCAATGTCATGCATCTGGCGACGCCGCAGAGCGCTATCCTCTCGGCCATCATCTTCAACGCGCTGATCATCATTGCGCTGATCCCGCTGTCGCTGAGGGGCGTCAAATACCGCGCGGTCGGCGCCGGTGCGCTGCTCAGCCGCAATCTCATTGTCTATGGCCTTGGCGGCGTCGTAGTGCCCTTCGTCGGCATCAAGATGATCGACATGGCCATCACCGCTCTCGGTCTCGCCTAAGGAACCACGTCGATGCTCAATCAAATCAGGCCCGCGATCGTCATGATCGTCTTCTTCACCATTCTGACGGGTTTGGTCTATCCGATCGGCATGACCGGCATTGCCCAGGCGCTGTTTTCGCGCCAGGCCAATGGCAGCCTGATCGAGAAGGACGGCAAGCTCGTCGGTTCCGAGCTGATCGGCCAGGCTTTCGAAAGCGACCGCTACTTCCATGGCCGCCCGTCGGCTGCCGGCGACGGCTACAATGCCGCCGCCTCGGGCGGCTCGAATCTCGGCCCGACCAACCCGAAGCTCATCGACAGGATCAAGAGCGACGCCGAAAAGCTGAGAGCCGAAAACCCGAGCCAGCCGGTACCGATGAATCTGGTCACCACGTCCGGCAGCGGCCTCGATCCGCATATCAGCCCCGATGCGGCCTATTTTCAGGTTGCCAGGGTGGCCAAGGCCAGGGGCGTCGATGAATCCAGGATCAAATCGCTTGTCGACAGCCATGTCGAAGATCGCGAATTGGGATTCATCGGCGAGGCGGTGGTCAATGTGCTGGCCCTCAACCTTGCGCTGGACGATGCGATGAAACAGTGAAGGACCGGCGCCGGGATCGACACCGAAGCCGGCGCCGTTCATGATTGACCCTTATGCCAGACGACAGCCGCACCGCCGAAACCAGGCCCTCTCCCGACGCGCTGCTCGAGCATGCCGAGCGGGAGGAGCGCGGTCGCCTGAGGATATTTCTCGGCGCCGCCCCCGGTGTCGGCAAGACCTACGAGATGCTGATGTCGGGCCGCGCCAGGCTGGCCGACGGGGTCGACGTGGTGATCGGCATCGTCGAGACGCACGGCCGCAAGGAAACCCAGACGCTGGTCGAAGGCTACGAGGTCATTCCTCGCCTTGAGATCGATTACAAGGGGCGGATCCTTGAGGAGATGAATCTCGACGCCATCCTCGCCCGGCACCCGGCCCTAGTTCTGGTCGACGAACTCGCCCACACCAACGTCGCCGGCAGCCGTCACCCCAAGCGCTATCTCGACGTCCAGGAAATCCTGACGCACGGCATCGATGTCTACACGACGCTGAATATCCAGCACGTCGAGAGCCTGAACGATGTCGTGGCGCAGATCACCCGCGTCAGGGTGCGGGAAACTGTCCCCGACTCCATAATCGACCAGGCCGACGACATCGAGATCATCGACCTCACCCCCGACGATCTGATCAAGCGGCTTGAGGAAGGCAAGGTCTACATCCCCAGCACCGCCCAGCGCGCCATCGAGAACTATTTCTCGCCGGGCAATCTGACGGCGCTCCGGGAATTGGCGCTCCGCCGCACTGCCCAGCGGGTCGACGAGCAGTTGCTGACCCACATGCAGGCCCACGCGATACCCGGGCCTTGGGCGGCGGGGGAAAGGGTTCTCGTCTGCGTCGATGCGCGTCCGGGCGGGGCGGCCCGTGTACGCTATGCGCGGAGGTTGGCCGACCGGCTCCGCGCCCCTTGGACGGCGCTTCATGTCGATACCCCTCATTCAGCGGCCATGCCCGAGGAGGACAAGGATCGGCTGGCGACGCAGCTGCGCCTTGCCGAGCAGCTCGGTGCCGAGGTGACGACCATTCCGGGTCAGAACGTCGCGCAAGACATCGTTCGGCATGCGACGGCGAACAACTTCACCCATATCGTGATCGGCAGGCCGACCCGATCGCGCTGGCGGGAATTGATCGAAGGCTCGCTCACTTACGATCTCATCCGCAATGCCGGCGACATCAGCGTCCATGTCATTTCGGGAAACGAACGCAACGCCGAGGCGACGTCGAGGACCGTCAAGGCGGCGGACGAGCAGTGGCAGTTCGAGATCTGGCCCTATCTCAGGGCCACGGCCTATGTTGTTGGCTCGCTCGCCTTCGCCGTTCTTCTCGACCAGTTTCTCGACGTCCGCAATCTGGCGATCATCTTTCTCATTGGGGTCCTGACGTCGGCGGTGACCGGCGGTCTCTGGCCGGCTTTGTATGCCTGCCTCATCAGCGCCATTGCCTTCAACTATTTCTTCCTGGAACCACGCTACACGCTGACGATCGAGGATCCGGAGAGCATCGTTGCGCTGGCTGTCTTCCTGGTTGTTGCGGTCATTGCCAGCAATCTAACAGCGCGCGTGCAGCGTCAGGCGGTCGCTGCGCGCTCGCGGGCACGCGCCACAGAAGATATTTATCTCTTCTCAAAGAAGCTCGCCGGCGCTGGGACGCTTGATGACGTTCTCTGGGCGACTGCCTTCCAGATCGCCTCGATGCTGAAGCTGCGCGTGGTGCTGCTTCTGCCGGAGAACGGCACAATTGCGGTCAAAGCCGGCTACCCACCCGACGACACGCTGGCCGAGGCCGACATCGCAGCAGCCCGCTGGGCCTGGGAGCATAACCGCGCCGCCGGGCGCGGCGCCGACACGCTGCCCGGAGCAAAGCGCCTCTATCTGCCCTTGCGGACCGGACGCACGGCGGTGGGCGTTGTCGGCCTCGACAACGACAAGCAAGGTCCGCTGCTGACACCCGAGCAGCAGCGTCTGCTCGATGCGCTCGCCGACCAGGCGGCGGTCGCCATCGAGCGCATCCAGCTCGTCGCCGATGTTGACCGGGCCAAGCTCGCGGCCGAGGCAGACCGTCTGCGCTCGGCCTTGCTCACCTCCATTTCCCACGATTTGAAGACGCCACTTGCCGCCATCATGGGCGCGGCCGGAACACTCAGGGACTTCGAGGCCGCACTTCCCGAGCAGGACCGGACGGAACTGCTGTCGACCGTGCTCGATGAAGCGGAGAGGCTTAACCGCTTCATTGCCAATCTGCTCGATATGACCAAGATCGAATCCGGCACGATGGAGCCGAACTATGCGTTTCACTATCTCGGCGACATTGTCGGTTCAGCTCTGTATCGGGCCCGCAAAATCGTCGGCGAGCATAAGACCGAGATCGACATTCCATCGGATCTGCCGATGTTGCGGGTCGACCCCGTTCTGTTCGAACAGGTGCTGTTCAACCTCCTCGACAATGCTGCAAAATACGCGCCGCCAGGTTCGACGATCCGCCTGCAAGCCTGGGCCGACAACGGCTTCGTCATCCTGCAGATCATGGATGAGGGACCAGGCATTCCGCCAGCGGATCTAGAGCGCGTTTTCGACACTTTCTACCGTGTGCGCAAGGGTGACCAGGTGCGTGCCGGCACGGGGCTCGGCCTGTCGATTTGCCGCGGCTTCATCGAAGCGATGGGCGGGACGCTCTCGGCGGCAAACAGGTCCGACCGCTCGGGGGCGGTTTTCACCATCAGGATGCAACTGGTGCCGGCGGAACTGCCCAACCTCGGCGAACCCGATGCGGGCCATCAAAATATGGACGATCTGGCATGACGAGCCTGGACGTCAGGATATTGGTGGTCGACGATGAACCGCCGATCCGGAAACTGCTTCGCGTCGGGCTTGGCAGCCAAGGCTACGCGATCAGCGAGGCGCCGAACGCCAGGGCGGCGATTGAACTCATCGAGACGGAAAAGCCGGACCTTGTCCTGCTCGATCTCGGCCTCCCCGGCATGAGCGGCCATGATTTGCTGCGCAAATGGCGGGATGATGGCCTGGACATTCCCGTGGTTATTCTTTCCAGCCGCACTGATGAGGCCGGCATCGTGTCCGCCCTCGAACTCGGCGCCGACGACTATGTCACCAAGCCGTTCGGTATGAACGAGCTTGTCGCACGCATCCGCGTAGCGCTTCGCCACAAGTTTCAGCAGCAGGGTGAGAGACCGGTGTTCCAAACCGGCGACCTCTCCGTCGATCTGGTGAAGCGCGTCGTCAAGGTCGAGGACAAGGAGATAAAGCTCTCGCCGAAGGAATACGACATTCTTCGCACCTTGGTGCAGCACGCCGGCAAGGTTCTCACCCACCAGTTCCTGCTGAAGCAGGTCTGGGGCGATTCCACCGACGTTCAATATCTCAGAGTCTATGTCCGGCAACTCAGGCTAAAGATTGAGAAGACGCCCGACCAGCCCCGCTATATTACGACCGAGACCGGCGTCGGATACCGGCTGCGCGAAGTCGATTGACGCGAGGAGCATCCGAAGCCGAAATGCCTCTTCCAATCCGCTTCAAATCAGCGGCGGCCATGGTGTCGTCGGACAAAAGCCCTATATTAAGGAAAGATCGGTTTTGTGCGGGAATGAATGGATGTCACGGCTTCGTCTATTGACGTTTTTAGGGTCGGCAATGCTGACCGCGGCGATGCTGTCGGGCGTAAATCCTGCTGCATCGGCACAGGTCGTCAGTCCCGCCGACCGCAACGTGTTGATCCAGCAAGACCAGTTGCAGATGTTGGAGAACAGGCTGCGGCGGCAGCAATACCAGCAGCAGCAACAGCAGTACCGTGCCCAGGATCGCCAAATCCCAACACCGCAACGGCAGGAGGTGCCGCAGATGAGGCCAACTTGCCAGTTGCTGCCGTCGGGGAGCGGCTTTGTCAGCACCTGCCGCTGACGACCGGCCCTTTCCATTTATTTAGCCGACTTATATATTGTGGAAACCGCTCCGCTTGCGCCCCATTGAAAGCGGCCGACTTTGCAACGCTGCCCTTGCCGTTTGGGCACCGCCTCGACTGGATTATCGAATGGCAGCCAGCAAGAAGAAGGTCGTACGCAAGGCAAGGGAGGGCGACCGGATTCGCCAGGTCGCGGCGATTCCGTTTCGGCTGAACGAGCATGGCGAAGTCGAGGTGATGCTGGTCACATCGCGAACGACAAGGCGCTTTATTGTGCCGAAGGGCTGGCCGATGAAGGGCAAGAGCGGCCGCAAGGCGGCCACCATCGAAGCACAGGAAGAAGCCGGCGTTCTCGGCAAGACACTGAAACAGCCGGCCGGCACCTATTGCTACTGGAAGCGGCTGGCGAACCGCTTCGTCCGTGTCGACGTCGTCGTCTATTTGCTGGAGGTAACCGAGGAACTTGCCGACTGGCAGGAATCCAAGAGGCGTCAGCGTGCGTGGCTGGCACCAGCCGACGCGGCGTTGCTCATCGACGAGCCGGATCTTTCGACGCTGGTGAGGAACATCAGGATTGCCGAGCTGGAGCATAATCCCAAAAAGCAGGGTCCGGCGTTCGGAAAAGATCCCGCTCAATAGAAGATGGAGGCCTGCCCCGACTGTGTCGGGATGGAATTGGTTCCAGCGCCCGCCGCCGCCGTCTCTTGAACCGATGCCTCACTGACTGCCATCGTCTTCCTCGGGCAGAGGCCGCGCCGGCGTGCCGGTATAGGCCCACAGCCATTCGCGCGGCAGCGGCCCCTTGTTGCGGTCGCTTTCCTGCGACTGTTCCCACGCATGTGCGAGGATGCCGACCGAGCGCGACAGCACGAAAAGGCCGCGCGTCAGCGGCGGCGGAAAGCCGAGCTCGCCGTAGATGACGGCCGTGGCGCCGTCGATATTGAGCGGGATTTTTTTGCCCTTGCGCCGCGCCACCTCGGCCTCGATCGCCTCGGCGATATCGGCGAAGCGCCCGCTGACGATGCCGCGCGCGGCAAAGTCGCGGGTTAGCTCGATGAGGCGGGGCGCCCGCGGGTCGACCGGATGGAAACGATGGCCGAGCCCGGGCACATAACCGTTTTCCCCAGCAAGGAAACGATCGAGCCGCGCCGACACGGCGTCCGCAAGCGGCATGCCGGCGTCCAGTTCGGCAGCGATGTCTCCGTAGAAGGAAAGCGCCTGTTCGCCGGCGCCGCCATGCACATCGCCAAGCACGTTGACGGCTGATGCCATGGCGCTGTTGATGCCGACGCCGCAGGTGATCGCCATACGGGCGATGGCGATCGACGGCGCCTGCGGCCCATGGTCGACGGCAGCACCCAGCGCGATGCCAAGCAGCGCCGCCTGCTCCTCGCTTGGCGTTTCGCCGCGCAGCATGAGCCAGATCATTGCCGGAAAGCTGACGCGACCGATCAGATCCTGGATTTCATAGCCGCGCAGCCGGATGACGCCGGGGCGCATCTCGATGATGCCGGTCTGCCACCATTCCTCGCCGCGCGCGCGACCAGTCTTGTTTTGCGTTCCGCTCATGCCTTCGCTCTTTTCTTGGCGCGTGGCGGCAGGTCGGCAAAAACCTCGTCCATATGCTCGCCCAGCCCGGGCGGCGGCCTGCTCGGCAAAGGTGCCTTGCCATCGACCATGAAGCCGCCGCGCACCACGGTCAGCGGCTTGTCCATTCCGGACACAGCCTGGAAGCGCGCCGTCATGCCGCGCTCGATCACCTGTTGCTCCTGCAGTATCTGCGGGATTGTCAGCACCCGGCCTGCCGGCACGCCGGCGCGATTGAACGTCTCCTCCCAGGCGGCGGCCGAGCCGCTCGCCAAGGCATCCTCGATCAGCGCTTTCAATGCAATGCGGTTCTGCTTGCGCGTTTCTCGCTCGGCAAAGCGGACATCCGAGGCCAGCTCCGGCCGGCCGATCAATCGGCACAGCGCGATGAACTGCTCCTGCTTGTTGGCTGCGATGTTGAGCAAGCCGTCGCCGGTGCGAAACGCGCCAGACGGTGCGGCCGTCATGTTTTCATTGCCCATCGGCTGCGGCTCGACGTCCGCCGTCAGATAGTTCGACACCGGCCAGCCGAGCGCAGAAAGCGTGCATTCGAGCATCGACACGTCGAGGAACGCGCCCTCGCCTGTCGTCTTCTGCTTGACCAATGCGGCGGTAATGGCGAACGCCCCGACCAGCCCGCCAAGCGTATCGGCAACCGGATAGCCAACACGCAGCGGCGCCGTTTCCGGTGTACCGGTGATGCTCATAATCCCGGAAAGACCCTGGATGATCTGGTCGTAGGCTGGATTGTCGCGCATCGGCCCGGTCTGGCCGAAGCCCGATATCGCACAATAGACAAGGCTTGGCCGGACCTCCTTCAGCCTGGCATGGCCAAGCCCCAGCCGGTCCATTACGCCGGGGCGGAAATTCTCGACCAGCGCGTCGGCCGAAGCGACCAGATCGAGGAAGCGTTCGCGGCCGGCCTCCTGCTTGAGATCGAGCGCCACCGAGCGTTTGCCGGCATTCTGCGCCAGGAACGAAGCGCCCATGCCCGCCCGGTTGAGCTCCGGCGAGGCGCCGAGCTGGCGCGCCAGATCACCGCCTTGCGGCGTCTCGACCTTGATGACATCGGCCCCGAGCAACGCCAGCTGGTAGGCGCAATAGGGGCCGGCCAGCACATTGGTCAGGTCAAGGATGCGGATGCCGGAAAGCAGGTCTGTCATGACGTCACGAACAGCTCAGGCATCGCCCGGCACGTGCTCCGGTCCACGCATGCGTCTGTGCTCGATGTAGGCCCAGATATGCGGTCCAACCAGCCCGATGAAGGCCAGCGTCAGCAGCGTCAGCGACAGCGGATGCTTGTAGAACACCGTCCAATCGCCGTTGGAGATGGTCATCGCGCGGCGGAACTGCGTTTCGGCAAGCGGCCCGAGAATCATGCCGATGATGACGGGCGCGGTCGGGAAATCGAAACGCCGCATCAGAAAGCCGGCGGCACCGAGCAGATAGAGGATGACGAGGTCGATCGGCGATTGCGAGATGCCGTAAGTGCCAACCGTGGCGAACACCAGGATGCCGGCATAGAGTTGCGGGGCCGGGATCTTCAGCAATCGCACCCAGAGCCCGATCAGCGGCAGGTTGAGGACGACGAGGATGAAATTGGCGATGAACAGGCTGGCGATCAGCCCCCACACCAGGTCGGCCTGTGTCGTCAGCAGCAGCGGCCCCGGATTGATACCGTAGCTCTGGAACGCCGACAGCATGATCGCGGCCGTCGCCGAGGTCGGCAGGCCGAGCGTCAGCATCGGCACCAGCACGCCGGCCGCGGATGCATTGTTGGCGGCCTCCGGCCCGGCAACGCCCTCGATGGCGCCGACGGTGCCGAACTCCTCCTTGTGTCTGGAGAGTTTCTTCTCGATCGCATAGGACAGGAAGGTCGGGATTTCGGCGCCGCCGGCCGGCATGGCGCCTATCGGGAAGCCGATCAGGGCGCCGCGCAGCCATGGCCTCCACGAGCGCGACCATTCGGCCGCGGTCATATAGAGCGACCCTTTCAACGGCACGATATCGTCCTTACCGGCATAACGGCGCGAGGCCATGTAAAGCGTCTCGCCAACGGCGAACAGGCCAACGGCGACGACGATGACGTCGACGCCGTCGAGCAATTCGCTCGTGCCGAAGGTGAAGCGCGGCTGCCCCGTCTGCAGGTCGACGCCTATCATGCCGACGACGAAGCCGACGAACAGGCTGGTCAGGCCGCGCACCGACGACGAGCCGAGCACTGCCGAAACCGTGATGAAGGCCAGCACCATCAGCGAGAAATATTCGGCCGGGCCGAAGGCCAGCGCGAATTTGACGACGATCGGCGCCAGGAAGGCAACGCCGATGGTGCCCAGCGTGCCGGCGACGAAGGAGCCGATCGCCGAGGTCGCCAGGGCCGCACCGCCGCGGCCGGAGCGGGCCATCCGGTTGCCTTCCAGCGCGGTGACGATGGTGGCGCTTTCGCCAGGCGTGTTGAGCAGGATCGATGTCGTCGAGCCGCCATACATGGCGCCGTAGTAGATGCCGGCAAACAGGATGAAGGACGCCTCCGGCGCCACCTGATAGGTGATCGGCAACAGCAGCGCGATGGTCAGTGCCGGCCCGAGGCCGGGCAGCACGCCGATCGCAGTCCCCAGCGTGGTGCCGACCAGGCACCATATGAGATTGATCGGCGAGAAGGCGACCGAAAATCCGTGCGCGAGATGGCCGAGCGTTTCCATGGCGTCAGCCCCTCAGCATGGCAACGACCGAATCGACGATCGCGTTCAGCTGGTTTTCGATGAAGCCGGCGCCGATATTGACGCCAAGCGCCCTGGCAAAGCCGAAATAGGCGGCCAGCGCCAGGATCAGCCCGAGCAGCACGTCACGCAGCGGACGCCGGCTGCCGAAACCGTGGCAGATGAGAACGAACATGATGACAGATGCAGCGGTAAAGCCGAGCGGCTGGATCAGCACCAGATTGGCGATCAGTCCGAGGGCGACGATGCCCATCGCCTTCCAGTCGGTCGGCGTCTCCTTTTCGTCCTCCGGCTGCCATCCGCCCCGCAAGGCGGCAATGATGAGCAGCAGCGACAGGATCATCATCCCGGTCATGGTGATGTAGGGAAAGACGGTCGGACCGACCTTGGAATAGAGCGGCGACACCGGGATTGCCAGCGTCTGCCAGGCAACCGCACCGGCACAGGCGAGGAGCCCGACGCCGATCAGCAGTTCGGGCACTGCAAGGCGCGGCGGCGCCGGCTGGTCGCTGGTGCTCATCATCGTCCTCCCAATGTCGGTCCCTTCGGGCCGGTTCTCCTTGGACCGGTCTCACTCGGCCGATCTCGGCGTAGTTTCACCTCCGGCGCCGCGTATGTCCATGCGGCTGGCGAAAGTCGGCAAGGGTTGGCGCAGGCTGCCGCCCCTTGCCGAGAGCATCACGCTAGGCCGAGGTCCTTGAGGATCGTCCCGATGCGGGCCGTGTCTTCTGCGACGAATTTCGCATAATCGTCACCGGTGAGCAGGATCTGCGTCCAGTTGCGGTTCTTGCATTCGGTGGCCCAGGCGTCGCTCTTGGCCATGGTCTCGATCAGCTTGATCATTGCTGCCTTGTCGGCGTCCGAGACGCCGGGCGGTGCGAAGACGCCACGCCAGTTGAACAGCTCGACATCTATGCCGGCTTCCTTCATCGTCGGCGCATCGATCCCCTCCTGGCGTTTGTCCGCGGAGATGGCCAGCAGCCGCAGCGCACCCGCCTTGACCTGTTCGGCGAACTCGCCATAGCCGGAGATGCCGGCCGCGACCTGGTTGCCGAGCAGCGCCGAAAGCGCCTCGCCGCCGCCGGCGAACGGCACATAGGAAAGATTGGTGGCCGGAACACCAACGGTCTTGGCGATGAGGCCGAACAATATATGGTCCGAGCCGCCGGCCGAACCGCCAGCAACCGGAACCTGCGTCGGGTCAGCCTTGAGAGCAGCGACAAAGTCCGCGGCCGTCTTGAACGGCGAGGCGGCCGGCACCACAAGCGCCTCGAACTCGCCAGTAAGGCGGGCGATTGGCGTGACCTCGGTAAGGTTGTTAGCCGCCTTGTTGGCGATGATCGCGCCGACCATGACCATGCCAGCCACCATCAGCGCATTGCCCTTGCCCTTCCACTGATTGACGAATTGCGGCAGGCCGACAGTACCGCCGGCGCCGCCGACATTGGTGATCTGCGAGCCGGAGATCAGTTTTTCACTGCGCAGCACCTGGTCCATGGCGCGCGCCGTCTGGTCCCAGCCGCCGCCTGGCGCCGCCGGCACGAAAATCTGCAGCTGCGGCGCGTCCTGCGCGAAGGCGGGGATAAAATGCGATTGCGCGAGTCCGGCAGCACCTGCTGCCGCGGTGCTCATCAAGAATCGGCGTCTGTTCAGCATGGGATTCCTCCAAATCGCGACACCTCCTCCGGTGCCTGCCAGAAACGTGGCCTGACTTCAGACCCGCTCGATAAAATTCATGCAGAGTTTGCGTCCTCCTGTCAAAGACAGAACACGCCGCATGCGGCACAATCGGCCTGCGCGATTTTCAGGCTGGCGGACCGGACGCCCGAAGACGACGTGGCAGGCAGTGCCAAACAGCATCCGTCAGGGTTGCCGCTCCAGCAGGATGGTCGGCTTGCCTTGGTAGACGGTTCGCAGCACTTCGCCATAACCGCATTTTGCCGCGACGTTCAGCGAGCCGGTGTTTTCCGGATCGATGATGCAGACGGTCTTCGCGGCTGCAAATGCCTCATCGCCCCAGGCAAGCACCCGTGCGACGACTTCGCTGGCCAACCCCTGGCCATGCACGCCCGAAACCAGAGCCCAGCCGGCCTCCGGAATGCCCTCGATCGACGGCGTCATGTCGCGTTTCAGATCGTGAAAGCCGGCCTCGCCGATGAAGCGGCCGGTCGCCTTTTCCTCGATCGCCCAGAAGCCGTAGCCCAGAAGCGACCACAGGCCGGCATGGCGCAGGAAACGCATCCAGCTTTCCTCCCGCGTGCGCGGCTTGCCGCCGATAAAACGGGTGACGACGGGATCGGCCCACATTGCGACATAGGCGTCGAAATCGTCCAGCCGGTGCGGCCGCAGGACCGTGCGAGAGGTCTCAATCACTGGGGCGACAATTGTATGCGGACTGGCCATGGTCATGTCTCGGTTGTGTTGCCGGTGCCTAATGCAGGTCATCCAACGGTTAGGACAGCGACATGCATGAGACTGGGAATCAAAATCCGTTGCGTAAAACAAGAGCCAAGGCTGTGTAGATTATCTTCCAGGCTGATGTGAATTCTGCCAAGCAGTGTTATTTTTCGCCAGTATTGGTTCACGTGCGTTCGGTTTCGGCGCTGCCGTCCGACAGAGGGGAACAGCATGGACACCACCGACCTTGTGCTTGCCATCTTCCATCATCTGCTGGTGTTTTCGCTGGCAGGCATCATCGGCGCCGAGTTCGTCCTGATCCGCAGCGACTTGTCCGCCGCGACGCTGAAGCGGCTTGTCGGCATCGATCGCCACTACGGCATCATCGCCATGCTGATCATCGTCGCCGGCATCGGCCGCGTCATCTATGGTCTCAAGGGCTGGGAATTCTACGTCTACAACTGGATGTTCTGGGCAAAGATGGCCGCTTTCGCAATTGTCGGCCTGTTGTCGATTATCCCGACCGTCCGATTCCTGTCCTGGAACAGGCAGGCGAGCGCCAGTTCCGGCTTCCAGGTGCCTGCGGCGGAGCTAGCGTCCGTTCGCACCTATGTCCGCACCGCGGCCCTTCATCTTCCTCTTGATCCCGGTGTTCGCGGCGGCGATGGCGCGCGGCTATGGCTACTAGCATAGGTTGGAGGAAGGGCATCGCACGGCCCAGCCTTCCCACTCATTTGCGCGGATAGACGTGCAGTTTGCCGTTTGAGCCCGATTGTCATTTGTCGGGTTGCGCTAGTTATTGCTCCATCTACAGTCAGTTTTGAGAGGAACTCCACGCAGCGGTTGGTAATTCGTATCATGGGAGGAATCACGATGAGAAAATTCGTCGCCGCGCTGGCTGTCGCTGCGGCCGCCATGCTTTACCCACCGGCCGCTGGCGCGCAGACCTACCCCGAACGCACCATCACCATTGTCGTGCCGTTTTCGGCCGGCGGCCCTACTGACACCGTCACGCGTCTTGTCGCGGAAGCCATGTCGAAGGACCTCGGCCAGCAGGTCATCGTCGAGAATGTCGGCGGCGCCGGCGGCACACTGGGCGCCGGCCGCGTCGCAAATGCCGAGCCTGACGGCTACACGCTGCTCCTCCATCACATCGGCATGGCGACAAGTGCTACGCTCTACAGAAAGCTCGCCTACGACACGCTGAACGCATTCGAATATGTCGGCCTCGTCACCGAGGTGCCGATGACCATCGTCGGCCGCAAGGACCTCGAGCCGACCGATCTGAAGGGGCTGGTCGACTACGCCAAGGCCAACAAGGACAGCATCACCGTTGCCAATGCCGGGATCGGTGCCGCCTCGCATCTGTGCGGCATGCTGTTTATGAGCGCCATCGGCACGCCGCTGGTCACCGTACCCTACAAGGGCACCGGCCCGGCCATGACCGATCTTCTCGGCGGCCAGGTCGACATCATGTGCGACCAGACGACCAATACCACCAAGCAGATCCAGGGCGGCACGATCAAGGCTTATGCCGTAACCTCGCCGCAACGGCTAGACGTGCTGCCGGACGTGCCGACGACGATAGAGGCCGGTCTTCCCCAGGTGCAGGTCGGCATCTGGCACGGCATCTATGCACCCAAGGGCACGCCGGCCGAGATCACCGAACGCCTGTCGAAATCTCTGCAGGTGGCGCTGAAGGACCAGAACGTCGTCGCCCGATTTGCCGAACTCGGCACCAAGCCGTCGCCCGAGGCCGATGCCACGCCGGCCGCGCTCAAGGCCAAGCTGGAAAGTGAGATTGCGCGCTGGAAGCCGATCATCGAAGCGGCCGGCCAGTACGCCGACTAAAGGTTTTCAACGGGGCGCCGCCAGCGCCCCGTTTTTACACCGGCATCGGCACGCCCGTGAGGCGGGCCGGGAGGACGCCATGAAACCTTTCGCAATCGACAGAACCAACGGCATATGCGCCGCGCTGTTGATCTTTATTGGCGCCTTTTTCGCGCTGCAGTCGCTGGGCCTCGAAATCGGCACCGCCTTTCGCATGGGGCCGGGCTATTTCCCCCTGGTTCTGGCGATCGTGCTCATTCTGCTCGGCGCCGTCATCCTAGTCGAGGCAGTGCGCTTCGAGAGTGAGCCGATCGGTTACATTGCGTGGCGCGGCATGCTGTTCATCCTGCCTGCTCCGATCTTCTTCGGCCTGACGGTGCGCGGCCTCGGCTTCATCCCGTCGATCTTCCTGACGGCGCTGATCGCATCTTTCGGTAGCGGCCGTATGAAGCCGCTGACTGCACTCGTGCTGTCAGCCGGCCTGACGCTGTTCGCATTCGTCGTCTTCAGCTACGCACTCGGCCTGCCGTTTCGGCGTTTCGGCCCGTGGTTGCCACTGTCGTTGTGAGGAGATGAAATGGAACTCCTCAACAACCTCGCACTCGGCTTTTCGACAGCCACATCTTTGGCAAACCTCGGTTTCTGCCTGATCGGCGTCCTTCTCGGCACGCTGATTGGCGTTCTGCCCGGCATCGGTGCCACCGCAACCATCGCCATGCTGTTGCCGATCACCTTCCAGATCGGCGACCCGGTTTCCTCTCTCATCATGCTCGCCGGTATCTATTACGGCGCGCAGTATGGCGGCTCGACCACCGCCATTCTCATCAACATGCCCGGCGAATCCTCGTCGGCCGTCACCGCAATCGACGGCTATCAGATGGCCAGGAACGGCCGCGCCGGAGCAGCCCTGGCGACCGCGGCGATAGGCTCGTTCTTTGCCGGCACGGTGTCGACCTTCCTCGTCGCCATCTTTGCCCCACCGCTGACGGCGATAGCGCTGAGATTCGGCGCGGCCGAGTATTTTTCGCTGATGATCGTCGGCCTGGTCTCGTCCGTCGCGCTCGCCCACGGCTCGATCGTCAAGGCGCTGGCTATGGTCGTGCTCGGCCTGCTGCTGGGACTTGTCGGCACCGATATCTACACCGGTACGCCCCGCTTCACACTCGGTATCCGCGAATATGCCGACGGGCTGAATTTCGTCGCAGTGGCGGTCGGTGTCTTCGGCGTCGCCGAGATACTGCGCAACCTCGAAAACGAGCATGAGCGTTCCGTGCTGATCCGAAAGATCTCCGGCCTTATGCCGACCCGCGAAGATTTTCGGCGCATGGCGGCTCCCATCGTGCGCGGAACGATCATCGGTTCGGCGCTCGGCATCCTGCCGGGAGGCGGCGCGATCCTTGCCGCCTTTGCCTCCTACACCGTCGAAAAACGTGTCTCGAAAAATCCCGGGGAATTCGGCAAGGGCGCCATCGAAGGCGTCGCCGGACCGGAATCGGCCAACAATGCCGGCGCCCAAACCTCCTTCATCCCGATGCTGACGCTCGGCATTCCGGCCAACCCGGTAATGGCGCTGATGATCGGCGCGATGATCATCCAGGGCATCGTGCCCGGCCCCAATGTCGCCATCGAACAGCCTGCACTGTTTTGGGGTATCATCACCTCGATGTGGATCGGCAATCTGATGCTGATCATCTTGAACCTGCCGCTGATCGGGCTTTGGGTGAAACTTCTTACCATCCCCTACTATGTGCTCTTCCCGATCATCATGGCGTTCTGCTCGATCGGCGTTTACAGCGTCAACACCAACGTCTACGACCTCTATGCCGTCGCCTTCTTCGGCTTGCTTGGCTACCTCCTGACCAAGCTGCGCTGCGAACCTGCGCCGCTGCTGCTCGGCTTCGTGCTCGGCCCGCTGCTCGAGGAAAACCTGCGCCGCGCCATGATCCTCTCGCGCGGCGATCCGAGCACCTTCGTGACGCGGCCGATCAGCGCCAGCCTGCTCCTCATCGCGCTTGCCGTGCTCGTCATCGTGTTTCTCCCCGCGGTCAGGAAGAAGCGCGAGGAGGTGTTCGTCGAGGAGAGTTCCTGAATGTGGACGGCGCCACATACGAGGAACTTCAGAGTCACTTGCCGGGCACTGACTCAGTAGCCGCTTCTACTGGCCCGAGCGGCGCGATCTCGACCAGCGGTGCAGGCACGCTGGTCGTCTTTTCCTTGGCCTTGCAGATATCGGCGATGACGCAGGCCGGGCAATCCGGCTTGCGCGCCTTGCAGACATAGCGGCCGTGCAGGATCAGCCAATGATGCGCGTGCCGCATATATTCATCCGGAATGATCTTCAGGAAACCTTGCTCGACCTGTTCCGGCGTCTTGCCCGGCGCCAGGCCGAGCCTGTTACCGATGCGGAAGATGTGCGTGTCGACCGCCATCGTATGCTGGCCGAATGCCACGTTGAGCACGACGTTGGCGGTCTTGCGGCCGACACCCGGCAGCTCGACCAGTTGATCGCGATCCTCAGGCACCTCGCCGCCATGGTCGCGGATCAGCGCCTCCGACAGCGCGATGACGTTCTTGGCCTTGTTGCGCCATAGCCCGATGGTGCGGATATGGTCGCCGAGCTTGGCCTCGCCTAGCGCCAGCATCTTTTGCGGCGTGTCGGCGATTTTGAACAGCGCCCGCGTCGCCTTGTTGACGCCGGCGTCCGTCGCCTGAGCCGAAAGCACCACCGCCACCAACAGCGTGAAGGCGTTGATATGTTCGAGCTCGCCCCTCGGTTCCGGCCGCTGAACGGAAAAGCGCCGGAAAATCTCATGCACCTCGGCCGCGCTGTAAAGCGCCCGCGATCTCGCCGGCCGCGGACGCGGCTTGACGTTCGAGCCGTCGCGGCGGCCGGGCAACAGGTCTTTTTTTAGCGCAGAAGAGTTTTTGGGCTTGGGGCTTGTCATTGCCTTCCTATAATATTCCCCAATGAGCGACACAAACGCCTCATTTCAGGCCGACGAGCCATTTTTCCAGGCGCTGCTGACACCGCACCGGTCGCTGGGCAAGACCGGCTTTGCCATCCTGATGGGCGCCCTGCTGTTCGGCTGGCTGGTGACCGGAGCTTTTTTTCTGTCGCGCGGCGCCTGGCCGGTGTTCGGCTTCTTCGGCCTCGACGTGATCGCCGTCTACATCGCCTTCCGCGCCAATTATCGTGCCGCCCGGGCTCGCGAGGAGGTATCGGTGTCGCGCACCAGCCTCGACATCCGCAAGACTGCCCCGTCAGGCAAATCGGAAGCACACCGCTTCAATCCGTTCTGGGCGCGCTTTTCGATCGCCCGCCACGCCGAGATCGGCATCACCAGAATGGCGGTCGAGGCGCAAGGAAAAACCGTCTCGATCGGCGGCTTCCTCAACCCTGCCGACCGCGAAAGTTTTGCCACCGCATTTTCGCGCGCTCTGGCAGCCGCCAAGGCGCGCTGAGCCAGCGTTTCAGAACCGATAGCGCAACAGCCTGCCGATCTTGCGCAATGCTGGAATGTATTTCCAAAGGCGAACGAACAGTTTCGCGAACCAGCGCATGCGAGCGGCATGTTCCGGCTTATAGGCAGGGATGTCCTCGACGAACCGCAGCTTCGGAACGGCTCGCTCCAATTCATGCGGGTTCTCGATGCTCCAGTGGACCTCGGCGCCGGTGGCGCGGAAGGAGGAATTGAGGCGAATGATCTTCAGTCCCAGGCGACTATAGGCATCGAAAACCAGTTCGCCGCTCGAAAGATGTCCCACCAAACGAGAAAACAGTTGCTGCCCCTCCTCGGCACCCAGGTAGGGAGTCAGGCCTTCCGCCACGACTATGGCCGGGCGATCCCGAGGTACTTTGTTCAGCCATCCAGGTTCGGTGACCGACGAAGCGATCAGATGGTAGTGATCCCGCACTGGATAGAGCTTGCGCCTGAGATCGATGACTTCGGGATAGTCGACGTCGAACCATTCCACGCCGGCTGGCGGGTCGATACGGAATATGCGCGTATCGAGCCCACACCCGAGATGCAGTACGATGGCGTCAGGATTTCGGGCGAGAAAGTCCTGAACGCAGACGTCCAGCGTCTTTGCCCTGATTGCTAGACCGATGCCGAGATTGTTGTCGACCTTGAGCCGTGAGAAATCATAATCGATGTTGCGCACCGCCTCGTCGGCAAAGTAGTCCCTGAGCAGCGAATTGGGCAGCCGGCTCTCCAGCGCCTTGCCGTAAAGTGTCAAAAGCAAAGTCTCCTTTGCCCCGGTCAAGTTTACTTTTTCACCAGCCACGACCGTCCTTCCCATTCAAAGCCGACTCTATCTGGGTACATGCTGCGGGAAAGCAAGTTTCGGGTGGTGATCGGCGCCGCGAAGGACGATATTCGCACTCAAGGAGATACTGCCATGAACGCCCAAATGCCTCTCAAAACGACAGCAATCCTTCAGAAAGACATCACGCCTGAAGGTGGAGACTACGAAATCGTCCGTCGTGCCATCGAAAAGATCAGCCTCGACTATCGCGACCAGCCTTCGTTGGAAGTGCTGGCCGAGGAGGTCGGCGAGACGCCGACCGGGCTGCAGAAGCTGTTCACCCGCTGGGCCGGCCTGTCGCCCAAGGCTTTTCTGCAGGCCGTCACCCTCGATCATGCGCGCAAGCTGCTCGATGCCGGCATGCCGCTGCTTGAAACCTCGTTCGAACTCGGCATGTCCGGCCCAGGCCGGCTGCACGATCTGTTCGTCACCCACGAAGCGATGTCGCCGGGCGATTACAAGACCCGCGGCGCAGGGCTCACCATCCGCTACGGCTATCATATCTCACCTTTCGGCATCGCGCTGATCATGGTGACGGACCGCGGCCTTGCCGGCCTCGCCTTCAACGATCCCGGCGGCGAGCGTGCGGCCTTTGCCGACATGTCCAGCCGCTGGCCGAATGCGACCTATGTCGAGGACATGGCGGCGACGGCGCCCTATGCCGCGCGCATCTTCGATCCGTCGCTGTGGCGCGCCGACCAGCCGCTGCGCGTCGTCATGATCGGCACAGACTTCCAGGTCCGTGTCTGGGAGGCCTTGCTGCGTATTCCGATGGGCCAGGCCTGCACCTATTCCTCGATCGCCGCGCGCATCGGCGCACCGAGCGCCAGCCGGGCTGTCGGTGCCGCGGTCGGTGCCAATCCGATGTCCTTCGTCGTGCCGTGCCACCGGGCTCTCGGCAAGTCCGGCGCACTCACCGGCTACCATTGGGGCCTGACCCGCAAACGCGCCATCCTCGGCTGGGAGGCGGGACAGGTCTCTTCTTGAATAGCCAACGAATGGAACGATTGGAGCGATGCAAGGACCGCTAGGGTGACAAGCAGCGATCTTACGGAGTAGCTTCCCGCGCAATTAGAGTGGTATGCGCTAGCGGGAGGCACTTCTTGATCGTCGTCATCGGCTCCATCAATCTCGATCTCATCGCCAGTGTCGACCGCTTGCCCGGTCCCGGCGAGACCGTGCGCGGCTCCGGTTTCGCTACTGCCCCCGGCGGCAAGGGCGCCAACCAGGCGCTGGCCGCCGCCCGCGCCGGCGCCAAGGTGCGCATGGTCGGCGCGGTCGGCAAGGACAGCTTCGCCAGCGACGCTCTCGCGCTGCTGCGCGACGGCAAGATCGACCTGTCCGGCGTCGGCGAGACCTTTGCCTCGACCGGTACCGCGTTGATCATGGTCGGCGCCGACGGCGAGAACGTGATCGCCGTTGTGCCGGGCGCCAATGATTCGGTCGTGCCGGGTGACCTTTCCAAGGCTTTCGTAAAAAACGGCGACGTCGTGCTGCTGCAACTGGAGATCCCGCTGCAGACCGTCGAGGCAGCACTCGACGCGGCAAGGACAGCCGCCGCGATGACCGTGCTCAACACCGCACCTTTCCATGGCGACGCGGCCGGCTTCCTCGGCAAGGCCGACTATCTCGTCGCCAACGAAACCGAGTTCGACCTCTATGGCGAGGCGCTGTCGTTGAATGGCCGCGACCGCCCGGCACGGATGCGCGACTATGCCGCGAGAACCGGCCGCACCATCGTCGTCACGCTTGGCTCGGACGGCGTTCTGGCGGCAACGCCGGACGATCTCCTGATGGTTCCGGCGCTGAAGATCACCCCGCTCGACACGGTCGGTGCCGGCGACACGTTCTGCGGCTATTTTGCAGCCGGGCTGGCAGCCGGCCTGCCGCTCGACCAGGCGCTTGCCCGCGCTGCCGCAGCCGGTTCGCTGGCCTGCCTGAAAGCCGGTGCACAGCCGGCCATCCCGCTGGCCAGGGACGTCGATGCCGCCCTGCAGAAATCTACAGGCTGAAGCCGGATGACAGCGATGCGCCCGACGACCAAGCATGCGGTGCCGCCCGCCGGCGACATCTGCCGCCTGTCTGCCGTGGAGCTTGCCGGGAAGATCAGGCGCCGGCAGCTTTCGGTGCGCGAAGTGGTCGCGGCATGCCTCGACAGGATCGAGGCGGTGAACCCGCTGGTCAACGCTATCGTTTCATTGCGTGAGCGTGCCGACATCCTGCGCGAGGCCGACAGCGCTGACGCCCATCTGGCGCGAGGAGGAGATACCGGATCGCTGTTCGGCCTGCCGATCGCGATTAAGGATCTTTCGCTGACAAACGGCCTGAGAACCACCTTCGGCTCGTCGATCTTCGCCGATTTTGTGCCTGAGGAAGACGACTTCTTCGTCGAGCGCGTCCGCAAGGCCGGCGCGATCATCATCGGCAAGACCAACGTTCCCGAATTCGGGCTCGGCTCCAACACCTACAACACCGTGTTCGGACAGACGCTCAACGCATTTGACCCGGCGCTGACCGCCGGCGGCTCGAGCGGCGGTGCGGCGGTCGCGCTGGCGCTCGACATGGTTCCCGTTGCCGATGGCAGCGATTTTGGCGGTTCCCTGCGCAATCCCGCTGCCTACAACAATGTCTATGGCTTCCGCCCGTCGCAGGGATTGGTGCCGGCTGGCCCTGACCTTGATGTGTTTCATGCGCAGATGGGCGTCGAAGGGCCGATGGGGCGTAACGTGCGGGACATGGCGCTGCTGCTCGACGTTCAGGCCGGCTATCATCCTCGCGCGCCGCTGTCGCATGATAAGCCAGGCTCGTTCCTCGAAGGGCTGGAAGCACCGGCGGCCGGCGGGCGCATCGCCTGGCTCGGCGATCTTAACGGCCATCTGCCGGTTGAAGCAGGCATTCTACAGCTTTGCGAGGCAGCACTCGGCCGGTTCGCGGATGTATCCTTCGAGGCCGAGCTGCTGATGCCGGAATTCGACTTCGAAGCGCTGTGGCAAGCCTTTGTAACGCTTCGCCAGGCGAGCAGCGGTTGTGCACTCAACGCGCATTACGACGATCTCCTGAAGCGAAGTCTGCTGAAGCCGGAGGCCGTTTGGGAGGTGGAACATGCACTGCGCCTCACCGCGCCGCAGATCCATGCCGCCACGGTGAGGCGCTCGTCCTGGCACCGAATACTGCTATCGCTCTTCGAGCGTTTCGACCTGATTGCGCTGCCAGCCGCACAGGTCTTTCCCTTCGATGCCGTCACCCACTGGCCAAGGGAAGTGGCCGGGCGTGCCATGGACAGCTATCACCGCTGGATGCAGGTCTCAGCGCTCGCCGCGATGGGCGGCTGCCCGGCGGTCAACGTACCGGCGGGCTTCGACGCCAGGGGCCGGCCAATGGGCATGCAATTGATCGGGCGGCCGCGCGGTGACCTCTCCGTGCTGAGGGCGGCTGCCGCCTATGAGGCAACGCTGCCATGGCAGGCCGGCGCCTGCTGAAATCAGCTCCGCATTGTCGGCGCCTCGCCGACTTGCACGCAACTCATCGTCATGCATTGATCGCGACAGCGCGCCGCACGCGCGGCATCTGTGGAGGGAAAAAATGTCGCTGGAACTCTACGCCACCTATGTCGTCGCCTGCATCGTCATCATCCTGGTGCCGGGGCCGACGGTGACGCTGATCATTGCCAACAGCATCCGCCACGGCTCGCGCGCCGGGCTCGCCAATGTCGCCGGCACCCAGGCCGGGCTGGCCATCATGATCGCCATTGTCGGCATCGGGCTGACCTCACTGATCGCCGGCATGGGACACTGGTTCGAATGGGTCCGGCTGATCGGCGCCGCTTACCTGATCTGGATGGGCGTGCAGATGTTCCGCTCGAAAGGCAAGCTTAACGCCGACGGATCGGCAAAAAAGCCGCGTGGCGGCTTCTTTTTGCAGGGGCTGCTGGTGGCGATCAGCAATCCAAAGACGCTAGTGTTCTTCGGCGCCTTCTTTCCGCAGTTCATCGCGCCTGAAGGCAATTACGCGTTACAGATCGGCGTCATGGGTCTCACCGCGATGATCTTCGCCGCCGTCTCGGATTCGACCTACGCGCTGGCCGCCGGCCGCGCCGGGCGTCTGCTGTCGGCCGGCCGCGTCAAGCTCTTGTCGAGGATCAGCGGCAGCTTCCTGGTCGGCGGCGGCCTGTGGCTGGCCTGTTCCAAGGCGAAGTAACGGCCGCGAGCCCGGCGACGCCAACAGCAACATCCTGGAATAGGAAGGCCGATTGAAAGTCGGCCTTCAGGCCACCACATGGATCAACAGTTGGGGATTCATGTCTATGCCGTGGACTTACGCGGGTTTGAAAAGGAACGCGTTTGGCGTGATCCTGTTCATTGGTTTGTTCGCGGCGATGGTTCCGTCGGCTCTGAACAAATGGGCGAATGACGCAAGTCCGATCCGGTCGGTCGACCGGTCGATGCAACGATCAAAAGTGGACAGGGTAAAGGGCGCAATATCCAATATCTGCTGGTCCTTGAGAACGGTTCGACGGTCCTCGTTTACGACGACCTCCCGCATCTGATCGGCTCGCGCGTAGGCATCGAGCGCGTCACGCGCGACAATGGCTTCGTCTTTTACCGGTTTGCAAATTGAACGACGATCGATCGATAAGCTGTTTTCAAAGGTGAAGCGAGTGACATGGCTTTTTCGGGGAATAGCTCTTGAACAATGCCCCTATGCTACTCAACTCTAAGATATGGGGCCGACAAATATTTCTCTTAGAACCCGCATTCTTTTGCTTCGGGAAGAGTTTCGCGACAGAGTTGTTGGCATCACAATTTTGTGCGCGCTCGCTCTCGCGATCGCTGTGCCGATTGTAACTAGGCAGAACAGTCCGATCACTGGCACACAACTCGTAGGACGCACCGTCGAAGATGTTGCGACGATGCCTCTAAATCCGAAAGGTTCCGTCGGACATGGACTTTATTATAGATATGAAGTCCGCCTCCATGACGGCAACGCTCGGATATTTGTCGATGGTGAGGTGGAAACACCCCACATGATCGGATCGGAAGTCTCGATCGAAGAACAGCAACGCCAGGACGGTACCACCACCTACCGCCTGCTCAACTACTGAGCAGCCCTAAAGCCGCCCCAGCCTTTCCAGCAACAGCGCGAAAAACGCATCATGGTCGATGTCGCGCATTACCATGGCGTTCTTCGGCCGCTTGGTCACCCCCCACCAGTCGATCACCGTCATGCCCATCGTGAGCTCCGAGGCGGTTTCCACGCTGACATTGCAGTTGCGACCCTTGAACAGCTTCGGCTTCAGCAGATACGCGATCACGCAAGGATCGTGCAGCGGGCCGCCGTCGGTTCCGTATTTCTCCTCGTCGAAACGTTCGAAGAATTCCAGCATGTCCGCGGTGGCCGTGCCGACCCTGGTGCCGAGCTTGCGGAAGGCCTTCGTGCGCTTGGCGGTGGTCAGCGCCTTGTGGGTGACGTCCAGCGGCATCATCACGATCGGAATGCCGGATTTGAACACGACATCGGCGGCATGCGGATCGACATAGATGTTGAACTCGGCGGTCGGCGTGACGTTGCCGCCCTCGAAGAAGCCGCCGCCCATCAGCACGATTTCCTTGATGCGCGGCGCGATTTTCGGCTCGCGGATCAGCGCCAACGCAATGTTGGTGAGCGGCCCGAGCGCGCAAAGCGTGATCGTGCCGCTCTCCTCCCTCATCAGTGTCTCGACTATGAAATCGACCGCATACTCTTCCTGCAGTTTCATCTTTGGTTCGGGCAGTTGCGGCCCGTTGAGGCCGGTCTTGCCATGCACTTCCTCGGCGGTGACCAGTTCGCGCGCCAGCGGCCGGATGGCGCCTGCATAGACCTTGACGTCCGGCCGGCCGGCCAGCTCGCAGATCTTGCGGGCGTTTTTTTCGGTAAGTTTCAACGGCACGTTGCCGGCCACCGCGGTGATGCCGACGATCTCCAGCTCGGCGCTGCCGAGCGCCAGCAATATGGCGACGGCATCGTCCTGGCCGGGGTCAGTGTCGATGATGATCCTGCGGGATTGGGGCATTTCAATTCCTTGTTTTGGCAAGTCTTTTTGGGCGGGACGTGTGACGGCTTGAAGTCTGCCGGGCGGCGGACCATATCAAGACCATCGGGAAAAATGCCATCCGGGTTTTTCCACTTTATGTCGCTCTTGAGAGGACACTGTAACATGAGCCGAATGACGCCTTTTTCCAGCCCGCTTCTCCTCGGTTTCGATTCCATGGAAAAGACGCTGGAGCGCTTGGCAAAGTCCGGTGACAGCTATCCTCCCTACAACATCGAGCGCCTCAGCGGTGCCGACGGCAAAACCGAAAGGCTGCGTATCACGCTCGCCGTCGCCGGTTTCGCGGAAAGCGATCTCGATGTCACAACGGAGGAGAACCAGTTGGTCGTGCGCGGCCGTCAGAACGACGACACCGAGCGCGAATTTCTCCACCGCGGCATCGCCGCGCGCCAGTTCCAGCGCTGTTTCGTGCTGGCCGACGGCATGCGGGTGATTGCGGCGGAATTGAAGAACGGCCTTCTGTCGATCGATCTCGATCGGCCGGAATCCGAACGGCTGGTACGAAAAATAAACATATCGGTGAAAGACTGATTTTTGCCGATAGCTCTCATGCGGGATGGCCTTGAGCGGCGTCTCGCGGCAAGGAGGCTTGAAATGACCAGAACTAACGAGAATATCATCATGACCAGCGGCGAATTCGCCCATCTCGGCGAAGGTTCGGTCGCCTATCTCAGGAAAGTGTCGAGCGACGATCTGCGCGGCCGTTTCCCGGGCCTCGGCGAAATCGCGCCGGGTCTGGAACTGTGGGCCCTGTTTGCCGCTAATGGCCAGCCGATCCTGCTTTCGGACGCTCGCGACCGGGCACTGGCTGGCGCGCTGGAAAACGATCTGACCCCGGTCGCTATCCACTAACGTCGCTATCCACCAACATTGGCGCCATCGACTGACAAATACGGCGCAGCGATCTGGTTGGAAACGGACAGGGCCGCTCACGGCGGCCCTTCAGCGGATTTAATCAAAACCTCAAGCGGCGTGCGAGGCCTGCGTGTCCGACAGCAGCGCATGGATGGCCACGGCGTCGCGCGTGCCCCTGATCTTGGCAACCGTGTCGGCGTCGCGCAGCACCCGCGCGATGCGCGACAGCGCCTTGAGGTGATCGGCGCCGGCACCTTCGGGAGCCAAAAGCAGAAACACCAGGTCGACCGGCTGATCATCGAGGGCCTCGAAGTCCACCGGTGTCTCCAGCCGGGCAAAAACGCCGGCGATCCGCTTCACCCCAGCCAGCTTGCCGTGCGGAATGGCGATGCCGTTGCCGACGCCCGTGGAGCCGAGCCGCTCGCGTTGCAGGATGGTGTCGAACACCTCTCGCTCCGGAATGCCGGAAATTGCCGCCGCCCTTTCGGACAGCAATTGCAGCAGCTGCTTTTTGGAGTTCGCCTTCAACGCCGGCATGATTGCCGGAACGCTGACGAGATCGCTCAGATCCATGCTTGAAATCCCTTGTTCGCCTGCCGTCGCCAGTCCCCACGCTCGCGTGCGGCTGGTCTTTACCCCTGCGCGACCTTGGCCGTGGACGGGTCGATCCAGCCGATATTCCCGTCCGGCCGGCGATAGACGATGTTGAGATGGTCATTTCCGGCATTGCGGAAGACCAGGACCGGGCTGTCCTTGGTGTCGAGTTCGATCACCGCTGACGCCACCGACATGGTCCGCAGCGTCATAGTCGATTCGGCGACGATGGCCGGCGCGAAATTCTCCGGTATGTCCTCCTCGTCGTCGGCAAGCGGCGCCATCACCGTATAGGCGACGTCGGTGAGCTCGCCGTTGCTATTGCCTGAATTGTGCGACTTCAGCCGGCGCTTGTAGCGCCTGAGGCGCGTTTCCAGACGGTCTGCCGCAGTATCGAAGGCAAGCGTTGGATCCTGGGCATCGCCGGTCGCCTGCAGCGAAGCACCGGAGTCCAGCCGGATCATGCAATCGGCCGTGTAGCGCGACCCCGATTTGACGACTACGATTTGCCCTGAAAAGCCCCGATCGAAATATTTCCCGATCACTTCCCCGACACGGTCGTTGATGCGCGTACGGAACGCATCGCCGATATCCATGTGTTTTCCCGATATGCGCAGTGTCATCTGAAAACTGACCTTCCTTGCTCAGGCTTCAAACTGTCCCGAGTTTATACTCGTGGTCCGCGCGCACAAGCTTTTGCGGCGTCACTTGCGCCGATTTTAGATCCGAACTTTCCGGTTGATCACAAGCCGCCTTCTTGGCCGTCCCGTGGCCTACGTCGTGACGGACCATCTCTCGTGCGGGCATCGGCGAACTCAAATCCACTCGCCAGCCCGTCTCATGCGGGCGGGCTTCTAGCCACTTCGTCGCCGCTTGTCAATGAAGGGCGAAAGCTGTGGAAATTCCGCCGGAGATCAACGGCCGGCGCTGGCCAAAGCGCGTTTTTCGCGCCGCCGCTGCACCGAAGAGGGTATGTTCATGCCTTCCCGGTATTTGGCCACCGTGCGCCTGGCGATGTCGACGCCGCTTTCCCGCAGCATGTCCACGATGGCATCGTCGGAAAGCACATCGATGGCTTTCTCCTCGTCGATCAGCTGCTTTATGCGGTCGCGCACCGCTTCCGACGAATGCGCATCGCCGCCACCTGACGAAGCGATCGAGGCGGTGAAGAAATAGCGCAGCTCGAACACACCGCGCGGCGTCAGCATGTATTTGTTTGCCGTGACCCGGCTGACCGTTGATTCGTGCATGCCGATGGCGTCCGCCACCGTGCGCAGGTTGAGCGGCTTCAGGTGCCGCACGCCGTGGACGAGAAAAGCGTCCTGCTGACGCACGATCTCAGAGGCCACCTTGAGAATGGTCTTCGCCCGCTGGTCGAGGCTGCGCGTGAGCCAGTTGGCGTTCTGCAGGCATTCGGCAAGGAAATCCTTTTCCGCCTGGTTTTTCGCATGTGGCGTGACCTGGGCGAAATAGATGTGATCGACCAGCACGCGCGGCAGCGTCTCGGCATTGAGCTCGACCGTCCAGCTGCCGTCATTGGCTGCACGCACCTCGACGTCGGCCACGATCGCATCGCTGGCACCGCGCGAAAACGCCATTCCAGGCCGCGGGTCGAGCGCCCGGATCTCGGCCAGCATGTCGAGCAGATCCTCCTCGTCGACGCCGCAAATCCGCTTCAGCGTCTGGAAATCGCGCCGTGCCAGGAGTTCGAGATTGGCGATCAGCACCTTCATCGCCGGATCGAGCCGGTCGCGCACGGCCAGCTGCAGCAACAGGCATTCGGCGAGGTCGCGGGCGAATATGCCGGCTGGCTCAAATGTCTGGCAGACCGCCAGGACCGGTGCCATCGCCGTGGCGTCCGTGCCGAGGCGGGCGGCGATCTCGGCCATGTCGGCACGCATGTAGCCGGCCTCGTCGAGGCCGTCGGCAAGCTCGCCGGCGATCAGGCACGCAGCCGGATCAGCAAAGGCGAGCGCCACCTGCTCGCCGACATGGTCGCGCAGCGTGATGGCCGCCGCCGCCATATCCGCGACGTCGAAGCCGTCGGAGGAAGAGGTGGAACCGTTGCCGGACGCCGATTTCCATTGTGCCGTCAGGTCGGGCCCGAGCCGCTCGCTCGTACCAGGATCGTCAGGAAACAGGTTTTCCAGCGACGTATCGAGCTTTTCCGAGATCGCCTCGGCGCTCCACGCCGTTTCCGCCTCGAACCAGTCGCCGTCGGCAGCCGGTTCCGATGCGGCGTCGCCCTTCTGCGCCTGGTCGCTGGCGGCGTCCTCCTGCGGTTCGGCGCGTTCCAGCAGGGGATTGCGTTCGATCTCGTCGTCGATGAAGCGTTCCAGCTCGAGATGGGTGAACTGCAGCAGGCGGATCGACTGCATCAGCTGCGGCGTCATCACCAGCGACTGCGACTGTCGTAGCTGTAGTTTTGCCGCCAACGCCATGGTTCGGTTTCAAACGCTCCGTCTACGCACCCGCACTGCTGGAAGGAATTTTCCAGGCCAGCATAGAAACTGGCCCGGCTTTTGCTTGTCAAGGCGAGGAGCGGTAAAACTCGCCTGTCGGAGCGTTTTCAGGCAGAAAATTGAAGAAAAAGCTGCTGGACTACGCCGGAAATCCCGCTCGAGCCGGAATTTCGCACTTAGAGCGTAAATCCCTCGCCGAGATAAAGCCGCCGCACATCGGCATTTGCGACCACTTCGTCGGCTCGACCATGGGTCAGCACCTGGCCGGCATGGATGATGTAGGCGCGGTCGATCAGGCCAAGTGTCTCGCGGACATTGTGGTCGGTGATCAGAACGCCGATGCCACGTGCCGTCAAGTGGCGCACGAGCTGCTGGATGTCGGCGACGGCGATCGGATCGATGCCGGCGAAAGGTTCGTCGAGCAACATGTAGGCGGGGCGGGTTGCCAAGGCGCGGGCAATTTCGAGGCGTCGCCGCTCACCGCCGGAGAGCGACAGCGACGGAGCCTTGCGCAGATGGCTGATGTGAAATTCCTCGAGCAATTCGTCGAGCAGGCGCTCACGCTCCTTGCGGCTCTTTTCGACCACTTCGAGCACGGCCCGGATGTTTTGCTCGACATTCAGGCCGCGAAAAATCGAGGCTTCCTGCGGCAGATAGCCGATGCCGAGACGGGCGCGGCGATACATCGGCATCGACGTGACGTCGAAACCGTCGATTTCGATCGTGCCTTCATCGACCGGCACCAGGCCGGTTACCATGTAGAAACAGGTCGTCTTGCCGGCGCCGTTGGGGCCGAGCAGCCCAACCGCCTCGCCGGCGCGCACGCCCAGCGTCACGCCGCTGACGACTTTGCGGCCCTTGTAGCTTTTGGTCAGCCCCTTGGCGATCAAGGTTCCCTTGAACTTTGCCGCTTCGACGGTGACCCTGGCCGGTGCCGCAAGTTGGCTGGCGGCGCGCCCTGGAAGACGCGCCAGCAGCGACGATATGCCGGTCATCAGGGTTTCGCTGCTCCAGACTTCGCCGGCGGCGTGATCGACATCATGACGCGGCCGCCGCAGGCGTCGACCTGGGCAAGGCCGCTCTTCATCTGCACAGTGAGCTTGCAGCCGACAAGCACGTTGTCGCCTTGCGAGAGCACGACCTTGCTGCCCGAAAGCACCAGCACTTCGGTCTTCATGTCGAAAGTGCCGCGGTCGCCGGTGGCAACCTGATTGTCCGATTTGATGTAGACCTTATCGTCGACCTCGAGATGGTCGATGTTGGCGGATCCGGTCATTGCCGCGGCACCCGCCGGCTGGGCGCTTTTGGCGGCGCCTGCATCCCTGACGTAATAGACCGTCATTTTGCCGGCCTTGAGCACAGTTGGACCCTGGACGACGTTGACGTTGCCGGTGAAGACGGCAACGCTTTCCGCTTGGCGCACCTCGAGCTTGTCGCTTTCGATCTGGATCGGCTTGTCGCCCGACAGCCTGAGGCCGGACATTTGGCTGGTGGCCTTGGACTGCGCCAGCGACGGCGCCGTCCCCAAGGTCAGCCCCAAGGTTAGCAACGCCGAAATCGCGGCGAGGCGCCGTGCCGAACTACTGAACCGCATTGGTCTCTCCGCTCTTTGCCTCTGCCGCCTTCAAACTGGCGGGATCGATGTCGACGCGCACCTTGTTCTCGAAAACCAGGACCTTGCCATTGTCCTGGACCGACATCGAATCCGCCCTGATCCGCGACCCGCCGCGGCTGACATCGACGGGCTCGCTTGTCTTCATAGTGCCTTCGCCCATGTCGAGATAGACTGATTTGAATTTTGCCACCACACCATCCGTCGTCGACACGGTCACATCGCTGGTCAGGCTGAGCGTGTTGCCGTCGCGATCGTAGGTGCCGTGCGTGGCGTTGATGGCGGCCGTGTTGTCGGCCGCAATCGGCAGCTTGGCCTTGATGCCTTCCAGATCGATGATGCCCTGTTTGCTGACGTCCTGTATGGCGCGCAGGGCCGTCATCGAATAGGGCAGGTCCTGCTTGGTGAAGCCGTTGAGCTTGGGATTGGCCATCACCAGCTTGCCATCGGCAAAGGCGCCGCCGTCGGCCTGCACCTCGATTGCAGCGGGAGCCATGAGATAGGAATAGACCGGAAACGCGACCGCAATCACGGCAGCGACCAGCGGCACGGCCAGCTTGAGGATACGGACCCGGCGCGAATGACGCTGCGCAACGTCAAACGCGTCGACCCGCGCCCGGCCTGCGGCCTTGGGAGCCAACTCCGTCTCGGTGTTGGTCGGTTCGATTGGTCCCGCTAACATGACTGCTTCTTCTAAACCCCTGCCCGCCAGGCCGCCCTATAGGTGGGGTGCCGGCGCCCTCAAGCAAGCACAAGCCGAGGAAAACCGCAAAAATGTGACAGCCGCCCCTGTACAATGAAAATGGCCCCAGCGCAGCCTGTACCTCATACCAGATATGGGCGCACAGTGTTAGAGCCTGTAGAACGTGACAGGTTGAGGCTTGCCGCGAATGCCTAAGACGGCCTTTGGCGCAAGGCCGTCAGGAAACGGTAGCCGGGCGCGAATGGTTGCTTTAAAAGCATCTGCTCCCACCGACTACGAGGCTGACCATGGCATTGAGAGCCGACGACCTGATCGACCGCCGCCGCTTGCGCCGCAAGCTGACATTCTGGCGTGTTGCGGCGATTATCGTCGCAGCAGCCGGACTGATCGCCTTCTCGGCATGGATCTATGGTGACGACTTCACCGGCGCGGCTGTCGACCACATCGCCAAGGTCAAGATCGAAGGTACCATCACCGAAGACGAAGAACTGATCAAGCGGCTGGAGGCAATCCGTCAGTCGCCGCGCGTCAAGGCTGTGATCCTGTCGATCGATTCACCCGGCGGCACCACCGTCGGTGGCGAGTCGATCTATGAGGCAGTGCGCAAGCTCGCCGCCGACAAGCCGGTGGTGGCCGAGGTCGGCACGCTCGCGGCTTCGGCGGGCTATATGATCGCCACCGCGGCCGACCATATTGTCGCACGCAAATCCTCGATCGTCGGCTCGATCGGCGTGCTGATCCAGTACCCGGACGTCAGCGGCCTCATGGACAAGCTCGGCGTCAAGCTGGAGGAGGTGAAATCCTCGCCCTTGAAGGCCTCGCCTTCTCCCTTCAAGCCGACCAATGACGATGAGCGCGCCATGGTCCGCAAGCTCATCCTCGACAGCTACGACTGGTTCGTCGGCATCGTCGCCGAGCGCCGCAACATGACCAAGCCGGAGGCGCTGGCGCTCGCAGACGGGTCGATCTTCACCGGCCGGCAGGCGGTCACCAACAGATTGATCGACGCGGTCGGCGGCGAGGCCGAAGCAATCGACTGGCTTGCAGGCAAGGGTGTCGATGCCAAGCTCAAGGTGGTGGAATGGAAGGACACGGAAAAACGTGGTGGTTTCCTGTTCTCCAAGGCGATGGCGCAGACCGTCGGTGCTGCGCTTGGCCTGCCCGGCCATGGCGGCGACGTCCTTCACGAAATTGGAGCGGACCGCTTGTTTCTTGACGGTCTCGTTTCCGTCTGGCACCCTTGAGGAACCGCTTGGGACGAGTGAAAAACCAAATAAAATCATTCTGATAATTTCGGCGGCACTGCTTTTACGGGGAGCCTTTTCATGATCAAATCCGAACTTGTGCAGATCATCGCCACGCGTAATCCGCATCTTTTCCTGCGCGACGTCGAAAACATTGTCAGCGCCATCTTCGATGAAATCACCGACGCGCTTGCCGAGGGCAACCGGGTCGAGTTGCGCGGCTTCGGCGCGTTTTCGGTGAAAAACCGCCCTGCCCGTACCGGCCGCAACCCGCGCACCGGCGAATCCGTAGAGGTCGAGGAGAAATGGGTACCGTTCTTCAAGACCGGCAAGGAATTGCGTGAAAGGCTGAACGGAGGCAAATAGGCGCGGCGCCCGCCACCGCTCCCGCCTTTTCTTCCGAACGGAAAAACATGTTCAATCGCTTTCTCCTCATCGTGGTTTTCGTGCCGCTGGCCGTCATCCTGATTGCGTTGGCCGTCGCCAACCGCGAACCGGTCGCCTTCACGCTCGATCCGTTCAACCCCGGCAATCCGGCGCTGACGCTGACCATGCCGCTCTTCATTTTCCTATTCCTGGCGCTGGCCATCGGCATGATCGTCGGCAGCCTGGCTACCTGGACCAAGCAGGGCCGCTACCGCAAGCTGGCGCGCCAGCGCGGCGCCGAGGCAGAGAACCTGCGCCAGGCGGTCAGCCGCGCGCCCACCGCGTCGCAGGGCCCAGCCTTGCCGAAGCCGACGAACTGAGCCGCGGCTCGGGCCTGAAGCACAACCGGCCTAGTTCTCCACGGAGCCTTTCATGCTGACCATTTCCGCCGCCGAGGTCGACCGCGCGCTGACCTTTTCCGGGCTGGTCGAGACGTTGCGCGCCGCTTTTCGCGATGGCGCCGTGCAGCCGGTCAGGCACCATCACACGGTTGAGCGGCCCGATGGCGCCGCCTCGACGCTGCTTTTGATGCCGGCCTGGACCGACTTCAACGCAGCCGGCACCTCGGCCGATGGCCATATCGGCGTCAAGATCGTCACCGTGTCGCCCGACAACAATGCCGTCGGCAAGCCCGCGGTGATGGGGCTTTACCTGTTGCTCGACGGCGCCACCGGCGAGCCTCAGGCCTTGATCGATGGCCAGCGGCTGACACAGTGGCGCACGGCCTGTGCGTCGGCGCTGGCCGCCTCCTATCTGGCCCGCGCGGACGCATCGCGGCTGCTGATAGTGGGCGCCGGCGCGCTGTCGCCGTTCCTTGCAAAGGCGCATTCGGCGGTACGTCCGATCAAGAACATCCGCATCTGGAACCGCACGCCGGCCAACGCCGAAAAGGTCGCGGCAAGATTGCGTGCCGAGGGTTTTGCGGCCGAAGCAGCAGGCGATCTCGACGCCGAACTCGGAAAGGCCGATATCGTGTCGTCGGCGACCATCACCACCATGCCACTGATCAAGGGCGCACTCTTGAATCCCGGCGCCCATGTCGATCTGGTTGGCGGCTTCACGCCGGCGATGCGCGAAAGCGACGACGACGCGATTGCACGCGCCCGGGTCTATGTCGACACCCGCGCCGGCGCCACCAAGGAGGCAGGCGATATCGTCCAGCCGCTGGCCTCCGGCGTTCTGAAGCCGGAAGCCATCGTCGCCGATCTCTATGAACTGGCGCGCGGCCAGAAAAAAGGCCGGCAGAACGACGATGACATCACGCTGTTCAAGTCGGTCGGCGCGGCCCTCGAGGACCTCGCCGCCGGCATTGCCGTGTATCGGGCAAGTGTAGGGCAGTAGGGCAGTAGGGCAGTAGGGCAGTAGGGCAGTAGGGCAGTAGGGCAGTAGGGCAGTAGGAAACTGTACTGATCGTGCGGCGCCGCGCCAGCTATATTTCCTGTCACATACTCCCCTACTGCCCTACTCCCCTACTGCCTTACTCCCTTTGCCAATAAACCCGCAGCCGGTGGCTGTCGGGATCAAGCGCGACGAAGGTGCGGCCGAAATCCATGTCGGTCGGCGTCTGCAGAATTTTCAGCCCGCGGCCGGCCCACTCGGCATGGGTGGCGTCGACGGCACCCGGCGTGTCCAGCGCAAAGACGATCTCGGCGCCACCGCCTGCTGCCGCGGCGGCCGGTTCCACGGTGTGACGCGACCAGAGGCCGAGCTTGAAGCCGTTGTCGAGCACGAACAGCACGAAGGTCGGCGAGGTCTCGACCGGCTGCCGCCCAAGCAGCGCGCTGTAGAAGGCGCCGCTTTGCTCAGGCTTGTCGACAAAGAGGATGACGAAATTGGGCGGTGTCATGAATTGCTCTCCAGATGGTTTCGACTGGAGGAGCATACCGTACGCCACTGCCAGATTCTGGCAGCAGTCTCAACTGAGCAGCAGCCTTAGCTTGGCGTGTCGAGCGTCGCCCGCCATTCTTTGAGCAGCACCTGACGGCGACGCGGATAGCGCATCTCGGTGGCATTGAGGCCGGATATCCGGTCGGCGCGAAAGTGCCTGAAATCCTGGCGCATCTCGCACCAGGCCGCGACGACGCGCACCTTGTCGAAGAAGCCG
Source organism: Mesorhizobium sp. M0698 (assembly GCF_040320455.1). Classification (NCBI taxonomy): domain Bacteria; kingdom Pseudomonadati; phylum Pseudomonadota; class Alphaproteobacteria; order Hyphomicrobiales; family Phyllobacteriaceae; genus Mesorhizobium; species Mesorhizobium sp. M0698. The sequence continues at coordinate 274,211 of NZ_JAMYPQ010000002.1, read as the reverse complement.
AGTGCGAACGGCCAGACGGTGCGCTCGGAGGCAGCGCCGCCGGCGTCGCGATAGACAAAGCTCAGCTTGCGCTCCTCGCGGATGGCCTGCCGCACCACGCCGAGATCGATGCCTTCGGTGACCTCGGTGCGCGACCCGACCAACAGCGTCGAGGCGTCGAGCTCTTCGCGCAAATCGTCCGGCAGCACCGCGGCGATCTTGGCCAGCGCGTCGGTGGCGGCGTTCGCAAGCCGCCAGTCCGGCTGCTTGGCCACCCAGCGCGAACCGAGCACGATCGCCTCGATCTCCTCATCGGTGAACATCAAGGGCGGCAGCATGAAACCGGGCCTGAGCACGTAACCCAACCCCGCCTCGCCCTCGATCGGCGCGCCCTGCCCCTGCAGCGTGGCGATATCGCGATAGAGCGTGCGGATCGACACACCCATTTCGCCCGCAAGGCTGCGGCCGCTGACCGGCCGGCGATGCCGGCGCAGGATCTGGATCAGGTCGAGCAGGCGTTCAGCACGGGACATGAATCATGACCTAGTTTCAATCACGATAGAGCCCCAGCACTTTCGGCGGCAAGCGACATGGTGGCGGACGGGAACGTCTGCGCCCTGACGCCGTTGTCTGGCCATTATGGATATACGCGGGTTGCTGTTGTTCTGGTCGGTTTTGACCGCCATCGTCGCTGCGCTCAGCCTCGGACCATCCTTCGCCCATGTGCTGGAATCGGTGCCGCGGCTGACCAGTTGGCCGCCTTCGCTCTGGCGTGAAACCACTGTCTTCAACGCTCAGTTCCAATTCTTCGCGATTGTCGGCGCACCGCTGGACGTGGCCGCGATCGCCTGTCCGGGGCTTCTCGCCTGGATGCTGCGCAGCGACCGCCCGGCATTCTGGTGGATTTTGGCCGCCATCGTGCTTTATCTGATGGCCCTCGTGGCGTGGTTTACCCTGGTCAAACCGGCAAACGATGTCCTGGCCACCTGGGTGCCTGGACCGATCCCGGACAATTTCGAAAGTATCCGGAGCAGCTGGGAAACCGGCCATATGGTCGTCACCGGCTTCAAGGCCGTTGGTTTCATAACGCTCGCAGTCGGCCTGCTGTCGATCAGGCGCGGCTGATCCGGTTGCACACGTCGGCAGCCCTTTTGTTGCGCCGGTCAATGTGCTGTGGCAGAAGCGGCGAGCCGCCGTCCGGAGATGCGCCTTCTTGAAACCTTTTCGCGACAAACGCCGCGACAGCCGCCCGCCCGCGAAGGGCGGGGCGGAGCAGCCGCGACGGCGCGACGCCGGCCTGACCGCCGGTTCGGAGCCTAAACTGCAGGACCGGTCCGAGCCGAAAGCCGCGCCGCGCCCTCTATCCCGCCGCGATGGCGCGCTGCCTGCCGAACATCTGCCGCTGATCCTCGAGGTCGGCCCCAATCAGGACTACGCGCTGCTCGACAGCGGCGCCGGAGAAAAACTCGAGCAATACGGCCCCTACCGCATCGTTCGGCCGGAGGGCCAGGCGATCTGGCAAAAGGCTTTGCCGGCCAGGGACTGGGAGCGCGCCGACGCCATTTTCACCGGCGATACCGACGAGGAAGGCATCGGCCGCTGGCGCTTCCCCAAGACGCCGCTCGGCGAGACCTGGCCGATGAAGCATGACGGCATAGATTATCTCGGCCGCTTCACTTCGTTTCGCCATGTCGGCGTCTTTCCCGAGCAGGCCTCGCACTGGGACCACATGGCCGGACTGATCGCGGCGGCAAAACGGCCGGTGAAGGTGTTGAACCTGTTCGGTTACACCGGCCTTGCCTCCTTGGTGGCGGCGCGCGCCGGCGCCGAGGTCACCCACGTCGATGCTTCCAAGAAGGCGATCGGCTGGGCGCGCGAAAACCAAGAAATGGCGGGCTTGTCGCAAAAGCCGATCCGCTGGATCGTCGACGATGCCGTGAAATTCGCCGAACGCGAGGAGCGCCGCGGCAGCCGCTACGACATCATCCTGTTCGACCCGCCCGCCTATGGCCGCGGACCGAAAGGCGAGGTCTGGCAGCTGTTCGAGGACCTGCCGGCGCTGACCGATATCTGCCGCGCGATCCTGACGCCGAAGCCGCTCGCCGTGGTACTGACCGCCTATTCGATCCGCGCCTCTTTTTTCGCCATCCATGCCCTGATGCGCGACACCTTCGCCGGCATGGGCGGCACGGTCGAGTCGGGTGAATTGATCATCCGCGAGAAATCTGCCGGTCGGGCGCTTTCGACCTCGCTGTTCTCACGCTGGGTGGCCTGAATGAGTGCGTACGAACGGCACGCGGGCGCGCCAGGGCAGGTGAAGGAAGTCACCAGCCTCGCCAACCCGCTGGTCAAGGACATCAAGGCGCTCGCGCTGAAGAAATTCCGTGACCAGCAGAATGCCTTCATGGCCGAAGGCCTGAAGCTGGTCATCGACGCGCTCGATCTCGGCTGGTCGATCAGGACATTGGTCTTCGCCAAGGCCGGACGTGGCAATACGGCGGTTGAAAAGATCGCGGCGCGCACGGTCGCTGCCGGCGGCACCGTCCTTGAAGTTTCGGAAAAAGTGCTGGTCGCCATCACCCGCCGCGACAATCCGCAAATGGTCGTCGGCGTGTTCTCGCAGAAATTCCTGCCGTTGAAGGACATCCGCGCCCGTGACGGCGACGTCTGGGTGGCGCTCGACCGCGTCCGCGACCCCGGCAATCTCGGCACCGTCATCCGCACGGTCGACGCTGTCGGGGCCAGGGGCGTCATCTTGGTCGGCGAGACCACCGATCCCTTTTCGGTCGAAACGGTGCGCGCCACCATGGGCTCGATTTTCGCCGTGCCGGTCGCCAAGGCGTCGCCCGAAGCTTTTCTCGCCTGGCGAACGAGCTTTCCCGGCCTCGTCGCCGGCACCCATCTGAAGGGTGCGGTCGACTACCGCTCGGTCGATTTTTCAAAAGGCCCGGTGCTTTTGATGATGGGTAACGAGCAGCAAGGCCTGCCTGACGAGCTTGCCGCAAGCTGCGATAAACTGCTGCGGATACCGCAGGCCGGCCGCGCCGATTCGCTCAACCTTGCGGTGGCCACCGGCGTCATGCTGTTCGAGATCCGGCGCGGCGCGCTGAAGCTCGGCCCGGAGGACGCCAGATCGTGACATCTCAAACCGTGAAACTGCAAACCATGAAGTCCTGGAGGCCGTATGCTCTTCTGGTCGTCGCCGCGATAGCGCTCGACCAGTGGGTGAAATACCTAGTCGAAACCGGTCTTGCCTTTCAGGAACGGCTCGACCTGCTTCCGTTCCTGGCGCTGTACCGCACCTACAACACCGGCATCGCGTTCTCGCTGTTTTCGTCCTTCGGCGACACCGGCCTGGTGGTCGTCGCGGTTCTGGTGGTCGCTTTCGTGCTCTATCTTGCGGCCCGCACGCCGCCCGGCCACCTGCTTGCCCGCATCGGCTTCGCACTGATCGTCGGCGGCGCGCTCGGCAACCTGATCGATCGCGCAATCTACGGTCATGTCATCGACTATGTCCTGTTCCATACGCCGGTCTGGTCCTTCGCCGTCTTCAACCTCGCCGACGCCTTCATTTCGGTTGGTGCGGTGCTGGTCGTCTTCGACGAACTCATTGGCTGGCGGCGCGGAGCGTCGAGCGATTGACCTCACTCGCCTGGCGCCGCACATTCTGATCTGCAAGCCCGAGGAGAAAAAATGCCCGAAACCTTCAAAGCCATCCTCGTTTCGCGTGACGCCGAGAAAAACCAGTCAGTCGCGGTGACCGAGCTTACCGAGGCAGACCTGATGGAGGGCGACGTCACCGTCGCGGTCGAGGCGACGACGGTGAACTACAAGGACGGTCTTGCAATTACCGGCAAGGCGCCGATAATCCGCCGCTGGCCGCTGGTGCCGGGCATCGATTTCGCCGGCACCGTCATCTCGTCTTCCAATCCCGACTGGCGCGAAGGTGACAAGGTCATATTGAACGGCTGGGGCGTCGGTGAGACGCATTTCGGCGCCTTTGCAGGGCGCGCCCGCGTCAAGGGCGACTGGCTGGTGCCGTTGCCGGACGGCATGAGCCCGCATGATGCGATGGCGGTCGGCACCGCCGGCTACACCGCCATGCTTTGCGTCATCGCGCTGGAGCGCCACGGCATCGTGCCCGATCGCGGCCCGGTGGTGGTGACCGGCGCTGCCGGTGGCGTCGGCTCGGTCGCGGTCTCGATCCTGTCCAGCCTCGGCTATCACGTCATCGCCTCGACCGGCCGCGCTGCCGAAAGCCCCTATCTGATCGACCTCGGCGCCGCGGAAGTGATTTCACGCGACGAGCTCACCCAGCCGGCAAAACCGCTCGCCAAGGAACGCTGGGCCGGCGGCGTCGATGCGGTCGGCAGTCACACGCTAGCCAACGTTCTGTCGATGACCTCCTATGGCGGCGCCGTTGCCGCTTGCGGCCTCGCCGGCGGCATGGACCTGCCGGCAAGCGTCGCCCCCTTCATCCTGCGCGGTGTCTCGCTGCTCGGCATCGATTCGGTGATGGCGCCGAAGGCGGTCCGCCTCGAGGCCTGGCGCCGCATCGGCGCCGATCTCGACCACGCGAAGCTTGCCAGCCTGTCGACGAGCATCGGCTTCGACGGCATCATCGGCGCCGCGCATGACATCGTCGAGGGCAAGATCCGCGGCCGCGTGGTGGTGGATATGTGAGCCCCCAAGGGATAAAAAAGAGCGCGACCGCTAAAATTCGAGCGATCAACCACAACCTTCGATAAGCTCTGTCTGGCAGGATTTCCGTATGATTGCGGAACCCGGCATCAGAGAGGCGGAACCAACCGAACGGGCCGACGGGACGGCCCCCGCGGCGCCAGGACGGCAGCTTGTCGCCGCGCCACCGCTGGCGCCGGAACTGCCGGCCTCCAACCGCGAAGGCCTGCCCTTCCTGACGCTCGTCGCCATCGTGGTGCTGGCAGGCTTTTCGCATCTGACCGGGGCACCGATCTTCATCACTATCGGCCTTTTGGCGACAGCCATCGCCGGGCTCGCCATGCATCTGCGCAACAGGCGCACCGAGCGCCGCGCGGTGGCCCTGCTCGATGCCACGACCGCCCGCAGCCGCGCCGAAATCGAGACGCTGGCCGACCGCATGTGGGAGATGCAGGAGAGCGAGGAGCGCTTTCGCGGGCTGATCGATGCACTCGGCGATCTCGTCGTCCATCGTGACCGCGACGGCCACATTGTCTACGCCAACAAGGTTTTCGCCGACCTTGTCGAGACCGACCAGCGCGACCTTGCCGGCAAGACCCTGGCCGAATTAGGGATCGATGTCGGCATCGTCCCCGACGCCGCGTTTTCCGACCATGAATGCCTGAGTTCCACCGACGTCGCCATTCGCACGCCGGACGGCCCACGCTGGTTCTCTTGGATCGAGCTGTCGGTGCGCGACAAGGACAGCGGCGCCGTTTCGCATCGCGCCATCGCCCGCGACATCACCGCTCGCAAGCGCGCCGAATCCTCGCTGATCACCGCCCGCGAGCGGGCCGAATATGCGAGCCAGGCCAAATCGCGCTTCCTCGCCACCGTCAGCCACGAGATCCGCACGCCGATGAACGGCATCATGGGCATGGCCCGGCTTCTCGCCGACACCAGCCTTTCGCCCGAGCAGCGGACCTATGTCGGCGCCATCTCGACCTCGGCCAGCGCGCTGCTGGCGCTGATCGAGGACCTGCTCGACTACTCCAAGATCGAGGCCGGCCGCTTCGATCCCGAACCGCAGCCAATGTCGGTGCGCGAGATCGCCGACAATGTCATCGAGCTTTTGGCGGCGCGGGCTTTTGCCAAGGATATCGGCCTCGGCTGTCATGTCGAACCCGACGTGCCGCAGCTGATCACCGCCGACCCCGGCAGGGTCAGGCAGGTGCTGCTCAATCTCATCGGCAACGCCGTCAAGTTCACCGACAGCGGCGGCGTCCTGGCAAGCATCGCCCGCGTCCGCACCGAAACCACCGACCGCATCCGCTTCACCATCGCTGATACCGGCCCCGGTCTGCGCGAGGAGGACATGGAGCGCATCTTCGAGGACTTCGAACAGGCTGACGGCACCTCGACCCGTGCGCATGGCGGTGCCGGCCTCGGTCTCGCCATTTCCAAGCGCCTGGTGACCGCCATGGGCGGCACTATCTCTGTGTCGAGCCGGCTTGGCCAGGGGTCCGAATTCGTCTTCGAGATTCCCGCTATTTCCGCCGTCGAGGCGCCGCAGATCCGCCAGGACGCGCTGTCGGGCCGGCATGCGGTGATCGTGTCGAAGAACCTGGTCGAGGCCGAAGCCCTCGCCCGCACCATTCGCGCCAATGGCGGCACGGTCGATCTGGCCACCGCCGCCGCCCAGGCCACCCCTTTCGCCGAGAGCTGCGACGTGCTGCTGATCGATGCTGCCCTGGAGCAAAGCGACGGCAGGCTGCTCAGGCGCCTGCGCCAGAGCGGATTTGCCGATTGCGAGGCAGTGACGCTGATCGCACCGACCGACCGTGGCATGCTTGGCGAGTTCCGTGCCAATGGTTACGCCACCTTCCTTGCGAGGCCGGTGCGCGGCGAGACATTGCTGCGCGTGCTTTTGACCAGCCACGCGCCGGTCATCGCCGAGCCGCAACTGCAAAGGCGCGGCGCGCAGGCGGGGCACGCCATTGGCGCCCGCCAGCAGGGCCTGTCGGTGCTGATCGCCGAGGACAACGACATCAACGCCATGCTGGCCCGCGCCACGCTGCTGAAGGCCGGGCATCGCGTGAAAGTGGTCGGCAACGGCAAGGCCGCCGTCGAGGCGGTCATCAGCACCGGCCACAAGCACCGTTACGACGTGGTGCTGATGGACTTGCATATGCCTGTCATGGACGGCCTGGACGCCATCGCCGCCATCCGCCGCCATGAGGAGGAGACCGCGGTGCCGCCGGTGCCGATCATGGTGCTGTCGGCCGACAGCCAGGAAAAGACCCGCCACGCCGTGCTCGCTCACGGTGCCAGCGGCTTCGTCACCAAGCCGCTCGACCCCGATGCCCTGGTTCATGCGGTCGAAGGGCAAGCGGCCGCCTGAGGCACAACATAGACGGTTGATAGATTACCCAGCCGACGAAGTATTGCCCGCAGAGCCGTATCACGGTACTGTCACAATCCTGTTGCACCTACACCGTATCCCCGTGCCAAGAGGGATGGCTCGAAGGAGAATCACTCGTGCATACAGTCATGCCGGAATGTGATGCTCGGCCGAACGCCAGCGGGCCTTTGCTCGTCGGCCGGAACGCCGATGCCGTCATAAAAGGCGCATCGCTCGGCCGCATCGGCAATCTCGAAGTGCGGCTCGCCCGCAACGAGGCCGAGATCGCTGCCGCGCAGGAAGTGCGCTACCGGGTGTTCTACGACGAGCTTGGTGCCAGGAAGGACCTGTTCCAGATGCAGGACCGCCGCGATGCCGATCGCTTCGATCCCCTCTGCGATCATCTGCTGGTCTTCGATACTTCGCTTTCCGGCCCCGAGCATCGCCGCATCGTCGGCACCTACCGCCTGCTGCGGCAGGAGATTGCCGCGGCCGCCGGCGGCTTCTATTCCGAAGGTGAATTCGAGCTGACCAAGCTGATCGCGCGGCATCCCGGCCAGCGCTTCCTCGAGCTCGGCCGCTCCTGCGTTCTGCCGGAATACCGCTCGAAGCGCACCATCGAGGCGCTGTGGCAAGGCATCTGGGCCTACATCAACCATTACGGCATCGGCGTGATGACCGGCTGCGCGTCGTTCCACGGCACCGTGCCGGCGGCACATGCGGAGGCGCTGACCTATCTTGCCCACCACTGCCGGACGAATTCATCCTGGGACGTGCGCGCCGTCGCCGGGCGCTATTGTTCCATGGATCTGATGCCGATCGAGGCCGTCAATACCAAGGCGGCGATCGCCGCGATGCCGCCGCTGGTCAAGGGCTATCTGCGCGTCGGCGCGCGCATCGGCGACGGTTGCGTCATTGATCGTGAATTCTCGACGGTCGACGTGTTCGTGGTTATGCCGGTCAAGGAGATCGGCGCCCGCTACGTCAATTATTATGGCGGAGAAGCGCAGCGGTTTGCGGCCTGAGTAGTGAATAGTGAGTGAATAGTGAATAGTGAATAGTGAATAGAACCTAGCACTGACTGCTGGAGCAGCAATTGACTACTCACTACTCACTACTCACTACTCACCATTCACTACTAACCATTCACTATTCACCATTCACCATTCACGCATCCTTCTCAGCCTGCTCGTTGACCGGCCCCGGCTCCACTGGCGCTTCGCTTGCGACATGCTTGGGGCCGCCCTTGGCGACGCCGACCATGGCCGGCCGCAGAACACGCTCGCCGATCGAATAGCCGGGCTGCACGACCTGCACGACCGTGTTGGCCGGTACGTCGGGATTGGGCACCTCGAACATCGCCTGGTGGAAATTCGGATCGAATTTCTCGCCCTCGGGCTCGAGCTTCTTCACGCCGTGGCGTTCCAGCGCCGACAGCATGGCGCGCTCGGTGATCTCGACGCCGTCGATCAGCGCCTTGAAGCCGGCATCGCCCGAAGCCTTGGCCTCCTCCGGGATGGCATCCAGCGCACGGCGCAGATTGTCTGACACCGAAAGCATGTCGCGGGCAAAATTGGCAACCGCATAGGCGCGCGCATCGTGGACGTCGCGGGCGGTGCGGCGACGCAAGTTCTCCATGTCGGCCGCGACGCGCAGCGCGCGATCCTTCAGCTCTTCGTTTTCCTTCAGAAGCCGCACAAGCGCTTCATAGTCGCCGTCGACGCCGCCTTCCCTTGGCTCCGCGGCAGCCTCGGTCTTCTCGGCTTCATCGGGCGCGCGTTCGTCTTTTGCCTGGTCGCTCATCGCCGTTTCCCGTCATTTTCGAATGGTGTGGATTTGCGCCCGATATCGAGGTTTAGCGGCCAAAAATCAAGGGGCAAGCGATACTGCAGCCGCTGTCGCTGCTTGATGGCGGACGGCGCAGACCTCTCGATTTTAATTCAAACTTTACCGTACCCGACGGCTTTGCTTGCCAGCATACTACAATGCGGGAACCATTCCTCCCTTGGAAGAGTTTCGAAGCCGACACAGGATTTTGGATGATGCCCCGCAGGAATGGCGAAAAACGCGACGGGCTCGCCGCCGATATCCGGCGCCAGCTCGGCACCGAGGCGACCAAGCGCTTTCTGCGCACCTTGCCGGCCTTCCGCACGGAGTCCGATATTCCCGACCGTCTGAAGGAATTGCTCGACCGCCTGGACGGCGTGGAAGCCAAGGTGGTCGCAGGCGGGCGCCGTCGGTAGACACCATTGCAGGCCGTGCGCCCGGCGACTGCGGCCACCAATTCCTCGCCATCGCGCGACATTTACCCGCAGTAACTTTGCGTGATCGCCGCCTTGCGGCAGCGCCCTGCTCCGCCTATGTTTCATGATGAACATGATTTCCCCCGAAGCTGTGGCAAACAGCAAGCGCGCCTGGTTGAAAATCCTGTCGCGCTATAAAAAGCCCGACAGGCGTCGCAGCGCCGTCGAACTCGCCATCACCCTCATTCCTTTCGCCACGCTGTGGGGATTGTCCTCGGCCGCTTATGCCTATGGCCATTGGTGGGGTCTGGTCCTCATCCTTCCGGCCGCCGGCTTTCTGGTGCGGATCTTCATGATCCAGCACGATTGCGGCCACGGCTCCTTCTTTGCCAATCGCTATGCCGACGACTGGATCGGCCGCGTCCTTGGCGTGCTGACGCTGACGCCCTACGATTGCTGGCGCCGCGCCCACGCAACCCATCACGCCAGCGCCGGCAATCTCGACGAGCGCGGCACCGGCGACATCAAGACACTGACCGTCGCCGAATACCGGCAACTGTCGTGGCGGGGCCGGCTCGCCTATCGCCTCTATCGCCATCCGCTGGTGATGTTCGGCCTTGGCCCGATCTGGATTTTCATTTTCGAGCAGAGACTGCCCTTGGGCATGATGCGGGGCGGCCTCACCCCTTGGGTGTCGTCGATGTCCACCAACCTAGCCATCACGGTCATAGCCGCTCTGCTCATCTGGTTCGTTGGCCCCGGCGCGTTTCTGGTCGTGCATTTGCCGATCGTCATCCTCGCCGGATCGGCCGGCATCTGGCTGTTCTATGTCCAGCATCAGTTCGAAGAGACGGAGTGGACAAAGGACTCCGAGTGGGAATTCCAGCACGCTGCCCTGCACGGTTCGTCCTATTACGACCTGCCGCCGGTGCTGAACTGGATCACCGGCAATATCGGCGTCCACCACGTGCACCACCTCTCGGCCAAGGTGCCATGCTACCGGCTTCCGGAAGTGCTGAGGGACTATCCGGAGCTGCGTGAGATCGGCCGCGTCACACTCCTCGACAGCTTGCGCTGCGTCAAGCTGGCGCTGTGGGACGAGAGCCGCAGCAAGCTGGTATCGTTCCGCGAAGCGCGGATGGCCGTGTAGACGCACCGCCGCACCTAAAGCGCGTCGCGCTCGACCGGCCTCATGCGACGCGCTTTAGGTTCTTGTTTATGCATGCCGTTATCGCAAAACCGCTGAACACTTTTGCGCGACATGCGTTAGGGGTGCGGCGGGGCTCCACATTCCGAGCTTAAGCCGCCTGGCGCTGGTCGCGCATCAGGACATCGCCCTGGCGGATCTCGGTGCCCAGCACTTTCAGGCATTCGCGCATGAACGCGGCAAGGCCCGGCCAGCCCTTGGCCGACACCAGATTGCCGTCGACATGGGCGCCGGTCGGCGCAACATCGATATAGATGCCGCCGGCCAGCGTGACTTCCGGCTCGCAATATTGCAGCGCCGCGACTTCGCGGCCGCGCACCACGCCGTCGACCGCGATCAGGATCTGCACGCCGTGGCAGATGGTGAAGACCGGTTTTCCCGTCTCATGGAAATGCCGCACCAGCGCCTGCACGCGCTTGTCGATGCGGATATATTCCGGCCCGCGCCCGCCCGCCGCGTAGACGGCATCGTAGTCGGCCGGATTGACCTCAGAAAACGTCTTGTTGAGGATGTAGTCGTGGCCGAGCTTTTCCGTATAGGTCTGGTGGCCCTCGAAGTCGTGCAGCGAGGTCTTCAGGATATCGCCGGCCTTCTTGTCGGGGCAAACGACATGGACGGTGTGGCCCACCGCATGCATGGCCTGTTCAAAGACGAAAATCTCGTACTCCTCGCTGAACTCGCCAACGAGCATCAATATCTTCTTGCCAGCCATACCCGGTTCCTCCCTTGTGGCCACATTTATTCGGATCACGAAATAATGGGCCTATCCTAAGGCGGAGAGGCGCAAAATAAAAGGCTGAATCGGGAATGTGGTCCGACCAGATAGGGCTTCTGGTCCCCTGGAGCAGATCAGCCGGCGCGCACCCGCCGCCACGAATATTTCGGGCCTTTGGCCTCCGGCTTCACCGCCGGCTGGTAGGACAGCGGCAGTCCGCCGGTCCGACCTTGCTCGAGCCGCTTCAGCAGCACCGGGTGCGATATCTCGAATTCATCGAAGCCGAGGCGCAGCATATGCGGCAGTTGATCAATCAGCACCTGCCCGGTGGCGCGCATAGCGCCTGCAAAATGATAACGGCTGCGCAGCAATTCGCCCTTGGAGAACGAGCGGCCGTCATTGAACGCCGGAAACGCCAGCGCCACCAGCGACAGCTGATCGAGCAGGCCTGCGATCTTTTCGAGCTGATCGCCGGGCTGCAGCAGCACACCGATGCGCTCCTTCGCCGACCGCCGCACCTCCGGATCGAGGCCGAGAAACGCCTGCAACGGCAGGATGAAACGGCCATTGCCGACCAGCGCCTCGGCGCTTTCGGCATGAACCCACTCGTCCTCGCGGAACCCATCCGGTGTCCACAGCCTCATGGCGTTTTCGGCTATCAAGTCGCTCATCAAGAAAATTCCCAAGTCCAAAGATTCTAAAGTGCAAAACACCTCAGGGTGCGTTGAGATTCAGGTCAGGCCGAGCCGAAGCCGACGGCGGGCGCGAAGCGACCAAACTGGGTGGCTTCCGAGAACCGGAGCGGAGCGTACTTTGGGTACGTGAGCGCCGGAAGCGCAGGAAGCCGCCGTTTGCAGGCCGGCTGAATATCAACATATCCTAAAGCGAGGCGTCGGTCAGCGACCTTTCCAGCCCCGACAAGTGGATGCCGCATTCGGTCTTGGCGTGCCCGGCCCAGCGGCCGCTGCGCGCGTCGTCGCCCGGTTGCACCGGCTGCGTGCATGGGAAACAGCCGATCGACAGATAGCCATAGGCGACCAGCGGGTTCTCACGCAGCGCATGCGCGCGCATGTAGCCGGCCTGGTCCGATGTCGTCCAGTGCGCCAGCGGATTGATGCGGATGCGCGAGCCGACCGCCTCGAACACCGGCAGCGCTGCCCGGGTCGCCGCCTGGAAGCGCTTGCGGCCGGTGAACCAGGCGCGGAACGGCTCGACGCCGCGCGCCAGCGGCTCGACCTTGCGGACGTCGCAGCAGGCGTCGGTGTCGGTCTCGTTCAGATTGCCGGTCGGGTCGATCCTTGCCAGCGCCGCATCGTCGGGCCTGATCACCCGGATATCGCTCAGCCCGAAATCGGCAACCAGCGCGTCACGATAGCCGAGCGTCTCCTCGAAATGCTTGCCGGTGTCGAGAAAGATCACCGGCAGCGTGCGGTCGATCTCGGCGATCATGTGCAGCAGCACCGCCGAATCCGCGCCGAAGGACGAGACGGCGGCGATTTCGCCGTGAAAGAACTCCCGGGCCGACCGCTCGATGATCTCCAGCGGCTTCAGATGGCCGTAGAGCGCGTCGAGACCCGCCGCTTGGGCGGCGATGCCGGCCTCGACGTCGACGATCCGGTCAAGCGGCCTTGGCTTCGCCAGCATAGAGCGCCTCCTTGAACGGCGCGGGACCGACACGGCGGTAGGCGTCGATGAATCTTTCGTTTCTGTCCAGCCGAAGCCCGAGATAGGTCTCGACGATCTGCTCGATGGCGTCGGTGATCTCTTCCGAACTGAAGCCGCGGCCGATGATCTCGCCGACCGAGGTGTTCTCGTCGGCCGAGCCGCCGAGCGTCACCTGGTAGAGCTCGGCGCCTTTCTTCTCGACCCCGAGGATGCCGATATGGCCGACATGGTGATGGCCGCAGGCATTGATGCAGCCGGAAATCTTCAGCTTCAATTCGCCGATCTCGCGCTGGCGCTCCAGTGAGGCGAAGCGCCGCGAGATTTCCTGCGCCACGGGAATCGAGCGCGCCGTTGCCAGCGCGCAATAATCGAGGCCGGGGCAGGAGATGATGTCGCTGATCAGGTTGGAATTGGCCGTCGCCAGCCCGATATCGACAAGCGCGTCATAGACCGCCTTGAGGTCGGCCCGCGCGACATGCGGCAGGATCAGGTTCTGCTCGTGGCTGACGCGCAGCTCGTCGAAGGAATATTTTTCGGCAATGTCGGCGACCGCTTCCATCTGGCTGTCGGAGGCATCGCCCGGCGTCTCGCCGATGCCCTTGAGCGAGATGGTCACCGCCGCGTAGTCGGGATGGCGATGGGTGACCACATTCTGGTCCAGCCATTCGGAAAAGCTCTTCGAGTCGAGGCGGGCAAGCTTGACCGCCTCATCGCCTTCCGGCCGGTCGACAAGCGCCGGCGGCGCGAAATAGGCGTCGATGGCGCGGATGTCTTCTTCCGGCAGCCTCAGCTCGGCGTCCTTCAACTCCTGCCATTCGGCCTCGACCTGGCGGGTGATCTCCTCGACGCCGGTCTCATGGACCAGGATCTTGATGCGCGCCTTGAACTTGTTGTCGCGACGGCCGTAGAGGTTGTAAACGCGCAGGATCGCCGTGCAGTAGGACAACAGATCCGCTTCGGGCAGGAAATCGCGGATCTTCTTGGCCACCATCGGCGTGCGGCCCTGGCCGCCGCCGACATAGACGGCGAAACCGAGCTCGCCGGCGGCGTTCTTCTTCAGATGCAGGCCGATGTCGTGCGTCTGGATGGCGGCGCGGTCGCGCTCGGCGCCGGTCACCGCGATCTTGAATTTTCGCGGCAGGAACGAGAACTCCGGATGCACCGAGGACCATTGCCGCAGGATTTCGGCATAGGGGCGCGGATCGGCAACCTCGTCAGCGGCGGCGCCGGCGAAGTGGTCGGCGGTGACGTTGCGGATGCAATTGCCGCTGGTCTGGATGGCGTGCATCTCGACGCTTGCCAGATCGGCCAGGATCGCCGGGATGTCCGACAGCGCCGGCCAGTTGAACTGGATGTTCTGGCGCGTCGTGAAATGGCCGTAACCTTTGTCGTATTTGCGGGCGATGTGGCCGAGCATGCGCAGCTGCTTGCTGTTCAGCGTGCCGTACGGCACCGCGATGCGCAGCATATAGGCATGCAGCTGCAGATAGACGCCGTTCATCAGCCGCAGCGGCCGGAACTGGTCCTCGGTGATCTCGCCGGCAAGGCGCCGCGCGACCTGGTCGCTGAACTCGGCGACGCGGGCCTTGACGAAATCGTGGTCGAACTCATCGTAACGGTACATATTCAGGTCTTTCCGGGCGCGTCCGCCCGTTATTTTCTTCGTTCGAGCATGATCGGGATCATGCTTGGGTCATCTATGCCGCGCGTGCGGCTTGCGGACGGGCCTGCTTGCCCAGGTCGTTGCGGGTGGTCGGGCCGGCGGCACGGATCTTTTCACGCAGCCGGACCGCTTCGACCGTGCCGTTGGCCACGGTCACGTCTATCAGGTTGACGTCGACCACTTCGTTGGCGGCGGAGGCCTTGGCGCCGATCGCCTCCAGCCGGTCCTCGGCCGCCTTGTCATGGGCGATGTCGGCATGGTCGATGGTCTCGGCCCAGCCGCCATTGGCGTACCAGACGGCTATGCCGTCGGCGAGGCGGTTCGCGGTCAGGACTTTCATTGGTTCACTCCTTGCGCGGCAGCACGGGCCACGCTTTCCTGCCTGTGTGCCGCCAGTGGCTCGGACCGTTCGAAATTGGCGCCGGCGACCGCGTCGCCGATGATGGTCATCACCGGGCCGCTGAGGTCGGCACGCGCCTCCAGCGATGGCAGGTCGGCGAGCGTGCCGTGGAAACGGCGGCGGTTGGCAAGGCTGGCATTCTCGACCACGGCGACGGCCGTATCCGGCGACAGGCCGGCTTCGATCAGCCGGCCGGCGACCTCGGCGGCGACCGAGCGCCCCATATAGACGGCGACCGTCGCGCCGGAAATGGCGAGCTTTGCCCAGTCTGGCAGCGAATTTCCCTTGAGGTCGTGGCCGGTGGTGAACACCATCGACGACGACACGCCGCGCAGCGTCAGCGGCAGTTCGAAATCGGCGGCGGCGGCGAAGGCCGCGGTGACGCCCGGAACCACTTCGTAGGCGACGCCGGCATCGCGAAGTGCCGCCATCTCCTCGCCGGCCCGGCCGAACACCAGCGGGTCGCCGGACTTCAGCCGCACGACCCGCTTGCCGGCGTGGCCAAGCTCGACCAGCAGCGCATTGATCTCGGCCTGGCTCTTGGAATGGCAGCCCTTGCGCTTGCCGACCGGCAGGCGCTCGGCGTCGCGACGGCCCATGGCGACGATCGCCTCCGGCACCAGCGCGTCATGGACGATCACGTCGGCTTCCATCAGCAGGCGATGGGCGCGCAGCGTCAAAAGGTCCTCGGCGCCCGGACCGGCGCCGACAAGCGCGATATGGCCCGATGCCGGTTCTTTCGAAAGCAGCAGGCCGACGGCCGCATCATGCGCCTGCGAAAGCTCGCCGGCCTCGACAGCGCGGGCCGGTGCACCGCCAAAGAAATCGCTCCAGAAGCGGCGGCGGGCATTGCCCTTCGGCAGCAGTCTTTCGGCGGTGTCGCGAAACGATGCGGCGAGAGTTGCGAGCGGACCGAGCGAGGGCGACAGCATGCGGTCGATGCGGCTGCGCAGCATCTGCGCCAGCACCGGGCCGGCACCTTCCGTGCCGATGGCAATGGCGACCGGCGCGCGGTTGACCAGTGCCGGCGTGAAGAAATCGCATAGCTCCGGCCGGTCGACGGCATTGACCGGAATGCCCAGCCGGCGCGCATCCCCGGCAACGCGGCGATCGAGCGCCTCGTCGCCGCTGGCGGCAAACACCATCACCGCACCATTGAGATGTGCTGCATCATAGGCCTCGGCGATGTGGGCGGCCCCCGTCTCGGCGATAAAGGCCAGCAGCTCCGGGCTTGTTTCATCGCTGACGATGCGCAGCACAGCGCTCGACTGCGCGAGCAGCCGCGCCTTGGCCAGCGCTTCCTCTGCGCCGCCGACGATGGCTATGGCTTCGCCCTCGACCCGCATGAAGACGGGAAAGGCATTGAGCTTGGGCGTGGCTTGCGGCATGACGAGCGGAATCCTGGAACCGTTTGTCAGTTCTACGCGGGGGCGCGAAAAACCAGAAGGCACCCACTCGCGCATCGCTTCGTAGCAGGCAATCTCTTTTCTGCAAGCATGAAGGCCAAGAGAAAAATATTCCACATTCAAATGCGGAGCAGATTGAAGCTGCTGTTGCAGCCCTTGATCCGCTGCCTTTTCAGCGGCCGGAGGAGCTAACCACAAAACAGATTTTTCTAAATTCTATCAATTTAGTAGATTAAGCCGCCGGATGCCGACCGAGCCATCAAAGGCAGCCCGGCGCTCTCGCCGGCCCTTGTCGGAATACCGGGTCCGAGTACCGGAACATTCCCGCCTCGGCACGCGTTTGCACTAGGGCCCAAGCCCGGTCATGCCCCTACGGCAAAGGCTTGGCGATGGGCTTGAAAAATCAAAAAAGGAGCGCCCCATGAGCAACGTCAGACTGAAACGCGGACTGTGGATCGTGGTGGCAGATGGCGAAAAGGCGCTGTTTCTCGAGAACCGTGGAGACGTCCAATATCCCGACCTTCAGGTCGTGCACGAGATGGAGCAGGAAAATCCGGCAACCCGAGAACAGGGCACCGACCGCCCCGGCCGCTACAGCGACGGCCCTTCCGTCCACCGCAGTGCGGTCGAGGACACCGACTGGCACCGTCTCGGCAAGGAGCGTTTTGCCGAAGAGATTGCCGACAGGCTCTACAAGCTCGCGCATCGCGGCAGCTTCAAGGAGATCGTGCTGATCGCGCCGCCGCCGGTGCTGGGCGACATGCGCAGGAAACTGCACAAGGAGGTTACCGACAAGATAACGGCCGAAATTCCAAAGACGCTGACCAACCACAGCATACCCGATATCGAGAACCTGCTGCAGGCGACCTGATCGGCATCGGCGGCGTCAACCGCCGCCAGACTTGAACACGCCGCCCGCGATGCTGACAAATCCTGCCGGCTCGCTCGCCTGGAAAGCCTTCTACACGTGCTGGCCGCCATTGATGTGGATTTCGGACCCCGTCACGTAGGACGCCTGCTGCGAGCACAGGAAGAAGATGATGTCGGCGACTTCCGCCGTGGTGCCCAATCTTCTCAGCGGAATCGTCTCGACGATCTTTTCCGTGCCCGGCGACAGGATCGCTGTGTCGATCTCGCCCGGCGCAATGGCATTGACGCGAATGCCGTGCGGGCCGAAATCATGCGCCATCTCGCGGGTCAGCGAACCGAGTGCCGCCTTCGACGTTGCATAGGCGGTGCCGGCGAAGGGGTGCACGCGGGTGCCGGCGATCGAGGTGACGTTGACGATCGAGCCCTTGGCCGATGCCAATTCCTTGAACAGTCCGCGCGCCAGCATGATCGGGGCGAAGAAATTGACCTGGAAGACGTCGCGCCAGACATGCATCGGCGTGTCGATCGAGTTCATGCGGCTGTTGCCGTCCTTGAGCTTGGGCGAGATGCCGGCATTGTTGACCAGCGCATGCAGCTGGCCGCCATGCGCCTCGAGCCGGTGGCGGATTTCCGAGATGGCGATGCCGACATCCTCCTGGTCGGCGAGATCGACCTTGATGTGGTCTTCCGGTCCGGCCGGCCACGGGCAGTCCTCGGCAAAGGCCTGGCGCGAGCAGGTGATGATGCGCCAGCCTTCGCGTGAAAAGCGCTTGACCGTGGCATGGCCGATGCCACGGCTGGCGCCGGTCAGCACGATGGTTTTTCTGGTGTCGCGTTCAGCCATGTCTGTCACTCCGACGACGACATCTAGCCGAATGTGCGAACGGTGGCGAGGGTCGTTCGGGCTTTGGCGAGGATCGACCGCGCAGGCACCCATCGATCGACGCGCGCTATTGGCTTGTCCTTCCGCAAGAAGCGATCGCTGCTAGACCTTGCTCATAAGCAGGTGCCATGTTTGATATGATTGTGGCTCGTGTTTGATGACCTTGGAGGCTGCTTTTAGAAAGGCAGCCTCTTCAATTGGACCGACGCCAGCCGCCTCTTGCTGGCGGATGAAATCCTCAATGCGCCCGGTCTTGATCGCCTGGCTGAGTGTTAAACGATTTTCCATGCGCCACCACGCCCGCAAGGGTGCCTTGAGCTTGATATGGTTTCTGCCTCGTGAGACCGCAAACCGTCTTGAGCCGTTCTGTTCGCGTAGGCTCTGGGAACCATTCCTCGATCCC
The DNA here is from genome assembly GCF_040320455.1 of Mesorhizobium sp. M0698. NCBI lineage: Bacteria > Pseudomonadati > Pseudomonadota > Alphaproteobacteria > Hyphomicrobiales > Phyllobacteriaceae > Mesorhizobium > Mesorhizobium sp. M0698. The sequence goes on along the minus strand of NZ_JAMYPQ010000002.1, from coordinate 255,717 downwards.
TAACAATGGTATGCACTTGCCCTCCCAAGTTTTGCCTTTCCCTTGGTCGAGTGTCTGGAAAACGATATCCTTCACGTCTAGCACATCGCGCGCATAGATGCATGTCATGAGCTGGATTGCATCGGGGGTACTAAAAACCCGGGTGGTTGTTGCCTTCGGGTAGGGATTTGTAGATTGAGAATCGCGCAGCTCGCCTGCCCAAACCATCACGTTTGGATTTGCCTCGATCTGCACAAACCGTGGTCCTAAATCCTCGAAGAAATCTAGTGCGCTCTTGAAGTGCGTACCTTTGAAGTGGCTTGGCCTTATCTCAGCTAGGGCCAAAGACGAGTAGTGAATTGTGGGACCGGCCTTATCCTCGACAAACCGAATGATGTCATCCAAGCATTCTGCATCGCTCGGCCCCGATAGGTATCGGATGAAACAGCAAGAATCCCAGAAAAGGTTCTTCGATTCGCTCAATCGTTATCCCCCGGCCAATCGGGGGTATCAAACGGCTCGAATGACCCTCGCCAACGAGACACGTCACCCGCCTCGCGGGTGAGATCAATTCGAGCTACCTCAACTCGTCTAGGAAGGCCGCTCTTTCCGTCATAGATTGCGCGTCCAGATACCCGGACCCTCCGGTTCAGCGCCTCTTTGATTTCTTCAAAATGCTCAGCCCGGCAAATACAATCTATGTCCTTGCCGCCAGCCTTTAGCGTTAGCTTGATTTGCGGAACCGCTCCACGGAGATCGACTGCCTTTAGAGTCCCGTCAAAACTGGCAAACACGTTGCCTTTGAACCAACGAGCCTTGACTGGCGCCGCCAGTTCTCGCTCGAACGCGATTGCTGCGTCGGCACGCTCACGCAAAAATGGATCCACCCGGACAACGCTGTCGTTGTCTGTCCAAATCTCGGCATAGCCAAACGAGTTGCTAGCTCCGGTGGCGAGGGACTTTATTTTCTGGACCGTGCCTCCAAAAATCTCAAGGTCGGGGCGCTCGCCTAAGGCTAACGTGTCGGCGCAACTGTCAAAGGCGGAAATGCCAGATAATAGCGGGTAAGGCACTGCCAGCGCCAAGCGTTCGTTGAGGATTGCGGTTGGCGAGGAAGTATGAAGCTTGGCTATTGTGTATTGATGGGCGGACAGCCCCTTGTTGACTGCCCTGTCAGCCGCCTTTAGCGCCTTAATGAGAGTGGTAAGCTTGGCGGCGAAGACACCTGCATCAACCTCCCCGTCCACCGCTTGCGCATGGACGCGGAAAAGCACCTGTCCCGCTCGCAACGAGTCGACTTTGTGTGCCATGCCACCTTGCCCTCCCGACTTCCTATAGCAGGATATGAGCGGTCAGTGAATCGAGTAATCGATACAGGGTAAAAGAAACGCCGCTCAACCCGAAGGGAGCGGCGTTTGATGAAGGCCAGTGTCCTAACCGCTAGACGACCGCCCCGTGGTAGGGCGTACGGGGATCGAACCCGTGTTTCTGGCTTGTTCTAAGCTACTCTCGCACGAAACCCTAGGTCCCATTCACCGGGTTCATGTTCAGCGTCAAGGATGACTGTCCATGCCGGACGCATCTTATCATATTTTTCTTCCCACTGGGTTTTCTCCAGCACCAAGCACTCGTCGCGCCTCAAGTGGCCCGCTGCGAACATGGCAAGTTCACGATTTATGGCTGACTTCCCTACGTTGGTCGGATCGTTCACTGAGCCAACGCGGTATGTGACGTTCGTATCGTCTTCCATCTTATGTCTGTCCTTGTGTGTGTCGAGGCTGCTGTTGCAGCGTCAACAAGCTATCGAAGGACTGAGACCCTTTCAAGGCTCACTTGTTTGAAGGGGATAATGCCCAACATTATGGTCGCCAGCGACCATAGAACCCACAGGAAGCCGCCACGCGATCTACCCGCGACGCGCCCAATACCCCACGCAATCCCATACGGCACGACGAGCATCAAAATGACTGAAGCTACTATCGCGCCCAGTCTCTCATTGAACAGATAGGCCGGATCGGAAAAATGCAGGTACGGCAAATGCCTCAACACCACGACGCACACTAGCATCGACAGCAAGAGGAGCCATTGCCACCAGCTTAAGCTATTGAATCTGCGTCTGTTTAAACCATCCATTCCGACCTGTCCGTCCACGACAAGATTGAACTTGGTCAAAGCGGAAGGCAAGTGAGTAATGCGCTCCGCGACTGTCGACATTGGACTAGCGTGTTGCGCCGTCAAATACGAGTGCGTCAGCCGCCTGTCAGAATATCGAGGATCGAGGTCTGCCGTTTCTTGACCGGGCCGCCGACATTGCCGGGCGGCACCGGATGCTTGATCGATCCGGTGGCGCTGTCGACGCCCGGCATGGCCAGGCCGCCGGCATCGACCGTCTCGGCAGGACGCACGGGACGCGAAGCCGACTGGGTAGCTGCCGCAGGCGGCGCCGATTGGCCGACGGAAGCGACCGGCGCCGGCGGCGCCGTGTCGGACGGTATGTCGTCCGGGACGATGGTGTCGGGCGGCGTCGACTTCCAGGTTCCAGGCAGCGGCCGCACCGGCACGCCCTCATGCGCGGCGACCATGAATTCGTGCCAGGCCTGCGCCGGCAGTGCGCCGCCGGTGACCTTCTTCATCGCGCTGCCGTCATCATTGCCGAACCAGACGCCGGTGGTCAGATTGGCGGTATAGCCGATGAACCAGGCGTCGCGCGAGTTCTGGCTGGTGCCGGTCTTGCCGGCCGCCGGCCAGGCGAACGCCGCCTTCCTGGCTGTGCCGATCTCGACCGTGCCGGTCATCATCGAGTTCATCATGCCGACGACATCGGGATTGACGACCCGCGGCGCACCGCCGCCATTGTTTTCGTAGAGCACCTTGCCGTCGCTCGTCGTGACGCGGCGGATGAAATGGATGTCGGGCTTATAACCGCCATTGGCGAAGGGGACATAGGCCGAGGTCAGTTCCAGCGGCGTCACTTCCGAGGTGCCCAGCGCGATCGAGGTGTTGGCCGTCAGCTCGGACTGGATGCCCATGCGGTGCGCCGCCTCGACCACCGCATTCGGCCCGACTTCCATGGTCAGCTGCGCGGCCACCGAGTTCAGCGATTTTGCCAGCGCCGTCGCCAGCGTCACCTTGCCGAAATATTTGCCGCCGTAATTGTCGGGCGTCCAGTTGCCGATCTTGATCGGCGCGTCGTTGCGCACGCTGTCCGGCGTACGGCCGGATTCCAGCGCCGCCATATAGACGAACGGCTTGAACGCCGAGCCGGGCTGCCGGCGCGCTTCCGAGGCGCGGTCGAACTGGCTGGTCGAATAGTCGTAACCGCCGACCATCGCGCGCACCGCGCCGGAATTGTCGATCGACACCAGCGCGCCCTGGCTGACATTGAGTTTTTTGCCGCTCTGGTCGATCAGCCGGCGGATCGATTGCTCGGCGAGCTTCTGCAGCGTCAGATCGACGGTCGTGTCGACGACGATATCGCGGCGCACGTCGCCGATCAGGTCGGGCAGTTCTTCCATGATCGTATCGGCGACATAGTTTTCCGAGCCGGTCCAGTAGGACGGCGAACGCGTCGCCGGCGCGCTCATCGCCGTTGTCATCTCCTTGGCGCTGATCTTGCCCTCGTCGCGCATCGCGGCGAGCACCAGCTGCGAGCGCTGCTCGGCCGCCTTCGGGTCGCGCGCCGGCGACAGCCGCGACGGCGCCTTGAGCAGGCCGGCGAGAAGTGCCGCCTCCGACAGCGTGACGTCACGCGCGCTCTTGCCGAAATAGCGGCGCGAGGCCGCTTCGACGCCATAGGCGCCCGAGCCGAAATAAACCCGGTTGAGGTACATTTCGAGGATCTGGTCTTTCGTATGCTTGTGCTCCAGCCACAGCGCCAAAAGCACTTCCTGCACCTTGCGTTCCAGCGTGCGGTCCGGCGTCAGGAACAGGTTCTTGGCCAGCTGCTGGGTCAGCGTCGAGCCGCCTTGTGAGAAATGCCCGCCCAGAACATTGGTCACCATGGCCCGGGAAAGGCCGATCGGATCGATGCCGAAATGTGAATAGAAGCGGCGGTCTTCAATGGCGATAACGGCCTCGGGAATATAGGGCGACATTTCGTGCAGGCCGACGGCCTCGCCGCCGCTCATGCCGCGATTGCCAAGCAGCTGGCCGTCGACCGAGACGATCTTGATGTTGGGGGCGCGGTCGGGAATGGCCCAGGTGGTGGCCGCCGGCATTTTCGCGCCGTAATAGACGACGATGCCGGCAGTGGCGATACCGCCCCAGATGGCCAGCACGAAGCACCAGTAGAACAGCCGGGCAAGCACGCCGAACACGCCGCGCCGGCCTTTGCCGCGCCCGCCGCGCGGCGGCTTGGCCTTGGATGATTTGCGCTTTGCAGCGGCTTTTCGGTTGCTCGGCACGACGCGGTCCTCCTCGCTCACTGAAAAACCGGCCGAGGATCTCGCCCCCGGCGATGCCTCGAAGCTGGGCTCGATGCGGCTGTCTTTCCGGTTCGCCATGCGCTGTGCTGTCTTCCCCATGCCTATGGCGTTGGGGTTGAAGACTAGATGCGGCGGTTTAAAGGCGGGTTAAGTCGGGAGAAATCGAAATAAACTGTATTCAGTCGCTTGCCGAACGGCTGCGGCCCGCGACAGCGCCAAAGCCGGAAATGAAAAACCCGCCTCGGCGGGCGGGTCGTTGGAGCCAATGAGCACCATAGCGAAATTAGTAGCATAGCTGCCGGCACAAAGCAAGAACAAAATGCGCGTTGCCTCAGAATAATCACTTCAGGTCGGCGCTGCCCCTCACCCTTACCTCTCCCCGTGAGGGACGGGGAGAGGGGGTCGCCAGCGTCGCGGCCAAGCCCCTTCTCCCCGTTCTTTACGGGGAGAAGGTCCCGGCAGGGGGTTGAGGGGCAGCGCCGAGATCGGATGAAAAACCTATGCAACACAAACTTTGAGGAGGAAAAAATTCGCCACGATCCCGCCGGCCCGAGACCAGCCCCCCCTCAGTCGTCCGCATCCGCATCGTCGGAGGCCGGCCGCCAGCTGATCGGTTCGATCTTCCTTTGCGTATGGCCGTCAGTATAGGCCCACCAGCCGGCATCGCTTTCGTCCCAGTCGCCGCCGGCCGCCTTCAGCCGGTCGAGCGAACGGTATTGCGCGATGCTCTCGTTCATCACGCCGTCGCTGTCCTGCCAGTAGACGGTGACCTTGGAGCCGTCCCTTGGTGCCGTCTCGATTGGTTTTCGCGCAGCCATTTCAGTTCCTCCCGGCCGACGGCGTTAAAGTGCCAGAGGGCCATCAGCTGTGGGCGAAGATGTCCTCTTCATCCCAGCCCATCAGGTCGAGTTTCGCACGCGTCGGCAGGAAGCGGAAGCAGGCATCGGCCTCCCTGGTCCGGTTGTCGCGCGCCAGCCGCGCGCTCAGTACGTCGCGCAGCCGGTGCAGGTAGAGCACGTCGGAGGCGGCATATTCGAGCTGCTCGGGCGACAGCGTCTCGGCGGCCCAGTCCGAGGATTGCTGCGCCTTCGACAGGCCGATCCCGAGAAGCTCGAAGCAGATGTCCTTCAGCCCGTGCCGGTCGGTGTAGGTGCGCGTCAGCCGCGACGCGATCTTGGTGCAGAACACCGGCTCCGGCATGACGCCGAAGGCGTTGTAGAGCACGGCGAGATCGAAGCGGCCGTAATGGAACAGCTTGGTGATGCTGCGGTTCTTGAGCAGGCTGACGAGGTTCGGCGCCTTCTTCTGGCCGGGCGCGATCTGGATGACGTCGGCCGAGCCGTCGCCCGGCGAGATCTGCACGACGCAGAGCCGGTCGCGATGCGGGTTCAGCCCCAGCGTCTCGGTGTCGATGGCGACCGCCCCGACATCGTAATGCAGCAGGCCGGGCAGATCGTTTTTGTGGAAACGTATGTCGCTCATCGTCTTCTCCGGTCGCGGCCCCGTGCAGCGATGCGCGACGGACCGTGCCCGTCCTTGCCGCGATCCGGCGAAAAATCAACAAAAACTTGAGTCTGGCGCAATTTCAGCGTGTCAGCGCCTCGAGAATGCGCGCCCAGGAGCGCTGGCCCTTGTGGAAGGAGCTCATCTCGTACTTCTCGTTCGGCGAGTGGATGCGGTCGTCGTCAAGACCGAAACCGACCAGCAGCGATTCCATGCCGAGATAGGTCTGGAAATCGCCGACCACCGGGATCGAGCCGCCGCTGCCGGTCACCACCGCTGGCTTCGGCCATTCGTCGGACAGCGCCTGCTTGGCCTTGGCGAGGAAGGGCGAGTCGTAGGAAAGCTGGATTGCCGGCGAGCCGCCATGCGGATGAAATTCGACCGAGCAGTCCGCTGGCACGCGCTGCCTGGCAAATGCCTGGAAGGCGGCGCGGATTTTTTCCGGATCCTGTTTGTAGACGAGGCGGAAGGAGACTTTTGCCGAGGCTTGCGCGGCGATCACCGTCTTGAAGCCCTTGCCGGTATAGCCGCCGATAATGCCGTTGAACTCGGCCGTCGGTCGCGCCCAGGTCAGTTCGAGCACCGAGCGGCCCTTCTCGCCGGACGGGATCGACAGGCCAATCGGACCGAGGAAGGTCTCGGCCGTCTCGCCGAGCGACAGCCACGACTGCAATATCTGCGACGGCGTTTCCTCGACGCCGTCATAAAAACCTGGAATGGTGACGTGACCATCCGCATCGTGGATGTCGGCCAGGATCTTTGCCAGGATGCGGATCGGATTGGCGGCCGCACCGCCATAGAGCCCGGAATGCAGGTCGCGGTCGGCGGCAGTCACCGTGATCTCCTCGCCGACCAGCCCGCGCAGCGAGACGCAGATCGACGGCGTATCGCGGTCCCACATGCCGGTGTCGCAGACCAGCGCGAAATCGGCCCTGAGCTCATCCGCGTTCGCCTCGAGAAACGGTTTCAGCGACGGCGATCCGGACTCCTCCTCGCCCTCGAACAGGATTGTGATTCGGCACGGCAATCCGCCATGCACCTGCTTCCAGGCGCGGCAGGCCTCGACGAAGGTCATCAGCTGGCCCTTGTCGTCGGCCGCGCCGCGTCCGGTGATCACCTTGTGGCCGGGCTCGATCTCCTTGACCGCCGGCGCGAACGGGTCGCTTTCCCACAGTTCGATCGGATCGACCGGCTGGACGTCGTAATGGCCGTAAAACAGCAGATGCGGCGCGCCCGCCGGCCCGTCGTGATGCGCGACCACCATCGGATGCCCCGGCGTGTCGCGCACGCTGGCGTCGAAGCCGATCAGCTTGAGCTCGGCGACCAGCCATTCGGCTGCCTTGCGGCAGTCGGCGGCGTAGTCCGGATCGGTGGAGATCGACTTGATGCCGAGCAGGCCGAACAGGCGTTCCAGGCTCTGGTCGAAGTTCTTGTCTAGGCGGTCGAGAACAGGGGAAACTGCGGACATCTGGCGGGGCCTTTCGATTCTGGCGGCGAATCTAGAGCCCATACGGCGAAACGGAAAGCCCGCGACCGTTAGGCCACAAGGCAGGATCTTGTCGAAAGGCAAAAAAATGCCGCCGTGGTGGAGGGGGAACCACGGCGGCCTTACTCGAAACGATGCGGCAGCCCGGAGAGGGGGGATAGGCTGCCGCAAGTGTCCGGGATAGGCGGGGGACGGGCCTTGCTCCGGACTTCGGCGAAAACTGCCGATGGCGTTTATCTGTGTCTGCGAACGTGGCGATTCAAGGGCACAAAAATTACACTTTTGTAACATAGGCGTGAGCGAACAAAGCTCCGGCCAGGCCGGCAGGGCCGGCCAAGCTCGCACGCCATTTGTCAGGGTGTTGCCGGAACCCTTGGCGGAAGCCGCCTTTGGCATGGACCGCGGCGCTGCGCCGCGCTATCCCTCGTGCCATGAAAAAAGGCGATCATCTCTTCCTTGTCGACGGCTCCGGTTACATCTTCCGTGCCTATCACGCGCTGCCGCCGCTGTCCCGCAAGTCCGACGGGCTGCCGACCAGTGCCGTGCTCGGCTTCTGCAACATGGTCTGGAAGCTGACGCAGGACGCCCGCAACACCGATGTCGGCATCGTGCCGACGCATTTCGCCGTGATTTTCGACTATTCGTCGAAGACCTTCCGCAACGACCTCTACCCCGAATACAAGGCCAACCGCTCGGCGCCGCCGGAAGATTTGATTCCGCAATTCGGCCTGATCCGCCAGGCGACCAGGGCCTTCAACCTGCCATGCCTTGAGACGGAAGGCTACGAGGCCGACGATTTGATCGCCACCTATTGCCGGCTTGCCTGCGAAGCCAGCGCCGACACCACCATCATCTCTTCCGACAAGGACTTGATGCAACTGGTCGGCCCAACGGTTGCCATGTACGACCCGATGAAGGACCGCCAGATCGGCGTTCCCGAGGTGATCGAGAAATGGGGCGTGCCGCCACAGAAAATGATCGACCTGCAGGCGCTGACCGGCGATTCGGTCGACAATGTGCCGGGCGTGCCCGGCATCGGGCCGAAGACGGCAGCGCAATTGCTCGAACAGTTCGGCGACCTCGACACGCTGCTCGCCCGCGCCGGCGAGATCAAGCAGGACAAGCGACGCGAATCGATTATCGCCAATGCCGACAAGGCGCGCATTTCGCGTGATCTGGTGACGTTGAAGAACGACGTGCCGGTGACCGAGGGGCTTGACGAATTCGTGTTGCACGCGCCGGACGGCCCCAGGCTGATCGGCTTTCTCAAGACCATGGAATTCTCGACGCTGACCCGCCGCGTGGCCGAAGCGACCGGAACCGACGCCGGCGACGTTCCAGCCACCCCCGTCACCATAGAGCGTGCCGATACCGCGCATGGCCCCGATATGGGTTTTGGCGCGCCCGCGGCCGCCGAGAGCGCACCGCCGTCGGACGAAGCGGCACTCGAAGCCCCGGCCGCAGCCAAGCAAGGCGACACCCCATCCCTGCTTTCGGCGCTTCGCCTGGAGGCTGCCACCGCCCGCAAGATCGACACCAGCGCCTACACCTGCATCCGCGACGCCGCGACGCTGAAGGCCTGGATCGCCGAGGCGATGGAGAGAGGCGTCGTCGCCTTCGACGTTAAAGCCTCCTCGCCCGATCCGATGCGGGCCGAACTGATCGGCCTTGCCATGGCCGTCGCGCCCGGCCACGCCGCCTATGTGCCGCTTGCCCATAAAAACGGCAATGGCGACCTGCTCGGCGGCGGCGCGGTCGAAAACCAGATCCCGGTCCGCGACGCGCTGGCGTTGCTCAAGCCGCTGCTCGAGGACAAATCCGTCCTCAAGATCGTGCACGACATGAAATACCGCCTTGTCGTCATGAGCCGTCACGGCATCGAGATCGGCCCCTATGACGACACCATGCTGATCTCCTACGTGCTCGAGGCCGGCACCCACGGTGGCCACGGCCTGGAGGCGCTGGCCGATAAATGGCTCGGCCACGCGACCATTCCGCTGAAGGAACTGGCCGGTTCGGGAAGAAGCTTCGTCGGCCTCGATCAGGCCGACCTCGGCAAGGCGACGGCTTACGGGGCCGAGCACGCCGACGTCGCGCTCAGGCTCTGGCAGGTGCTGAAGCCACGGCTTGCCGCCAAGGGCCTGGTCTCGGTCTATGAACGGCTGGAACGGCCGCTGGTGCCGGTCCTGGCACGGATGGAGCAGCGCGGCATCTCCGTCGACCGGCAGATCCTGTCGCGGCTCTCCGGAGAACTGGCACAGGGTGCCGCACGGCTCGAGGACGAGATCTACCAGCTGGTCGGCGAACGCATCAACATCGGCTCGCCAAAACAGCTCGGCGACATCCTGTTCGGCAGGATGGGTCTGCCCGGCGGTTCAAAAACCAAGACCGGCCAGTGGTCGACCTCGGCGCAGCTTCTCGAAGACCTCGCCGCCGAAGGCCACGAATTGCCGCGTAAGATCGTCGACTGGCGCCAGCTGACCAAGCTGAAATCGACCTATACCGATGCGCTGCCCGGCTTCATCCATCCCGACACCAAGCGCGTCCACACCTCCTACGCGCTTGCCGCGACGACGACCGGACGGCTGTCGTCCTCGGATCCCAATCTGCAGAACATTCCGGTACGCACCGTGGAGGGGCGAAAGATCAGGACGGCCTTCATCGCCGACAAGGGCAACAAGCTGGTTTCCGCCGACTACAGCCAGATCGAATTGCGCGTGCTCGCCCACGTCGCCGAAATCCCGCAGCTCAAGCAGGCCTTCGCCGACGGCGCCGACATCCACGCCATCACCGCGTCTGAAATGTTCAACGTGCCGGTCGAGGGCATGCCTTCGGAAGTGCGCCGCCGTGCCAAGGCGATCAATTTCGGCATCATCTACGGCATTTCGGCCTTTGGCCTCGCCAACCAGCTGTCGATCGCGCGCGAGGAAGCCGGCGACTACATCAAGAAATATTTCGAGCGCTTCCCCGGCATCCGCGACTATATCGATGCGACCAAGGCCTATGCCCGCGAGCACGGCTTCGTCGAGACCATTTTCGGCCGCCGCATCCACTATCCGGAAATCAGATCGTCAAATCCTTCGGTCCGTGCCTTCAACGAGCGCGCCTCGATCAACGCACGCCTGCAGGGCACCGCGGCCGACATCATCCGCCGCGCCATGATCCGTATGGACGAGGCGCTGGAAAAAGCCAGGCTTTCTGCCCGCATGCTGCTGCAGGTGCATGACGAGCTGGTCTTCGAGACCGTCGAAGCCGAGGTCGAGGCGACGATCCCGGTCGTCTGCCACGTCATGGAGAACGCCGCCATGCCGGCGGTGTCGATGTCGGTGCCGCTGCACGTCGACGCCCGCGCCGCCAACAACTGGGAAGAGGCGCATTAGGGCGGGGACGGATATCGACTTCCTGTTGAGGAGCCCCAATATTCTGATGTGGCCTACCTTCATCAGCCTACGCGCCCGTTGAGCCATCTTTTCTCAAGGTTCACGAAAAGCAGCGGTGTGGTATACTGCCCCCATGATCACGAAGACACTCGAGAACCTGGTAAAGCACGCGGAAGCTTGGCCTCGCGAAGACCAGGAGGAGCTTGCCGACTATGCCCGCGTCATCGAGGCGCGCCGAACCGGAGTGTATGCCACGTCGGAATCAGAGCGCAGCGCCATCACAACGGGACTCGCAGAAGCCGACCACGGCACTTTCGTAGATGAGGATACGGTTCGCGCGGCAGACACCCGCCGCAGACTATGAAGGTCCGATTTACGCGGCAGGCCTTTGCCGAACGCGAGGCGATTTTCAACTACCTCGACGAGCGGGCGCCCCAGGGCGCCCTTTCAGTTGTTTCTCGGATCCAAGCTGGGATTTCGCGACTTGCCGAATTTCCAGAAAGTGGCCACGCGACCGATATTCCTGGCGTTCGCGTTCTCTTCATAGGTCGCTACCCCTACAAGGTTTTCTATCGTGCCCGTTCCGATGCAATCGAAATCCTGCACATCCGGCATACCTCAAAGAAGCCGGTTGGCTAGGCCGTAAACTAGGTGGAAAGCGGACTTGGGATTTGTGGAAAGCACTCATGGCGTATGTCATGCTAGAACCGCAGTCATCAAGAATGGTTCATGCATGAATTGGGAACAGATAGCATCGGATTTCGCTTGGGACGGCTCATGGCGAGACATCTACGTTCTGAACACGTCTGAGGCAGATTGGCAGGGCGTCTGGAACATCCTCCTGGAATGGACCCCGCCTGCTAGTTTCAGTGTCTCCGGCAAGATCGAGTCGATGCCATTGGGCGTCGAAGCGGCCCTGGAAAGCGAAACAGGCAGCTTACTGTCTTTTTACGTCGGGCCAATTCAGCTTGCATGTCACTTCTTCACCGTTATCGAAATTGAGTTCGACTTCGATCCAAGGCAAGTCAGCGGAAAAACCGAGGTTGAGCACCTTGACCGCTTTATGCGATTGCTCGGTGACGCTACTGGGAAGCAGATAATTCTCACGCAGGAAAATGATCAACAGGCTATCATCGCACGCTACTCTCCCGATCTTGAGAGGGTAGTTTGGACTGCACTTTCATAGCCGAATGTCTGCAACGGGTCGTTTGTTGACTGGCGGCTTCCGCCTCATGGAGGCTATCGCCAAACCATAGGAACCATCGTGAGCCCACCAGCGAGGCGTGAATACTGCCCCGCCGCCTTCGAAGTGTTGCCTTCGGGCTTGCTAAGCCGCTTCAGCCAAACACTTCGCACATGTCCCACGAAACTCGATCACCGCCTTCTTGGCGGCGAAGCCGGTCGAACGCACCCATTCGTCGAGCCGGTGTCCGACATCGTGGTCGGAGAACTCGGTCACCTGGCCGCAGGTGTCGCAGATGGCAAACGCCGTCATCGAATGGCTGTGGTCGTGCGGCTCGGCACAGGCGACGAAGGAATTGAGGCTTTCGAGCCTGTGCACGAAGCCGGATTTCACCAGCGTGTCGAGCGCCCGGTAGACCTGCAGCGGCGCGCGAAAACCGCGCTCGCGCAGTTGGTCGAGCAACGTATAGGCGCTGAGCGGGCCGCTGGCGGCCTCGAGCTTCTCGAGAACGCAAAGCTGGTTCTTCGTCAGTACATCCCTTGCCGCCATGATCCTGTTCCAAGCCGCTCCGTGCCGATCGCTGCCATTTCGCAAGCAGTCGGACCTCTTCCACTGAGATAGCGACGAACTGCCATTTTTGCTACTGTTTCTATTCGCAGCCGGTGGTCGGCTGGCCGGCGGCGCCATATTCAAAATACTGACAAAATCCTCGGCCAGGCTGGCCGTGCTTGGAAATTCGATCGGGCTTGGGGAAGCAATCATGATCAAAGTGACGCGGCGGACGCTGCTTGCCGGCACGTCCGCGCTGGCCGCTGCCGGCCTGGTGCCGTTTCGGGCATTCGCAGCGGCGCGCACCTACCATGCGCTGCTTGTTGCCTGCACCGATTACCCGAACCTGCCGAAGAAAAACTGGCTGATCGGACCGAAAAACGATGCCGGCCTGGTGCGCGATTACCTCCTGGGGAACACGCCCGCGCCGGTAAAATTCCTGGCCGAAAACGTCACGCTGCTCGCCAAGGATGTCGAAGGCGCCAACGGACCGCCGACACATGCGGCGATCAAGGCGGCGTTGGCCGATCTTGCCGCCAAGGTCCAGCGCGACGATTTCGTCTACCTGCATTTGTCCGGTCACGGCGCGCAGCAGCCGGCAGCGAACAAGGGCGACGAGACGGACGGCCTCGACGAGATTTTCTTGCCGTCCGACATCGACAAATGGGTGAACCGCGAAAAGGGCGTGCCCAATGCGCTGGTCGACAACGAGATCGGCACCGCGCTCGACGCTATTCGCGACAAGGGCGCCTTTATCTGGGCCGTGTTCGACTGCTGCCATTCCGGCACGGCGACGCGCGCCGCCGAGGTCGACGACGAGTTGGAACGCAAGGTCGAGTTCGCCGATCTGGTCGGCGGCGACGACGCTGCCAGGGCGGCTGCGGTGAGAGCCTATGACGAGATTGCGTCGGCCGCGCCGCGCGGCTTTGACGAGGACGGGCAGCGCAAGCCGGCCTTCAAGCTGACGCCGACCGGCGCCGAGCCGACCACCAAGGGCAAATTGGTCGCCTTCTACGCGGCGCAGACGGTGGAGACGACGCCCGAGATGCCGCTGCCCAAGGGCACGGCCGATGCACCGCGTTTCGGGCTGTTCACCTTCACCATCCTGTCGAAACTGGCCGAGAACCCCAACATCACTTATCGCCAGCTCGGCCAGGCCGTGCTGCAGCAATATTCGGCGGACGGCCGCACCCGGCCAACGCCGCTGTTCGAGGGAGAACTCGACGCACGCGTCTTCGGCACCGACAAGACCGAGGCGGTCATGCAATGGCCGATCGTCATCGAGAACGACAAAGCCACGATCGGCGCCGGGTTGCTGCATCGCCTCACCCCCGGCAGCAGGCTCGCAATATTGCCGTCGGCGCTGTCGCCGCTGTCCGAGGCGCTTGGCTATCTCCAGGTTCAGTCGGCGAAAAACCTGGAAAGCCGGGTCAAGCCGGTCGAGTTCGGCGGCAAGCCGGCGCTCAAGCTGGCCGACATCCCCGCCAATGCCTATGCGCGGCTGGCCGAGCTCGCCGTCGACTACAAGCTCGTGGTCGCGCGGCCGGCAGCGGCCAAAGGCCTCGAGAAAGAGGCCGCGCTGGCGAACTCGGTTCTCGACGAACTGGCGGCCAGGGAGAACTCAGGGTTCCACATCGCGCTGGTCGAGCCCGGCAAGAGCGCAGATCTGCGTCTCGCAGTGCTGCGCGAGAACGCCATTGCCGGCGCCGCAGAAGATGCCACCGACACGCCGGCGCTGTGGTTCCTGCCGGCTTCGGGCGACATGACGCTCAAGGACGGCAACAAGCCGCCGTTGATCGTCATTCATCCGGACGGCCGCGAAAAGTTGATCGAGGCCGCCGCAGGGAATCTGACGAAAATCTTCCGCGCCATCGGCCTGTCGAGGCTGGCCGCCGCTTCCGATTATCGGCCGGAAGAGGTCAGCGTCGAGTTCCGGATCAAGCGTTTTGACAGCGACACGCTGCAGCCGATCGAACCGTCGACGGTGCCGCGTGTTTCGCCCGACGATCAGGTCCACGTACTGGCCAGGAACGGTTCGACCAACCTGGTCGACATCAACGTGCTCTACGTCGGCTCCGACTATTCCATCCAGCATTTTCTTGCCGAGCGCCTGACCGAAGGCGCCGTGCTCGAGGAAGGCCTGTTCAAATTCACCGACACCAGCTTCGGCATGGAGCGGATGATCGCCGTCTTGACCGAGGCGCCGCCGCAGAGCGAGAAGCAGGATCTGAGCTTCCTGGCGCAAGAGGGGGTTGTCTCGGCAACGCGCGGACTGGGACAGCCAAGCTTCGCCGACATGCTGGCCGATATCAGCATGGCGCCGGCGACGCGTTCGGCCATGCGGCTCACCGACGACAAGGGATCGAAGGGCGCCGTGATGATCTTCCCGATGGAGACGGTGCCGCGCGCCTGAGGCGGGGTCAGGTGCCCGGCCGGGCCTCTTGCCTAATCGGCTGATAATGAACATTCTTCGACCGCCGCTGCCGGCGGCCGAACGGAACGGATGAGGGCGTTCGTGAACAGGATCGTATTTTCGTGGCGCGCAACAACCGCCGGCCTTGTCGCCGGGCTGTTGCTGGCCGCCAATGCTTCGGCGGACGAGGCTTGCGGCCTCTGCGCCAAGGAGGTCGTCATCAACTCCGAACTGGCGAGCTGCTTTCTCGACCAGTACGACCGGATCGCCAAAACCGGCAACACCGCCGTTGTCGTCGATCTCAGCAGCTGCGCCTCGCGCGGCGTGGTCGAACCATTGCCGTCGCCGAGCAAGGCGCAGGTGGCGCCTGACGTGCAGTTCATCGTTTCGCGCACGCAGCTGGATTGCCTGAAGAAGAAGCTGGAGGCGCCGGGCATCGTGCTCGACCCGTCCGCCACCATAGAACTGGACAGCTGCGGATGACGAAAGCGGGGGGCAACGCAACGCAGCAGGCAGTGACGGCGCCGGTACCGCAAAAGAAGCCGGTGTCGCTGCCGGAAACCGTCGAAGGCCTGCCGTGGGTGAGCAATCACGAGGTCAAGAAGGAGGCGAACCCGTTCACCGATCGCGACTGGCGCATGCTCGTCTATGCCTGGTCCGGATTGCTGGTGCGCCTGGCGATCATCTTCACCTTGATCTTTTCGGTCTACCAGTTCCTGGCGAACCAGGAGCAGAAGCGCGTCGAGCAAACGATGTCGCTGGTCGAGCTCTGGGAAAGCAAGGATTACCAGCAGGCGCAACGGGCCCTCAAGCAACGCCTGGCGGCGCTCAACGCCAAATACGGCAATCTGCTCAGTGCCAATCCGACGCCGACCGAGGAACAGGTGTTCAGACAGCGCATCGGCATCGAAGCGATGAGCGCAACCGGCGGCGACATGCCGCTTGCCGAGTTCAGCGACAATTTCGACCGCATCGTCTATTTCCTCAACCGCCTTTCCTTCTGCGTCGAAGGCAGGCTGTGCTCGCGTGAGGTCGCCGACTCCTATTTCCGCGACTATGCCGCTTCCTTCTGGAGCTATTTTGCCGGCTATATCGACAAGGAGCGCAAGGCCGGTTCACCGACTTTCGCCCAGCCGATCGAGAACTATGTCCGCCAGGCGCCACCCTCGGCCCAGTCCAGATAATTCCCGAAAATGCGAAAGCCGGCGACGGAAATGCTCCGCCGCCGGCCGGTTTTCCGCGACGATCGCGGCGGAAACTCTGCAGGCCTATTTGTACAGGCTGTTGATCCACTGGACGTTGATGGCGTTCAGACGCACGGCTGTGTTGGCATCCGGGCTCTCGGCCACGTTCACGCCGGTGATGACGCGCTGCTTGGAGCCATTGTCGTAGGCATAGACCGAGCTGCCGCTCGATCCTGGATACGTGTCGCAGTCGTACTGGAAATACTCGGTGGCGATGTGTTCGGCGAGCACTTCGCAGGTCGCCTTCCACATCGTGCCCATCGGCTTGTCGCCGGGATAGCCGACGATGTTGGCGGTGAAATCGCCGAGATCCACATAATTGGCATAGCCCAGCCAGCCGAGGTTGGTGCCGACATCCTGCTTCAAGGTGACGATGCCGAGATCCCATGGCACGACCGAGCCGTAAAAGCCCTGGTAATTGTCGATGAAGCCCTGGATGATATAGGCGCTTTCATAGGTGAAGGCGCCGAACGGTGCGTCGTCGGCAGTCTTGCCGTTGAGAGCCGGCACGAACAGGATGTCGTCGAGCCAGGCCTTGTCCTCGTGGCTGTAGAGGCAGTGCGCCGCGGTGAGCACCGTGCGCGGGCCGATCAGTGTTGCCGAACAGCTGCCATAGCTGCCGCTTTTCGATTTGCCTTCGAGGTAGCCGATCGCGGTGAACGGGTAGGTTTTGGTATTCTTGATCTGCTCGCGGTCGTCCGTCCCGAACACCTGGCGGCCGGCCTCTTCGCCTCCGCTCAGCCCGGAATTCTCGGACTTCTGTCCCTCGGCGGGCGCGTTCATTTCCTTGATGACAAGGTCCTTCAGCGTCTCGTTCGGATCGATCTTGATGTCCTTGCCATCGGCGGAGCGGCCGACGATGCCATAGGATTTGACGGCCGTTGCTTCGTCGGTGAGCGGCGCGGCGCGGTTGGCCTCGTCCTCGGTCAGTTTCGGCGGGGCGATCGGTTTCGCCCGGCCGGGCTTGTAATCGCCCGATGTCACATCCCGCATGCTTTCGCCGTTGCCGGCATTGGCGGAACCTGGATCGGCTGCCAAGGCAGGAACCGCCCACATTGCGGTGGAAAGCAACGCGGACGCAATAATGCTATATGTCAGTTTTGTCATGGTGAGACTCTCCCAAAAGTCAGCAAGGACTGGATCAAGATACAGAAATATTGTCGAGATCGTGGTGGCGCAGAAAAATGAAATTGGTTACCGGTGCCTTTACCGGGCCATTATTCAGTGCAGCCAGTTTAGGTCCCCGCCAAAAATGCCTGCAACGGTATACTGCCTAAAATAATCCAACATTGGCAACGACAAATTGCTTCCACATAGCCCGTGGGGGGCTATAGGATTTTGGGCGGGTTTGGCTCGACAGCACGACTAGCAGAAATGGTGCTCGGCTTTGTGACGGATCATGCTTCGCCGTGGAGCATGATCTCACCGGCCGGTTCCATTTCAGTGGATCATGCGTCGGCGACTGACCTGTCGGGAACATCGTCTCAGGGGGTTCGAGGTGAAGATCATCCATAGGTTCAGACCGATTGCCGCCGCCGCACTGCTCGGCATCGCGGCGGCCTTGCCGGCCGTCAATTCCGTTCATGCCGGAGACGCGGCCGCCCGGCCGGAGGCGGCGATCTCGCCGATGAAACGCGTGGCCGAGGCCAGGGCAAAGGCCAGGGTGGAGAATCCCGACGGCGCCGATCGCGTCTACGGCGGCAAAGAGGCCGAGAAGGGCGCTTACCCGTTCCAGGTGGCATTGTTGACCACCAACAGACTGGACAAAAGCCCGGCCTCGCAGGCGAATGCGCAGTTCTGCGGCGGCAGCCTGATCGCGCCGCAATGGGTGCTGACGGCGGCGCACTGCCTCAATGACGACGGCGGGCCGATTTCGCCTGATGTGGTCACCGTGCTCACCGGCGCCACCGATCTCAGCGAGGGCAAGCGCTACAAGGCGGCAGAGATCATCGTCAACGAGGGCTATAGCGAGCAGACGCTGGACAACGATCTCGGCTTGATCCGGCTGGCCGCGCCGGCCGATGCCCCGACCATCAAAATTGCCCGTGAGCCGACACCGGACACCGGTAAGACGACGGTCACCGGTTGGGGCAAGATGCAGGACGGAACGTTTCCCACCGCGCTGATGGTCGCCGACCTGGACCTCCAGCCGAACGCAACCTGCAACAGTGGCATCAAGGCGATTTATGCGCATGATTTGAAGGCAGCGCTCGGCGAGCTCGCCCGCCGCATGCGTTACTCGGAAAGGGGCATCGAGGCGGCCTCCAACGCGATTGCAGCTGACATGGCCGATCCGCTGACCGGCAACATGATCTGCGCCGGCACCGCAAGCGGCGAGCGCGACGCCTGCAACGGCGACAGCGGCGGACCGCTGTTCATGATCGGCGCCGATGGTCCGGTGCAGGTCGGCGTCGTCAGCTGGGGCGAAGGTCCGGCCGACGGCAGCACCGCCTGCGGCCACAAGAACGCCTACGGCATCTACACGCGGCTGGCGAATTACACCGGCTGGATCGAGGAGAAGATGAAGACGGCAGCTCCCGCGCCGGCAGCGCCCAAGGCGGCCCTCGGCACGGCGCAGAAGCCCGCCACGCCCTGACCGGTGTCATTTGCTGAATGACGGCGGGAGCAATCCCGCCGTTTCTGCCCGGAACCTTAGATCGGGACTAGAACCAGCGATCGCGGCGCTGGTCTGTGGCGGCCAAGGCGAGGCCCAGTAGCGCCCCTACGGCCGCTCCGAGTATGAAGGCGGACGATATTGTGCCGGGATTCTCCTGGACAACCCCGGACACTGTCTGCGCCCTGTTGCGCAGGGCTTGTGCCGTCCGCGAGGCGCGCTCAGCAGCGTTGCCATACCAATCGCCGGCGTCCTCAATCGCCTCTTCCGCGCGTTCGGCCAAGGTTCGGTTGATCTTGTTGATCTCGCGCCTCAGCTGCGCGACCTGCTTCTCCAGGGCTTCCTGAGCTTCACGTTGAGTCATCTTCGGTGCTGCGGATTCGTTCGGTTCGTCGGCCATTGTAATCTCCTTTGCTCAGGCTCGGCTCAACGGCCGGCCCACTGTGCAGGTTCCTCCGCAAAACGCGTATGTCCGGTGTTTGTTCGGTGAGAAACCGGCTTTTGTCCGGCATGTCTGCGAATTCGGCATCAACATCGGATCGTTCCGGCGCTCCCCGCGTTGGTGAAAACGCCACAAGGGAGGAACCGCCATGGACGACGATCGGCATGAAAAAATTCGGCAGCGAGCCTATGAAATCTGGGTGCGCGAGGGCCGCCCGCACGGCGCACATGAGCGTCATTGGCAGCAGGCGAAACATGAGCTTGACCTCGACGACGCGACAACGGTGCCGGCAGATGATGGCGCGGCCGAGCACGGTCCCACTGGAACGATCGCCAGTTCCGACGTTCTGACGGTCGAGGCACTGGCGATGCGCACCGGGATAACCGGTGATCAGGCGCAAGAGCTGATCGACAGGCTTGGCAACGACAGAGCGACGCTCGAGGAAGCCGCGCGGAACCTCAAGGCAGCCGAAAGTTAGAGCGTGTTTGAGAAGGGGATTCCCAGCGCTGCTTATCAAGCACGCTTTTAGCGGCGCTCGACACCCTTTGCCGCCAGGATGTCATCAACGGCTGCCGACATCAGAAATTCCGACAGCTGCTTGGCCGCTTCTGCGTCCGTCGAATCGGCGCTGATGCCAATGGCGAAGTCGACGTAACTTTGGAGTTCTTCCGGAAACCGACCGACAAGCATGACCTCGGGAGCGGCCGCGAGAATCGAAGTCACGGGAACGACCCCCAACTCGGCTTCCCCACGGCCTACTGCCGACGCTGTCTGCCCTCCTGGTATGGCCACCAGCTTGGGCTTCACCTCATCCGCTATCCCCAAACGTTCCAGCAAACCGGAGAAGTAGCCACCGCTGGTTCCTTCACTGGCGTAGGCGATCGATCTGGCGCTCTTCAACGCCTGTTCGAATGCATCCACGGACCCGATGTCGAGCGGTCGACTGCCTGCCTTGGCTGCCACCCCCATTGCTATCCGGCCAAACGCCACCTGGGTCCCCGCCTTGACCTTTCCCGAGGCAGTCAGATCCTGAACCAGGTCCGGATTGGTGATGACGAGGTCAAAACCTTCCCCAGCTTCAATCTGCTTCTTTACTGTCGGATTGAGCTCCCACCTGACCACAACTGTGAATCCCGTGGCCGCTTCGAACCGAGGTATGAGCGCAACGACGGCGGGGCGGACCGCAATGGCGCCAAAAAGCCGGATTTCCTGATTCATGGCCTAACCCCGAATCGATCGTAACGACCATCCTTAGAATGCGTATCTAAGCCTTCATTCGGCGACCAGATGCCGTCGTCGCCTACTTCCTCGGCGGCCCCTTGCGCTCGGCCGATGCCGCCCAGAGATTGATGTCCGACTCGCGGGCAAAGGTGTCGATCTCGGCGAGCTCGGCATCGCTGAAGTCGAGCGCCTCAAGCGCGCCGACGCAATCCTCGACCTGTTCCGGCCGGCTGGCGCCGATCAGCGCCGACGTCACCCTGCCCCGGCGCAGCACCCAGGCCAGCGCCATCTGCGCCAGCGTCTGGCCGCGGCGACGGGCGATGACGTTCAGCGCCTCGATATTGGCGATCGACTTGTCGTTGATGAATGCCGGGCGCAGCGACTTGCCCTGGCTGGCGCGGCTGCCATCGGGGATGCCGCCGAGATATTTGTCGGTCAGCATGCCTTGCGCCAGCGGCGAGAACACGATCGAGCCGACACCAAGCCCCTCCAGCGTATCGAGCAGGCCATCATCCTCGACCCAGCGGTTGAGCATCGAATAGCTCGGCTGATGGATCACGCAAGGCGTGCCGAGCTGCTTCAATATGTCGGCGGCCTCGCGGGTGCGCTGCGAATTATAGGAGGAAATGCCGGCATAGAGCGCCTTGCCCGAGCGCACCGCGTGATCGAGCGCGCCCATCGTTTCCTCCAGCGGGGTGTCGGGGTCGAAGCGGTGCGAATAGAAGATGTCGACATAGTCGAGCCCCATCCGCTTCAGGCTCTGGTCGAGGCTGGCCAGGACATATTTGCGGCCGCCCCATTCGCCATAAGGTCCTGCCCACATTTCGTAGCCGGCCTTGGTCGAGATGATCAGCTCGTCGCGATAACCGGCAAAGTCCGTCCGCAGGATCTCGCCGAACGCCCGCTCCGCCGAGCCGGGCGGCGGGCCGTAATTGTTGGCGAGGTCGAAATGCGTGATGCCGAGATCGAACGCCCTGCGCGCGATCGCCTGCTTGGTTCTATGCGGCGTGTCGTCGCCGAAATTGTGCCACAGCCCAAGCGAGATCGCCGGCAGCTTCAGGCCGGACCGCCCGCAGCGATTGTAGACCATCTTCTCGTAGCGGTTTTCGGCGGGGACATTCGGCATGGGAAATCCTCAAATCGAAACGAGCCCGACGGCTGCCGCAGCGACAGTGGGGCAGTCGAACTTGCCACCCTTAGCCTCTCCCCGCGCAAACGGGGAGAGGCTTTTTGCGGTGCTTGGGAGGCGCGCCGCCTACTTGGTTTTCTTCTTCGCCAGCAGCTCCTTCGCCGCCTTGACGCCGAGTGCCGCGGGCCGCTCGCAGCTGGTCTGCATGGCGACGAACTTTCCGGTCTCGCCCGAACGCAACAGGCCGGTCATGACGTCGACGGCATGCAGCGCCAGTTCCATCGAGCAGCGGTGCGGCCGACCTTCCCTGATCGCGATCGCCATGTCGGCCAAACCGGCGGTGCGGTAGTTGGCCATCATGCCTTGCGAATGCATCTCGTTAGGCACGCCGAACGGATGCGGCCATTTCCGCAGCTTCTTCACCGGTTTGGCGGCTTCGGTGTAGCGCACTTCGCCGCCGAAGAAGTTCGGATCCGGCACGAACACCGTGCCCGCCTCGCCATAGAGTTCCATCGGCGCGTGGCCATGGCTCCAGACATCCCAGCTGGTGTTGAGCGTCACCATGGCGCCGTTCTCGAATTCCAGCACGCCGTGGATCGTCGTCGGCGTGGAGACCGGGATCTTTTCACCGGCGCGCGGCTTCGAGCTGATGATGCGTTCCGTCATCGGGATCGAAGCGAAGGCGGCGACCCGCTTCACCGCCCCGATCAGCTGGATCAGGTTGGTGATGTAATAGGGTCCGATGTCGAGCACCGGCCCGGCGCCCGGCTGGAAGAAGAAGTCCGGATTGGGATGCCAGTGCTCCATGCCATGGCTCATCACATGACAGGTGCCGCTGGTGATTCTGCCGAGCCTGCCGGTGTCGATCAGGTCGCGGACAAGCTGGTGCGCGCCGCCGAGGAAGGTGTCGGGGGCCGAACCGATGCGCAGCCCCTTGTTTTCCGCGCGTTTCTTCAGGTCGAGCCCTTCCTTGACCGACAGCACGAAGGGCTTCTCCGAATAGACGTGCTTGCCGGCGTCGAGGATCTGTTTCGACACCTCGTAATGCACCGCCGGAATGGTCAGGTTGACGATGATGTCGATATCGTCGGCCTTGAGCAGCCCCTCGACGGTCTCGGCGCGCAGCTTGAACTCTTTTGCCCGCGCTTTCGCCGCTTCCATGTTGATGTCGGCGCAGGCGCGCATCTCGATGCCGCGAAACAGCGGCGCCAGCGAGAAATACGCCTTCGAGATGTTGCCGCAGCCGATGACGCCGATGCCAAGTTTTGTTGCCATGCTGGTGTGCTCCTAATAGGTCTTGGCGGCTGCGATCGAGCGGCGGGCGAAGCGCTCGATATCGTTGGGATTGTCCTGTTCCATGACGTAGTATTTTGCGGCGCTTTTGGCGCGCAGCGCCTTGATCAGGCCGGGCCAGTCGATGGTGCCGTGGCCGACATCCGACCAGCCGTCCTCGTCGAGGCCCTCGCCCGGCTTGGCCAAGTCCTTGACATGGACGGCGACGATGCGATTGCCGTGCTTCTCGATCCAGGGCAGCGGATCGACGCCGCCGCGCACCACCCAGGCGACGTCCATCTCCCAGCCGATGTCGGGCGCGGAGGACAGGATGTGGTCCTGCGGCACCGAGCCGTCGGCAAGCGCCTTGAACTCGAAATCATGGTTGTGCCAGGCAAAGCCGTAGCCGGCTTTCCTGGCCGTCTCGCCGACCTTGGCCAGGCGTTCGCCGAAGCCGCGCCAGCCGGCTGTGTCGGCCGGCCTGAACTCGGCGTTCAGGAACGGGCAGATGAGCAGCGTGATGCCGAGCGCGTCGGCCGTCCTGCGCACGCCGTCGAAATCCTTCTCGAGCGCGTCGATCGAGAAATGCCCGGTCGGCATGGCGAGCCCGTTCTTGTCGAGCTCGGCACGGAACGCCTTGGGATCGTCATAGACGCCGCCGAACCCTTCGACTTGGCTGTAACCAAGCTCCCCCAGCATCTTGAGCACGCCCTCCCAGGGCTGGAAATTGCGGGCGCTGTAAAGTTGGAATGACCAGTTCATCGTCTCTGTCCGTTTTCTCGTGGATGGTTAGTTTTGGGGGGATGAGTCTTGGGGGAGTGGAAGATTCTTGGGGGAGTGGAAGAGTCTTGGGAGGCTAAATCATGCTCTAGAGGCGGTTACCTGTGACGGCGTCGAAAAGCGAGGCGCGCATCGGGTCAAAACCGATGCCGACCGCCTCGGCGTTGTTTGGCGTGCGCTCGGCTGTCACCCGCACCGTGAAATTCTGGCCGGCGAGCTTCAGCCAGACCAGCGTGTCGGAACCCATGGGCTCGACGACCTCGACATTTGCCGTGGCTGCGAACGGCCATCCCGTGCCGCTGTTGAACGCCACGTGCTCGGGGCGGATGCCGAACACGGCCGGCCCTGGCACCGGGTCCTTCTCGAAAGCATAGGTGGCAAGCGGTATCCGCACATCCTCGGCGACGAAGTGCCAGTCGCCTGCAGCTTGCTCCAGTCTGCCGTCGAGGAAGTTCATTGCCGGCGAGCCGAGGAAGCCGGCGACAAACCGGTTGACCGGCCGGTTATAGATGGTCTGCGGCGCATCGAGCTGCTGGATGACGCCGCCCTTCATCACCGCGATACGGTCGGCCAGCGTCATCGCCTCGATCTGGTCGTGGGTGACGTAGATCATGGTGTTCTCGAGCTTGCGATGCAGCAGCTTGATTTCGACGCGCAATTCCGCGCGCAGCTTGGCGTCGAGGTTGGAGAGCGGTTCGTCGAACAGAAAGACATCGACGTCACGCACAAGTGCGCGCCCGATCGCCACGCGCTGGCGCTGGCCGCCGGACAGCGCCGCCGGCTTGCGATGCAAAAGCGGTTCGATCTGCAGGATCTCGGCGGCCCGGGCGATGCGCTTGGCGATCTCGTCCTTGGCGAGGCCGGCAACGCGCAGCCCGAACGACAGGTTCTTCTCCACCGTCATCTGCGGATAGAGCGCGTAGGACTGGAACACCATGCCGATGCCGCGATCCTTGGGCTCTTCCCAGGTGACGTTCTTGCCCTTGATGAAGATGCGGCCTTCGGAAACGTCGAGCAGCCCGGCAATGCAGTTGAGCAAGGTCGACTTGCCGCAGCCGGACGGGCCGAGCAGCACGATGAATTCGCCTTCGGCAACATCGAGGTTGAGCGTCTGCAGCACCGATATCGCACCGAAATTCAGCGACAGGTTCTGGATCGAGACGCTGGTGCCGTTTGCCGCAATGCTGCCGTTTGCGTTCATCGCCATCATCCTTTCACCGCGCCGGCGGCGATGCCGCGCACAAACAATTTTCCGGACAGGAAATAGACGATCAGCGGCACCAGGCCGGTCAGGATGGTGGCTGCCATGTTGACGTTGTATTCCTTCACGCCTTGCACCGAGTTGACGATGTTGTTGAGCTGCACCGTCATCGGATAGGTGTCGGGGCGGGTGTAGACGACGCCGAACAGGAAGTCGTTCCAGATGCCGGTCACCTGCAGGATGATGGCGACGACGAAGATCGGCAGCGACATCGGCAGCATGATGCGGAAATAAATGCCCCAGAAGCCGGCGCCGTCGACACGCGCTGCCCGGAACAGCTCCTCCGGCATGGAGGTAAAGTAGTTGCGGAACAACAGTGTGAGGATCGGCATGCCGAAGATGGAATGGACGATCACCAGGCCGCTGAGGCTGCCGTAAAGGCCGACTTCGCGCAGGATGATGACGATCGGATAGATCATCACCTGATAGGGGATGAAGGCGCCGACGATCAGGATGATGAAGAAGGTGTCAGCACCTTTGAAGCGCCAGTTGGCAAGCGCATAGCCGTTCACCGAGGCGAGCGCGATCGACAAGATCACCGACGGGATGGTGATGCGCACCGAATTCCAGAAGCCACGCGACAGCCCGTCGCAGTTGAGCCCGGTGCAGGCGCTCGACCAGGCCTTGACCCAGGGCTCGAAGGTGATCTCCATCGGCGGCGAGAAGATGTTGCCGAGGCGTATCTCGGGCATGCCCTTGAGCGATGTCACCACCATCACGTAGAGCGGCAAAAGATAGTAGAGCGCCACCACGATGAGCGTGCCGTAAAGGAAGATGTTGCGGCGCGAGAACATATGCCGCGGCTTCGGCCCGCTCGGCCCGTAGGCTTCGAGCCCGCCGGCGCCGGCAATAGCGGGCAATGAAACGGTATGGTCAGACACGCTTCTTGCCTCCGAACTCGAGATAGGCCCACGGCACGATGACAATGATCACCGACACCAGCATCATCGTCGAAGCGGCGAACCCTTGGCCGAGGTTCTGGGCAAAGAACATGTAGTCATAGACATATTTGGCCGGGACTTCGGAGGCGATGCCGGGTCCGCCGCTGGTCTGGGCGACGACAAGGTCATAGATCTTGACGATACCGGCAGCGATGATGACGAGCGTGGTGATGAAGACCGGCCGCATCATCGGTATGATGATGAACAGATAGGTTTTCCAGGTCGGTATCCCGTCGACCCGCGCTGCCTTCCAGATATCCTCGTCGATCCCGCGCAGGCCGGCCAGCATCAGGCACATGATGAGCCCGGTGCCCTGCCAGAGAGCGGCGATCAATATGCCGTAGATGACGATGCTGGAATCATAGAGCGGATTGAAGCTGAAGCTCGTCCAGCCGAGGCTGCGCACCACTGCCTGGACACCGAACTCGGGGTTGAGCAGCCACTGCCAGACGAGACCGGTGACGATGAAGGAGAGGGCGAAGGGATAGAGGAAAATGGTCCGGAACGTGTCCTCGAACCGGATCTTCTGGTCGAGCAGGGCGGCAAGCAGGAAGCCGATCACCAGCGAGAACAGCAGCGACAGCACGCCGTAGATCAGCAGGTTCTCGATCGAGACCAGCCAGCGCGGCACCGACCACAGCCGGTAGTACTGGTCGAGCCCGACGAAATTCAGCCGTGGCAGGAGCTTCGAACTGGTGAAGGAATAAAGCACCGTCCACGCGCTGCCGCCGACAAAGATCACCAGCGCGGTGAGGATCATTGGGATCGAGGCGATCTTCGCATTGAGGTTGCGAAAGAGTTGGCTAGGGCGTTCGCTCTTGCTCATCTGCACAGCCGCGCTGGATCGGGTAAGGGCCGGAGGGTCAAGAGGCCTTGACCCGAGCTCCCGACCCTGCGTTTGCAGGGGCGGGAGTGAGGTGGTTGGTCGATCGCTCAATCGGCCGAACCGACGATGGCGGCGAAGCGCTTCTGCGCATCTTCCACGGTCATGTCCTGCTTGGCGAAGAACTCGGAGAAAAGATCCTCCTTCTGCTTCTGCGTATCCTGCGAAAGCAGCTGGTCGGTCCAGGGCATGACATTGCCCTTGGCGAGAATTTCGAGCCCCTTCTTCATGCAGTCGTTCGCCGCCTTGAGGTCGACGTCGCCGCGCACCGGCAGCGAACCTTTCTTGAGATTAAAGGCGACCTGCGTCTTGGGATCGAGCAGCGTGTGGGCCAGCACTTCCTGTGCCTTCGATTTTTCGGGGTCCTTCAGCAGCGGGAAGTAGAAAGCGTCGCCGCCGGTAGCGATCATCTCGTTGAGACCGAGGCCCGGAAGGCAAGTATAGTCCTTGCCGGCGACCTGACCGGCAACCTGGAACTCGCCCTGCGCCCAGTCACCCATGATCTGGCCGCCCGCCTTGCCGGTGATGACCAGGTTGGTGGCCTGGTTCCAGTCCTGCACATTGGTGTTCTTCGCCATCTTGCGAGCGTCGTCCGCGGCCTTGAAGACCTTGGCGACCTCGGGCCCGGCGGCGAATTCCGCGTCCTTGTCCTTGTAGACCTTGAGGAAGGCGTCGGTGCCGCCGACCGCCGCAAGCAGCACGTCGAAAGCGCCGGAGGCCTGCCAGGGCTGGCCGCCGACCGCGAGCGGCTGGATGCCTGCTTTTTCAAGCGCGGGCGCCGCAGCGACATATTCATTCCAGTTCTTCGGCACCGGCACGCCGGCTTTTTCGAAGGCGGCGTTCGACAGCCACAGCCACTGCCAGGAGTGGATATTGACCGGCACGCAATAGATCTTGCCGTCGAGGGTACAGCCGTCGAGCAGGCTCTTCGGCTGCACGATTTCCGTCCACTTTTCCTTGGTGGCGAGATCGGTGAGGTCGCGCATCAGCCCGGCCTGCACCAATTCTTCCGCCTGCCGGCCGTGATTGAACTGGGTCGCGCCCATCGGGTCGCCGCCGGTGATGCGGCTGATCATGATCGGCCGCGCCGTGCCGCCGGAGCCGGCGATGGCGCCGTCAACCCAGTGATTGCCGGTTGCGTCGAAAGCCTTGGCGAGTTCGGCGACCGCTGCCGCCTCGCCGCCGGAGGTCCACCAATGGGTGACTTCCAGATCCGTCGCGGCCGCCGGGCCGGCAAATTGCAGCGCGACCGTCGCAGCCAGCGCAGCAGTCATGAGTTGGTATCGCATTTCGTTCCTCCCAGAATCTGAAACGTTACAGATTTTCGATACGGCAATTGCTTGAGGCGCGCAACCCCTCAGGCGAAGGTGGCATCAAGTTTTTTCGAAGCGCGAATAAAATCGCGCGGCTCGCCGGCCTACCGCATCGCAACAAGAGGGGTTGCACTGCAAAATGGAATGCTGCGACGCCAAAAAATCGGAAAAGCCCGTTCGAATCACGGTTTTGCACCGACTGCAGCACCGCTCGTTCTGCATCTGTCACCAGTGATATGGCGATGGTCGTGACAATCTGTAACGTTTCAGTATATAGCGGTTTCATTCGGTGAGAGCCCGCGGCGAACCCGCGGCCGGCCGATTGCCGGCCTGTCCGGCAACTGTTATGCGCCTGACGGGGCGGGATGAATGAACAGGCATCAAAAAGAGAAGGCCGACGAAGCGTCGGGCCAGGGCCGGCCGACACTGAAGACGCTCGCCTTCATGACCGGGCTGGGCGTCACCACCGTGTCGCGCGCGCTGAAGGATGCGCCCGAGATCGGCGCCGAGACCAGGCGGCGCGTCCAGCTTGTCGCCAAGCAGATCGGTTATCGGCCCAACCGTGCCGGCGTCCGCCTGCGCACCGGCAAGACCAATGTCATCAGCCTGGTGCTCAACACCGAGCACGAGATCATGAGCTTTGTCTCGGATATCATCTACGGCGTTTCCGAAGTCATTGCCGACACGCCCTACCATTTGATCGTGACACCCTACTCGCGCTCGCAGGATCCGCTCGACCCGATCCGCTACCTCGTGGAAACCGGTTCAGCCGACGGCGTCATCATTTCGCGCACGCAGCCGAACGATCCGAGGGCCCGTTATATGCTGGAGCGCGGCATCCCCTTTGCCACGCATGGCCGCACCGATATGGGGCTGATCCATCCCTACCATGATTTCGACAATTACGCTTTCGCAGCCGAGGCAGTGCGCCATCTGGCCGGCCTCGGCCGCCGCCGCCTGGCTCTGTTGGCGCCGCCGGTCGAGCTGACCTATCACGGCCACACGCTCGCAGGCTTTGCCGATGCGCTGAGCGAGGTCGGCGCCAGCGAGATTCCGTTCAACACCGTTTCGATCGATCATTCGATCGAGCAGATCAGAATGCGGACCGCACAGCTGATGCGCCGCGAAAGCCGCCCCGACGGTTTCATCAGCAGCGCCGCCGCCGCGACGCTCGCCATCGTCGCCGGCATCGAAGACGCCGGCCTCAAGCTTGGCCGCGATGTCGATGTGGTGTCCAAACAATCGTCGGAGCTTCTGCACCTGTTTCGCAGCGAATTGCTGGTCGTCAACGAGAACTTCCGACTGGCCGGCGCCGAACTCGCCCGCTCGGTGCTGGGCTGGATCGGCGGCGCCGCACCCGGCACCCTGCAAAGCCTGAGCGAGCCGGGCGAAGTGCAGGCCTATCGCCGTCCCGACTAGAGCGGGATACGTTCAAATTGAACTGGCATCCGGCTCGTTGAAACTGGCATCCGCATTTCTGCGACGCCAGTGATTCCACTTGGCTGCAAAATGCGCGCTGCTGACTGGCAGCCTTGGGCCGTATGGAGAAAGTCCGCTTTGGGAACCAGCGGTGTGGTTAGCTGTCCTTCAGCTTTCGACCCACAACGGAAGTCTGCGCCAAGAACTCAGATCGATGAAGCAGTCGCTCGAAGGCGGCCGGCAAGGGCGCGGTTAAGATCGGGGCCGATGTGGCCACCACGGTGATCCCCGAGACTGTGAAGCGCTATTTGGGACTAACCTGACCGATCAGCCGTAGGTGGCCGACAGCTTTTTCAGAGCACCCCGCAGGCGCTCGAGGAGAGCCGTGAGGATCGCCTCGAAGTCGGTGAGGTCGGTTATGCCCAGCTTCGCGCAAACGCCCTGCAGCAGCTTGTCTCCCATGTCATGGTCAGCCCACAGGCGCACGTCGTAGAGCATGAAAAACGGCTCGATGAGGTTGGTCGTATCGCCGAGCACGTCGCGATAGACGACTTCGAGGAGCTTGTTGCCCTTCGATCCGTCCTTGAAGGCGACGTTCTTCCCTTTGAGGAGTTTCCGGATCTCATCGGTGTTGACGTTCTCGTTGATGATCTCGTTCAGCTCGCTGATGAAACGGATGAAATCGTCCTCTGACTGGATGATGATGCGACGGCAGCGCCGCACCGCCTCGATGCGATCCTTGAAGGAAGTGGGCTTGTAGAGCCGCAGGCCGTGCTTACCGGCGAAAGCGGCGTTCCATTTCTCCAGCTCGTTAATCGTCTGGATGGCGATCGGGGATTGTGTGAACTGAGCATCGATCTGCGCGTCGTAGAACTCCGACTTCATGTCATGCTGTGCTGGGATGTTATGCTCTCGCCAATGGTGCTGCTCGGCCGCAGGTTGATCTTGCAGATCCCCGAGCCACGCGATCACCGCCCCCTGGGCATTGATCCCGAACGACATGTAGTGGTCCGGCCAATAGATGGTGCCGTAAGTCTCGCTCGCGAACTCCACCGCGTTCGTCTTGCTGTAGAGGTGCTTCACCAGCACCTCGTTGTCGAAATAGACCGGCGTGAGGAAGCCGTCGCCCAGGCCTTCCTTGGGGTCAAAAACGAACGTGACGCTGCTCATCCAGTCGTTCCTATATCGGCCGCCGTTAGGTGCCGCTCTATATAGGCAAGTTCTTCGCCGACTGCCCTTTTTTTCACAAAGCCTGTCGCAATCATCCTGCAAATGCCAGTCTCCACGATATGTCTGCTTCGGGGCGCAGCCGCGGGGCAGAAGGCCGACTGTCCGGTCTTGGGTCGGGTCCATCAGAAACCGAAGTTCCGCTACGCGCGCTCCCGTGCAGAGCGCTGCAGAAGTTCCGCGCTAATATTGCGGTGGCAAAATCTTCACTCCGCGGGCACAAGCCATTATACATAACGTGAGTTCGGTCCGAAGGCGCACTACATGCTAAAGGCAACGGGCCGAAGGGGACAAGACAGATGGAGAGCAGCCCCGACTGGCAACCGACACTCATCCACATTGAACCCGAATTTACCAAATTCGTGCCGACCTTTCGCAACGGTCAGATCGTGCGTGACCTGATGCCCGACCAGCCGGAAATGGTCCTGAATGCAGACTTCTATTTTCCTGACGACCGTGTGATCGTGGAACTGAAGTGCATGGAAACGGACTCTCGCGATGCCTATCCCGAGCGCGTCGCGCGGGCGTTTACGCATTTCGGGCACACGGGCAGCGAATTGATGGGCTTTCTGTTTCGCGGCGAGCCCATGCCGGAGCGAGTCGCGGCCCGCCTCCGCCAGCAGATCGCCAATCCTCTGCGGCAGGCCCTTCGCAAGGCAAACAAGCAAATTGCGGCCACCAAACTTCACCTAAAAATTCCAGATGCCTTTGGCCTGGCGATGTTCGCAAATGACAATAATTTCGGGCTCAGCCCTGCGGACGCACTTGCTATTCTCAGCAATGCCGCTTTGGGGCTTTCGGAATGCCATGTCGATGGCTTCGTCTATATGACACCGAACGTCTATCACCACACAGGAGACGATATCGCCAGGTCCGTATGGGTCCCGCTTTATGCGGAAGGCAAAGAGTCCCTGGCTGATTTCGTCAATCCTTTCGGTACCGCCTGGATCGACTGTGCGGAACAATTCGGCGAGCCGTATTTGGAGCGCTGGAAAGGCGACGAGTACGATGTTGGCTTCCTGACCGGAAAGCCCATCGAACGCTTCCGCCGGAGCCGCAAGTAATCGAGCGTCCGCAAAGTCATACAGCATGACCGGCAGTACGTTTCGGGGTATACTTTTTGAAGGGGGCGCCGATGCCGGACAAGTATAGACTCATTATCCTTGGAGCGGGGTTCTCGCGGCCTGCTCAACTGCCGCTGGCATATGATCTATGGAAGAAATCCGCGAAACGGCTGCGGCCTTTCCTTCCGACCGGCGGGCTTCGAAATTCAACAACGATCTTGAGCACTACATTGAATTTCGCAGAGATGCGGCTGGCGAAAGTCTGACGCCGGAGACGGTGGATTTCGAGGACTTCATGCGCTTCCTCGACGTCGAACATTATCTTGGCCTCCGGGGTGGTGATACGTGGAGTCAGGACGGCAATGAGGGAACCATCGTCACGAAATATCTGATCGGCAGCATTCTGGCGCGGCACGTCAACGCGCTCAACACTGTGCCCGATCTCTACATCGAATTCGCAAAACGCCTCGAGCCGGACGATTACGTCATTACCTTCAACTACGACACGCTTCTGGAACGCGCGCTTGATGCTATCGGCAAACCTTACCGCCTGTTTTCGACCCGGTTCAAGGAAGTGACTCAGTTTGGCGGTACGATCGATAACGACCGGGATGAGGTCGTCATCCTCAAAATGCACGGCTCCATTGACTGGTTCGACCGCACCGGCTTTGAGCGCAGAATTGCCAACCATGCAAAGATGGGCGCGCCGCCTCCAAAAGACATCATATTTTCCGATGAGGCTGGCCTCGGCCTTGAGCGACTGACCGATGGTCCCCGCCAAGAGTCGGACCCGCTGAAAAATATCTATCGCGCGAAGAACCTGAAGGCGCTTTACGATAAAGATCTTCTGTTCATGGCGACGCCGCGCATATTGCCACCATCGGCCACAAAGCTGCTTTATGCCACGCGTCTCAATGATTTTTGGGAGGGGATGGGCAATGGCGGCTACTACAATTTCGGCATGGCGATCGTCGGCTTCTCTCTGCCCGGCCATGATGATTACGCCAGGCAGATCCTCTACAGCCTCGTGACAAACTACCAGCGGCACAAGTGGGAAACCGACGAGCTGGGCCGAAAAAAGACGCCGCTTGCCATCGTCGATTATTTCCCCGATGCCGCATCCGAAGCGAACTTCCGAGAGCGCTATCGCTTCGTGGATTGGTCGCGCGCCGATCTGAGCGGAAACGGCTTCAATCTTGGATCACTCGACAAGATATTCGTATGAGCCCGTTGAGGACGCAGCATTTCAGACTCCGAAGTCAGAATAATGTTTAATAGCGAAGAAGCTATTGCATCCTGATCAATGCGGTTCCGGTTCCGGATGGCGAAGGCATTTTCGCAACGACGGCTTTCGGGCTGTTCGCGCCACGGGTCGAAAGACTGATATGAGGCGCAGTCCCGACGTCCAGATGGCGAACCGCCGGACCGGCCCGAGAACTCCCAACGGCGCGCTTGAGATCACCCGCGCGCGGCTCTACTAGTCCGAAAACCTCACGCTCACGCCGCGCTGCCGAAAATAGGCCTGCATCAACTTGCGCCCCGAGCGGTTGTTCTGCGCCAACTTGGTCGGATCGAACACCGCCTGTTTTATCCCTTCTCGTGTCAGCGCCGCTTTAAGCGTCGCGATATGTGCGTCGATGTCGGCATTATCCGCCCGCAGCGAGGCATAGATACTTTCGGTCGCCTGGGCCACGGTCGGTTCGCTCACAGGTGTCGTCCTTTGGTTGGTTGAGCGGCGGCTTACCACAGATTCGCGGCTCCGCCGATACCGATGAGACCGTCAATCGTCTCTACCGGCATAGCAGGTTCCTGGCGCGACCCGACACCCAGTTGGTCGCTGGAGATATCTGCCTTCTGACAACCGCAAAATTGGACTCTAGGTCCAAGTCGCGACGCTAACCCGCCGCGCCGCTTCCCCAAGGACCATGGAAAGCGCCCTGCCCATCGATGCGCTCGAAGCCGTGCGCGCCGAAGAAATCGCGCTGCGCCTGGATCAGGTTCGAGGTGCCCCGGCCCTGCCGGTAACTGTCGAAATAGGCAAGTGCAGATGACAGGGCCGGCACCGGCGAGCCGGCTTCGGCCGCCCTTGCGACGACACGGCGAAGCGACGGATGTGCCTCCTGCATCAATGAGACGAAAGCCGGCGCCATCAACAGGTTGGTGGCTGCACCGCCGGCGCCGAAGGCCTCCGCCATCGTATCCAGCAATTGCGAGCGGATAATGCAGCCGGCCCGCCAGATCTTGGCGATGACCGGCATCGGCAGGTTCCAGTTGAATTCCTTCGACGCGCCGCTCATCACCGCGAAGCCTTGCGCGTAGGCGGCGATCTTGCCAGCAAACAGAGCCAGCTCGAGATCGGCGAGCAGGGCGTCCCTGTCTCCGGAAATCTTGCTCACGCCGCCGGCATAGACCTTTTCGGCGGCAAGCCGCTCGTCCTTGATCGACGACAGTACGCGTGCCGCCACAGCCGCCTCGATCGCGGTGGCCGGGATGCCGAGCTGCTGCGCCTCGATCACCGACCATTTGCCGGTGCCTTTCTGGCCGGCGCGGTCGAGGATGATGTCGACCACCGGTTTGCCGGTCTTGGGATCGTCGGCGGCCAGCACCTTGGCGGTGATCTCGATCAGGTACGAATTGAGCCTGCCCGTGTTCCACTGGGAAAACACCTCAGCGATCTCTTTCGGCCCCATGCCGAGCCCGTCGCGCAAGATGCCGTAGATCTCGGCGATCATCTGCATGTCGGCATATTCGATGCCGTTGTGGATGGTCTTGACGAAATGGCCGGCGCCGTCGGTGCCAAGCCACGCCGCGCAAGGCTCGCCCTTGAACTTGGCCGAGATCGCGGTCAGCACCTTTTCGACGCGCTTCCAGGACTCTTCGGTGCCGCCGACCATGATAGAGGGACCGTGGCGTGCGCCCTCCTCGCCGCCGGACACGCCCATGCCGATGAAGGTCAGGCCCGAATCGGTAAGTTCGGAGAAGCGCCGCATCGTATCGCGGAAATTGGCATTGCCGGCGTCGATGACGATATCGTTGGCCGACAGCACACCGCGCAATGCCGCGATCTGCTCGTCGACCGGCTTGCCGGCCAGCACCATGATGATGATCGGCCGCGGCGGCCGGATCGCGGCGGCCAGTTCTTCGAGGCTGTAGCAGGGCACCACCCTATCCCGAAGCGCGCCGGCATTTTCGACAAAGGCATCGGTGCGCGCCGCGGTGCGATTGAAGACGGCGATGCGGTGCCCCTTCTCGGCGATATTGAGCGCCAGGTTGGAGCCCATCGTGCCAAGGCCGATCAGGCCTATTTCGGCTTTTTCCATCGTTTCTTCCCTGCTTTCGGATCTTGTTGGTTTGAGCCCGCGATTGGGTTGGACGCCCATTCTTGATGGCGATGATTGACGGGGGTTCGCGGCCGCGTCAACCGCCTCGCCGAATTGTGTTGCGCGGACCAGCGCCGTCTTCACGGCCTGATGTCGATCGGCGCCTCTATCTTCACCATCTCGAAATCCGAGACCAGGATGTCGAGCCGCGCCGTCCACCGGCCGGCGACCGGGATGACGAGATCGTCGACGCGCCAGGTACCGTCGCCGGGCTTCGTCGCCGGGCGCTTGATGGGTTCGATGCCGGAATCGGGCTTTGACAGCACCAGCGTTACCTGCTTGGCGTCGAGCGGGCCGAAATCGCCGGTCATGATGAAGATCGAAGCGGCAACAGCTCCGGCATGGCCGGGCGCAATGCTGAGGTCGGCCATCGCTTGCAGCGTGTGGATATGCACCGACGCCGGCTGTGCCGCGGCGATCGCCAGCGCGCGCGGCGGCGGCGTGAAGCGCCAGCCGGCGGCAACGCCGAAGATCGCCAGCACGATCAGCAGCTCGATGGCGATCGAGCGGGCCAGCCGCCGCTGGACTTCTGTTTCGCCCGCCTCAGCCGGGGCCGTAAGCTTGAAGCGATTGACGGCGGCGAGTGTGAACAGAAAGACGAGCAGCACCAGCTTGAGCAGCAGCAGCCGGCCGTAAGCGGTATGGACCAGCACCGACGTCGTTTGCACCTGGATGACGGTGAGCACGATGCCGGCTGCCGCAAGCACCGCCACGACGAACAGGATCGCTCGTGAAAACCGGCGCAGCAACGGCCCGGCTTTGTCCGGCTGCCGTTTCAAGGCAAGACCGAGCGGCGCCAGCGCCCCGGCCCAGACGGCGATACCAGTGGCGTGCAGAAACACCATCGGCCGGGTCAGCCATTGCGGCTCGGCGGCACTGGCATGCCCGCTGGCGGCAAGTGCTGCGCCAACGCCAACCAGTCCGGCCAAGGCCAGCGGCTTTGCGTCGGCGGGCGGCACGACCAGCGATAGCAGGCCAAGGCCGAGCGCCATCAGCGCGATCAGCACCGTCCAGCCGAAGCTGGTGCCAAGCCCGGTCTGCCAGATGACCGGCTGCGCCAGCCGGGCAAGCGGCGCGCCGAGTGCATCCAGCCCCTGGAAACCGAGCGACAAGAGTGCGGCGGCCAGCCCGCACAGGATCGCGGCGACGATCATGTTCTGGCCGGATCGGCCGCCTTGCGCCAGCCAGGCCTGCGCAAAGGCACCGCCGACGCCGAAAAACAGGCCGATGTATAGAAAAACCTTGCCGATCCAGATCGCCGTTCGAAGCGCCCGGTCGACAGCTTCGGAGGCGGCCGGCGCAGCACTCGGCGCACCGACCGAGAACAGCACCGAGCCGCCGACCGGATGCCCGTCGGCGGAGATTACCCGCCAGCTCAGCACATGCGTGCCCGACGTCAGCGCCTGCGGATTGTCAATCTCGACGGTCTGGCCGCTGAGCCGGAAAGAGCTCAGCGGGATCGACGTCCCGTCGGGCCGCACCAGCGTCAGCACCAGCGGCGAAACCGGCTCGCTGAAGGTCAGCGACATCTGCGACGGGCTCTGCGCCAGCACCGCACCGTCAGCCGGCTCGGCCTTGATCAGCGCCGCATGGGCGAAGGCTGCGTTTGGCGCGGCAATGGTGGCAAGCAGCACAATCGCAGCCAGCAGGCCTATGGCAAGCCGGCCGGTTGTGCAGGCCGTTCGCAGGATCGATGCCGCGCTCATGTCACCGCCACAAAGACAGCGGCGCGCTCTTTCGGATAGAGCGCGCCGCGTAAGGATCACTTCTTCGGCAGCAGCTTGAGGCCGGGCGCCGGAAATTCCAGCGCGTCCTCAGCCTGCCCGGCCGCCGGAATCTCGATCCAGCGATCGGCAACCCCGTCACATTCCTGCACCACCGGGAAATGCAGCGTCTGGCCTGCCGGCAGGTCGGACGCCAGCGTCGCGCGAAAGACGAATTCGTCGTAGAACTCGTCCGGCAGGCTGCCGGCGCTCCAGTCGATCTCCTTGACGCCGCTGGTCACTGCCTGGCCGTAGAGCTGGTAGGACTTTTCGTATTTGCCGTTCTTGACCTGCAGTGTCCAACCCGGCTTCGGCATCGGTTTGACCGAGAGCACCCCTTCCGGGATCTGCACGCGCAGCGCGGTCGTCGCCTTGCCCTCGCAGCCATGCGGCACCCGAAGAACCGCCTTGTAGGTCGAGCCCACCGCCGCCTCCGGCGTTTCGAGCGTGATGTGGGCAAAGGCCGCGCTGGTCCCGAGGGCAAGAAGCACGCAGCCGGGCAAAAGAGATTTCTTCATGATGCTACCTCTCGAAGCGGCCAAGTCAGTCGTCGTCCTGGGGCGCCGCGCTGCCGATGCCTTGCACGGCGAATTCAATCTGCACGGGCCCGGCTTTCTCGAAGGTCAGCGTGGCGGAGAACGTTTCGCCCTCCTTGGGCTGCCGCTTCAAATCCATGAACATCAAATGATAGCCGTTAGGCGCCAGCGCGACCTTGCCGCCAGCCGGGATTTCGAGGCCGCCGGTGACCGGCCGCATGGTCATGACGCCATTGCTGACGCCCATCTCGTGCAGTTCGGCCTTGGCCGAAATGTCGGAGGTGATCGACAGCAGGCGATCCGGCGCACTGCCGGTGTTGGTGATGGTGAAGTAGCCGCCGGCCACCTTGGCGCCGGCTGGCGTGGCGCGCGACCAGGGGTGCCCGATCTCGAGATCGCCAAGCTTGAACTCGTGTGCCAACACCGTCTGGGCGCTGGCGAACAGGAGGGCAAGAACGCAAAGGGCGATGCCGAGACGCTGCTCGAAACTACCCAGTGCGAAGCGCCTGCGGCTGGATGCGGCAGCGCGAAAAGAGTGAGACATGATTGCTCCGTGGACTTTAAGGGGGATCGCGCCGATTGCCGGTCGCGAACGATGTCGATAAACGCGCCGGCAAAGCGCTGCGCGGCGCGAACCAGAACGGATCAGGCCGTCGCCGGTGGTGCACGCGGATTGGACGGAGTGCGGGCGCGGGCGAAATCGCGATGCCGGAAGGCCGGCAGGAAAAAGGCGATGGTTTCGATGGAAAGGCTGCGAGCCAGGCTCCCGGCTGCATCCAGCGGCGCGTAGACCGCCGAAACGAGATTGCAGCCAAGCATGCAGCAAGCCGGCATGTGCTGCTGATGCGGATCGCCGGCGGGGAGTTGCGCCGCACCGTCATGGGTGCAGATCGTGTTGCCGAAAGCATCGAATTGCGAGGCGTTCGGCGCGACGCCGGAAGCAAACGCGCCGAATATCGACTGGAGCATGAAAAGCCACGCCGCGGCGAACGCGACCGGCATGCTCCATCGTCTCCGGCGTATGGTCAAGAACCAGCCTCTTCACGCAGCAACGTCAGCTCTCTAGCACGGAGCCGGCGGCCGGAAAATCGCCAAAACGTTGCTGCGGCAACGCAACACAATCACGCGCGTTGCGGCTGCCTGCCCTCGGGAATGGACGTCAGCAGCGTGTGGCGGGCCGATTTCAGGTGCTTGCGGCAGGCGGCGTCGACCTTGGCGAGATCGCGCGATTTGAGCGCGGCGATATAGGCGAGATGCTCCTGGACCGCGACTTCGTTGCGCTCGCGCTCCTGCGCCTTGTTCCACTGGTAGTGGTAGTGGAAGATCATGGCGATGACGTCGTAGAAATCGACGATGAAGCGGTTGTGCGACGCCCGATGGATCAGCCGGTGAAAGCGCTCGTCAAGCTCGGAGAATTCGTTGAAGCGCACGGCGATCTCGCGCTCCAGCCGGTGATGCTCGTCTTCCAGGCGGTCGAGGTCGGTCCACACCGGGCTGTCCTCGGGCAGAGCGGCAAAGGCTGCGGCCGAGCGCAGTTCGAACATCTCGCGGATTTCGGTCAACTCCAGCGCGAAGGCGCGGGTAAAGCCTTTCAGCACCCAGTGGCTGTTGCGGCGCTTCTCGATCAGCCCGAAGCGCGAGAAGCGGATCAGGAATTCGCGCACGCTGGTGGTGCCGACGCCGATCTCACGCGCCAGTTCGAGCTCGTTGATCTGCATGCCGGCTTCGGCACCGCTGGCAAGCAGCCGCCGCATGAAGGAGCGCTCGATGATCTCGGCCAGCGTGTCGGTTTCTTCCTCGGGGAAGAAATCGTCCGGTCGCGGTTCGCGCAGGACCGTCTTGCTGCGCTTGTTCCAGTCGATCAGCCCGGTTTCTTCCATGCGCGCAAGGATAGTGCGGACCGTCGTGCGGCTGACGCCGAGCAGCGTACCCAGCTCCGGCTCCGAAGGCAGGCTCCTGGTTTCGTCGAGCAGCCTCAGACCGCGATTATAGGCGTCCTTGTAAACGTTGTTGCTCTTCGACATCCCCTGCCCCGTGGCGCATCTGCGTTTGCGGCCAGTGTGAAGCGTTTCTCGCGCATGAAACCGGTACCTTTTCGGAAAACATCATGCGCAACGCTAGTTTTGGTTGTAGAGCCTACTTCTCGCATCCAAAAGACGCGTCGCGCTCTGGCGAAAAAACAATTGACGCAAAAATGTTTTTTCACGATAAAAGACATTATATGTTAAGAGCCGCGTGTCAATCCGCTCGCGCACCCAGGAACACACCCAGGAAGCTCCCGTGAACGCCGCAAACAGCATTCTTCTGTCTCCCGCCGACAATGTCGCGGTCGCCAATGGCCGCATCGAGATCGGCACCGTGCTGCCGGGCGGCGCCGTCGCCGCCGCAGTGATCGAGCCGGGCCACAAAGTGGCGATCAAGCCGATTGCGGCCGGCGAGGCCGTGGTCAAATACGCCCAGGCGATCGGCCGCGCCACGCAAGACATCGCGCCCGGCGAGCATGTCCATTCGCACAATCTGGTCTTCGAAAGCGGGCGTTTGCCGGTGGTGCCGCCGAGCGAGGCAGTGCATGCGACTGAGGCCGACCGCGCCCGCACCTTCATGGGCTACCGCCGCGCCGACGGCCGCGCCGGCACGCGCAACTTCATCGGCATTCTCGCCAGCGTCAATTGCTCGGCCACCGTCTGCCACGCCATCGCTGACGCGGCGAACCGCACGCTTCTGCCGCAATATCCCGGCATCGACGGCTTCGTCCCGATCGTCCACGGCCAGGGCTGCGGCATGAGCGCCACCGGCGACGGCATGATGGTGCTGCATCGCACGCTGGCCGGCTACGCCCGTCATCCGAATTTTGGTGGTGTGCTGATGGTCGGGCTCGGCTGCGAGGTCAACCAGCTCACCCTCTACGGCCAGAAGGGCGTTGCCGCGGGAAAACGTCATTTCAACATCCAGGAAGCCGGCGGCTCGCGCAAATCGGTCGAGAAGGCGTTGGTCGTGCTGGCCGAGATCGCCGAGGAGGTCGGCAAGCTTCAGCGTGAGCCGATCCCGGTCAGCGAGATCGTCGTCGGCCTGCAATGCGGCGGCTCCGACGGTATGTCCGGCATTACCGCCAATCCGGCGCTGGGTGCCGCGGTCGACATTTTGGCCGGCGTCGGCGGTGTCGGCATCCTCTCCGAGACGACGGAGATCTACGGCGCCGAGCACCTGCTCGCCTATCGCGCCGCCACCCCCGAGATCGCCGCCAAGCTCGACGGTTACGTGAAATGGTGGGAAGACCATGTCGCCAAACATGGCGCTTCCATCGACAACAACCCCTCGCCGGGCAACAAGCGCGGCGGCCTGACCACCATCCTGGAAAAGTCGCTCGGCGCGGTCGCCAAGGGCGGCCAGACGCCGCTCAACGGCGTCTTCGGCTATGCCGAAAAGGTCATCGGGCACGGGCTGGTGTTCATGGACACGCCCGGCTACGACCCGGTCTCGGCCACCGGCCAGGTGGCGGGCGGCGCCAACGTCATCGTCTTCACCACAGGCCGCGGCTCCTGCTTCGGCTGCCGGCCGACGCCGTCGATTAAGGTCGCCAGCAACTCGACCATGTATCACACGATGGAAGAGGACATGGACGTGAATTGCGGCGTCATCGCCTCGGGCGAAAAGACCATCGCCGGCATGGGCCGCGAGATCTTCGAACTGATCGTCGAGACGGCTTCGGGCCGCAAGACCAAGAGCGAAGAGTTCGGCTACGGCGACAACGAGTTCGTGCCTTGGCATCTCGGAGCGACGCTCTAAGCCGGACATGCGCAATAGTCGCGAACACCGGACGTGATCGCCAGGCGTCACAGTTCCAACGCTCCCGAAAAAGAATGAACATTCCATATTGACTGGATGATGGAATTAATATTCCATGCGACGTATTGGAGGAGATTGGCAGCGGAGTTCCGAGGGAGCAAGCTTTCCCGCCCAGCCATTCGAGCGGCCATCAAACATCGCTTGCGCCGACCGAGGTGATGCACTATCAAAATGCGGTAAATGTTTTTTATTGATAAAGTTCCGTTTGGGCCGCGCCATCCGAATGGAGCTTCCGTAACATTCACCGGGCGACTTAGGGAGGACTCCTAATGAAATTCGTGACCAGCATTCTCAATCGCCGCGCCTTCGTGGCACTCGCAGCCGCCTCGATGCTTGCCGGCGTGATGCATTCGGCGCCGGCATCCGCGGCCGACGCGACCATTCCGATCATCGTCAAGGACACCACGTCCTTCTACTGGCAGATCGTTCTGGCCGGCGCCCGCAAGGCCGGCAAGGATCTCGGCGTCAACGTGCCGGAGCTCGGCGCCCAGGCCGAGACCGACGTCAACGGCCAGATCTCGATCCTCGAAAATGCCGTCGCCGGCAACCCGGCGGCCGTCGTCATTGCGCCGACCGAAGCCAAGGCGCTCGGCAAGCCGATCGACGAGGCCGCCACCAAGGTCAAGATCATCGGCATCGACTCCGGCGCCGACTCCAAGGCCTTCACCTCGTTCCTGACCACCGACAACATCCAGGGCGGCCGCGTCGCCGCTGACGGCCTTGCCGCAGCCATCGGCGAAGCCAATGGCGGCAAGGTCGAGGGCGACGTCGCCCTGATCACCGCGCTTCCGGGTGCCGGCTCGCTCGAACAGCGCGCCCAGGGTTTCAAGGAACAGCTCGCCGCCAAATATCCCGGCCTCAAGCTGGTCGCCGACAAATACGCCGACGGCCAGGCCACCACCGGCCTCAACATCGCCACCGACCTGATCACCGCCAACCCCAACCTCAAGGGCATCTTCGCCTCCAACCTGATCATGGCGCAGGGCGTCGGTCAGGCGATCGCCGAGAACAGTCTTGCCGGCAAGGTCGGGCTGGTCGGTTTCGACAGCGACGAGAAGCTGATCAAGTTCCTCAATGACGGCGTCATTTCGGCTCTCGTCGTTCAGGATCCGTACCGGATGGGCTATGACGGCATCAAGACGGCGCTCGCCGCCTCGAAGGGCGAGAAGGTCGAGGCCAATGTCGATACCGGCGCCAATTTGGTTACCAAGGCCAACATGAAGGATCCGAAGATCGACGCGCTGCTCAACCCGAAGCTCGACTGAGCATAGCCGCAAGTGAACTGTTTCCGGGGCCTTTCGCCCCGGAAACATCCCACTCGTGCCAATCGCGAGGCCAATCTTTGGGGGCCAATCTGGGAGGATTGTCATGATGTCGACGGCGCAGGAACTCCATCCGGCCCCAACGCTGGAACCGGGCAGGACCATCCTCGAACTCCGCGGGCTGGAAAAGCGCTATCCCGGCACCCATGCGCTGAAGCCGGTCGATCTCGCCTTCAAGGCCGGCGAGATCCACGCCATCGTTGGCGAGAACGGCGCCGGCAAATCCACCCTGATCAAGCTTCTTACCGGCGTCATGCCGCGCACCTCCGGCGACGTCATCTGGGAGGGCAAGCCTGCCGCATTGGCAACGCCGCATGAGGCGATGGCGCTCGGCATCAATGCCGTGCATCAGGAAGTCGTCCTGTGCCGCCATCTCACCGTCGCCGCCAACATGTTCCTCGGCGAAGAGGATTCCCGCTTCGGCATCCTGCAGCAGCGGGCGATGATCAGGCAGGCGCAGAAGATCATCGACGATCTCGGCTTCGACCTGCCGGCGCATGTCATGCTGGGTGACCTGACCATCGGCCAGCAGCAGTTGATCGCCGCCGCCCGCGCCACCGTGCGCGGCACCAAATTCCTGATCTTCGACGAGCCGACCGCCTATCTTACCCGCAAGGAGGCCGACCAGCTGTTCACGCTGATCCGCCGGCTGAAGGGCGAAGGCGTCACCATCATCTACATCAGCCATCGCATGGAAGAAGTGTTCGAGCTCGCCGACCGCGTCTCGGTGCTGCGCGACGGCACGCTGGTCGGCACCAGGAACATTGCCGAGACCAATGACGCCGAGCTGGTCAAGATGATGATCAACCGCTCGATCGAGCAGGTCTACCACAAGGAGCATTTCACCCCCGGCGCGACCATCGTCGAAACCAGGAACCTGTCCGGCAAGGGTTTCGAAAATGTCTCGATGTCCGTCCGTGCCGGCGAGATCGTCGGCCTCTATGGCCTGATCGGCGCCGGGCGCAGCGAGTTCGTCACCACGCTCTATGGCCGGCACCGCAAATCGGCCGGCCAGATCCTGTGGGAGGGCAAGGAGGTCAAGGTCAATTCCGAACATGACGCGATCAGGCTCGGCATGGCGCTGGCCCCGGAAAGCCGCCGCGACCAGGGCCTCTGCCTCAACCTGCCGGTCGGACTCAACCTCAATCTGCCGATCTACAAGCGCATCTCGAGCAATCTGCTGATCTCCCGCGCGCAGGAAAAGGCGCAAGCCGATCGCCAGATCGCCGACCTGCGCATCAAGACGCCGACGCGCGGCGCGCTGGCCTCCAGCCTGTCCGGCGGCAACCAGCAGAAGATCGTCATCGGCAAATGGCTCGCCCACGGCGCCAAGCTATTCATCTTCGATGAGCCGACTGTCGGCGTCGATGTCGGCACCAAGGCCGAGATCTACCGCCTGTTCGGCGCGCTGTTGTCCAAGGGAGCCGGCATCATCCTGATCTCGTCCTACCTGCCCGAGGTCTATGAACTCGCGGACACGCTGCACGTGTTCCGGCGCGGCAAGCTGGTGGCCACGCACGGCTTTCGTACCGCTGACCACGAGGAGATCCTCACCCAGGCGCTGGCCGAGAAACAAGAAAGACCGGGAGGACGGATATGAGCACCGAGGCGATCGCTGCCGAAAGGCCGAAACGCAACTACAACGCCCTGTTCGGGCTGACACTGCTGGCGCTGCTGGTTCTTTTATGGATCATCCTGTCGGTGGCGACGCCGAGCTTCGCCTCCGCCAACAACATCTCCAACCTGTTGCGGCAAGGGTCGATGATCGCCATCCTGGCGGTCGGCCAGACCTTCGTCATCATCACCGGCGGCATCGACCTTTCCGTCGGCGCCGTGGTCGGCTTCGCCACCGTCATCGTCGCGATGCTGATCAACGCCGGCACACCGGTTTTCCTCGCCATCCTGATCACCTTGCTGGTCGGCGTCGCCATCGGCATGTTCCATGGGTTCGGCATCGTCAAGATGGGCCTGCCGCCCTTCATCATCACCCTGGCAACGCTGACCTCGCTGCGCGGCATCGGTCTGTTGATGACCAATGGCAACTCGATCTCGATCAACAACGACGCCTTCCAGACGTTCTCGCGCAGTTCCTTCGCCGG
This sequence comes from Mesorhizobium sp. M0698, assembly GCF_040320455.1. Classification (NCBI taxonomy): domain Bacteria; kingdom Pseudomonadati; phylum Pseudomonadota; class Alphaproteobacteria; order Hyphomicrobiales; family Phyllobacteriaceae; genus Mesorhizobium; species Mesorhizobium sp. M0698. Next base: position 211,044 of record NZ_JAMYPQ010000002.1, on the reverse strand, counting down.
CGTCCCCAATCTGTTCTGGATGGTGATCCTGGTCGGCATCCCAGCCTACATCTTCCTGCACCACAGCCGCTGGGGCCGCTATCTGTTCTCGGTCGGCTCCAACGCCGAGGCGTCGCGCCTGTCAGGCGTCAACGTCCAGCGCACCATCTACATGGCCTACACGCTGTCGGGCCTGTGTGCGGCCTTCGTCGGCGTGCTGCTTGCCTCGCGCATCGGCATCGGCAATCCGACGCAGGCCGAGGGCTGGGAATTGCAGGCGATCGCCTCCTCGGTGATCGGCGGCACCTCGCTGTTCGGCGCTGTCGGCTCCGTGCACGGACCGCTGCTCGGCGCCTTCATCCTTGCCACCATCAACAACGGCGCCAATCTGCTCAACGTCAACGCCTTCTGGCAGCGCATCATCACCGGCGTGCTGATCATCGTCATCGTCTATTTCGACGGGCTGCGCCGCCGCGGCAAATAGACTGCCTCCCAACAACCGCCGGCCTCGCGACAGCAGGGCCGGCGGTGCCATGAACCGACTGGATTGAAGCATGAAAGCCGTCGTCTGCCGCTCGCCCGGCGAACTTGTCCTCGAAGACCGTCCGGCGCCTGGCGCGCCCCCCGCCGGCTGGGCGCTGGTCGCCGTCAGCCATGTCGGCATCTGCGGCACCGACTATCACATCTTCGAAGGCAAGCACCCGTTCCTCGCCTATCCCCGCATCATGGGCCACGAGGTTTCCGGCACCGTGATCGAGGTTAGCGAGGACGTCGATCTCGCCGTCGGCGAAGCGGTGATCGTCAATCCCTATCTCGCCTGCGGCAAATGCATCGCCTGCCGGCAAGGCAAGCCGAATTGCTGCGTCAGGATCGAGGTGCTCGGCGTCCACCGCGACGGCGCCATGTGCGAGCAGATCCTGGTGCCGGCGCAAAATCTTTATCCGGCAAACGGCCTGTCGCTGGCCGATGCCGCCGCCGTCGAATTCCTGGCGATCGGCGCCCATGCCGTGCGGCGCTCGCTCGCTGATCCAGGTGCGCGCACACTGGTCATCGGTGCCGGCCCGATCGGGCTCGGCACGGCGCTGTTCGCCCGCATCGCCGGGCTCGACGTGACGCTGCTCGACATGAGTGCGGAGAGGCTGGGTTTCGCCGAAAGCGAACTCGGCTTCGCGACCCTCGACGGCTCGCGGGGCGCTGCTGCCGACCTGGTGCGGGAAGCAACCGGCGGCGACGGCTTCGACGTGGTTTTCGATGCCACCGGCAACACCCGGTCGGTGCAGTCGGCCTTCGCCCATGTCGCGCACGGCGGGGCGCTGGTCCTGGTTAGCGTCGTCAAGGACGACATCGCCTTTTCCGATCCCGAATTCCACAAGCGCGAGATGATGCTGATCGGCAGCCGCAACGCCCTGCGTGTCGATTTCGACCATGTCGCCGCCTCGATCCGCAACGGCGCGCTGCCGCTGGCAAAGCTGGTCACCCACCGCACCACGCTTGGCGAGACGCCGCACGACCTCGCCCGCTGGGCGCATGAGAAGTCCGGCCTGATCAAGGCCGTCATTCAAGTCGGATGATGCCAGGGCTGCCGCATCTCAGAGCGCCGACAGTTTGAGCTCGATCCGCTCGGCCGGGAAGCGCGACTCCGAAAACTGTATCGGCTGACCGTCGGGCGTGACGTTGACGGCGACCGTCACCAGCACGATGGCGCCGGGCTGCAGCTGGAGGTCCGCAAGGTCGGCGGCATCGGCATGGCGCGCCGACAGCACGGTCGATTGCCTGAGGTAGTCGTCGATGCCGAAACGTGCCAGCGATGCGGTGATCGAACCGGTTTCCGCCATGGCGGCATCGATGCCGGCAAAGCGCCTGGCATCGAACCAGCCGGCCGCGCGAGACACCGGCATTCCATCGGCTTCGCCGCGCGTTTCCAGGCGTATCACATCGGCCCCCGTCGCCAGGCCTAAGCCCTCTGCGACACGACGGTTGGCCGGCTCGATCGATGACGCGAGCAAGGTGATATGCCGCTCGGACGCCTGTCCTTGCAATCCCTCGGAAAAGCGGGTGCGGGCGCCGATCGGATAAGACAGCCGTTTGCGCGACAGCACGAAGGTGCCGCGCCCCTGCTCCGCCCTGAGCACACCCTCCTGCACCAGCGCTGCGATAGCGCTACGCACCGTGTGGCGGTTGACGCCATAGCGTCCGGCCAACGCGATCTCCGGCGGCAGCGCGGCATTCTCGGGAAAATCGCCGGCGGCGATCGAATGCAGGATCTGGTCGGCGATCTGCCGCCACAGCGCGACACCGCTGCGCCGCTCGATGCTGTTGGCTTGTCCGATCATCTCCCGCCCCAATTCCTCGCGCCGATCTTTTGGCCCGTGTCACGTGCCCGTCATGGACACGCGCTAGATAATGGATATAATTTGTATAGTTGTCTATATCAATAGACAAATGAACGCAGACGAGGAGCACCGGCCATGCGAGGACGGGAAGCGCGAGAGCAGGCCGAGCGCAAGGCCGTGATGGCGACGCTGGCGCAATCGGCCGGCGACGACATCGTCCGCCTCTGGGACGAAGCCGGCCTGCCTTGCGAAGCGGAACTTCTGCGTGGCCCCGAAACCGGCCTGGTTACGGTACGCGGCCGCATCGGCGGCGGCGGCGCGCCCTTCAATGTCGGCGAGGCGACGGTCACCCGTGCCACGGTGCGGCTTGCGTCCGGCCATGTCGGCCACTGCTACGCGCTTGGCCGCGACAAGCAGAAGGCAAGGCTGGCTGCAATCGCCGACGCGCTCTGGCAGGATCCTGCCCACCGCAACGAGGTCGAGACCAGGATCGTTGCGCCCTTGCAGGCGGCACTGGCCAAGGCGCGTGAACAGCGCCGCGCCGAGACGGCGGCGACCAAGGTCGATTTCTTCACCATGGTGCGCGGAGAAGACTGATGGATATCGCCACTCAATCCATTGAAGGCGGCTTCGCCGATCCGGTATTCAATGCCCAGACCGTATTCCATGCCGTGATGGACGCGATGGCGCGGCCGGGCAGCGTCCAGCCCTTGCCGGCCCTTGCCCACCCACCGGCGCCGCTGTCGGCCACCGCCGGCGCCGTTGCGCTGGCGCTGTGCGACAACGACACGCCGCTCTGGCTCGACCCGGCTTTGCAGGTGTCGGCGGTGAAATCCTGGCTTGGCTTCCATACCGGCGCGCCGCTGGCCAACACCCCGGCCGACGCGCATTTCGCGCTGATCGCCACGCCGGCCGAGATGATGGCGCTCGACGGGTTTTCGCAAGGCACCCAGGATTATCCCGATCGCTCCACGACGCTGATCCTCGAGGTCGGCGATCTCATCTCCGGCGCTGCGCTGGTGCTCGAAGGCCCGGGCATCGAGAAGACGGCGACGATCGCGCCGGCGCAAATGCCGCGCCATTTCGTCGAGCAATGGAAGCAGAACAACCAGCGCTTTCCCCGCGGTGTCGACATCGTCCTCGCCACCCCTGACAGCGTTGCCTGCCTGCCGCGCACGACGCGCATCAAGATGATGGAGGCGTAGCATGTATGTTGCGGTAAAGGGTGGCGAAGCGGCCATTCGCAACGCCCACAAACTGCTCGCCGACCGCCGGCGCGGCGATCGTTCGGTGCCCGCACTTCGCCTCGACCAGATCGTCGAGCAGCTGGCGCTCGGCGTCGACCGGGTGATGAGCGAAGGTTCGCTCTACGACAGGGAATTGGCGGCACTCGCCATCGTCCAGGCGCGCGGCGACATGATCGAGGCGATCTTCCTGGTTCGCGCCTATCGCACCACGCTGCCGCGTTTCGGCTACACCAGGGCGATCGACACCGGCACGATGCTGGTCGAGCGGCGGGTGTCGGCCACCTACAAGGACCTGCCCGGCGGCCAGTTGCTCGGCCCGACTTTCGACTACACCCACCGGCTGCTCGATCCCGAACTTGCCGCCGGCGGCGATGTCGCCGAGCCGGAGCAGCGTGCAGGCGAGGCGGAAGCCATGCCGCGCGTCTCGGCCATCCTCGCCCGCGAAGGCCTGATCGAGCCCGACGGCGACATGCCTGGGGATCATGTCCCCGGCGACATCACCCGCGAGCCGCTCGAATTCCCGATGGCGCGCGACATCCGCCTGCAGGCGCTGTCGCGCGGCGACGAGGGGTTTCTGCTGGCGCTCGGCTATTCCACCCAGCGCGGCTACGCGCGCAACCATCCCTTCGTCGGCGAGGTTCGCATCGGCGAGGTCGAACTGGAACTGGACGTGCCGGAACTGCCCTTTGCCGTGCCGCTCGGCAGCATCCGCGTCACCGAATGCCAGATGGTCAACCAGTTCAAGGGCTCGGCCAAGGCGCCGCCGCAATTCACCCGCGGCTACGGCCTCGTCTTCGGCCAGAGCGAGCGCAAGGCGATGGCCATGGCACTATGCGACCGCGCGCTGCGCGCCTCGGAGTTGGGCGAGGATGTCATCGCCGCAGCGCAGGACGAGGAGTTCGTCATCTCGCATTCCGACAATGTCCAGGCGACCGGCTTCGTCGAGCATCTGAAGCTGCCGCATTATGTCGACTTCCAGGCCGAACTCGACCTCGTGCGCCGCATGCGCGCCGAGCATGATGCCCGCGAAAATGCCGGCAAGGCCGAAGAAAAGAGGCAGGCAGCGGAATGACTTCAGTTAGCTCCACCACCGTGACCTCCCCCGTCTGGGGAATGGCCTCCGGATCCGCCGTAACCGCTACTGCCGCCAATGGTCTCGCCTTGCGCGCCTTCCCTCGGCTCAGGAAGAACCATTCTTCGAAGCACAAAGGCAACCACCCCGACGAACACCAGCAACAGGATTCCGAGGCGCATCCATCCGGTCGGGGTCATCGGAGCCCAGCCCCTTTTCCGTGTCTTGGAACTCAATTCGGTAGCACAGAGCGGAAGCGATCGCCATGACCGACATCGCCACCTACAACTTCGCCTATCTTGACGAACAGACCAAGCGGATGATCCGTCGGGCGATCCTCAAGGGCATCGCCATTCCTGGCTATCAGGTGCCGTTCGCCTCGCGCGAAATGCCGATGCCCTATGGTTGGGGCACCGGCGGCGTCCAGGTCACCGCTTCGATCATTGGCCCGGACGATGTGCTCAAGGTCATTGACCAGGGCGCCGACGACACCACCAATGCCGTCTCGATCCGCGCCTTCTTCAAGAAGGTCGCCAATGTCGCGGTCACCACCGAGACGGCGAAGGCGACCATCATCCAGACGCGCCACCGCATCCCTGAATATCCGCTGAGTGCCGGTCAGGTGCTGGTCTACCAGGTGCCCATCCCCGAGCCGCTGCGCTTCCTCGAGCCGCGGGAAACGGAGACGCGCAAAATGCATGCGCTGGAGGAATACGGCCTTATGCATGTGAAGCTCTATGAGGACATCGCCAGGCACGGCCGCATCGCCACCACTTATGCCTATCCGGTAAGGGTGGAGGGCCGTTATGTGATGGACCCGTCGCCGACGCCGAAATTCGACAATCCCAAGATGCACCGTTCGCCGGCTTTGCAATTGTTCGGCGCCGGCCGCGAAAAGCGCATCTACGCGCTGCCGCCCTTCACCGATGTGGTCAGCCTCGATTTCGAGGACCATCCGTTCGAGGTGCAGACCTTCGACCAGCCCTGCGCGCTGTGCGCGGCCGAGAACGTCTATCTCGACGAGGTCATCCTCGACGACCATGGCGGCCACATGTTCGTCTGCTCCGACACCGATCATTGCGAGAAGCGGCGCGCGGAAGGCCACCGCGGCCATCTCGCGCCCGAGACCCATCTTGCCCCAGGAAAAACGGAGCCGGCGCAATGACAGACGAACCGCTGCTGCGCGTTTCGGCGCTGTCCAAATTCTACGGCTCGCGCGTCGGCTGCGAGAACGTCACTTTTGACCTCTGGCCGGGCGAAGTGCTGGCGGTGGTCGGCGAATCCGGCTCCGGCAAGACGACTTTGCTCAACTGCCTGTCAACTCGACTGCTGCCCAGCTCCGGCACCGCCAGCTACCGGATGCGCGACGGCCAGTTTCGCGAACTTTACCGCATGAGCGAGGCCGAGCGCCGCTTCCTGATGCGCACCGATTGGGGTTTTGTCCATCAGAACCCGGCCGACGGGCTGCGCATGACGGTGTCGGCCGGCGCCAATGTCGGTGAGCGGCTGATGGCGGTCGGCGACCGTCACTATGGCAGGATCCGCGCAACGGCGGTCGACTGGTTGTCTCGTGTCGAGATCGACGAAGACCGCATCGACGACGAGCCGCGCGCCTTTTCCGGAGGCATGCGCCAGCGCCTGCAGATCGCCCGCAACCTCGTCACCGGGCCGCGGCTGGTGTTCATGGACGAGCCAACCGGCGGCCTCGACGTCTCGGTGCAGGCGCGCCTGCTCGATCTGTTGCGCGGCCTGGTCACCGATCTCGGCCTGGCCGCCATCGTCGTCACCCACGATCTCGCCGTGGCGCGGCTGTTGTCGCAGCGCATGATGGTGATGAAGGACGGCCGCGTCGTCGAAAGCGGCCTCACCGACCGCGTCCTCGACGATCCGCGCGCGCCTTATACCCAGTTGCTTGTCTCCTCGATTCTGCAGGTGTGACGATGATTGTTCCGGCGTACCCCCCTCTGGCCTTCCGGCCATCTCCCCCTCAAGGGGGGAGATTAGCTGCCGCGTACGGTTTCGCCACTCTCCAACGTTGCAGAACGAGCGAGACGGGGAGGCTGCCAATCTCCCCCCTTGAGGGGGAGATGGCCGGCAGGCCAGAGGGGGGTGCTCAGGCGAAGACATTGCGGGCCGGCGAAGCGCCGAACGGGAGAACCCTCTGATGGCAACCCCGCTCGTTGTCTCCGATGTCGCGAAGAGCTTCACCATGCACCTGCGCGACGGCATCAAACTGCCGGTGGTCGCCGGTGTCTCATTCGCGATCAGGGCCAGCGAATGCGCCGTGCTCGGCGGCCCGTCCGGCGCCGGCAAGAGCTCGATCCTGAAAATGCTCTACGGAAATTATGCCGCCGATGAAGGCCAGATCATCGTCCAGCACGAGGGCGGGCTCATCGATCTCGCCTCGGCCAGCCCGCGCACCGTGCTTGCCGTGCGCCGGCTTACCATCGGCTATGTCAGCCAGTTCCTGCGCACCGTGCCGCGTGTCTCCGCGCTCGACGTCGTGGCCGAACCGCTGGTCGAGCGCGGCGAGGAGCGCGAGGTCGCGCACGGCAAGGCACGCGCCTTGCTGGCGCAGCTCAACCTGCCGGAGAAGCTCTGGGCGCTGCCGCCGGCGACGTTCTCCGGCGGTGAACAGCAGCGCGTCAACATCGCGCGCGGCTTCAGCACCGAGCACCCGATCCTGCTGCTCGACGAGCCGACCGCTTCGCTCGACGCCAGGAACCGCGATGTGGTGATTTCCCTGATCGCCGCCAAGAAGGCAGCGGGGGTCGCTTTGCTCGGCATCTTCCACGATCACGACGTGCGTGAGGCGGTCGCCGATCGCGTCATCGACGTGACCGCCTTCGCCGCCGGGAAAATCGCCGCATGACCAGGAAACTGTCGGAGGCGCCGCTGATCCACGAGACGGCGGAAGTCGAGAACTCGACGCTTGGCCGCTGGACCGAGATCGCCGAGCGCTGCCGGGTTTCCGAAAGCACGCTCGGCGACTATTCCTACATGATGCAGGACTGCGGCGTCTGGTGCGCAACGATCGGCAAATTCGCCAACATCGCCGCAAGCGTGCGCATCAACGCTACCAACCATCCGACCTGGCGGCCGACGCTGCACCATTTCACCTATCGCGCCTCCGACTATTGGGATGACGCCGAGCACGAGAGCGAATTCTTCGCCAAGCGCCGCGCCAAACGCGTCACCATCGGCCACGACACCTGGCTCGGCCACGGCTCGACCATCCTGCCGGGCGTCACCGTCGGCGATGGCGCGGCGGTCGGTGCCGGCGCGGTGGTGTCGAAGGACGTCGCGCCCTACACCGTCGTCGCCGGCGTACCGGCCAAGCCGATCCGCGAACGCTTCGACCGCCGCACCGCGGAGCGCTACCAGGCGCTCGCCTGGTGGGACTGGGACCATGCAAGGCTGCGCGCCGCGCTCGACGATTTTCGGGAATTGTCGGCGGAGGCGTTTCTGGAGAAATATGGCGTCTAAGGGATCGTGAACGGTGAATGGTGAATAGTGAATGGCGGGACGGATAGGTTTCGAGGCTTAGGGAAGCCTCTCTTGCCACCATTCACTATTCACTATTCACTATTCACCATTCACCATTCACCATTCACCATTCGAGCTTCTCGCGCCGAGTTGATCCCGCCCCGCTCCAGGCTGTGGGCAGTAACAAAACTGACATCGTTCCGACACTGCAGGTTCATGCGGCTGCGCTAGCCAGGGTAAACAGACCTTCAATTGCGATTGGACTGGAGCCTGCACCATGTCAGCTACGCTCGAAATCCGCGGCGTCACCCGCCGGTTCGGCAAGAACACCGCCGTCAGCAATGTTCACATCGCGATCCCGCAAGGCCAGATGGTCGGCATCATTGGCCGCTCCGGCGCCGGCAAATCGACGCTGCTGCGCATGATTAACCGCCTCATCGATCCCAGCCAGGGATCCATCCTGTTCAACGGCGTCGAGGTCTCCGGGTTGCGCGGCTCGCCGCTCCGGCGATGGCAGCGCGACTGCGCCATGATCTTCCAGCAGTTCAATCTGGTGCCGCGCCTCGATGTGCTGACCAATGTGCTGCTCGGCCGGCTCAACCACCGCTCGACGCTGTCCAACCTGTTTGGCATGTTCTCCCGCGGTGAATGCGCCGAGGCGGTTGCAGCCCTCGAGCGCCTCGACATCGCCCGCACCGCCCTGCAGCCGGCCGGCACGCTTTCCGGCGGCCAGCAGCAGCGCGTTGCGATTGCGCGCGCCATGATGCAGCAGCCGAAGGTGTTGCTGGCGGATGAGCCGATTGCCTCGCTCGATCCGCTCAACGCCAAGGTGGTGATGGATTCGCTGCAGGACATCAATTTGCGCGAGGGCATCACCGTCATCACAAATCTGCATACGCTGGATACGGCCCGCACCTACTGCAACCGCATCATCGGCATGGCCGCCGGCAAGGTCGTCTTCGACGGCCCGCCCGAAGCCCTCAACCGCGAGGCCGTGCGCATGGTCTACGGCGCCGACAGCAATGGCGGCGAAATCTCCGAGGCCATCACCTCCACCAGTGTCACCATCAAACAGAAAATCGCTGCATCCGCCGGACCGCTCGAGCCCGCATTCCCGGGATATTGAGAACGGCCTGATCGCCCGCCCGCGTCAAAGGCACCTGTCAAAAAATTCGAACGCTACCGGCGCGAGGCCGGGACCAACAGGAGAGAGATAATGTTCAGGAAGATGGTTTTTGGCGCCGTTTCATTGCTCGCCATCGCGGCAAGCGCCGCTCACGCCCAGGATATCAAGGAATTCCGCATCGGCATCCTTGGCGGTGAAAACGAAGCGGACCGGCTGCGCAACTTTCAGTGCCTCGCCGATCACCTGAAGTCCGAATTCGGCTTCGAGAAGGTCTCGCTGTTCCCGGCCGCCGACTATGACGGCGTTATCCAGGGCCTGCTCGGCGGCACGCTCGATTTCGCAGAGCTTGGCGCGTCGGGCTATGCCAGCGTCTACCTCAAGGATCCGAACGCCGTGACCCCGATCCTCACCACCCAGCAGACCGACGGCGCGACCGGCTATTATTCGATCGGCCTTGCGCTGAAGTCGTCCGGCATCACCGACATCAAGTCGGCCAAGGGCAAGAAGCTCGGCTATGCCGACCCGGATTCGACCTCCGGCTACCTGATCCCGCTGACCCAGATCCCGAAAGACACCGGCGCTTCGAACGAAACCTTCTTCGCCTCGACACAGTTCAATGGCGGCCACGAGAACAACCTCCTCGCGGTTCGCGACGGCAAGGTCGATGTTGCGGTTGACGATTCCTCTGGCATCGGCGACTTCAAGAACGGCTACACCTCCGGCACCTTCCACAAGGAAGTCGCCAAGGGCGCCGTGGACCCCAACGATTTCGTTGAAGTCTGGCGCTCCGGCTTGATCCCGAACGGCCCGCTGGTCGTGCGCACCGCACTCGGCGGCGACATGAGCGCCAAGCTCGCCAACTTCTTCACCAGCCTGCCGGCCAAGGACAAGCCTTGCTTCGAGGCCATCGAAGGCGGCGATTTCACCGGCTACGTTCCGGTGAAGCCGGACTTCTACAGCGTCATCGTCGAAGCCCGCAAAGCCGCGATCGGCGGCTGACGACAATTGCGGAAAGGGCGGCGTCCAGTAGAGCGACGTGCGTCCACTTGGACGCACAAAGTACGCTCTAACACTTAGATGCCGCATCGTGCTTTCCGAAAGTCGACTTTCGGGCCGATGCGGTCGCCGCCCTTTTTGCGTGTCCGCTCGTGACCCCGTATGACCTTCGCCGCTACAATTCGTTCAGACGCGGTCCGGCAGGCAGCAGACGCCTGGCGACGCCAGACGTCCTTGCGCCGGTTCTACACGGCGCTCGGCATCGGCTCACTGCTTGTCGCCATGTGCACAGCCATGTGGTTCGCCGACGAGGCCAATGCCGGACATTTCTTCGATCGGCTGCCGCACATACTGGATTTCCTTGGTTGGCTTGTTCCCAAGGACTGGAACGACGTCTGGCGGGCGCTGTTCGACATCGCATCGCCGCACGACAAGGGCAGCCAAGAGTTCAACTTCCCGCTTGGCCGCGTCTATCTCTGGGGCGGCTTTTATCTACCCGAATATTTCGAGCTGATGCTCACCACGCTTAACGTGGCGCTGGTTTCCACTTTCATCGGCTTTGTCTTTGCGGTGCCCTTTTCCTTCATCGCCGCGCGCAACTTGACGCCCAGTCCGATGCTCAGGCTCGTCGTCAAGCGCTTCATGGAACTGCTTCGCGCCTTCCCCGAGATCGTCATTGCCGGCCTGTTCGCAGCCATCCTCTCGACCGGCCCGGTCGCAGCCATCATCGCCATCGGCCTGCATTCCATCGGCGCCCTCGGCAAGCTCTTCTACGAGATCAACGAAAACATCGACATGCGCGCCGAAGAAGGCCTGCGCGCCGTCGGCGCCAACTGGTTCGAGCGCGTGCGCTTTGCCGGCCTGCCGCAAGTGCTGCCCAATTTCATGTCCTACACGCTGCTCAGGATCGAGATCAATGTGCGTATCTCGACCATTATCGGCGCGGTCGGCGGTGGCGGCATCGGCGAGGAACTGAAGCTCTCCATCTCGCGCGGCTTCGGCGCCAAGACGCTGGCATTGGTGCTGCTGCTGTTCACGACGATCTTCCTCGTCGACCAGTTTTCCGCCTGGCTACGCCGCAAGCTCGTCGGCGAGCAGGCATTCATGATGGGTGCCTGACCATGATCCCAAAAAGTGGATTCCGGTTTTTGGAAAAGATCATGGCAAATCAACAAGAAGACTGCCCATGGCCGCAATGACCGCCGATCAGATGCGGTCGATCGAGGAGCGCTTTCCCCAAGCGTTCCGGCGGCCCTTGTACAAACGCTTCGGCCCGCTGGTCCTGTTCACCGGCATCCTGCTCTATCTCCTCTACGCCTTGTGGTTCTTCAGCCTGCCGCAAGTGCTGAGGGAATCGCACTGGGAGCGCCTGCCGCTCTTCCTGACGCAATGGATCAGCTACGATCTGCAGCCGGAATTCCGTCTCGACCAGCCTCAGATCACACCCAGATATCCGCGTTTTTCGGCGCTCGGCGAAGACCCGCATCCCGATTGGGTCATCACCAACGCCAACGGCTCCTACACCATCCTGATCGACGGCCGGGCCAAATCGGTCACCTTCGACAAGACCGAAGCGACGCTGGTCGCCAATGGCCAGACGGTGCCGGTGTCCTTGGCCAGCGGCAAACCGGTAATATCCGGCCCGGTGCCGGAGTGGATCACCGTGCATGACGATGAGATCGTCGCCAGGATGGGCTTTGCCGGCGAGGTCCGTATAACCGTCGATCGCGTCAAGGTCCGCAAACGCTTTCTCGGCTGGGCGAATTTCGTCTTCGACACACGCTCGCCCTTCTTCGGCAAGTCGCCCGGCGAGGTGGTCTCGTTGCTGATGTCCGGACCCCAGCTCAAGCCGGGCACATCAAACATTGCGCTGGCCGCCGACAATATCTGGAACAACGCCCAATGGCAGCATGGCGACGTCTGGACGAAGCTGTTCCAGACCATCGTCATGGCGTTTCTCGGCACCTTGCTCGGCGGCATCGTTGCCTTCCCGCTCGCCTTCTTCGCCGCCCGCAACATCACCCCGAGCGGCCTGCTTAGCCAGGTGCTAAAGCGGTTCTTCGATTTCATGCGTTCGGTCGACATGCTGATCTGGGCGCTGTTCTTCACCCGCGCCTTCGGCCCGGGCCCGCTTGCCGGCAGCGCCGCGATTTTCTTCACCGAGATCGGCACGCTCGGCAAAGTCTATTCGGAAGGCCTCGAGAACATCGACGACAAGCCACGCGAGGGCATCCAGTCGACCGGCGCCAATGGCTTGCTGGTGCAGCGCTATGGCGTGCTGCCGGAAGTGATCCCGGTCTTCATCAGCCAGACACTCTATCAGTGGGAATCCAACACCAGGGGCGCGACGATCATCGGCGCCGTCGGTGCCGGTGGCATCGGCCTGAAGCTCTGGGAGGCGATGCGCACCAATTCCAACTGGGCCAATGTCTTCTACATGGTGCTCTTGGTCCTGCTCGTCGTTTTCATCTTCGACAGCATTTCCAATTTCCTGCGCCGCCGCTTGAGCAGGACGATCCACGACTACAACCGGATCCAGGCCGGCCAGAGGTGATCCCTCGCCAGAAGCCGGCGGGACAGCGCCCCCCTCTGCCCTGCCGGGCATCTCCCCCACGAGGGGGGAGATTGGCAGCTTCGCCGTCGGCACCTCTTTTGCAACGTTGGAGATCGGCTAAAGCGGAGATGACGACCGATCTCCCCCCAAGTGGGGGAGATGTCCGGCAGGACAGAGGGGGGCGCGAAGGATCGCCGACACTCGTCGGTCGAAAGGCGCCAACCTGCGGCCTACGTGGCCGCCTTCCTCCATCCGTTCCTGATATGCCTGTACCCCTCCCGATAAACCGCTTCCGGGCTCTCGGAAAAGTCGCGCCACACCTTGGTGGCCGCGGCCAAATCCTTCAGCGAACGCCCGAACGCCTCGATCGTCAGCCAATCGTCGTAGCCGCTCTTGCGAATGGCGGAGAAAGTCTCCTTCCAGGGGACGTGGCCGCGGCCCGGCACGCCGCGATCGTTCTCCGAAATATGGATATGGACGATGTTCTTGCGGTTGCGCGTATAGGCGCCGATCGGGTCGGTCTCTTCGATGTTGGCGTGGAAGGTGTCGTACATCGCCTTGATGTGCGGCCGGTCGATCGCGTCGATATGCGCCGACAAATCGTCCATCGTGTTGAGCAGATAGCATTCGAAGCGGTTGAGCGCCTCCAGCCCGATGGTGACACCCTTGTTGCCGGCATGGTCACCGATGGCGCGCTGCGAAGCGATCGAACGTTTTTTCTCGGCCGCCGTCGGCCCGCTGCCGGAGAAGGCCCCGAGTGTCGAATGCAGCGGGCCGCTCAACGTGTTCGCGCCAAGCGCCTGAGCGCAGTCGATCGCCGATTTCATGTAGTCGATCCCGGCCTTGCGCGTCGAGGCGTCGGCCGAGATCAGGTTCATCGCCGGATCGCCCATCGCCGAGACGGCGGTGCGTTGCAGCCCGATGCGGTCGAGCAGCTCACCGAGCTTCTTGTAGTCGTCCGGCGTGCCGGAGAAGACCGGTATCTCGACGCCGTCGAAGCCGGTCGCCTTGATATCCCTCAACAACGGCTCGTGTTTTTTCGTGACACTGGTCGTCCACAACAACATGCACATGCCGATTTTCATCGACGCCCCTCCCCTTCATTCGCTCGATCGCCGGAGGGGTGGTGAGATTCAGGTCAGGCCGAGCCGAAAATGGTGGGTTCCGAGAACCGGAGCGGAGCGTACTTTTGGTACATGAGCACCGGAAGCGCAGGAAACTGCCATTTGCAGGCCGGTCTCACCTGAATATCACCACCCCTTCAGAGCTTCGTCCACGCTCCATTCTTCTTCGCCGATTTCACGCAGGCCTCGATGAAGGCCATGCCTTCGACGCCGTCTTGCACAGTTGGGAAAACGACATCCTTAGCCGGCTTGCCGCCCTTCCTCCGTGCCGCGCGAATGGCCCGCGCTGCCTCCTGGTAGATATTGGCGAAGCCTTCGAGATAGCCTTCCGGATGGCCTGGCGGAACGCGGCTGACGCGACTGGCGACGGGCAGCGCGCCGGCGCCATTGCGGGTGATCAATTGCTTCGGCTGGCCGAACGGCGTGTACCAGAGATAGTTCGGGTCGGCCTGCACCCATTCGAGGCCGCCCTTCGAGCCGTAGATGCGCAATTTCAACCCGTTCTCGTGGCCGGGCGCCACCTGGCTTGCCCAGATCATTCCCTTGGCCGGGTGCGACCCGCCGACCGGCTTGAAGCGCAGCAGCACATTGATGTTGTCGTCGAGCAGCCTCCCCGGCACGAAGGCATCGAGATCGGCCGACAACGAATCGAGCTCCAGCCCGGAGACGAAACGGGCCAGGTTGTAGGCATGCGTGCCGATATCGCCCAGCGCACCGCCGGCACCCGCCTGCTTCGGGTCAGAGCGCCATGCTGCCTGCTTCTGGCCGGTGGCGGCCAGGTCTTCGGTCAGCCAGTCCTGCGGATATTCCGACTGCACGATGCGGATATCGCCGAGCTGTCCCTTGGCCACCATCTCGCGTGCCTGCCGCACCATCGGATAGGCGGTGTAGTTATGCGTCAGCACGAACACCTTGCCGGTCTTTTCGACCAGCGCCGCCAGCCTCTTTGCCTCGGCCAGCGTCGTCGCCAGTGGCTTGTCGCAGATGACGTGGATGCCGGCCTCGAGAAAAGCTTTGGCGGCCGGCACGTGCACATTGTTCGGCGTGACGATGGCCACCACCTCGATGCCATCCGGCCGCTTGGCCTCCGCCTTGGCCATCTCGGCATAGGAGCCGTAGCTGCGCGCCGGATCGAGCCCAAGCTCGGCCGCCGAGGCCTTGGCGCGCTCCGGATTCGACGACAAGGCGCCGGCAACCAGCACGAACTCGTTATCAATGCGCGCCGCGATGCGGTGCACCGCGCCGATAAAGGCGCCTTGTCCGCCGCCAACCATGCCGTAGCGGATCGGACCGCCTCCCGTTTCCGTCTTCGATGCGCCAACCATGATTTTCTCCCTCGTCACTGAAATACCCCTCTCTTGAGGGGAAGGTGGCCCGCAGGGCCGGGTGGAGTCGATTCATGCCGAGCTCTACGCCCAGCGACCCCACCCCGATCCGCTGCGCGGATCGACCCTCCCCTCGAGGGGGAGGGATATCTGTGCTAGATCCCCATCATGCCGCGCAGCACCTTTTTATCGGTCGTGCCGCCGGCGAAGTCGTCGAATGCTTTTTCCGTCACCCTGATGATGTGGTGCTGGATGAAGGGGGCGCCTTCGGCAGCACCATCCTCCGGGTGCTTGAGGCAGCATTCCCATTCCAGCACCGCCCATGAATCATAATTGTATTGGGTGAGCTTGGAGAAGATGCCGCCGAAATCCACCTGCCCGTCGCCGAGCGAGCGGAAACGCCCGGCACGGTTGGTCCAGCTCTGGTAACCGGAATAGACGCCTTGCCGGCCGGTCGGATTGAACTCGGCATCCTTGACGTGGAACGCCTTGATCCGCTCGTGGTAGATGTCGATGAATTCGAGATAGTCGAGCTGCTGCAGCAGGAAGTGCGATGGGTCGTAGTTGATGTTGCAGCGTCTGTGGCCGCCGACTGCCTCGAGGAACATCTCGAACGTCGCGCCGTCGAACACGTCCTCGCACGGATGGATTTCGTAGCCGACATCGACGCCGTTCTCGTCATAGACGTCGAGGATCGGCTTCCAGCGCTTGCCGAGTTCGGCAAACGCTTCCTCGATCAACCCCGCCGGCCGCTGCGGCCACGGGTAGACATAAGGGAAAACCAGGGCACCACAAAACGACACCGACGCCTTGAGCCCGAGGTTATTCGACGCCTTGGCGCCGAGCTTCATCTGCTCGACCGCCCATTGCTGCCTGGCTTTCGGGTTGTTGTGCACCGCAGCCGGCGCGAAACCATCGAACTGCGCGTCGTAGGCCGGATGCACCGCCACCAGTTGCCCCTGCAGGTGCGTCGACAGTTCGGTGATCTCGACGCCGGCATCGGCGCAGATGCCCTTCACCTCGTCGCAATAGGCCTTGGAGGAGGCTGCCTTCTCGAGATCGAACAATCGGGCGTCCCATGTCGGGATCTGCACGCCCTTGTAGCCCAGACCAGCCGCCCATTTGGTGATCGAGGCCAGCGAATTGAACGGCGCGGCGTCGCCCGCAAACTGCGCCAGGAACAGACCAGGCCCCTTCATCGTCGTCGGCATCGGCATCTCCCTATGTTTCACGACCAAGCATAGCGCCGATTGAAAACAGGGCCAGCGTCTTTGGTCTCTTTGCACAGCGCGCTCAGCGCCGCTATTCTGGTATTACCAAATGACGAAATCTGGTCAAGCCATTTGACGCGCTGCCGCAGTCTTGCAACCATGCCGAGTTAAGCCACATATTTAAGCATAATCAATAGTCTAGCTAGGAGCTAACGCTTGATGGCAGCACTTCTTGCCGTCCAGATGAAATTACTGTAGACCTCCCATCAAGCCCAATTGGTCGAACCAGTTTGCAAAAAATGCTGGGACGCCTTGGGGAGGAATCATGCGGCACGCCTCGGCAGAGTGCGCCGCAGGCGAACTGGTACAGGCGATTCTGGGAAGGATAGACCATGCATCTTTCGACGCACAATTGGATGCGGGCGGAGCCGCTGGAAACGACGCTCAAGCGCATCAAGAAATTCGGCTACGAGTCGATCGAGATCTCCGGCGAACCCGAACAGTACAAGCCCAAGGAGACGCGCGCACTGTTGAACGAGTACGGCATTCGCTGCTGGGGAGCGGTGACGCTGATGCTGGGCGAGCGCAATCTCGCCGCCAAGGACCAGGGCCAGCGCGAGCGCTCGGTGCAGTATGTCAAGGACGTGCTGACCATGGTCAGCGAACTTGATGGCGAGATCATCACGCTGGTTCCGGCCACCGTCGGCAAGGTGGTGCCGGACGGCACCGAGGAAGAGGAGTGGAAATGGGTGGTCGACGCCACCCGGGAATGCTTCACCCACGCCAAGAAGGTCGGCGTCAAGATCGCGGTCGAGCCGCTCAACCGCTTCGAGACCTATCTGTTCAACCGCGGCGCCCAGGCACTGGCGCTGGCCGATGCGGTCAGTCCCGAATGCGGCGTCTGCCTCGACGCCTACCACATCCACATGGAAGAATTTAACGTCTACGACGCCATCCGGCAGGTCGGCAAGCGCCTGTACGACTTCCATGTCGCCGAAAACAACCGCTTCGCCGCCGGCCTCGGGCAGATCGACTGGCCGAAGATCGTCGGCACGCTGAAGGAGATCGGCTATGACGGCGCGCTGACCAATGAATTCGTCGCCCCCGTCGACCGCACGCCGGCTGCCCCCTATCCCGACATGGTCGAACGCAACCCCGTCGACATCTCGCCGGAGCAGCTGAAGTTCATTCAGGACCACGGCTCCAGCGTGCTCACGGAGAAATTCTACACCGACCAGATGCGCATCAACGCGGAAACGCTGCTGCCGCTGATCAAGTAGCCGAGCCGTTTGGAAAAGCCCTTCCGCCTCACCGCGGCCGGGCCGAGGATGAACATGCGCATCAAGACGGTCCAAGCCTGGTGGGTCCGCATACCGATCGAAGCCGCGAAGCAGCACCGCAGCGACTTCGGTCAGGTGGCGACGTTCGACGCCGCCATCCTGCGCATCGAAACCGACGACGGGCTGGTCGGCTGGGGCGAAGGCAAGAATGCCGCCGGCAGCGCCGGCAGTTACGGCGCCCTTGTCCATTTGCTGAACTACGAAGTCGGCCCGCAGCTGGTCGGCCGCGACCCGGCTGACATCGGCGTCATCTGGGAGATGCTCTATAATGGCACGCGCCACGACAGCGCCGCTCGCGCCGGCCACGCCATGCCGCAATTGGCGCGACGCGGCATGAGCATCGCGGCTATCAGCGCCGTCGACATCGCATTGTGGGACATTCTCGGCAAATCACTCGGCGTTCCGGTCTGGCGACTGCTCGGCGGCCGCAAGCTGGACCGCATGCCGGCCTATGCTTCCGGCGGCTGGGCCACTGCGGAAGCCATCGGCGACCAGCTGCAGTCCTACATCGCCAAGGGCGGTTTCAAGGCGCTGAAGATGCGCGTCGGCGCCATGGACGGCGCCCCACATATCTCGGCCGCTCGCGTCCGTGCCGCCAGACGAGCGCTCGGTCCCGATATCGACCTGATGGTCGACGCGCACGGCACCTACACGGTGGCCGAAGCCAAGCGCTTTATCCATCTCGCCGGCGACCTCGATCTCGCCTGGTTCGAGGAGCCGGTGATCGCCGACGACAAGCCCGGCATGGCCGAGGTGCGCGCCTGCGGTTCGATCCCGATCGCCACCGGCGAAAGCGAGGCGACACGCTATGCCTTCCGCGACCTCGCCGTGCTCAAATCCGCCGATATCTTCCAGCCGGATCCGGCCTTTTGCGGTGGCATCAGCGAGGCGATGAAGATCGGCACCATCGCCAGCGCCTTCAATCTGCGCTTTGCGCCGCATCTTTGGGCCGGCGCGCCCTGCTTCTTTGCCGGCCTGCATGTCTGCGCCGCTTCGCCGGCGAGCTTCACCGTCGAATATTCGCTCGGCGCCAACCCGATGATCCACGATCTGATCGAAGAGACTGTCGAAGCAAAGGACGGTATGGTAGCGATCCCTGATAGACCCGGGCTGGGATTCACCATTTCGGAGCGGTTCCTGGAGGCGCACGCGCAACACGGCTGACATGAAAGAAAAGAACCTTCTCGCGGAACTCGCCGCCTATCTGTTCTCCCATTCGGACAAGGAGACGGGCCGCACGCCGTCGGAGCGCGAACTGGCAGAGCATTTCAGCGTCAGCCGCGGCCAGATCCGCGAGGCGCTGGCCATTCTCGAGGCCATGCGCATCGTCGAGCGACGGGCGAAATCCGGCATCTACATCGATACGAAGCAGGCGAGCGTCGAGGCGATGGCGCTGTTCGCCCGCGCCGGCCTGCCGCTCGATCCCGTCCAGATCTACGAGACGGTCGAGTTGCGCAAGATCCACGAGATCAAGGCCGCCGAACTTGCCTGTTCACGCGCCACCGAGGAGAATTTCGAGCGGCTGCGCGAGATCCTGAAGGCCTCCGAGGATCGCATCGCCGCCGGTGAAGGGCTTGCCCGGGAAGACCGCGAGTTCCACCTCGAGATCGTGCGGGCGACCAAGAACAGCGTCTTCCACAATATCTGCAGCGTCTACTACATGATGGGTGAGCTGCGCCTGCCGATCTATTTCAACGATCCCGAACGCAGCGTGCGCTCCCATGCCGAGCATATCCAGATCTACGAGGCGCTGCTGCGCCGCGACGGCAATCTCGCCCAGGCGCTGATGAGCGCCCACCTGCAAGGCGCGGAAAGCTACTGGAAGGGGCTGATCGAGGGGCGTGGGGCGGAACCGGAAAGCCCTGCGCTCGAAAAGGCCTGAAATGCCCAAGATCCTGTCAACACACAGACTGCACCCTCGTGCCGCTTCCATGCTGACTGGGGCCGGCGAACTCGTCGTTGCTTCCGCCCTCGATGCGGCCACGCTGGCCGCCGAGGCGAGGAACGCCGATGTCATCATCGTTCGCGCTCCCTTGCCTGCGGCGCTTTTCGAAGGCGCGAAGAGGCTCAGGGCCGCGATCCGCCACGGCGCCGGGCTGGACATGGTACCGATGGAAGCGGCCAATGCGGCCGGCGTGCTGGTGGCGAACGTGCCGGGGGTGAACGCGCGATCTGTCGCCGAATATGTGATGTTCGCGGCGCTGGCGCTGCTTAGGCGCTTCCGTGTGTTGGACCGCGACTTGCGTGCGAAGGGCTGGCTGGCGGGCCGCGAACACACGGTGGTGGCCAGCGAGCTAGCGGGCAAGACGATCGGCATTGTCGGCCTCGGCGCGATCGGTCAGGCGGTTGGCCACATCGCCGCCCATGGGTTCGATCTGAATGTGGTGGCGACGACGCGCAGCATGCGGCCGGCGCCGGACAGGGTCGGCTTCCTGTCGATCGATGCACTCATCGAGCAGAGCGACATCATCGTTCTGTGCTGCCCGCTGACGCCCGAAACACGGGGGCTGATCAGCCGCGAGCGCATTGAGCGGATGAAGCCGGATGCGCTGCTGATCAATGTTTCGCGCGGGCCGGTGATCGATGACGACGCGCTGATCGAGGCCTTGCAGAAGGGCCGCATCGGCGGCGCTGCGCTCGATGTTTTTGCTACACAACCGCTACCGCCCAACCATCCTTATTTCGGCTTCGACAACGTCATCGTCACCCCGCACATGGCTGGGATTACCGAGCAGTCGATGATGCGCATGGGCGTCGGCGCGGCTGGCGAAGCCTTGCTGGTGCTGGCCAACAGATTGCCGGTCAATCTGCGCAACCCCGAAGTGGTCGAGCACTACCGGCGGCGGTTCCCTGCCGATTTCTGAAAGCGCCCCAATTTTCCCGAATTCGCCGGCGATGGTGCCGGCATGGCAAGCGTAACAAAATTCCTGCTGACCGCCGGCTTCTGCGTGGCGACGGCGCAAGCCTTCGCCAACGAACAGGGCAGCTACGTGTTCTGCGACAACGGCATACGCTGCGTGGCGGCACCCTGTCCATCGAACAGCGCACTCGACCTCGCTGCTGGGAAGCTCATCAAAGGCGTTTCAATCGACATCGATCGCCTGCCGCAGCAAGACAAGGCGCTCGATCTTTCAGACAAGCTCTATGCCGGCAAGGTCGTTGTTGTCGGCTCGATTGAGAACCGCACCCGGACCTTCAACGGCAAGCGGTACACCCTGCCTTGGCTGGTCGCCACCAGCATCGAACGCGCCGCCAAGGACAGCGAACGCGGCCACTGCTCGTCGCCCTGACACGCGCTATCCGATCAATTTGCAAGCAGCCCCTCCACGCCGGCTGCGATGCGCAGCAGGTGGTGGTCATGGCCATTGCGCGCCACCAGCATCAGCCCGGCAGGACGCGTCATTCCCGGCATCGGCAGCGAGATGGCTGATAGATCGAACTGGTTGGCGACCTGCGTGTTGCGCAGCAGAAGGCCTTCCGTCCTGTTGCACAGCGCCTCGTCGCTGGCCATCGACACGATTGTCGGCGCCGTCACCGGTGTGGTCGGCAGGGCCAGCACGTCGACCGACGCCAGCCGGTCATCCATCGCGGCGGCCAGCGCCGTGCGGCGGCGCATTGCCCTGATATAGACCGCGGCCGGAATGGCGGCGGCGCGCGACAATGGCCCGCTTACCCGCGGGTCGACCGGCCTCGTCGCTCCCGTCGCCAGCCAGTCGGCATGGATCTCCGCCCCTTCCATCGCCGCGATCGACGCGCGTTGGGTTGCCACGCGCAGATCGGCAAGCAGGTCGTCGATCGACAGCTCCACAAGCCGTGCGCCGCTAAGCTCTATCTTGCGCAGACACCGGTCGAACGTCGTCGCGACCTCTCCCTGCGTATCATCGAACAGCACGCCGCGCGCAATACCGATGCGCAGGCCGTCCAGCGGCAGCGGCAACAGTGCCGCCAAGTTTTCGCCCGACATCACTGCATCGGCCGCCGCACATTCGGCGACGGTGCGGGCCAGCGGACCGATCGAGTCCAGCGTGGCTGACAGCGGAAACGCACCCGCAAGCGGCACGCGCCGCGCAGTCGGCTTGAAACCGACGACGCCATTCAGCGATGCCGGAATGCGCACCGAACCACCGGTATCGGAACCGATGGAGATTTCGCTGGTGCCTTCGCCCACCGAAACGCCGGCGCCTGAGGAGGAGCCGCCCGGAATACGGCTGGCATCGCTAGCATTGCCGGGCGTGCCATAATGTGGATTGACGCCGATCGCAGTAAAGGCGAACTCGGTCATGTTGGTCTTGCCTAGGATGATTGCACCGGCCTGGCGCAACTGTTGTACGACAATGGCATCCCGCAGCGCCGGCGCTGCGTTGGCGAGCAGCAGAGAGCCGGCCGTGGTCGGCTCGCCGGCGACATCGAACAGATCCTTGATCGAGACGATCGCCCCATCGAGCGGCCCGAGCGTGACGCCGGCTTTTCGCCGCGCATCGGTAGCGTCCGCCGCCGCCCGTGCGGCTTCCGGGTAGAGCTTTACGAAAACCCTCTCATCGTCGACGCGAGCGGCAAGAGGCGAAAGAATTGCTTCGAGGTGATCGCGGGCTGATTGCATTTTTCGGTGTCGGACTCCGCGCGCTTGCAACGTCTTAAGGTAGCAGCCAGAAACGGGCCGCAGGAGACATAGCCCGGCACGGTCCGATTTGCACCTGTCGAACCGAAGGAGGAAGGCCCGATGCTCTACCAAGGCAGCTGCCACTGCGGCAAGGTCGCGTTCGAGGTCGAAGGCGAGCTGACCGGAGCCGTACGGTGCAATTGCTCGATCTGCTCGCGCAAGGGTGCACTGCTATGGGCAGTTCCGCATGAGAGCGTGCGGGTGCTTGCCTGGGGCGATGATCTCGGCCGCTACAGCTTCGGCAACCATGTCATCGCCCACCGCTTCTGCCGCAGCTGCGGCATTCACCCCTTCGCCGAGGATGTCGGCGAAGGGAGCGGGCGAAATGCCTATATCAATATTAATTGCATCGAGGCGTTGGACGTCGCCGCCGTGCCGGTCTTCGACTTCGACGGCCGTTCCGTTTAGGCCTTGGGGTCGTCGATCGGCTTGGGGCCAAGGAAGAACGCCGCCAGTGCCGCAAGCAACGTCGCCGCCGCGCAATAGGCGAAGGCGGTGGCAACGCCGGTATTGTCGACCAGCAGGCCGCCGAAGACGGCGCCCAACGCGATGGCGACCTGGAACGTCATAACCATGAGCCCACCGGCGCTTTCCGCCTGATCGGGGGCGGCCCGCACCAGCCAGGTCTGCAGCCCGACTGGGACGGCGCCGAAGGCAAAGCCCCAGCTGGCCACTGCTATTGCAGCCACGACGGGTGAACCTCCGACCACCAGCAGCAGGAGCGCCGAAAACGCGATCAGCAGGGGCGCCAGGCTGACGGCTGCCTTGAGGCTGCGTTCGGCAATGAAGCCGCCGGCAAAATTGCCGAAGAAGCCACCAATGCCGTAGGCGAGCAGCACAAGCGAGATCGTCTCGATGTCCAGCGCGGGCACCTTCTCGAGAAACGGGCGGACATAGGTGAAGCCGGCAAAATGTCCCGAGGCGACCAGCAGCACCACCAGCAGTGCCACCCTGATCATCGGCCGCTTCATCACCTCCAGCAGCGTGCGAAAACCTGCCGTACCTGCTGGCGGCAGCTTCGGAATGGTAGCCACCTGCACCAGCAGCGCCAGCGCACCGACCACGGCGGCGATCATGAACGCCGTCCGCCAGCCCCAGATGTCGCCGACATAGGCGCCGACCGGAGCCGCGCAGACCGTCGCCACCGAAACGCCGGTGAGAATGATCGACATGGCGCGCGGCATCAGCCGCATCGGAACGAGCCGCATCGCCATGGCTGCCGACATCGACCAGAAGCCGCCAAGACTGATCCCGAGCATGATGCGGGCAATCAGAAGAACGGGAAGCGAGGACGCAAACGCGGCCACCAGGTTTGACAGCACAAGCAGCACCGTCAGCGCCCACATGACCAGCCTGCGGTCCAGCCGCTTGGTGACAATAGCCATGGTCGGCGCCGCAATCGCGCCAATGACGGCGGTGGCCGTTACCGCCTGCCCGGCGGCGCCTTCGGTGATGCCGAGATCCTGCGCAAGCGGCGTCAGCAGGCTGGCAGGCAGAAATTCCGCGGTCACCAGGCCAAAGACTCCGAGCGCCAGGGAGACCACCGCCCCCCATGCGGGCTCGGATCGTTCGCCGGTTTCCGATGGGTCGAGAACGGCGTCCATGACGCCTGTCGCGGGTTCGGTCATGAGGGATCTCCGATCTGGTTGCAGCGCAGCATCTGGCTGCAGTGCAACATAGGGAGTGACTGTCTGGAGTTTCCATGCTAGAAACACCATTATGCTTGACCGTTCGTCCAAAATCCCCGTCACCGGTGATCCGCTGACAGACATATTGCGCGGATTGCGCCTCGAAGGCGTCGATTACGGCCGTTGCGAGATGAAGGAACCCTGGGGCATCCATTTTCCGGCTCAGGCGGCGGCACGGTTTCATTTCATCGGCCGCAAAGGCTGCTGGTTGCTGCAGCCGTCCGGCGAATGGGTGGAACTGAAGGCGGGCGACGCGGTATTGTTGCCGCGCGGCTCAGCCCACACGCTGGCAAGTGAGCCGGGCACCGAGGCGGCGCCGATCCACGGCTATGAGGTCGAGGAAATCTGCAAGAATGTCTATTGCATGTCGAATGACGGCGTGCCCGGCTGCCGTCCGGGGACCTTGCTGTTTTTCGGCAGCATGTATTTCAATCTCGATGGCTTGCACCCCTTGCTCGGCATGATGCCGGACGTGATGCGCGCGCATGAGTTGGAAGCCTATGAGCCAGGCATCCCGCATTTGCTGGAGGCGATGGCTCGCGAGGTGACGATGGAGCGCGTCGGCTCCGGCGGCATCCTGGCGCGGCTGGCCGATGTGCTCGCCGCGACCGTCATCCGCTCATGGGTCGAGCGCGGCTGCGGCGACTCTTCCGGATGGATCGCGGCGGTGAGGGACCGCGAGATCGGCCGGGTGCTGGCCGCGATCCATCTGGAACCGAGCCGCGACTGGACGGTAGACGCTCTGGCAAAGATGATGGGCGCCTCACGATCAGGTTTCGCCGAGCGCTTCGCAACCATTGTCGGCGAAACACCGGCAAAGTACGTCACGCAGGTGCGGATGCACCAGGCGCGGCAATGGCTGGTCCGCGACCGGCTGAAGATTTCCGTCGTCGCGGCGCGCCTCGGCTACGAATCCGACGCCTCCTTCAGCCGCGCCTTCAAACGGGTCATCGGATCGCCGCCCAGCCATTTCCGGGCCGAGGAACAGGCGGAGATCCGCCAGGCCGGCTAAACGTTGGCCGGCTTATTGCTCGGTGATGCAGGCCGAGCCGGCGCTGCTCTTGCAATATTTGCCGGAGGCCCCGCACCTGCCATCCGAGACTTCCACGACGGTGCCGCTCAACAACAGCTTGCAGTCGCTGGTGGACAGATTGACCGTGCCGTTGAGGTCCTTGATCTTCTTGGCGTCGACCTTCGCGCCGGCTACAACTTTCTTGGCTGCCTGCGCCTCGCTTAGATGCGCGGCCGACAATCCCATACTGGCGACGAGCAGGATCGTCGCAAAACTGCGGAACAGATTTCCCATAGCCAACCCTCCGTTTTGGGCCTCCAAATTGGGCTTGCAAAGCCCGTTTGGGACCAAAGGATCAGCCTATTCGACAAATCGGAGCATCCGCATCCCCCGTACGGGGGATGACGGGAAGACTCGAGCATTTCGCAGCCAAGTGGAATCAAGTGGCGTCGCACAAATGCGGCTAAAACACATGGATAGAGCGGGATGCACGGTTCACTTTGAACGCATCCCGCTCTAGCGCAGTAAAGACGCTTGTACTTAGCCGGCGTGACGCAGGCTTATTCCGCTGCCCTTGTCGAACAGCACCACCTTGTCCGGGTTCCAGGCAAAGCGCACCGGCTGCTCTATCTGGACGTCGGTCCTGGCAGGCACGGTGGCGCGCAGCATGGCGTCGCCGACCCGCAGCGTCAGGATCTTCTCGACGCCATGGTTCTCGACGTCATGGACCCGCGCCTCGACCGGCGCGCCGGTCTCGAGATAGACATCCTCGGGACGAATACCGAAGACGAGCGGGCGACCGTCGGTCGCCGCGCCCGTCTTTAGCCCCCACGAAGTCTTGGCACCCCCCGCAAACGGCAATTCGAAATTGAGCGGCGCCATCACCGCACGTCCGTTGACGAGCTTGCCGTCGATGAGGTTCATCGGCGGCGAGCCGACGAAGCTTGCCACGTAGGTGTCGCGCGGATTGTTATAGATCTCGTACGGCGTGCCGGTCTGGACGATGCGGCCATGGTTGAGCACGCCGACCTTGTCACCCATCGACATCGCCTCGATCTGATCATGCGTCACGAACAGGAAGGTGGCGCCAAGCTGCATCTGCAGGTTCTTCAATTCGGTGCGCAGCGCCTCGCGCAATTTGGCGTCGAGCGCCGACAACGGCTCGTCCATCAGGAATACCCGCGGCTTGCGCACGATGGCGCGACCGATCGAGACGCGCTGCATCTCGCCGCCTGAAAGCCTGTCGGTCTTGCGGTCGAGCAGATGCTCGATCCTCAACGTCCTGGCCGCGCGGTCGACACGATCCTTGATCTCGGCATCGGGCAGCCGGCGGATCTTCGGCTTCAGTGGAAATTCGAGGTTCTGGCGCACCGTATAGCGCGGGTACAGCGAATATTGCTGCAGCACCAGCGCCACGTCACGCTCGGCCGCGCCCCAGTCGGCGACATCGACGCCGTCGATGAAGACCTGGCCTTCGCTCGGTTTTTCCAGGCCGGCAATCATGCGCAGCGTCGTCGTCTTGCCGGCGCCGGTCTCGCCAAGCAGAACGAAGAACTCGCCATCGGCGATGTCGAGATCGAGCCCGGTCAAGGCGGTGTGATTGCCGAATTTCTTCGAGATGTTCTTGAGCTGGATGTGGGCCATCAGAGTCTCACTCCCAGCGATTTGCCGCTCGCCGTGTCGAAGAAATGCGCCTGGCTGGGATCGATTCTGACGAAGACTCTTTCGCCAGGGCCGCCGATGAAGCCGCTCTTGGTGCGCGCACGCAGCATCTTGGAGCCGACCTTGAGGTCGACGATGTCGAAGGACCCGAGCGGCTCGACGATCTGCGTCTCCACCGGCAAGAATCCCTCGGCGGCTTCGCGGCGGACGAGGACGCCTTCCGGCCGGATGCCGAGCGCGAGTTGGCTGCCGGCATGGCCGTTGAGCTTCGACAGCAAGGCGCGCGGGAATTCGAAACCGGCGGCCGCATCGCCGACCGTGACCGAGGCCGATGAGGCTTTCTCGGTCACCGAAGTGTCGGCGACGTTCATCACCGGGCTGCCTACAAATTGCGCGACGAAAAGATTCGCCGGATGCGAATAGACCTCGTCCGGCGAGCCGACCTGCTGCAGCACACCTTCATGCATGATGACGATGCGGTCGGCGAGGCTCATCGCCTCGATCTGGTCGTGGGTGACGTAGATGCTGGTCGAGCCCTGCTTGATGTGCAGCCGCTTGATCTCGGCCCGCATCTCCTCGCGCAGCTTGGCATCGAGCGCCCCGATCGGCTCGTCCATCAGCATCGCCTTCGGCCGCCGCACCAAGGCTCGGCCGATCGCCACGCGCTGCATGTCGCCGCCCGACAGCGCCGACGGTTTCTTGGCGAGGAGATCGCTGATCTGCAGCGTCTTGGCGACCGAGCGCACCTCGCTGTCGATCTCGGCCTTGCTCTTGCGCGTCGCCCTGAGCGGAAAGGCGATGTTCTCATAGACGCTCATATGCGGATAGAGCGAGAACGACTGGAAGACCATGGCGATATCGCGATCGGCGGCCTTGAGGTGCTGGACCGGCTTGCCGTCGATGAGGATGTCGCCGCCGTCGATCGTCTCCAGCCCGGCAATCGCCCTGAGCGTCGTCGTCTTCCCGCAGCCCGACTGGCCGAGCAGCACGATGAACTCGTTGTCGTCGATCTTCAGGTTGAGGTCCTTGATGACCTGGACGGCGCCGAAATATTTCTGGATGCCTCGAAGCTCGATCTGGGTCAATGCTGTGCCCCCGGATTTGCCCCTTGCCCGGTGCCGGCCTTCTCCTCCGGCGCGATCTTGGAGGTGATGTTGAAGCCGATCAGGCCGATCAGGATGATGGTCACGCCATAGCTGTGCAGCAGCATGTTCCACGGCTGGCAGAGCGCGATGATACCGAGCACCATCAGCACCTGGCTGCCCGGTTCGAGATATTTCTGGTTGATGTCGCGAAAGCTCATTTGCGGATCGCTCCAAACGACATGCCGCGCAACAGGTGGTTGCGGAGCAGGAAGGTGAAGATCGCGACCGGCAGCAGGAACAGGAAGGTTCCGGCGGCAATCACCGTCCAGTCCGGCAGGCCGGAACCGACCTGGCTGGGGATGAAGGGCGGTGCTGTCTGGGCACGGCGGCTGGTCATGATCAGTGCGAAGGCATATTCGTTCCACGCCGTGATAAAGCAGAACACGGCGGTGGCGGCGATGCCGGTGGCGGCCTCGGGCAGCACGATCTTGAAGAAGGCCTCCATGCGCGTATAGCCGTCGACGAGGGCCGCCTCCTCATACTCCTTGGGGATCTCGTCCATGAAGCCTTTCATCAGCCACACCGAGAAGGACAGGTTGAAGGCGGTGTAAAGGATGATCAGGCCGATATGGGAATCGTTGAGGCCGACCGCCCGGTACATCAGGAACATCGGAATGGCGACGACCACCGGCGGCAGCATGCGTGTCGACAGGATGAAGAACAGTAGGTCCGCCTCGCCTTTTACCTTGAAGCGCGAGAACCCATAGGCGGTGAAGGTGCCCATGCCGACGGCCAGGACGGTCGAGGTTATGGCAACGATCAGTGAGTTCATGAAACGGCTCGGATAGCCCGACCACTGCACCTGGCCCTTGCCGTCGCGCACGATCTTTTCGCCCCCATTGAAGACGACGCGCTCCCACCACGGCGCAGCCGCGTACTCCTCCGGCGACGGCGGGCTGCGCAGCTGCGAACGCTTGGTGAACAACTTGACGAAGGGCGATATCTCCGGCTGGAAAACCACCGTCGGCGGAATGGTGGTGGCGAGGTTGCGCGGCTTGAACGCCGTCGAGGCGATCCAGTAGATCGGCGCCAGGAAGATGATCGTCACCAGCAGGACAGCGACGATGGCGACCCGGTTGAAGGTGATTTCGGAAGAAGTGCGGACTGCGGCCATCTCAGCGCTCCTTCACCTTGTTGAGGTATTTGACATAGATGTTGGTGATCGCCAGGACCATGATCAGCACGATGTAGGCGAGCGCGCAGGAACGCCCGGTCTGCCATTCCTGGAACGCCATCTTGTAGAGCCGGATCGAGATCAGCTCGGCCGTCGGCTGGCTGGTCAGGATATAGGCGAGGTCGAAGGTCTTGAACGCCTCCATGGTGCGGAAGATGACCGCGATCATCAGGATCGGTGCAACCAGCGGCAGCGTTATGCGGAAGAAGGTGTAGAACGGCCCGGCCCTGTCGATCGCGGCTGCCTCGTAGAGATGCTTGGGCACGGCCGACAGGCCGGCCAGCGACAACAGCATGACGAAGGGCGACCACATCCAGATGTCGGTCAGCGCGACCGCATAGAGCGCCATTTTCGGATTCGACAGCCATTCGAAGGTGCCGAGGCCCAGCGCATAATTGATGATGCCGAAGGACGGATCGTAGAGCAGCTTCCAGAACAGGCCGACGACGGCCATCGACAGCATCATCGGCAACAACAGGAGCGTCGTCAGCAGGCCCTTGAGCGGAATGTCGCGATTGAGCAGCATGGCCACGCCGAAGCCGACGAGCAGCTGGCCGGCGACCGAGATGATGACGTATTTTGCGGTGATGGCGAAGTTGGACCAGACATAGGGATCGCTGAGCAGGTCGCGGTAGTTTTGCAGCCCGACGAAATTCGCCGCCGCGCTGGTCGAGGCGCGGAAATCGGTGAACGAATAGCCCAGCGAATAGATCAGCGGGAAGATGTTGAAGACGATCAGAAACAGGATCGTCGGGATGATGAAGAGATTGCGGATCGAAATGTCGCTTAGACCGCGAGCGGCGGCCCGCGAGGACCTGTCCAGCGTGGTGATCATCGTGGTCGCCAAGACTCTGCTCCCGGTTCAAAAATCAGAAAAAGAAACGGAGGAGGCACGAACGCCCCCTCCGTGAAACTTCATAGTTATTGGCCGCGGCCGTATTTCTTGAAGGTCGCGTTCCAGTCGGCTGCCAGTGCGTCCAGCGTCTCCTTGGCGGTGCCTTCGCCGCCGATCATGTAAGGATAGATGCGCTGATTGAGCTGCTGCAGCAGTTCCGCATATTCCGGAACCGCCCAGAAGTCCTTGACCTTGAACATGGTCTCGTAGAACGCCTTGTTGTAGGGCGTGGCGTTCTGGAATTCGGGCGACTTGAGCACGGCGGCACTGCAGGTGTAGCCGCCAAGCGCTGCCCATTTCTTCTGGGTCTCGTCCTTGATGAACCATTCCAGGAACTTCGTCGCCTCTTCCTGCTTCTGCGAGTAGGAAACGATGGAGATGCCCTGACCGCCGAGTGCGGCGAACTGGTCGCCGCCAGGTCCGGCTGGATTGGCGAAGAAGCCGGTGTTCTTGGCGTTCGGGTTCGACGCCTCGTTGATCAGCGAGGGGAAGAACGCGAAGTAGTTCATGCTCATCGCGGCCAGGTTTTCAGTGATCGCCTGGTTGTCCTCGACGAAGAACGACTTGGCCCAGCCCGGAGGCGTGAACTTGTAGAGTTCCTTGTAGGCGTCAAGCGCCGCGATCGCCTTGTCGGAGTTGATGAAGCCATCGACCTTGTAGGTCTTATAGTCACCCAACTCGCCGCCAAAGGAGAACAGCGCGTTTTCGAAGCCCATCGCCATCGCGTCATACGAATTGTCGGTGTAGATGGCGATGCCGTATTTTTTCTGGTCCGGCCGGTAGAAGAATTCGGCGATGTCGCGTAGCGCCTTGAAATCCTTCGGCACGTCGAGGTCGTAGCCATACTTGGCCTTGAAGGCCTCCTTTTCCTTGGGGTCTTCGAACCAGTCCTTGCGATAGGACCAGCCGACGGCGTCGCCTTCGAGCGGAATGGCCCAGTACTTGCTGCTGCCGCCCGGATATTCGGCATAGTATTTCACCGTGGCCGGTGCCATCACTTCACCGACCTTGTGCTTGTTGAAGAAGTCGGTCAGGTCGACATAGTGGCCACCGGTCGAGCCGGCACCGAGCCATTGCGAGTCGCCGACGACCATATCGTAGGCGTCGCCATGGGCGTTGAACTCGGTGAAGGCCTTGGTCTGGAAGTCGGGCCACGGTGTGGTTTCCACCGTGATCTTGACGCCGGTTTCCTTCTCGTACTCGTTGCCGAGTTCCTGCAGGTAATTGGCCGGATCCCATTCCGCCCAGAAGATTGTAAGTTCCTTTTCCTGCGCGTAGACGGACGTTCCGCAGGCGAGCACTAGGCCGATACCAGCAAGCAAGCTGGTCATTGTCTTGCGCATAATGATTTCCTCCCTTGTGCGCATTCTACCGTTCATGAGAACCGGCATAGAGGCCGGCCCTGGTAGTCCTCCCGTGACGGCACCGTTTCGGTCTGTGAGCCTCCTCGCTCGACCGAAACGGATCTCAGCCTTCACCTTTGATCCGCTTTATTTGTCCTGATCTGGTATTACCAATTTAAGAGGAACGTCAAGCCCTTTCTTGGACGGTGGCGGACACGCAGACAAGTTGGCTTCTGCGATATCTGCCTGTTTTCCCTGAATTTTCCTACTCCTTGATACATGAATGCCTTAGTTGGGCCGCTGCATCGCTAGTAGCATGAATAGCCAGGTTGAAAATCTGGTCGAACCAGATTGGCGTCATCTCACGGCGGTCGTCGGCGCGATCCCATCTCCTTCAATCATCGATTCGGTCATAGCCGCGCGCACAAGAGCGCCGGCCGCCCATTGCGCAACCGACATCATACTGCGGCTATCCAATCCCCATATATCCTTCAATACGATCAGCATCTCAACACCGAAGATCAATGACAGCGCCTGCGCGAGCCGCTTGAATTCGCGCGGCGGCAACCGGCCTTTGAGTGGCGCGATCGCATCTTTCAAAAGATCGACGCGATGGCCGCGCGTGAAGGCAGGTTCGCCGTCAAGCGTGCCTGCCTGTCGCTGCGCCCACTGGTCGAGCGACAGTTTCAGCGCCGCCTTGAACGTCGCTTCGAAGACCTCGATGCGCGGCATGGCGGTCTCGAACAGCTCGGCGACCCGGCGCTCGGGATCGGCAGAGCTCGATTTCCACGTAAGGATCGGCCCAAGCCCCTCATCGACCACCGCCTGCACCAACGCCGCCTGGCTCGGAAAATACCGATAGGCGGTGGCGCGCGAGACCTCCGCTGCCTCCGCCACCTCGCTGACGGAGGGCGTGGCGCCCGCCTGCATCAGCTTTGTCGCCGTCTCCAGCATGAGACGCCTGGTGCGCGCGCGGGCCCCGCGCTCTACTTGGGGGTTCGGCCCTTGGCTGGCATCGTCGTCCATTGCCGCTTGTTGACGTGAGACATTCATGTCAATATGATACGCGTGTCTCAAAAAATTGCAATGGCCCTTCGCGCCGTCGAACGGCCGGGCAAAAAGGGGCGGCAGCGCCGAGCACGCCCAAGACCGGGGAAACGCGATGAAGCGCATCTATGTGGTGGGCACCGCCGACACCAAGGGCGAGGAACTCGCATTTCTGGCCGATGCGGTCGCGGCTACCGGCGCTTCGATTGCCCGTGTCGACATCGGAACACGCGGCGCGACCGTGCCGGTCGATGTTTCGGCAGACGAGGTCGCCAGCCACCATTCCGAGGGTCGCAATGCCGTGCTCGGCGTCGACGATCGCGGCACCGCGGTGGCGGCGATGGCTGCCGCCTTTGCCCGGTTTGTCCAGTCGCGCAGCGATATTGCCGGGATTATCGGCATTGGCGGCGGTGGCGGCACCTCGATCATCACCGCAGGCATGCGCACGCTGCCGCTCGGTCTGCCCAAGATCATGGTTTCGACGTTGGCCTCGGGTGACACCGCGCCTTACGTCGACGTCTCCGACATCGTCATGATGCCGTCGGTGACCGACATGGCCGGCCTCAACCGGCTTTCGCGTGTCGTGCTGCACAATGCCGCCCAGGCGATATCGGGCATGGCGACAAAGCCGGCGCCGCCGCCCGAGGGCAAACCGTCGCTCGGCCTCACCATGTTCGGCGTCACCACGCCATGCGTGACCGCGATCGCCGATGAGCTTCGTTCGACTTATGACTGCATGGTCTTTCATGCCACCGGCACCGGCGGCCGCACCATGGAAAAATTGGCCGACAGCGGCCTGTTGTCAGGCGTCATCGACATCACAACGACCGAAGTCTGCGACTTGGTGCTTGGCGGCGTGCTGCCGGCGACCGAAGATCGCTTTGGCGCCATCGCCCGCACCGGGCTGCCTTATGTCGGCTCGGTCGGCGCGCTCGACATGGTCAATTTCTGGGCGCCGCCGACAATTCCGGAACGCTATCGCGGCCGGCTGTTCTATGAGCACAATCCAAACGTCACACTGATGCGCACCACTGCCGACGAAAGCAGAACGATCGGCGAATGGATCGGTACAAGGCTGAGCCTCTGCCAGGGTCCGGTTCGTTTCCTCATTCCGGAGAAAGGCGTGTCGGCGCTCGACATTGAAGGCGGCGCCTTCTTCGACCCTGAAGCCGATGCCGCTTTGTTCGAGGCGATCGAGCGTACCATCAAACCCGCCAAAACGCGGCGCGTGCTGCGCCTGCCGCTTCATATCAACGACCCCGAATTCGCCTGGGCTGCCACAACGGCCTTCCTCGACATCGCCAGACAGTGAGACACCAAGACATGGCCGCCATACCGCGCAAGAAAATCCTGGAGAAATTCCGCAAGATGATCGCGGACGGCGTGCCGATCGTCGGCGGCGGTGCCGGCACCGGCCTGTCGGCCAAGGCAGAGGAAGCCGGCGGCATCGACCTGATCATCATCTACAATTCCGGCCGCTACCGCATGGCCGGGCGCGGCTCGGCCGCCGGCCTGCTCGCCTATGGCAACGCCAACGAGATCGTCAAGGAAATGGCCTACGAAGTGCTGCCGGTAGTGAAGAAGACGCCGGTGCTGGCCGGCGTCAACGGCACCGATCCCTTCGTCATCATGCCGCTGCTTTTGGCCGAGTTGAAGACGATGGGCTTTTCCGGTGTGCAGAACTTTCCGACCATCGGACTGTTCGACGGCCAGATGCGGCAGAGTTTTGAAGAAACCGGCATGGGCTTCGGGCTCGAGGTCGACATGATCGCCGAGGCTCACAAACTCGACCTGTTGACCACGCCCTATGTCTTCAACCCAGACGAGGCGCGCGCCATGACAACAGCTGGCGCCGACATCGTCGTCGCCCATATGGGGGTGACCACCGGCGGCTCGATTGGCGCGACATCGGCTAAATCGCTGGACGACTGTGTGAGCGAGATCGACGCCATCGCCAAAGCGGCACGCTCAGTGCGCGAGGATATGATCCTGCTTTGCCATGGCGGGCCGATCTCGATGCCGGACGACGCCAGATATATTCTCGAGCGCTGCAAGGGCCTGCACGGGTTCTATGGCGCCAGTTCGATGGAGCGGCTGCCGGCGGAAGCCTCGATCGCCAGGCAGACGGCGGATTTCAAGGCCGTTACGTTCGGCGCTGCGTAGAGACCAGCAAAAAGAAGGGTGGGACGATGACCGACAACAGCAAGGTATTCGTATATCCAAAAGACGTCAGCGCCTTCGGCTTCGACTGGGGCAGGCTGTCGCTGACGGTCGCTCCCGAAGTGAACGGCGCAAAGCGATTTTCCGGTGGTGTCGTCGACCTACCGTCAGGCAAAGGCCATACGCGTCATAACCATCCGGGTGCGGAGGAGATCATCTTTGTCATCTCAGGCCATGGCGAGCAGATGGTCGAAGACGAGAAAGGCAACCCGGTCGTCGAGAAAGTCGGCCCCGGCTGCACCATCTATGTGCCGGAAAGCCGCTTCCACTCGACGCTCAATACCGGCGACGGGCCGATGCAGCTTTTCGTCGTCTATTCGCCGGCCGGGCCGGAACTGGCGTTGCGGGAGTTGCCGGATTTCAGGTTGATCCCGCCGGGCAGATAATGTCACAGGCTGAGGCCAATCTTCATCGCACGAGCGACCCTTGCTAGGTTGTTAGTATCGCTCCCCAGAGCGAGCCTATCCGGCAAAGTGGGGACATCGCGCTCTGATCGGAAAGCATCCGGCGAAGGTAAGCGCGCCACCCAATAGGACAAACAGTTTTCCGCTGCCTCTGGACCAAGCTGCCAGAGTACAAATCGAACAGCATTTTCAGGGAACATGAAGCCCGGAACTTCAGAACATGCGACCTGTTCGGCTAGTTTGCGCGGAACGTCGAAACGTTCGAAGAGCGGCAGGACAGTCGTTTGGATGTTGGCAACGATGTTCGCGATTTCAGCCTGGCGGGTATGCGGGTTTGCGATGTTCCATGTCCGCCAATGATGCGGGGTTCGCAAATTGCCAAGCTGTCCACCGGCGACCCAATCGCTGGCACTGGCGGGCCAAGCGCTTCGCTCGTCCCACTCCTTTATTGCCTTGCTGTAGACCGACGCATGCACGACGAGTTCGACGTACTCGCCGCCGACGTTCAGATAGTTTGATTGAAAGGAGATTTTGAATACCCAGTCGCCGGCCCGACGACTCGCATGAGGACCGCTTTTCGCAAAGCGGAACCCAATCGGTTCGAACTCCATGGAGATCTGCTCGCACCCGTCGATAAAGACCTGCTTGGGCAGTTCGGGTTCCATATCGGCAAATGCTCGCTGGCGTGACCAATTATTTGCTCGGACGAGGTAATCTCAAGAACGGGCTAGGTAACCAGCGCCTAAGCCGCCCCCGCCCCTGTTCCAGCCCCGGCCCCGATCGCCGAACATGACGTAACCGGCATCGGTCACCGCCACCGTGTCCTCCAGCTTGATGAAGCCGCGCGTCGGGTGGAGCATGGTCGTCTCGACCGAAAGCACCATGTTCTTCTCCAGCGGCTTTGCGGCATAGGTGCCTTCATAGGTCACCGGATGGTTGGTCATCAGGAACGGCGCTTCATGCGTGATCAGCCCCATGCCATGCGCGAAGAAATCAGTATAGGCCGCAACCTTGGATTTCTTCAGAACGCCTTCGGCACGAGAAATCATGTCACCGCCCAGCGTGCCCGCCTTGACCTTGGAGAAGGCCGCCTGCTGCACTGCCTCGATCTCGGCCAGCAGATCCTCGAGTTCGGCGTCAGGGTCGCCCAGCACGCCCATGCGGCAAAGATCGCCGATATAGCCGTGGTAGTTGCCGCCGGAATCGATCGACATCACCTCGCCCTTCCTCCACGCCTGCGGCGAGGCGGCGCGGTTGTGGCTGGAGCCTAGCGTCAACAGGCAATATTCGAAATGCGCGCCGCGATTGGTCTCCTCGCGCCTGAGCTGTTCGATGATCTCGCTCTTGGTCGTGCCTTCGCGTGCCCAGCCGATGGTCGCCAGCATGGAATCGGTGATCAGCTCCGAAGCGATGCGCAGCTCTTCCAGCTCCGCCTCGGTTTTGATTGCCCGCATGCGCTCCAGCATATCAGTCGCATCGATCAGCTTGGCATCCGGCAGCGCGTTGCGGATCAGCATATAGGCGTCGGACGGCAGGAAGGCGGGCTCGATGCCGATGCGGGCATTGCCCTTGCCGATCTTTCGCAAATGCTCGACCGCCAGATTGGCGGCATCGAGCGTACCCCAGCAGGCGGCATGCAGTGTCGGCGTCCAGAACGGATGATTCTGGTGCTCGCCGCCTTCCATGCGGTTGCCGATATAGGCGGCATGCTCCGGGCCGCCTTTCTCATAGACGACAACAGGCAAATAGCGGCTGTGGCCGATCGCATCCATGGCGGCGAAGAAGATGAACTTGTAGCCGCCAAGCAGATATTGCGTGTTGTGCTTGGATGTGGCGAGCAGCACGTCGATGCCGTCCTCCTCCATCAGCCCGTCCACCCTGGCCTGGTCGAACGGCACGCTGCCGACGGCATTCTTGCCCGGGGCAATGTTCATGTCTCTCTCCCTGAAATCCCTTAGCCAGCCGCTCGGCGGTGCCGGCTTTTCTGGCTCTGATCCTCGGCTATGCTTAAAACTGCATCATTTTGCCCGATCTGGTCCAGCCAGAATGGCGAACGAGCCCCAAAAGCTCCTTCACCTGCTGCACTCCCTCCAGTCTGGTCCTGCCAGAATCCGCGCATCGAACCGTTTCTGTACAACTGGTCCAGCGGACGGAAATTTCAAAGCCACGCGAGGATGCGCCAATTCCGTCTCTGGCGAAACCCCCGACAAGGCTCATAATCACGTTGTGGAACGCTTATGAGCGTCCGAGGGGTACGGCGGACCCGGCCGGGTCGCGGAGAGGACGGAGTTCGATCATGTCAGAGTTCACCATTTCCAGACGCACGATGCTGGCCGGTTCGGCATTGCTGCTGGCTTCCACGGCCATGCCGACGATCGGCTGGGCGCAAACGCCGAAAAAGGGCGGACGACTGGTCGTTGCCGCCGATTCCGAGCCGCGCAATCTCAATCCGGCGATCGTCGCCTCGAACGGTGTCTTCTTCATTTCTAGCAAGATCGTGGAAACCTTGGCCGAGGCATCCTTTGACGGCAAGGACGGGCTCGATCCACGCCTGGCGCTGAGCTGGGAAGGCGACGCCGACGGCCTGTCGGTGACATTTAAGCTACGCGAGGGCGTCAAATGGCATGACGGCAAGCCCTTTACCTCCGCCGACGTCGCCTTCTCGGCGCTGCAGGTCTGGAAACCGCTGCAGAATCTCGGCCGCACCGTGTTCAAGGATCTTGAGGCCGTCGACACGCCGGACGAGGCCACCGCCGTGTTCAAATTCGCCAAGCCGACACCGTTCCAGCTGATCCGCAATGCCTTGCCGGCTCTCACCAGCGTGGTGCCGAAGCACATCTATGAGACCGGAAAGATTGAGGACAACCCGGCCAACAACGCACCGGTCGGCACCGGCCCATTCAAATTCGCCGAATACAAGCCCGGCGAATATTACCGGCTGGAGAAGAACACCGATTATTGGGGCAAGGACCAGCCCTATCTCGACGAGATCATCTATCAGGTGCTGCCCGACCGCACCTCCGCCGCAAGCGCGCTCGAAGCGGAGGAAATCCAGCTCGCCGCCTTTTCCGCCGTGCCGTTGGCCGATCTCGACCGCATCTCCAAGGTGCCTGGCCTCAAGGTTATCACCAAAGGCTACGAAGCGCTGACCTACCAACTGATCGTCGAGATCAACCATCGCCGCAAGGAGCTGGCCGACCTGAAAGTGCGCCAGGCGATCGCTCACGCCATCGACAAGGATTTCGTCGTCAAGACGGTATTTCTCGGCTATGCCGCGACCGCCACCGGCCCGGTGCCGAAAAACGATCCGCAATTCTACACCGCCGACGTGCCGACCTATGACTTCGACGTTGCCAAGGCCAATGCCTTGCTTGACGAGGCCGGCTACAGCCGAGGCGATGACGGCAAGCGCTTTTCGCTGAAACTGCTGCCGGCGCCCTACTTCAACGAGACCAAGCAGTTCGGCGACTATCTGCGCCAGGCGCTCGCCGCCATCGGCATCGACGCCCAGCTGGTCAACAACGACTCGGCCGCGCACATCAAGGCGGTCTACACCGACCACGCCTTCGACCTTGCGGTCGGGCCGCCGGTGTTTCGCGGCGATCCGGCGATCTCGACCACCATCCTGGTGCAGAGCGGCATTCCCGACGGCGTGCCCTTCTCCAACCAGGGCGGCTACAAGAACGCTGAACTCGATGCCCTGATCGCCAAGGCATCGGAGACGCTCGACACCGCCGCCCGCACCGAACTCTACAAGGAGTTCCAGAGAAAAGTTGCCGCCGACCTGCCGCTCATCAACGTCGCCGAATGGAGTTTCATCAGCGTCGCCCGCGACACGGTCAAGAACATCGCCAACAACCCGCGCTGGGCGGTATCGAACTGGGCGGACACTTGGCTGGAGGCTTAGGCAGGTCGGCTCAAGGCTTGCACATCGCCTATGTGGGTGCTCAGCTTCGGCTATGAGAGTTCCTTCGCGCCCCCCTCTGTCCTGCCGGACATCTCCCCCACGAGGGGGGTGCCGAACGCAGCGCCGAAGACTTGGCTCTCCTGTCAGTGCTGCGCCATGACCCGCGCCCTCATCCTTCTTCGCCGCCGTCTCGTTGGCAGCATCTTCGTGCTGCTGATCGTCGTCGTCGGCACCTTCCTTTTGCTCGAAGCAGCGCCCGGCGACGCGGTCGATGCCTATATCGTCTCGACCGGCGGCGACGCCGGCATGATCGAGCTGTTGCGTCACCGCTGGGGTCTCGACCAATCGGAGCTGACGCGGCTGGCCAACTATCTCTGGGCGCTGCTGCATCTCGACCTTGGCCAGTCGGTCACCTTCTCGCGGCCGATCCGCGACGTCATCCTCGAGCGCCTGCCTACCACGCTGCTGTTGATGGGCAGCGCCACCGCGCTCTCCTTCGGCCTCGGCTCGGCGCTCGGCATCTATGCCGGCGCCAGACCCGGCAGCTTCCGTGATCGCTTCCTGTCCATCGGCTCGCTGGCGCTCTATGCCGTACCGGGATTCTGGCTCGGGCTGGTGCTGATCATCGTCTTCGCCGTCGACCTGCGCTGGTTTCCGATCGGCGGCATCGAGAGCATCGCCTCGGGCAAGACCGGCCTCGATCGCGCCGCCGACATCGCCCGCCATCTCGTCCTGCCGGTGTCCGCGCTCGGCTTCATCTATCTCGCGCTTTACCTGCGCATGATGCGCGCCGGCATGGCCGAAGTCTGGCGACAGGATTTTGTCCTCGCCGCCCGCGCCAGGGGACTTTCCCGCCAGCGCATCGTGCTCGCCCACGTCGCCCGCAACGCATTGTTGCCGCTGGTCACCATGCTTGGCCTGCAGTCCGCGCAAATGCTGGGCGGCAGCGTCGTCATCGAAAGCGTCTTTTCCGTGCCCGGCCTTGGCCGGCTGGCGCAGGAAGCGGTGGCCGCGCGCGACACGCCGTTGCTGCTCGGCATCATTCTCGTCAGCGCCGTTCTGGTCGTCATCGTC
Organism: Mesorhizobium sp. M0698; assembly: GCF_040320455.1. Taxonomy (NCBI): domain Bacteria; kingdom Pseudomonadati; phylum Pseudomonadota; class Alphaproteobacteria; order Hyphomicrobiales; family Phyllobacteriaceae; genus Mesorhizobium; species Mesorhizobium sp. M0698. The sequence continues at coordinate 171,020 of NZ_JAMYPQ010000002.1, read as the reverse complement.
AACCTTCTCGTCGACATCGCTTACGCCTTCCTCGATCCGCGCGTCGGCGCCAGTGAGGCCGGTGCGTGAGCCCGCTTCGCCGCTTTCTTCGCACGCCGGAAGCGATCGCCGGCGCGGTCTTCCTGGCGGCACTGTTTGCCGTGGCGCTTGCCGCACCTTTGTTCTTTCCCGGCGATCCGCAGGCGATTGCCGGGCCGGCATTGCTGCCGCCATTCCAGGACTGGTCGCTGCCACTGGGCACCGACCGCCTAGGCCGCGACGTGCTTGCCGAGCTTTTCCATGGCGCCCGTACCTCCCTGGCGGTCGGGCTGGCAGCAGCAGCCGCCGCCCTTGCCGTCGGCGCCGTGATCGGCACGTTGGCCGGCTTTGCCGGCGGCCTCGTCGACGAAGTGCTGATGCGCATCACCGACGCTTTCCAGACCGTGCCGGCCTTCCTGCTAGCTTTGGCTTTCGTCAGCATCGTCGGGCCATCGCTCGGCGTCGTCGTCGTGGCGATAGCGCTTGGCGCCTGGACAGGACCGGCACGCGTGGCGCGGGCCGAAGTGCTGTCGATCCGCGAGCGCGATTTTGTTGCCGGCGCCCGCGTCATCGGCATGCATCCGCTGGAGATCGCCTTTCGCGAGGTGCTCCCCAATGCGCTGCCGCCGGTAATGGCTTTGTCGTCGGTGATCGTCGCCGCGGCGATTCTCACCGAAGCGGCATTGTCCTTTCTCGGCCTCGGCGATCCCAACCGGGTTACCTGGGGCGGCATGATCGCCGAAGGCCGCGCCGTGCTGCGCACCGCGCCCTTCCTGTCGATCATTCCGGGCGTAGCGCTCGTGCTCACCGTGCTCGGCGTCTATCTCGCCGGCGAAGGCGTCGTCGAGACCACGGCGATGAGGAGGAGCCTGTCGTGACGGCGCTTGCTTCGATCCGCAATCTGACGGTGACCTATCGCCGTGACGGCGCCGAGGTAGCGGCGCTGAAGAATGTCGGCTTCGACATCACCGCCGGCGAGCGCTTTGCCATCATCGGTGAAAGCGGTTCGGGCAAGAGCACGCTGGCGCTGGCCATTGCCGACCTGCTGCCGGCCACCGCCAGGATCGAAGGCCGCATCGATTGGCTCTTGCGCCCGCCACCAATGTTTGGTGCCAAGGCACCCCCCTCTGTCCTGCCGGACATCTCCCCCTCAAGGGGGGAGATCGGCAGTTCCGCAGCCGGTTCCTTTCCGCCAGCTTCGGTGATTGGCGAAGGCAGAGATGAAAGTGCAATCTCCCCCCTTGAGGGGGAGATGTCCGGCAGGACAGAGGGGGGTGCGACGGGACGCCAACCTGCAAGCCTTCGCGACCATGCTCCAATCGGTGGCCGTGACATCGGCTTCATTTTCCAGGACCCATCCGCAAGTCTCGACCCGGTGATGCCAATCGGCAAGCAGATCGCGGAAGTCGCGTGCACTCATCTCAGCCTCAGTTGGCGAGACGCCTATGCCAAGGCAAAAACCCTGCTCGAGCGCGTCCGCCTGCCCGATCCGGACGCTGCCCTCTGCGCCTTCCCGCACCAGCTCTCCGGCGGCCAGAAGCAGCGTGTGGCGATCGCCGCGGCGATTGCTGCCGGTCCGAAACTGCTGATCGCCGACGAGGCGACCAGCGCGCTGGATACGATCGTGCAGGCCGAGATCGTCGGGCTGATCCGGCGACTGGTGGCCGAGGACGGTATGACGCTGCTGTTCATCAGCCACGACATTGCGCTGGCCGCTGAGCTTGCGGAGCGCATCGCGGTGTTCCGGCATGGCGAGCTGCTCGAGCTCGGTTCGACAGCCCAAATCGTCAATGCGCCGCGTCACGCATACACTCGTGTGCTGCTTGACGCTCATCTCGGCCTCGACGCCGAGCCGCTGTTGCGGCGAACATGACCGACCCGCTGCTCGCCGTTTCCGGCCTGACCAAACGATACAGTCGCGGCGGCAAGATCATCGCCGCGGTCGACGACGTTTCCTTCCACATCGACCCCGGCGAGACGCTGGCGCTAGCCGGACCTTCCGGCAGCGGCAAGTCGACGATAGCTCGTCTAGTGCTCCGGCTCATCGAATTCGATACCGGCCGTATCGAATTTGAAGGCAGCGATTTCCTGTCGCTGAACGGCGCTGCCTTGCGCGGCCGGCGCGCCCGTCTTCAGATGGTGTTTCAGGATCCGCTCGCCGCCTTGAACCCACGCGCCACAGTCGCGCGTGTGCTCGACGACCCCTTGCGCATCCATCACATTGCCTCTGGCCCCGAGCGCCCGCGCCGTATTGCAGCTCTGCTGGAACGCGTCGGCCTCAGCCCCGGTCTCGCCGGCCGCGCCATTCACGAAATTTCCGGCGGTCAGCGCCAGCGCGTTGCAATCGCCCGCGCCATCGCCACGAAACCGTCGCTGGTCGTGCTCGACGAGGCCGTGTCGGCGCTCGACGTTTCGGTTCGTGCGCAGATCCTGCAACTGCTGCTCGACCTTCAACGCGAGGAGCGCATCGCCTATCTATTCGTTTCGCACGATCTCGGCGTCGTCCGTGCCATCGCCCACCGCATGGCCATTCTGGACGCCGGGCGGATTGCCGAGAGCGGCGATGCCCGCACCGTCATCGACGCGCCGCAATCCGCGATCGGCAAGGCGCTGGTAGCGGCAGCGCCAAGACTGTCAAGGATCGAACAGGACGCATCATGACCGACGCCGAAGCCCGAGCCGAAAAACTGTCGCGCGAACTCGATTCCGCCTTCCGCAACCGCGCCGATCTCTATCGTCTGTTCCTCGACGAGCTAACCGCGGAGTTGGGCGCGGAAAAAGCCGAGGCGATTATGATCCGTATAATCGAACAACGCGGCAAGGAGGTTGCGGCGGCGGCCTTTGCCGATTTCGGCCCGAACGATGCACCGGCGATCGGCGAGGCGTTCCTGGCCGTCAGCCCGGATGGCGGCCGCATGTATCCGACCGACGTCGAACGCAGCCAAGGCCGCATCGCCTTCAAGGTCAAGCGCTGTCCGCTGAAGGACGCCTGGGTCGAAGCCGGCGTCGGCGACGAGAAGCTCGCCACGCTCTGCCGAATCGCCGGCGCCTTCGACCGCGGCCTGTTCGAGGCCACCGGAGTGCGCTTCGACAACGTCACCTGGACGCCGGGCCACGGTTCCGGCTGCTGCCACATCGCCTTGACCAACCGGGATGCCGGCTAGAGCTGCATCCATGCAGCACATTCAGGTGCCGGCAGGACGTGGAACTTCGTCGCGGCGCGCGAGCTTCGGTGTTTGGCAGCACGCCCCAAAACAAAAAAACCCCGGCGCTGTAAGGCTACCGGGGTTTTTGCGGGGGCTGGACCTGCCTTGGTGTCTCGCTGTGTCTGCTTCGTGCGAGTCCCTGACGGGGATCGAACCAATCGGCCAGCAAAACGAAAACGGCCCGCACAAGGCGGGCCGTTTTCGAATTTGGTTGCGGGGACAGGATTTGAACCTGTGACCTTCAGGTTATGAGCCTGACGAGCTACCGGGCTGCTCCACCCCGCGTCAACCCTAGAAGTAAGCCTTGGCTCACTGGATTCAAGCTTCCGCCAAATGAAAAGGCCGCTTGCGCGGCCCGATATCCCGTTGGCGGGCCTGTTCGTAAGGAGAAGATTAAACAACGTGCGCTTGGCAGACCTGGCAGCGACCTACTCTCCCGCGTCTTGAGACGAAGTACCATCAGCGCTGGAGCGTTTCACGGCCGAGTTCGGAATGGGATCGGGTGCAGCCGCTCCGCCATAACCACCAGGTCGGCAAAACGCACGTTGCTCGAGAAGCTGTTTTCTGTGCCATCCATCTCGGCGCAATCCAAGGATTGTCACCAGAAATGGGCATTAGGAATGAGAACGATCAAGCCGATCGAACTATTAGTACCGGTAAGCTTCAAGCGTTGCCGCTCTTCCACACCCGGCCTATCAACGTGGTCGTCTTCCACGGTTCTCAGGGAATACTCGTTTTAAGGTGGGTTTCCCGCTTAGATGCCTTCAGCGGTTATCCCGTCCGGATATAGCTACCCTGCTATGCGGCTGGCGCCACAACAGGTCCACCAGAGATCCGTCCATCCCGGTCCTCTCGTACTAGGGACAGATCCTTTCAATATTCCTACACCCACGGCAGATAGGGACCGAACTGTCTCACGACGTTCTGAACCCAACTCACGTACCGCTTTAAATGGCGAACAGCCATACCCTTGGGACCTGCTCCAGCCCCAGGATGCGATGAGTCGACATCGAGGTGCCAAACAACCCCGTCGATATGGACTCTTGGGGGTCATCAGCCTGTTATCCCCGGCGTACCTTTTATCCGTTGAGCGATGGCCCTTCCACGCGGGACCACCGGATCACTATGACCGACTTTCGTCTCTGCTCGACTTGTCAGTCTCGCAGTCAGGCAGGCTTATGCCATTGCACTCAGCGAACGATTTCCGACCGTTCTGAGCCCACCATCGCGCGCCTCCGTTACTCTTTAGGAGGCGACCGCCCCAGTCAAACTACCCACCATACATTGTCCCGGACCCGGATAACGGGCCGCGGTTAGACATCCATAGTGATAAGGGTGGTATTTCAAGGGTGGCTCCACCTGAGCTGGCGCCCAGGTTTCAAAGCCTACCACCTATCCTACACATGCCACTACGAATGCCAATGTAAAGCTATAGTAAAGGTGCACGGGGTCTTTCCGTCTAACCGCAGGAACCCCGCATCTTCACGGGGAATTCAATTTCACTGAGTCTATGCTGGAGACAGCGGGGAAGTCGTTACGCCATTCGTGCAGGTCGGAACTTACCCGACAAGGAATTTCGCTACCTTAGGACCGTTATAGTTACGGCCGCCGTTTACTGGGGCTTCGATTCAGAGCTTGCACCCCTCCTCTTAACCTTCCAGCACCGGGCAGGCGTCAGACCCTATACGTCGTCTTGCGACTTCGCAGAGCCCTGTGTTTTTGATAAACAGTCGCTACCCCCTGGTCTGTGCCACCCTCCCATGCTTGCGCATGAAAGGGTCACGCTTCTTCCGAAGTTACGCGTGCAATTTGCCGAGTTCCTTCAGCATAGTTCTCTCAAGCGCCTTGGTATACTCTACCAGTCCACCAGTGTCGGTTTCGGGTACGGTCTATAAGGAGGAGCTATTTCCTGGAACCACGCAGCAGCCCTTTCAATCCGATAAGATTGGACTACCTCAATGATCCGTCACTTCCTCCAGGCCCACGAATATTAACGTGGTTCCCATCGTCTACGCATTTCTGCCTCGACTTAGGGGCCGGCTAACCCTGCTCAGATTAGCTTTAAGCAGGAACCCTTGGACTTTCGGCGGGGGAGTCTCTCACTCCCCTTACGTTACTCATGTCAGCATTCGCACTTCTGATACCTCCACCACCCCTCACGGGTATGGCTTCATCAGCTTACAGAACGCTCCGCTACCGCTTGCATTGCTGCAAACCCTAAGCTTCGGTGTATGGCTTTAGCCCCGTTACATTTTCGGCGCAAAGACCCTTATTTAGACCAGTGAGCTGTTACGCTTTCTTTAAATGATGGCTGCTTCTAAGCCAACATCCTGGTTGTTTTGGGATCCTCACATCCTTTCCCACTTAGCCATAACTTGGGGACCTTAGCTGTAGGTCAGGGTTGTTTCCCTTTTCACGACGGACGTTAGCACCCGCCGTGTGTCTGCCGACTATTACTCCCAGGTATTCGGAGTTTGGTTAGGTTTGGTAATCCGGTGAGGACCCCTAGCCCATCCAGTGCTCTACCCCCTGGGGTATTCGGTCGACGCTCTACCTAAATAGATTTCGCGGAGAACCAGCTATTTCCGAGTTTGATTGGCCTTTCACCCCTAGCCACAAGTCATCCCGAACTATTGCAACAGTTATGGGTTCGGTCCTCCAGTAAGTGTTACCTTACCTTCAACCTGCTCATGGCTAGATCACTCGGTTTCGGGTCTAATGCGACGAACTGAACGCCCTGTTCAGACTCGCTTTCGCTGCGCCTACACCTATCGGTTTAAGCTTGCTCGTCACACT